>JBCQWE010000021.1:0-37291 GCA_047172505.1 Rikenellaceae bacterium | reverse complement strand
TGCGACTACTAATATACTCATTTTCCGTGAGATACGGAAATCCCTATGCTGCTTTTTTTACCTTTGGGTGAAATGTTTGATTACTTGCGAAACTTGAGTCAGTTATGCGACTACAAACACCTAATAAAGTGCTAGTTATCCTCGACCGCTCTAATTATATATTGTGTATTGGGTGGGGTGGAAAAATAAAAATATCTTTTTTTGCATTTAAAAATTTGCAAATACAAAAAAAATACACTACCTTTGCACAACCAAAATGAAACGGTGGATTCATCTAAGGGCTAGGATACCTGCCTCTCACGCAGGACATAGGGGTTCGAATCCCCTATCCACTACTACAAACGTCTCGATCTCCGAGACGTTTTTTTTGTTATATGGCTCGCCGTGACCTTAAGGTAAAAAGGCACAAAAAAACGACAACTCAGAAGATTCCAAGTTGTCGTTAGTGCGGATGAAGGGACTCGAACCCCCACGCCTCTCAGCACTAGATCCTAAGTCTAGCGTGGCTACCAATTACACCACATCCGCTTAGCTGAACTAATTGTGAGTGCAAAGATACAAAAAAATTGTAAATCCAAACTTTTTTTCGCAATTTTTTTCGCAATAATATCTCGCGTAGTTGGTAGAATCCAGGCAATCAACGCATTATGATTTTGTTAATTATTCGCCTCAATGGTAAGTTCCACCTCTTGCCTTGTGAAATCGAAGAGGTCGGTGGCGCATTCGCTCTGCATTGTTGCGATTAGATTTGGTTCGATGCTGTTGGTGATCACCGCGTAGAAGAATGTTTCGATCGACGAAAAGTGCGCATTGACCTTTTGTGCAAGGCAGCGATAGAAATTGTTGCGCGCGGTGTGGTCGAGCCCCGAGGGTAGCACCCCTTGCATCACCAGCGAGCGGTAGGGGTAGAGGTAGCGCATGTTCGAAGCGTCGGTGTCTAGTTGTTCGACTATCGACTCTACGACCCACATATCGAGAGTGTCGCTAAGTGCGGGCATCACGACAAATTCGGTGTAGACAGGGTAGGCCACTTCGAGCCCCGAGCTCAGAGAGGTGGTGAAGATCACAAATTCGCCGTCGTTGAATTCGTTTAGGTAGATCATATCGCGGTAGGGATCGAGCGAGGTGATAAACTCGTCGCGTTGCACTTGGGTCCACTTTGTGGGTTTCGAGCAGCCGATAAAGAGTGTAACTAAAAAGGCAAGCAGCGATAGAAGTAAGATTTTTTTCATAGCATTTTTATTTTGTTTCTAAAATTTTTCTGGCAATTCGCGTGCCAAATATCGCTAGGCGGTGGGTCGAAAAAATTGTTAAATAATGTTAATAACTAATTATAATTATATGAGAACTAAATAAAATATTTTTTGTATCTTTGTGGTCGAAATTCTAAGAATGTTTTACGCAAATGCTAAAATGCAGCAACATAGATAAATGTGGGGTTTTTTATAACTCTAAGTCGTTGAGTAAACGACAATCTTATTTGCGCCATCAAAGTATGTGTATGCACTCTTACGAGTCGATTTTTTGTGGTGCACACAAAAACAAATTGTTAAAAACCGAATAGATAGTCTCCGCTATGACACGCAATGGTGTTATGGCGGATTTTTTAATTTTATATAAAATGAAAGTTGGAATTATAATGGGCTCTACAAGCGACTACGAAGTGATGTCGGCAGCCGTGGAGACCCTTCAGGCATTTGGAGTTGAGTTTGAAAAGCGTGTTGTCAGCGCTCACCGCACCCCCGACCTCTTGGTCGAATATGCAAAAAGCGCCCGCGATCGTGGCCTCGAAGTGATTATCGCAGGTGCGGGCGGTGCTGCTCACTTGCCAGGCATGGTGGCTTCGATGACTCCACTGCCCGTCATTGGCGTGCCAGTCAAATCGCGCGCACTCAACGGTTTGGACTCTTTGCTTTCGATCGTACAGATGCCCGCGGGAGTTCCTGTGGCTACCACCGCAATCAACGGAGCGAAGAATGCGGCACTTATCGCCATCTCGATCCTGGCACTTGCCGACGAGGATCTACGCGCGAAATACGATGCTTTCCGCGCAAAGCAGACCGCCGATGTACTTGCAGCCGAAATTTAACGTTTATTTAGCATAAAGAGAACTTTTAGGCAATTGATGAAAACAATAGGAATTATAGGGGCAGGCCAACTGGGAATGATGATCGCACAAGCGGCCAAAGCTTTGGGTGCTAAGACCATCGCCTACGACCCCGTGGCAGCCTCGCCCGCTTTTAAGGTTACCGACGACTTTGTTGTGGCACCCTTCGACGATGCCCAGGCGCTTGAAGAGCTCTGTAAGCGTTGCGATGTGGTGACCTACGAATTCGAAAATATCCCCGCCGAGGTGCTTATCCCCCTCTGCGAAAAATATAATATCAAACAAGGCTACACCCAACTGCTCGACTCGCAGGATCGTCTGCGCGAGAAGAACCAAGCTAAGTCTCACGGCTTGCTAACCCCCAAATTTGCCGCGGTGGACGACAAGGCATCGCTTCTTAAGGCGATCGATGCGATCGGTATCCCTTGCGTCCTTAAGACTCGCACTTTGGGCTACGATGGTCATGGTCAGGCACTTATCCGCTCGGCGGAGGATGTAACTAAGGCTCTTCCACTTTTGGCGGTGCCCTGCATCCTCGAAGAGTTTGTAGCCTACGATTTCGAGATCTCGACCATCACCGTGCGCGCCGAGCAGCAAAGCGTAGTTTTCCCCATCGGTCGTAACATCCACCGCCAGGGGATCCTCGACCTCTCGATAGTTCCCGCCACTCTCTCACCCGCTTTGCAGCGCAAGGCCCAGGAACAGAGCAAACGTTTTATGGAGGAGTGCGACTACCGCGGGATCTTGGCAATCGAGTACTTCGTAAAGGGTGACGAGGTGATTTTCAACGAGATGGCACCCCGCCCACACAACTCGGGGCACTACACCATCGAGGGTTGCACCACATCGCAATTCACCGAATTGGTGCGCTACCTTTTAGATATGCCGCTCCAAGAGCCCGAGCTGGTGGCACCTACCATCATGAAAAATATCTTGGGCGAGGATCTCGAAGCGGCGCAAAGCATCGAGCAGCAAGGCGCAGTAGAGGGTTGCCACGTGCACATCTACGGCAAGGATGTGAGCAAACCCAAGCGCAAGATGGGACACATCACATTTGTAGGGATCGACCACCAGAGCTACACGGAGAAGTGGCAAGAAAAATTTGTATAAATTATAACAACAATATATTAATGAGTAACTATCGCATATTTGTAGAGAAAAAGCCGCAATTCTGCATCGAGGCCCAGAGCCTTCGCCACGAATTGGAGACCAACCTCAACCTTTCGATTAAGAGTCTGCGCCACGTATGTGTCTACGACCTATTTGGATTCTCGCCCGAGCTCTTGGAGCGTAGCCGCTACGGCGTTTTTGGTGAAACGGTGACCGACGCTGTTGTCGACACTTTGGACACGGAGGGGATGAAAGTTATCGCTATCGAGTTCCTACCAGGTCAATTCGACCAGCGTGCAGCTTCGGCTGTCGACTGTGTTAAGTTGTTGGAGCCCACCGCGCAGGTGAGCATCAAATCTTCGCGCATTATTCTTCTTAGTGACGAGGTTAGCGACGCGGATGTGGAGCGTATCAAACGCTACTCGATCAACGCTGTGGAGTCGCGCGAGAAAGATCTTTCGCAACTCAGCGACCTGGAACAAGCCGAGGTTATCCCAGCCGCAGTGCTCGACGGTTTCACGGCGATGGGCGACGATGAGTTGGCACCATACTGCCGCGAAATGGGGTTGGCGATGAATGCCGACGACTTGCGCGTTGTTCGCGAATACTTCAAGGCCGAGGGGCGCGAGCCACACTCTACAGAGCTTTGTATCTTAGACACATATTGGTCAGACCACTGCCGCCACACCACATTCACCTCGCAACTAGAGGATATTCAGGTCGAGGAGTCGTTCATCAAAGAAGATATTGACTCGTCGATCGCAGCATACCTCACCATCCGTCGCGAGATGGGTCGCGAGCACAAAGATATTTGCCTTATGGATTTGGCAACTGTTGGAGCCCGCTACCTGCGCCACAAAGGACTTTTGGAGGATATGGAGGTGAGCGAGGAGAACAACGCATGTTCGATCTTTGTCGATGTCGACGTGGATGGAGCGAGCGAAAAGTGGCTCCTTCAATTCAAGAACGAGACCCACAACCACCCCACCGAGATCGAACCCTTTGGAGGTGCATCGACCTGTTTGGGCGGCGCTATCCGCGACCCATTGTCGGGTCGTAGCTACGTCTACCAAGCTATGCGCGTGACAGGTGCGGGCAACATCTACGCCCCTGTGAGCGAGACGATGGAGGGAAAACTCCCCCAACGTATCATCAGCCACAAGGCGGCAGCAGGATATTCGAGCTACGGAAACCAGATTGGTTTGGCTACCACCCACTTACGCGAGATCTACCACCCCGACTACGTTGCCAAACGATTGGAGGTCGGTGCCGTGGTTGGTGCCGTTAAGGCCGACAGCGTTCGCCGCGAGCGTCCCGAAGCGGGCGACATCGTTTTGATGTTTGGCGGTAGAACAGGTCGCGATGGCGTTGGTGGAGCTACAGGTTCGTCGAAGGAGCACACCACCGAATCGCTCGAAACGTGCAGCAGCGAGGTACAGAAGGGTAATGCCCCCGAGGAGCGCAAAATTTCGCGCCTTTTCCGCCGTGCAGAGGTTACTCGCCTCATCAAGAAGTCGAACGACTTTGGTGCTGGCGGTGTGAGCGTAGCTATCGGTGAGCTTACCGATGGACTTGATATTTACCTCGACCGCGTAAAGACAAAATATAGTGGACTCAACACCACCGAGATCGCAATTAGCGAATCGCAAGAGCGTATGTCGGTTGTCATCGAGGCCAAAGATAAAGAGCAATTTATGGAGTATTGCCGCCAGGAGAATCTGGAGGTGGTACACATCGCCGATGTGACCGACCTTGGCCGCATGCGTATGTTCTACGGCGAGGAGTTGGTTGTCGACCTTAAGCGCGAATTTATCGATTCGGCAGGTGCTAAACACTACGCTTCGGCAAAGGTGGGCGCTGTAGAGGAGCGCAATCCATTCGAGCGCACAGTGGCGGGAGCAACGCTTCGCGAGCGAGTTATCAACAACTTGGAGGACGACAACGTCACCTCGCAGCGCGGTCTTGTCGAGATGTTCGACTCTACGATCGGAGCTTCGACCGTGTTGATGCCCTTTGGTGGTCGCACACAAAACTCCGAGACTCAGGTTTCGGTGCAAAAGCTTCCGACCGATGGGGTGACTTCTACCGCCTCGATCATGGCTCACGGCTACAACCCATTTATCACCTCTTGGAGCCCCTACCATGGTGCAGCTTATGCCGTTGTTGAGGCTTGCGCCAAGGTTGTAGCTGCGGGAGCTCGTTTCGACTCTATGCGCTTCTCGTACCAGGAGTACTTCGAGCGCATGACCGACCAAAAGTCGTGGGGTAAACCCCTTGCAGCGCTGCTCGGAGCACTTAAGATGCAGCTCGAACTAGGACTGCCTTCGATCGGAGGTAAGGACTCGATGAGCGGCACATTCCACGACATCAACGTCCCACCAATGCTTATGGCATTTGGTATCACAACAGTCGATGCACGCAAGGTAATCTCGACCGATCTCAAGGCGGCGGGTAACCACCTATATATTATGCGCCACACGCCACTCGAAAATGGCATGCCCGACACGGCGGCAATCAAGGAGCTCTTCACACAAGTTTCGGCTCTTATCGAGAGCGGACGTGTGGTTTCGGCCTACGCCGTAGGCTTTGGTGGTGTTGCGGAGGCTGTCTCGAAGATGAGTTTTGGTAACCAGATCGGTGCTAAGGTGACAATGAGCGAGGAGGAGCTCTTCAACTACGCCTACGGTTCGATCGTGGTGGAGGCCGTGGCCCCCATCGAGAGCAAGTCGGCAGAGCTTATCGGAGAGACTATCTCGGAGGCGACTCTTACTTTCAATGCTGAGAGCTTTACGCTCGACGAGTTATGGCGCGCCAACACCGAGCGTTTCGCTACGATCTACCCCGACAAGGGCGTTAACAACGCTACGGTCAAGGTTCAAGATACTGAGGCGCGCAAGGTTACCTACTCGGGCGAGGCGGTGCAGACTCCTATTGTCTACATCCCAGTTTTCCCAGGTACCAACTGCGACTACGACACCGCAAAGGCGTTCCGCAAAGCGGGTGCCGAGCCTCGCATGTCGGTTTTCTGTAACCTCACCAGCGAGGACACTCTAGCCTCGATCGCAACTATGGTCGAGATGATCGATGAGTGCCACATCTTTATGCTTAGTGGTGGTTTCTCGGCGGGTGACGAGCCCGACGGAAGCGGTAAATTTATCGCAACGGTGCTCAACAACCGCGACGTTACAGCAGCGATTCATCGCCTTATCGACCGCGAGGGGTTGATCTTGGGTATCTGCAACGGATTCCAAGCGTTGGTAAAATCAGGATTGTTGCCTTATGGCCGCTTGGGCATGGTTACACCTCAATCGCCAACTCTGTTCCGCAACGACGTTAACCGTCACATCTCGCAGATCGCCTCGACTCGCATCTCGACACTCTCGTCGCCATGGCTTTCGTCGTTCAACTTAGGTGATATTCACTCGATCGCCGTTAGCCACGGAGAAGGTAAATTCGTTGTAAGCGAGGAGCTTGCCGAAGAACTATTTGCCGCAGGGCAGGTGGCCTTCCAATACGTCGACCTAGAGGGCAAGGTGACCGCCCAAGCTCCATACAACCCCAATGGATCCTCTTACGCTATCGAGGGAATAATCTCGAAGGATGGTCGAATTCTGGGTAAGATGGGTCACACGGAGCGCTACGAGGAGAACTTGTTCAAAAATATCGATGGCAACAAGAGCCAACCTCTATTCGAGAATGCTGTGAACTACTTTCGCAAAAAATAGTATAATAATAAATAATAAAACAAACTCATAATTATGAAACAAGGAGAAATGCTCTACGAGGGCAAAGCAAAACAGGTTTTTCTAACAGACGACAAAGATCTAATCGTAATCCACTACAAAGATGCAGCAACTGCATTTAACAACATCAAGAAGGCTACGATCGAGCACAAAGGTGAGCTCAACAACGCTATCTCAACCATAATTTTCGAGCAACTTCACAAAGCAGGTATCAAGACCCACTACATTGAAACTCTCAACGACCGCGACCAATTGTGCCGCCGCGTAGAGATCATCCCAATCGAGGTTATCGTGCGCAACATCATCGCTGGTTCAATGGCTCAACGCCTTGGAATGGAGGAGGGTACCAAACCTTCGAACACGATCTACGACATCTGCTACAAGAACGACGAGTTGGGCGATCCACTTATCAACGACCACCACGCAGTGGCTCTTGGCGCTTTGAGCTACGAGGAGCTTTCGCAGATCTACGACATGACAGCTAAGATCAACGAGGCACTTTCTGCAATGTTCGCTAAGATGAACATCACACTTATCGACTTCAAGATCGAGTTTGGTCGCACCTCATCTGGCGAGATCATCTTGGCCGACGAAGTTTCACCCGACACATGCCGCCTTTGGGATATGTCAACTAACGAGAAGTTGGACAAAGACCGTTTCCGTCGCGACCTAGGTAAGGTTATCGAGGCATACGAGGAGATTTTAGCACGCCTTCAAAAGCTCGAAGAGTAATGATGCCTCAAGTTTCAGATAGAGAGATCCACGAGGAGTGTGGCGTGTTCGGCGTGTGGGGAGTTCCCGACGCTGCATCGCTCACCTATTATGGACTCCACACACTACAACACCGCGGCCAAGAGAGTTGCGGTATTGTAGCTGTTGATACAAACGGAGAATTTAGCCGCGTTCGTGGCGATGGTTTGGTCTCGGAGGTCTTCAACGAAGCAAAGTTGGAGAAGCTTCCAGGTTCGATCTCGATTGGTCACGTGCGCTACTCCACCTCGGGAGGCAATGCCACCGAAAATATACAACCATTCTACTTCCGCCACAACAGCGGAAACTTTGCAATGGCACACAACGGCAACTTGGTCAATTCCGACCAGCTGCGCCGCTACTTGGAGAACAACGGAAGTCTGTTCCAATCGAGCTCCGACAGCGAAGTGTTGGCCCACCTTATCAAAAAGGATAAGGGCACCGTGGAACGTATTTCTGCAATCGTCGATGCGCTCAATATGATCGAGGGGGCATTCTCATTCTTGATTATGACCGAGAACCGCATCTACGCGTGTCGCGACAAATATGGCCTACGTCCGCTCTCAATTGGGCGCTTGGGCGATGGTTATGTGGTTAGTAGCGAAACCTGTGGGCTCGATGTTGTGGGGGCGGAGTATATCCGCGACGTGGAACCTGGCGAGATCGTTTCGATCGACCACCACGGCTTGCGCTCGACGCTCTACTCGCAATATCGCCACTACAACATGTGCGCTATGGAGTATGTCTACTTCGCACGTCCCGACTCGGATATCGAGGGTTGCAACGTCCACACCTTCCGCAAGGAGACTGGAAAGTTGTTGTGGGACCAAGCACCATGTCAGTGCGACATCGTAGTGGGTGTTCCCGACTCATCGCTCAGTGCTGCAATGGGTTACGCCGAGGCGAGTGGAAAGCCCTACGAGATGGGACTCATCAAGAACAAATATATCGGCCGCACCTTTATCCAGCCCTCGCAAGCAATGCGCGAAAAGGGTGTGAGGATGAAGCTTTCGGCCGTTAGAGGTATCGTAGCGGGCAAACGCGTGGCGCTCCTCGACGATTCGATCGTTCGTGGAACCACCTCGAAGAGAATCGTGCGAATGCTCAAAGAGGCAGGTGCCACCGAGGTTCACGTGCGCATAGCTAGCCCCGAGTACCGCAACCCCTGTTTCTATGGTGTCGACACTTCGGAACAAGACAACTTGCTCTCGTTCCGCATGTCAACCGCAGAGGCTTGCGACTACATCGAGGCCGACTCGTTGGTCTTCCTCAACCCCAAACACCTCTTCACGGCGGCTCACCGCAAGGAGTTGTGTACAGCCTGCTTCACGGGCGACTACCCTACCGATCTTTACGGAGCAGACAAGAAAAATAATATTAAAATAAAAAAAATATAGTATAGTTATGGCAGAGAGTTATGAAAAGGCAGGAGTAAACCTCGAAGCAGGTTACGAAGTTGTGGCACGTATCAAAAAGCACGTTACTTCGACTTCGCGACTAGGAGTCATGGGCAACATTGGCGCTTTTGGCGGCATGTTCGACCTCTCGGCACTTGGAGTCAAAGAGCCAATCTTGGTTAGTGGCACCGATGGCGTGGGTACCAAGCTCAAACTTGCTTTCCAGATGGATAAGCACGACACAATAGGAATTGATGCTGTGGCAATGTGTGTCAACGATGTGTTGGCTCAAGGTGCCGAGCCACTCTACTTTTTGGACTATGTGGCTGTGGGTCACAACGAACCCTCGAAGATCGAAGCTATCGTTGCGGGTGTTGCCGAGGGTTGCCGCCAATCGGGCTGTGCACTTATCGGTGGCGAAACTGCCGAGATGCCAGGCATGTACACCGATGGCGAGTACGACATCGCAGGTTTCACATGCGGCGTAGTGGAGAAGTCGGAGCTTATCGATGGCTCGAAGGTCAAGGTGGGCGACGTGTTGATCGGTGTTGCGTCGAGCGGAGTTCACTCCAACGGCTTTAGCCTAGTGCGCAAGATCGTTGCCGACAGCGGTAGCGACCTTAAAAAGGTATATCCTGAATTGGGTGATAAGCCTCTGGGAGAGGTGCTTTTGACCCCAACTATGATCTACATAAAGCCTGTTTTGGAAGTTGTCAAAGCGTGTGATGTTCACGGTATTAGCCACATCACAGGTGGCGGTTTCGACGAAAATATCCCCCGCATCCTTAAGAGCGACATGGGAATCGAGATCAAAGAGGGTAGCTGGGAAATTTTGCCCATCTTCCGCTTCTTGGAACGCGAGGGTGGTGTAGCTCACCGCGAGATGTTCAACATCTTCAACATGGGTGTGGGCATGGTTATCGCTCTCGATCAGGCCGAGGCAGCAAAAGCAATCGAGATCCTCACAGCAGCAGGTCAGAGAGCATCCATCATCGGATGTGTCACCGACAAGGCGGGCGCTGTGGAGATCATATAATATATAGGTACAAAATGAAGCGCATAGCAATCTTCGCGAGCGGCAATGGAACAAACTTCGAGGCATTAGCCAAGGCGTGTCTCGATGGGAGGATTGCGGCCCAGGTTGCACTACTTGTTTGCGACAAACCCGCGGCAAGAGTTATCGCGCGTGCCGAGAGTTTGGGCATCGCAACCCTCGACCTCGACCCTCGCAATTTCGAGAGTAAAGGCGAATATGAGCGGGTAATCGTCGAGCGATTGCAACAAGAAGAGGTGTCGCTGATCTGCTTGGCGGGTTACATGCGTATTGTGGGCGAGGTGCTTTTGGGTGCCTACCGAGGTAAGATTATCAATGTCCACCCTTCGTTGCTGCCCGCATTTAAGGGGGCAAGGGCGATCGAGCAGGCGTTGGAGTATGGCGTGAAGCTCTTTGGGGTGACCATCCACTACGTCGAAGAGGAGTTGGACGGTGGCGCGATCATCGACCAAGTGGCTTTTCGTTACGAGGGCCAGAGCATTGAGGAGTTGGAGCAGTTGGTTCACAAGGCGGAACATCCGCTCTACATTGAGTGCGTAAACAAGGTATTAAAAAAATAAAAAGAGAGATATGAAAAGAGCATTATTTAGCGTAAGCGACAAGAGCGGACTTGTGGAGTTCGCAAAAGAGTTGGTGGCACTAGGTTGGGAGATTATCGCAACGGGTGGCACAATGAAATTACTCGCCGAGAGCGGAGTCGAGGTGATCAATATTAGCGACATCACGGGTTTCCCCGAGATCTGCGACGGACGTGTAAAGACCTTGCACCCCAACGTACATGGTGGTTTGTTGGCTCGCCGCGACGATGAGAGCCACTTGGAGGCATTGCGCGAGAATAACATCGAATTTATTGATCTTGTGTGTGTTAACCTCTACCCATTCCGCGAGGCTATCTCGAAGCCAAATGTCGAACTGGCCGACGCTATCGAAAACATCGACATAGGTGGCCCATCGATGCTCCGCAGTGCAGCGAAAAATTTCAATTCGGTGACCGTGGTTTGCGACCCTGCCGACTACGCTCAAATCGTTGGCGAGATCAAGGCTGGTGGCGACACCGAGCTTAAAACTCGCTTCGAGCTCTCGGCTAAGGCTTATACTCACACCGCAGAGTACGATATGATGATCTCGACTTTCATGCGCAAAAATGCAGGTTTGAACGAGAAGTTATTCCTCGAATTCGACCTTAAACAGTCGCTCCGCTACGGCGAAAATCCACACCAAGAGGCTAAGTTCTTCGCGGCGATGGAGAGCACTCCTTACTCGTTGACTTCGGCTAAACAGTTGGGTGGCAAGGAGTTGTCGTACAACAATATCCAAGATGCCAATGCGGCACTAGCCATCGTTCGCGAATTTGACGCTCCTTTCTGCGTGGGTCTAAAACACATGAACCCTTGCGGCGCGGCGACAGGTAAAGATGTCGTTGAGGCATGGACCAAGGCTTACCAGGCCGACACCGTTAGTATCTTCGGTGGCATTGTAGCTACAAATCAAGAGATTACCGCTGAGGTTGCCGAGCTTATGAAGCCAATTTTCTTGGAGATCATCATGGCTCCATCGTTCACTCCCGAGGCACTTGCGGTGTTGACAACAAAGAAAAATCTGCGCCTTTTGCAGGTCGATATGAGTGAAAGTTCGGCTAAACCACAACAATACGTGAGTGTTAACGGTGGTATGTTGGTTCAAGATCTCGACACAGATACCGTTGATATCAAACTAGATATGGCTGTTACGGAGTTGAAGCCCGCAGAGAGCCAACTCTCGGATATGGAGTTCGGATGGCGCGTTGTGAAACACGTAAAATCGAATGCTATCGTTGCCGTGAAGGGTGGTCAAACTTTGGGCGTTGGCGCAGGTCAGATGAACCGCATCGGTTCGGCCGAAATCGCACTTAACCAAGCTAAGGCTAAGGGTGTTGCCGAGGGTATCGTCTTGGCTTCCGATGGCTTCTTCCCATTCGACGACTGTGTCACTTTGGCTGCTGAGTACGGCGTTAATGCCATCGTTCAACCAGGCGGTAGCATGCGCGACCAAGACTCGATCGACATGGCAAACAAAAAGGGTATCGCAATGGTATTCACATCGATGCGCCACTTCAAACACTAGAAAATTATGAAAGTTTTAGTTATAGGTGGCGGAGGCCGCTGCCATGCAATTGTCGATGCGCTGAGCCGCTCGACTAAGGTCTCGAAGATCTACTGCGCGCCAGGCAATGCGGGAATCGCAGCTCAAGCTGAGTGCGTGGCAATCAAGGAGATAGAGATCGAAAAACTACTCGCGTTTGCCCAAGAAAACGCTATCGACCTCACCGTTGTGGGTCCCGAGGTTGCGTTGGCGGCAGGTGTCGTCGACCTCTTCAAAGCCGATGGTCGCCGTATCTTTGGCCCAACGAAAGCCGCGGCGCAGATCGAGTCGAGCAAGGAGTTCGCCAAGGAGCTTATGAAGCGCCACCAGATCCCCACGGCAGCTTTCGAAACCTTCACCTCGTATGAGCAAGCCTTGGCTTACGTCAAGCAAGGTTCGCTGCCCACAGTGTTGAAGTACGACGGCTTGGCGGCAGGCAAGGGCGTGGTGATCCCCACAACGATCGAGGAGGCCGAGGAGGCACTTAAAGATATGTTGCTCGACAGCAAATTTGGCGAGGGCAAGGTGGTTATCGAGGAGTTCTTAGAGGGTCCCGAATTCTCATTTATGTGCTTTGTCGATGGCCGCGAGGTCTACCCGATGGCAGTTGCGCAAGACCACAAACGCGCCTACGATGGCGACATGGGGCCAAACACGGGTGGCATGGGAGCCTACTCGCCAGTGCCATTTATCACTGCCGAGGACGAGGCTTATACCCTTGAAAATGTGATGATTCCAACCGCTGCGGCGATGGTCGACGAAGGCTACTCTTTTAGTGGAGTGCTCTACGGAGGCTTGATCAAAACGGCAAACGGAATCAAAGTTATCGAGTTCAACGCTCGCTTTGGCGACCCCGAGACCGAGGTTGTTTTGCCGCGTTTGAAGAGCGACATCTACGATGTTTTCTCGGCGATTGTCGACAGCACACCTATCGAGATCGAGTGGCACGAGTTTGCAACTTTGGGCATTGTTTTGGCCTCGAAGGGCTACCCAGGCAGCTACGCTTCGGGAGCAGTGATCGGCAACTTGGATGCTGTCGAGGGACAGTTATACCACATGGGAACTGCCCAAAAAGAGGGGCAAATCGTCACCGCAGGTGGCCGCGTGATGCTCGTGGTTGGTAAGGGTGCCGACCTTAAAGAGGCACAGGCGGATGCCTTGGCTCAGGTCGAAAAAATCGAGTGTGATGCACTTTTCCACCGCACCGACATTGGCCATTGGGCGATAAAGTAATGGCAAAACGATTGTAAATAAATAGGTAAATATATGATTATCAGCGGTAAAGAGTTGGCCGCATCGCTCAAGGTAGAGATGGCCAATCAAGTAAAGGATTTTCCAGCGAAGTATGGGCGAGTGCCCCACTTGGTTGTGATTCTTGTGGGCGAGGACCCAGGAAGCGTCTCGTATGTGCGCGGCAAGGCCAAAGCCTCAGAGGAGGTGGGTATAAAAAATACCACTATTCGTCACGAAGAGACAATCAGCGAGGCGGAGCTTCTAACGATCATCGACCAACTCAACGGCGACGATAGCGTCGACGGAGTGTTGGTGCAGCTCCCTCTACCACGTCATATCGACTCGGACAAGGTGATCGCAGCGATCGAAAAGGGCAAGGATGTCGATGGCTTCCACCCGCTCAACGTGGCTTCACTTTGGACTAAACAGGAGTGCACTTTGCCCTGTACTCCCAAAGGAATCATCAAGATGATGAAGGCGGCAGGGGTCGAGATAAGTGGCAAAAAGGCAGTTGTCGTGGGTCGCAGCAACATCGTGGGACTACCTGTGGCTAAGCTACTTACCGACGAGAACGCAACAGTCACGATAGCACACAGCCGCACGAAGAATCTAGCCGAGGTAACGCGCGGGGCCGAGATTTTGGTTGTGGCCATTGGTCGCCCTAAATTTGTCACTGCCGAGATGGTTGGTGCCAACGCAGTGGTGATCGACGTGGGTGTCAACCGCGATCCCGAGACGGGTAAACTCTGTGGCGACGTAGATTTCGCAGCCATCGAGCCCAAGGCTTCGGTGATCACCCCAGTCCCTGGTGGTGTGGGTCCGATGACCATCTGCTGCTTGATGGAAAACACCATCGAGTGTTTCCTACGTAAACAGAAATAACTTTTTTTTGCTAACTTTGCATCTCAAAAACATATAAAACTATGGGATTTTTCGATCTTTTTAAGAAAAAAAATAGTGGTGAGCAACCCGAGGTTTCTTCACCCGAGGTTCACGTAACATCCAATGCTGAGAGCAAAGATAGCACTAAGCAAGAGGAACTTAACCAAGGCTTGGAACGCACCAAGAGCGGTATCTTCTCGAAGCTAAGTCGCGCCATTGCGGGTCGCACAACAGTCGACGACGATGTACTCGACGACCTGGAAGAGGTGCTCATCACATCCGACGTGGGCGTAGATACCACCGTGAAGATTATCCGCAATATCGAGAAGCGTGTTGCGCAAGACAAATACCTGGGTACAAGTGAGTTGCAAGGCATACTTCGCGACGAGGTAACCAAACTTTTGGAAGATGCTTCCACATCGACTCAAGATTTTGGTATCGAGGTCAAGGCGGGCGTGCCATACGTTATGATGGTGGTGGGTGTCAACGGCGTGGGTAAAACTACAACTATCGGTAAGTTAGCTGCGAAGCTCACCGCAGCGGGCCGCAAAGTTTATATCGGTGCTGCCGACACCTTCCGCGCAGCTGCAATCGAGCAGTTGGGGGTGTGGGCCGACCGCGCAGGTGCTACCATGGTTCGCCAAGATATGGGCTCCGACCCCGCTTCGGTGGCCTACGACACGCTGAAATCGGCAGTGGCAAATGGTGCCGACGTGGTACTTATCGACACCGCGGGACGACTCCATAACAAGGTGGGTCTGATGAACGAGCTTAGCAAAATCCGCAACGTGATGGCCAAAGTTATCCCCGATGCACCCCACGAAGTGATGTTGGTGCTCGACGGTTCAACAGGCCAAAACGCCTTTGAGCAGGCGAAACACTTCACCCAAGCTACGCAGGTTACATCGCTTACTGTCACCAAGTTAGATGGCACAGCCAAGGGCGGCGTTGTCATCGGCATCAGCGACCAATTCAGCATCCCCGTGCGTTATATCGGTATCGGCGAGGGGGTCGACCAATTGCGCATGTTCGATAGCAAAAGTTTTGTAGATGCACTTTTTGGCGATGAAAAAAATTAATTTTATAACCCTCGGCTGCTCGAAAAATGTTGTCGATTCCGAGCACCTCATGGCTCAAGCCGAGGCTGCGGGCTACGATGTAGAGTTCGACAGCGACTCTTTAGATGCCCAGGTTGTAGTTATCAACACCTGCGGCTTTATTGGCGACGCGAAAGAAGAGTCGATCGACATGATCCTGCAAGCCGCTGAGGCTAAGGAGGATGGGCTTATCGACGAATTGTACGTCGTGGGCTGCCTTTCGGAGCGTTACGCCGACGAATTGCGCGATGAAATCCCCGAGGTTGACCAATATTTTGGTGTTAAGGATTGGTCGTCGGTGATCGAAAAGCTAGGTGGCGAGCACCGCAAAGAGCTCGAGACCGAGCGCATATTAACTACGCCCGAGCACTACGCATACCTCAAGATTTCAGAGGGTTGCGACTGGAAGTGCGGCTACTGCGCCATACCTCTAATTCGTGGTCGACACATCTCAGTGCCGATGGAAGAGCTACTCACCGAGGCCGCTTCATTGGCGGCAAAAGGGGTCAAGGAGCTAGTTGTAATTGCCCAAGACACAACATATTATGGCGTCGACATATACAAACGTCGCACCCTAGCAGAGCTCCTCACTAAGCTCTGCCAAGTAGATGGCATCGAGTGGATTCGCCTCCACTACGCATACCCCACGGGCTTCCCCGATTCGGTGATCGAGGTGATGGCCAGCCAGAGCAAAATATGTAAATATCTCGATATTCCCTTCCAGCACATATCCGACAGGATGCTCACCTCGATGAAGCGTCGCCACACAAAGGCTGAGGCCTACACCCTCATCGAGAAGTTACGCGCGGCGATCCCCGATTTGGCGTTGCGCACCACGCTTTTGGTGGGTTACCCTGGCGAGAGCGAGGAGGATTTCGAGGAGTTGATGCAATTTGTACGCGATGTTCGCTTCGAACGATTGGGGGTATTCCCATACTCGCCCGAGGAGGGCACTTACTCGGCCGACGAGCTTACCGACGACGTTCCCGCCGAGGTGAAAGAGGAGCGCGTAGAGCGCATTATGATGCTACAAAACCAGATCTCGCTCGAAAACAATCAACGCCGCTTGGGCGATCGTTTGCGCGTTATAATAGACTCACTGCAAGGCGATTACTACGTTGCCCGTTCGGAATACGATTCGGCTGATGTCGACTGCGAGATCCTGATCGTGGCCGAGGATGTCGACTTAGAGGAGGGCGAATTCTACACGGTGAAGATCACCGCCGTAGAGGAGTACGATCTTTATGCAGAGATAGTCGCGGAATAGTTAGAGCGGCTTTTCTGAAAAATAATGAGGGTGACTAATAAGTGAAAAATTAGCGAATATCGTCATTGCGGCTCGTAGGCCGCAATGACGATCTCTAACAATATTAATACTTATTAGTCATCCTCATTATTTTTAGAAATCCTATCGACTACCGAGCAGGATTATTGATCAGAGTTGGGTATGAGCCATTTGTGATGCTCCAGATTGAGGTATCGTACTCGGCGAAGGTCGAAGCTGTTTTGAGCTCGGCTGCGGTCTTGATGCCGTTGCCTGTACTCTCGTCGGTAAAAGCGCCTACATAATCTGAGCAGAGCACCGCTACGCCTGTTTGCGAAGAGGTCATCGAAGTGTCCAAACCGAAGCAGTTCTTGATTGTCTTGCCATCCGAAAGCGTGCTTGCCGAGACATCGGCATTTGCAAGCCACGAAGTTGTTGCAAGACCTAGAATAGTAGCTTGAATAAACGAGTAACTTCCCGAGTAAGCACCCACGATGTCGCCCACGCTGTAGCAATTCTCGATATTCATAAATTGAGTCTCAGAGTTAGAGGTTCCGACGAACTCGCCCACGATGCCCGCTGCGGTGTGGAATGAACCCTTAACGACGGTCGAAGTGGAGCTTAGTTCGAGCGAACCTTCGAAGTAACAGTTGCTCACCGTGAGTATGGTTGCAGCGTTGCTGATACCACCCAAGATACCGCCAAATGCTGCGTTGCAGGTCGAACGGCCGTCGTTGGTGATGGTCATAGAGCTGTGACATTGGTCGATAAGTGCTGTTGCGCCTGGGGTGTAGAGGTTCTCCACACGACCCACGATACCACCCATGATACCGATGTAGTTACCGAAGAATTCGCTCCAGCTGATTGTTCCACTCGACGAGCAGCACGAAACGATATTCTCGGCAGTCGAGACTTCGTAGTATCCCACGATACCACCCACGTAGATAGGAGCTTTCGAGATATCTCCAGTGAAGTGGCAGTCGATATAGGTACCGCCGTAGCCACCGATACCACCAGTTCCGCAAGTACCCTTGTCGCCAATCTCGATGTTCGATGTACAGCCATTAACCTCGACGTAACCCAAACCAACACCCAAGACAGAACCCAACGCTGAGTAACCTGTAGTTGCTGTTGTTTGGTCGGCAGAGAGGATCTTACCTACGTCGCCACTCTTGGTGATCGCACAATCTTTGATCAGTGTGTTGTGAGTTGTTGCAAGACCTGGGTATGTTGAATTGATGCTTACTCCAAAGCCGCGAGCAACGAGTTGACTCACTGCGATTTTGTTGACAACGTCGAACGATACACCCTTTGTTCCGAATCCCTTGTGGATATCGATCTCAGAACCTGTGATTTCGATATTTTGAATTGTTGCACCCACCGCATGAGCGATAAGCAAAGAGTATGATGGGGCGTTAGAGCCGTAGTCGGCTGCATACCAACCAGTAGCCATACCGAGGTGGAGGTAGAAGTTCTCGACGATAAGATCCTCTACAACAGCGCCCTGGCCTAGGTAACCAAAGACTCCCGACTCGTAGAATTCGTTCGATGGAGCAGCATCGGTGTCGCCATTTGCGAAGTAGCGGTTCATCATCTTATACTTGCCTCCCGAGCCATTGGCAGCGGTGTAGTGACCTGTAAACATGTTGTCAGCGCTCACACCAACCAAGCACGAACCGTCGTCTGAGCTATCTGTGAAGTCGATGTCGGTCGACTCCGTACAACTTACAACTGCGGCTGCGAGGAGCAACACTACAGAGAGTTTTGTAAAAACATTTTTCATAGTTGTGGTTATATTTTAGGTTTGTGAATCTGTTTAAATTTCTTTCGTCTATTTTGCTAAGGATCTGTCACTTGAGCCCTTTGGGCTCTTCACCCCTTACGTTCGGCATAGCCCAAATAAATTTGGTCTCTGCTCTCTCTTAATCGGTGCGTTCGCTTTTCTCTTTTTACATTGCGTTACATAGCTACGGCTATGCGCCTTATGCAAAGAGAGAAAATCAAAGCAACATCTCTCTTAGCAATTATAGCGAGAAAAACTTAAACAGATTCTAAAGTTTTTGCGACAAACAAAATTATTATATATTAATGTAACAAAATGGCGTGATCTGGGTGGGAACCAACAACGGATTGCAATACTTTCAAGATGGCGACTTTCGCAACGTTGTGCCTCCTGCCTCGATGGATATAAACATCAAGTATGTCTATAGGATAATCGAGGGCCCCAACGGCGAGATCATCACCAACCACAACCGCGGACTCTGCATCATCACCCCTACGGTGGTTGGGGGCCGTGTGGTGAGCCTAAAATTCGACAATATTCCCTTCTCCGAGGTTGCGGGGCTCTCGAATCTCGACCTGACGTGCTTTGCTGTCGACCACCATGGTGATATTTGGATCGCAATGCGCAAGGATCTCTACAGTTATAATCCGCGCGAAGGGGCCTTCACTCAGCACTACCACCCCGAGATCTTGACAAATACCATCGACATGCTCTACGTGGATTCGAAAAATAACATTATCCTATCGACAAATAAGGGGATCTACAACATTACCAGTGGTGTGAAGTACGAGAATGTCAACATCCCCGAACAGATCAATGCCTTTGTCGAAGATAATTATAGCAACCTCTGGTTGGCGGGTAACAACATGATTGTCAAGCTCAAGGGCGATGATAGTGGCAATATGTTCCTTTATCGCACATCGATGGTGGATCGTTTCTCGACGGCCTATTGCAGCCGCAATGGGCAACTATACGTGTGTGGCAACAATGGCTTTATCACCTTCAATCCCGCCGACATCACCCAAGACACCAACGACAAACATACGGTCATCTCCTCGCTTGAGATGCACGGCGAAGAGGTGTTGCCAGGGCGCAAATATAACAACCAGCAAATCCTCAAAGAGTCGATCACAAACTGCCAAAAGATCATTTTGAGCCACTCGAACAACAGCATCAAGATAAATTTCTCGCTTCTAGATTTCTCGGCACCGCTCAGCAATAAATATTCCTACATACTCGACGGTTACGACCGCCAGTGGACTACGGTTTCGGGTCTCAACAACTACGCTAGTTACAGCCAACTGCCCGCAGGAAAATATCGCTTCAAACTGCGCGGAGCTAACTCCGACGACGTGTGGGAGGAGGGCCAGGCAGAGTTGGAGATCGTGGTGCGTTCGCCATGGTGGAGCTGCACGGTGGCCATTATTATCTACCTACTTATAGCTTTGGGCATTGTTGCGTTGGTGATCTCGAACATCTACACCCGCTCTAAACTCGCGCGCAACCTCTACCTTTCGACCATCGAGCAGCAATGATGGTGATGGAACAGAACGGTTTGAGCCTTCTGCGCCTGATAAACCAGATCCTCAACCTCAAGGAGATCGACAGCAACTTGATCTCGCTTCGCATGATCGAAGGCAACATCATCAGCTTCGCCGAGATGGTGTGTGGGCTCTTTAGCGAGCAGGCGCAGCTCAAAGGTTTGGACTACACCTTCGAGGCAAACGTCAAGCAGTTCAACACCCAATTCGACCGCGACAAGATCGAGAAGGTGCTCAATAACATCCTCTCCAACGCCTTTAAATTCACCAATCAAGGGTCGATTTCGCTCAAAGTTAACGTGGGCGACAACCAAGGAGGCAAGGCTTTGGTGCAATTCATCTTGCAGGATAGCGGCGTGGGAATCGCTCAGCAGGAGCTAGGACTTATCTTCGAGCGCTTCTACAAAGGCGACAACAACAAGCAGATCAACGCCCCAGGTAGCGGCATCGGCTTGGAATTGGTCAAGGAGTTTGTCGAGCTGCACAACGGCCACATCGACCTGGATAGTGTCGAGGGATTGGGCACCACCGTGACAATATCGCTCTCGATGGATGTGATCTCCGACCAACCTGCCGACGAGGCCGACGACGACCAGACCCAAGATAATGGGCGCTACCGAATCTTGATCGTGGAAGATAACATCGATCTGTGCAGCTACATCGCAAGTGGCCTCTCTAAGCAATACATCACCTTCAAAGCATATAGCGCCGAGGCGGGTCTCAAGATCATCAGCTCGCACCATATCGACCTTGTGATCACCGATGTGATGCTCCCCGAGATGTCGGGCTACGAGCTCTGTTCCACCATCAAAGGCAATGTGCTCACCTCGCTTACCCCTATCATCATCCTCACGGCCAAAGTCGACAACGAGTCGCGCATCAAGAGCTACGACGTGGGTGCCGACGCCTTTATAACCAAGCCTTTTAGCACCCGCCTGCTCTCCACACGTATCGAGAAGCTGCTCCAAAAGCAAGTCGACATGCAGAAGCAGTACGTAAACTCGATGCTCACCGAATCGGAGAGCCCTTCGAGCGAGTCCGAAGAGGATAAGTTCCTCAATGGCCTAATCGAGGTGATCGAAAAGAATATCGATAACAACGAGATGAACATCCCCGAGCTATGCCGCCTATTTGGCTACTCGCACCAGCAAGTTTACCTCAAAGTAAAGCAGCAGACGGGGCAGTCGCTAATCGAATTTATCAAGATCATCAGGATGAAACGCGCCGCTCAACTCATGCGCGAGCGGAGCGACTTGACCGTCTCGGAGGTGATGTACGAGGTGGGAATCGAGAACCTTTCCTACTTCTCGAAATGTTTTAGCAAATATTTCGGCGTCTCGCCCAAACGCTTCAAGCAGCAACTGCTTGACCAAGCCTTCGAAGGCGATTCTTGTAATGATTAATTTTTTGTAACTATGAAACCGCCACTTGTCATTCTGAAACCCAAGTCGTCATTCTGAAACCCAAGTCGTCATCCTGAAACCCAAGTCGTCATCCTGAAACCCAAGTCGTCATCCTGAACTTGATTCAGGATCTCGAAGAATAGAGATTGCGGCTCGTAGGCCGCAATGACGGTAAAAGGGTCCGCAATGACGATAAGGGGGCTCACAATGACACGTTAAAATAACTCATAAAGATAACAACAATGAAAAAACTACTCATCTGGGCACTTTTACTCGCCTCGACCGCCACCGCAATAGCCTCGACAAATGGGGGCCAAAACGATTATGTATATGTCGAAAATGGAGTTCTCTACCTCCCTTCGGGCAAAGAGATGAAGCTGTGGGGCGTCAATCTACAGACACCTCTTTCGTGGGAGTATAATTCGCGCCTGCGCCACGTGGGAACACCATTTACAGCCGAAGCATTGCGCGAACTAACCGACGAAAGCCTCGACGAGTTGCAACGAATGGATGTCGATGTTGTGCGCTGCCACCTCACCCCAGCCGACTTCACCACGGCCAAAGGGGAGTTGGTCGAGACGCTATACCTCGATATGTTGGACTACATGATCGCAGCCTGCAAGGAGCGAGGTATCTACCTCTACATCACCTTTCTAAATCACATGGGTAACGCCTACATCAAAGAGTCGATGCTCAACAAAACCGACCACAAAGAGTGGATCATATCGCCCTCGATCGTCGAGAAGAGCAAAACCTATATCGAGCAGCTTCTAAACCGCAAAAATAGGTATACAGGCGGCAGATACAAAGAGGAGAGTGCGATATGTATGTGGGAGATAATCAACGAGCCACGCTACTACAAATACGACGAATTTAAGGCATCGCCCTATGCCGAGATCTACACCAAGTGGCTCACAGAGAGTGGGGCGAGCGATACCCTCGAAAAATATTTCGAGTTCCGAAGCGAAAAGGTGCTCGGTTATATCGACGGCATCTACGACCTTATCCGCTCGACAGGAGCCCGCCAACCCATCGTCTGGAACTGCAATTGGCACAGAATGGTCGTGGACTGTCAAGATGTTTTCGATGTTATCGCCCAATCGAAGGTCGAGGTGGTTTCGTTCTGCAACTATCCAGGTCAAAACGAATGTAAAGATCCATATTGGGATAACCCACTAGACCATACGGAGCGTGATTTTGCCCAATTTTTTAGAAATGGCCACAATAAATATGAGTGGTACGGGTGGGCACTCTCCGAGCCTTTCGCCTCGAAGGCTAAGGTGGTTTACGAGTTCGAAACCTTCTTCAACTCTAGCTCCTACCTCTACTCGCAGATGGCGCGATTCATGCGTTCGATGGGTGCTCAGGCGGCATGTATGTGGACCTACTGCATGCCCAATTACGCCCCCTACTCGATGGCCAACCCTTCGGAGGATGAGGGCGCGGGCTATATAATTTCACACTCGCGCGACTTGGCAGCCTTTGCTTCCGACCAGATTTTTGCTTATTCAAATAGCACCGATGCCGAAGATCTTCAAGGTGCGTTGCAGCACACGCCCAAACGCATTTTGGGGCGCGGTAACTCGAAGTTTGCAGCGAGCAACAGCGAGGGGCGCTACATGATCCAGGTGATGGGCAAGGAGCTTCGCATCTACGTGGAGCCCAACGTGCGATACCTACGCGAGCACTGGCAGAGGTGTTCATATAAGGATGGTGTGGCGGTCGATGTGCTCTACGATGACCCTTGCCAGATGTCGCTCTCGATCGAGGGGTGGCAAGAGGATGGCCACTACACAATCCAGCGCGTGGAGGGTAAAAAGAGAAAGAAATATGCTAAGGTTCAATCTCTTAGCTCGTTATCGCTCAAACCAGGAGAGTATGTAATCAATAAAAACTAGATAGATGAAACGTAGAATTTTAACAACAATCTTAGCTCTCGGAGCACTTGGCATGTCGCAGGCGGCCGAGGTGAGTGTCGACCCTACACAGGTCTGCACAATAAATGCAATTAACAGAGAACCAATGCGTTCGATGACATACCCCTACGCCTTGTTGGAGGATGCGCTGCTCGGCGATCGCGCAAATTCGACGTTGAAAATGCTCAATGGCGACTGGCGCTTCCACTTTGCAACCGATAAAAGCGGTGCCCCCGAGGGCTTCTACGCCCAAGGTTACGACACGGAGTCGTGGGACACCATAGACGTCCCATCGTGCTGGGAGCGACGCGGTTATGGCGTTCCAGGTTATATCAATATCCGCTACCCATTCCCATTCGAGATCCCCTACATCACCGTGGATAACCCCACAGGATCTTACGTGCGCAGCTTCACGATCCCCGAAGAGTGGCGCGGAAAACGTATCATTCTCCACTTCGGAGGTGTCTACAGCGGCTACCACGTCTGGGTCAATGGCCAGCAGGCGGGCTATGCCGAGGATAGTGCCTTGCCCTCGGAGTTCGAGATCACCGACCTTGTTGAGGTGGGCGAGAATAGCATCGCTGTCGAGGTTTATAAGTGGGTCGATGGCAGCTACTTAGAGGATGCCGACCACTGGCGCCTAAGTGGTATCCACCGCGAAGTATACCTGGTTGCGACTCCCCAAGTAAGCCTCTACGACTTCAAGGTTCGCACCCTCTTGGATGAGGATTATCGCGATGCGACCTTGCAGATCGAGACCACGATCCACAACAATAATAAGAGCAGCACCGAGGGGTGGAAGATCGTAGCGGAGCTCTACGATGCCGCGGGCGACAAAGTCGAAACCGACCCAATGGAGGTCGATGTCGACTACCTCGCAACGGCTCGTTTCCCACAACGCGACTACCACCAATTCGACTATCTTGCCTCGCGCGTGAGCTCTCCGCAATTGTGGAGCGCCGAGAGCCCCTACCTCTACAGCTTGGTCTTGTCACTTGTCGACAATGAGGGGCAGGTGCAGGATATGCGCTCACAATGTGTTGGTTTCCGCCAAGTCGAGATCAAGGGCGACGTGCTCACGATCAATGGCGCGGCGGTGAAGCTCTACGGTGTGAATCGTCACGACCACTGCGATGTGAATGGCAAGACCGTGACACGCGAGCAGATGGAGGCCGATATTTTCACCATGAAGCAGTTCAACTTCAACTCGGTGCGCACCTCGCACTATCCCAACGACCCCTACCTCTACGACCTTTGCGATAAGTATGGTATCTACGTCATCGACGAGGCCAATATCGAGACTCACGGCGTGGGTGGCCGTATCACCAATATGCCCGAGTGGGGCGCAGCGTTCCACGAGCGTGTCTCGCGAATGGTGTTGCGCGACAAAAATCACCCCTCGATCATCTCGTGGTCGCTAGGTAATGAGTCGGGCACAGGCCCCAACCATGCCGCAGCTTCGGGCTGGGTCAAGGAGTACGACCCCACCCGCTTTGTGCACTACGAGGGTGCTCAGGGCTTGCCCAACGATCCCGACTACATCTTGCCAAACCCTTGGGGTACAGCGACAAACGCGGCAGGTGAGCGCCTTGCATCGAACCCCGACGACCCCGCTTATGTCGACGTTTTGAGCCGCATGTACTTCTCGGCCGACGTTATGGAGTCGATGGCGACCAACCCGCGCATAACTCGCCCCGTGATGGTGTGCGAATATGCTCACGCGATGGGTAACGCGGCGGGCGGATTGAAAGAGTATTGGGAGATCTTCCGCAAATATCCACGCATCATCGGTGGTCACATCTGGGACTGGAAAGACCAAGGTTTGAAAGAGACCGACGAGAATGGCCGCACATACTGGGCTTATGGTGGCGACTACGGCCCAACGCCCGAGGGCAACGACAGCAACTTCTGTATCAACGGCATAATCGATGCCGACGGAGGGGTGAAACCTGTGATGTGGGATTGTAAGTATATTTTCCAACCTCTTGTTTTCGAAGCTGCCGACTTGGAAAAGGGAGTTATCGAGGTGACCAACCGCAACTTTATGGTCTCGACCGATCGTTACACTTTCGCATGGTGCGTCAGCGACGAAGAGAGAGTAGTGGCGCAGTCGCAATTCGAGGTTCCATCGCTCGAGCCAGGCGAGAGTTGCTCTGTTACGCTCGACCTAGGGAAGATCAAAAAGGTCGAGGGAGCAGATTATTGGCTCTCGATCGAGGCATGCGAGAAGGAGGATATGGGTTACGCCCCCGCGGGTCACACGGTGGCCACCGAGCAGTTTGCGTTGAGCGCTGCGCGCAGTGCCGAGCTCGCTACATCGACCAAAGTGACGCTCGAAGAGAGCCAAGAGAGCTATAAATTCGTGGGGTCGAACCTCGCAGCTACGATCGACAAGAAGAGCGGTTGGCTCACAAGCTACAACTCGCGCGGAGAGTTGCTTACAGAGCCTCTAAAGCCTAGCTTCTGGCGACCTCTGACAGACAACGACCGTCGCGGATCGAGTGCCGAACATAAGTTGGTATTCTGGCGCGATGCGGCCGAGAAGCTCACCCTAAAGAGTATCGAGGTGGGTGGAGAAAGTGGCAGCCCCACTCTAACCACAACTCACTCGATCGAGGGTAAAGTGGAGCTTATTATAACCTACCGCATAGTTATGGGCGATGGGCTCGAGGTGAGCGCAAACCTTACACGAAGCGATTCGACCCCCGAGATGTTGCGATTTGCAATGACAACGGCAGTTGACAAACGCTACCAGAATATGAAATTTTATGGTAGCGGCCCTCACGAGAACTACTCAGATCGCAACAACTCCAACCAGGTGAGCACATACCAAGGCAAGGTGAGCGACTTCGAATTCGACTACGTCTACCCACAAGAGAATGGCAACCGCACAGGTGTGAGGTATCTTTCGCTCAACTCTGCTAAGGGCGCAGGCATTCAATTTATCGCCCTCGACACGATGGAGACATCGGTGTGGAGCTACACCTTTGAGAATCTAAATGAGGCAACCCACCTCAACGAACTCGAAGAGGCAGAGGTCTTCACCGTAAACTTGATGAGTGCCGTGCGCGGCGTTGGCAGCTCGGGCACCTGGGGCACTATAACCCTCCCAACGGAGGCCTACCGCATGCTCGACAAAGAGTACTCGCTCGGCTTTATCATACTTCCAAGCAAGGGCAATGATCAGTTGAAGAATTATCGTCGGAGCCGTTAAGTAACTAGTGTGGCTAACAAGTTCCTTGAGATCAGAGTGTGACTAACCCGCCAGCGCGTCATTGCGGACTTGATCCGCAATGACGAAATATGTTGTCCTAAAGTTTTGCCTGCTGCCGTTTTATTCTGCGATGCAGTAATATTGCGGCAGTGGTGAGGCCGACGATGAAGCCGACGTAGAGCCCCTGGGGCCCCATTCCGAGGCTAAATGCGCAGAGGCAACCCACGGGGATGTTGAGGATCCAGTAGGCGAAAACCGAAATTGGCAGGATGATTTTCATATCTT
The DNA here is from genome assembly GCA_047172505.1 of Rikenellaceae bacterium. Taxonomy (GTDB): domain Bacteria; phylum Bacteroidota; class Bacteroidia; order Bacteroidales; family Rikenellaceae; genus Alistipes. Next base: position 10,391 of record JBCQWE010000021.1, on the reverse strand, counting down.
GCATACCTCGTAGAATACCGATGCTTATGCACTGTAGGCCATCGGGGATTTGGAATAAGGCGATGAAAATCAGTAAAATAGACGCCACCTCGATCATCTCCACATTCGAAGTGAAGAGTTGCGGCAGCACCCCTTTCATAGTGACGAACGTTAGCGCCGTGAGCGAATTCCACACCAAGGCGAGGTGATAAGCCGCCGACGAGGCGACTTTCATCTGCGCAAAATCGCGCGCCCCATAGCAGTGCGAGATGCGGATTGTGGTAGCCGAGCCAACGGCCAACACGATCATAAATGCGCAATTCATCATCGAGGTGCCGATCTGGTTCGCCCCGATGATATTTGCCCCGAAGTGGCCCATGATTATCGACGAGATGACAAAGGCCGACGACTCGAAAAAGACCTGTGAGGAGATCGGAAGGCCGATTTTTATAAGTTTCGCGGAGTCTGCGCGCTTAAGTTCCCTGAGCTTGAAGTTGTCGAAATAGCTCTTGAATCGCTTGATCGAGAGGAAGAAAATCGTGATGGTCGCAGCCTGCAACACCCTCGAAATTAGGGTTGCTAAACCCGCGCCCATGACTCCCATTTCGGGCATGCCAAACGCTCCATTGATCAATACGTAGTTGAGACCAATGTTCACCGCGTTGCAGAAAATCACAATGAACATCGTGGTCTGCGTATTGCCCAACCCTTCGAGAAATTGTTTGAAAACGAAGAATATCATGATTGGCACCATGCTGAATACCAATGTTTTATAGTATGGAATAGCCAATGCCACAACCTCGTCGGGTTGTCCCATGTGGCCCATAAGGGGGATCAGTGCGAACTGCACAGCCATCGCCACAACGCCCACCAATGGGAATAGCACCAAGCTATTGCCCAGGTACTTCGAGGCCTCCTTCATCCGCCCCTGCACGAAGAGTTCGCCGATGATGGGGGTGATGCCAAAGGTGAGCCCCATGCAGACAATGTTGATTATAAAAAATACCGCACCACCAAACGATGCCGCAGCAAGTGGCAGAGGATCATCACCTCCATATTGTCCCACCATGATGTTGTCGGCCAATTGCACCACAACCTGCCCCAACTGACTCATAACAACGGGCAAAGCCAACTTCAAATTGGCCTTGTACTCCTCTCTATATTTCGAAAATTTATACATAAGAGTGCAAAGGTAGTAATAAATTATGAGAGTTTTGGGGTTTTGCGGGTTGCGGGGGGTGAGAAGGGGTGAGAATTTACTGAGAAAAGACTGAGAAGTTCTCAGTTATTCTCAGCAATTCTCAGTCCTTCTCAGTCCTTCTCAGTCTTTCTCAGCAAAAAAACCCCCAACCCTACAGCCCAGCCGTATAGTAAGTATAGTCGTAATCGGCAGGGTAATCGCCCCAGAGATACATTGTGCCGCTACCGTTGACGATGCTCACATTCGCTGTTGTGCTAGTCGACGAGATGCCTGTGCCCGACTTGCTCTTAAGAGAGACCGTTTTCTTAGAGTAAACTATCAGTGTCACCAAATTATCACAACCGTCGAAGGCGCCACTGCTGACCTCGTCCATATCCGAACAAGGATTGTCGGGCGAACCAACGATCACGGTGGTAAGGTTTGGACAATTGATAAAGGCATCTTCGTAGATCTTCTTAATTGAAGATGGTAAGATAACAGTTGTGATATATGGATTATCCACAAAGTAAGATCCACCATTCATGTCATCCTTACCGAAGTCTTGGTAGATGTCGTCGACAAGTTCTATACTCACCGAGAATGGCATATCGTCGGGATCGACTCCCTCCTCCTCAAGGGCCTCCACCACAAGAGCCATAATCTCGTCGATGTCGAAGTCGTTGGCGCTATCCTCGAAGTAGATGGTGGTGTATTTATCGAGCATCGTGAGGATCGCCTCGGCAATCTCCTCTTCGCTTTCGTACTCCACTGTAACTTTGTCACCATTTGCATCCTCGTAGGTTATACCGCCAAGATATATGACGTTACCATCGTCGAGAACCTTGCTTTCGCCCTCGGTCTTAGCATCGGAATCGAAATTCTCGATTACAATTGGAGGGTCTTGCTTGAAGTAGAGTTTGGTTATACCATCGTCCGAGGTGGGGTATATGAGTGCTCGGATCTCGCGACTCTCGGTCGTGCTATTCTCGGCGATCAAGCCTACCGAGGTGAACCACTCGAAATCGCTGGCGCTGGTTGTGGTATCCTCCGCATCGAAAATCGTGGCCGAGGAGTCAGTCTCAAGATATTTGATCTTGTCGTAGCCGAAGTTCTCGTAGTATACGATCTTCACCGTTTGCTCCGCCGAGTCGAAAGGTGTGGCCTCGTAGTAGAGAGGTATAAACTTCAACATGTCGCCAATGCGCAGGCGCAAACGTCCCGATTCGGTAGCCGAGAAATTGACCGTAACGGTGGTTTTGGTATCCGAAGCCGCGACATAATACCAATAATCGTGCACCGTGTCGTCCGTGTCGTCGTCATAAGAGCTATTTGTCAGGTCTTGATAGGTTACCGTCGACCCATCGGCAACGCACGATTTGACATCTACGTAGAAGTCGGACATCACATAGATCGCGGGGTGGTAGTAACCTAGGCTATTACCCTGGTCGTCGGTGGCATCGTTGGGGTAGACCGTAAATTCGATACTGCCCGACGACCCCTCGTCGCCGTAGCCCTTCATATATATGCGCGTTGTGGCCAATTCGACATAGTAGGTGCCGTTGCTCACCAAAACCTCGTTGCGCGCGTTGTCGGCACCGTTCAATATCGTGATGCTGTAGCTGATGTTGCTCGCGGGGTTGTTGGGGTCGGCGGCATCGGCATAGGTCTTGTAACCAGGCTTATCGACGTTCGTGAGGTCGATTGTAAAGTGGGTGTTGCGCAGGATGTCGTAGGTAAGCGACGAATACTCTTCGACGATGTAGTTGCCCTCGGAGTCGGTTACCAAAGTGCCATCGGTGGAGTTGTATTCGTACTTAAGTGGATAGCGCGCCTTCAGAGCGATTTTGTAGTATCCGTCGGTGTCGTAACTATTTGTGGCATTCTCCGAATCGTAGCCGCCCGAGCGCCCCTTGATGACGATGTATTGGGGGTTGACCTCTCTGTCCACCGCACCTTCGTTGGAGTCGTATTTGCCGCCCGAGTTGGGGAAGAAGTAGATCGGCGAAGTTGTTCCGCCTGGCGTAACCTCCTGCACGAGAGGTTTGTAGCTGATGGTGTCGCCCAAGTTGACTGGGACGTCGAATTCGTATTCGACAATGTCGCCAGGCTCATACGAAGTGGTGAGCACCGAGCTTCGCATAAGTGATTCCTGAGCGCCCGCGAGCAGGTAGACCTCTTTGAGCAAGAAGCTGGAGTCGGTAACCTTCACATCGACCTTCGAGCATACACGAACCATGTAAACCACAGTTCCGAACATAGTTTGGAGCGACGACTCGTCGATTCCCTGGTCGAAGACAAAACCCACCGACGACATAGGTATCGCGGGCGAGGTGTCGTAGCTAGGGTCGGGGGCAGTGGTGTTCACCGAGTCGTATAAATAACTTATGGGTTCGTCGTTCTCGTCATAGGCGTATTGGCGCTGGCCATCGGCGGTGACAGCGTAGTCGACATCGTAGTCGACATCGTAAATCGCATCGAGCCCCACCGATTGGTAGCGGTAGTCGCGGAATGTACCAATCCCCTCGAAGTCGGTGCTCTCGGTGGGCACCGTAAGGCACGACATACCCGACTGGTCGGTGTAGTAATTGTTTTTGTTGTCGCCCCAACACCACGCTGCATCCAGATCCTCCTCTTCGCGATCGGTGAGGTTCACCACGATACGCAGAAAGGCCGTAGCCTCGTATTTGGGCAGCGAGACCATAAAAGTTCCGTTGGCGTTGACAGTCAAACGCTCGCGCAAAATCAGTGGCGATTCGTCGGAATATTCCCCCGTGCCGATCTTGTCGTAAGCCTCGCCAAAGATCAAACACCAACCATCCTTAATGGAATTCTCGTCGACCGCAGCAGCGCGACTAGCAACCTCCACATCGGCCATGCCCATAGGGCTGAGCGACAAAGTGACCTGCATGCGGCCATCGTCCAACACCTCGACATTGCCGTTGGTTGAACTCTCCGAGTCGAGGAGCGCCTCTTGCTCGTCGAATCTTTGACAACCCCACACGAGGCTAAGCAGCGCGCAAAGTGAAAATATATATGATAAACGTTTTCCCATTTTACTCTTATTCTGTTAGTGTTACACTGAAAAGTTGCGTGATCATACCGCCACCATTACTAATCATCTCCACTCCGATAAGGCCCTCGAAGAGGCCGCTAGCGGGGAAGTGGTCCTCGTCGACACTCAGGCGCAGAGTGTAGACAGGGTCGTCGTCGCTCTTGTTTACACCATACGAATCGTCGGTGCCCACTCCAGTCGAGGTGTAGAGCCCCAAATCGCCGCGGGTTTGTCGTCTCACCGAGAAATCGAAGGTGTAGGGGGTGCCCGTTTGGTATATGTCGCCAATGATGATGGTGAAGTAGACCGTGCCATTTGCATCGGCAAAATCTGTAAGGTCGATCTCGTGGTAGCCCTCGGTGTAGTACTTAAACTCGGTTATGGCGTTGTTGTTATTGGGGTCGTAGTAGAGCAAGTTGTTATATTGCGAGCCATCTTCGTTGGTGTAGTTGGCGAAGCAGTAGCCGTTGCTGCTTCCCTCCTTGATCGTGAAGCCGCTAGTGTCGAGCGAGCTGTAGGGCTCCTCTTGGATGTTTTTTGCGGTGACGTAGACAATCTCTTTGCCACCCTCCTCCGTGAGCAGCGTTGGCACAAAGACTCTGTAGGTGCCCGCCACGAAGCCTGTGTGTTCGGTGAGGCTGGTGTCGAAGGTGTTGAAGGCCTCGGTGCAGAACAAAAATCCGCGCGACGAGGTGATCGCGTAGTCCAACTCCTCGCGGTGGTGGGGCACGCGCAAGTTGTAGGAGTAGTTGGTGTAGATCATGAAGTTGCCGAAGAGGTCGCCGCCACTCTCGTACATCTCGACATCGGGGTCGCTACTATAGATGTAGAGGTTGCTGTGGATGTCGACCTCGACATCGGCCGTTGTCCAAGGCATGATCTCGGAGCTCACAGTAACAGGCATCGTGTATTCGTCGATCTTCGCTAGGTCGAAGGTGAAGGTGAGCTTCAACCAATCGCCAATCGCCCACTCGCCCGACGAGCTGGGTGTGGGGATCGTTATGTCGGCCGAGGCGTAGATCAACTCTTCGTCGGTGCTCAAAGTCTCCCCTGTATCGGGGTCAATAATGTCGTAGATCTTGCGCAGGCGCACCTGGATCTTCATATCGTCGTCGATGGTCTGTGGCAAGACAAAGATGTCGGTGTAGTCGTCGATAGCGAGCGATTTTGCATCCGCTTCGAGTACGGCATTGGTGTCGTCGTAGGCCAAAAGGGTCTTGCTCTGCGTTGCCACGTAGTCCACCGTGGGGTCGTCCGCGCCATCGGCTACCGACCACCTCCACTCTTTGGTGGTTGCGTCGTAGGTGGCCTCGGCCTGGGAGTGAAGCCCCGTGAAGGAGATTCCGTTGACCACGTAGCGCACATTTGCTTCGCCCTGCGTGGCATAATACTCCTCGGTGAAGTCGTTCGCGATAGCTCCCCAAAGCGAGATGCGGGTCATGAGGTGTTCGAATTCGAACTCCACGCCCGATTGCCCATTTGCGCTGTAGGTGCAGTCGTAGAGAGGCGTTGCCACCAACAAGTCGGGGTTCTCGTTGGCGTATTGCGACATCGTGTAGGCGAAAGTTGGCTTGGCTGTGGTGGCATCGTATGTGCACTCCATCTCGGCTGCGGGCGAAAAGCCGAAGAAGGTGATCTTGTCGTCATCCGCCGTGGGCCAATATTTGGTTGGGGTGTAGTACCAATAAGAGCCCGTGGTCCCCTCGATGGGTACTTTATTGACCTGCTGCGCGGTCATGAAAGGCACTACCTGGCTCGACCCCGAGGCGGCAGCCCAACTGTTTTGTGCGGTGTAGTAGGCATACACCTCCATCTGTTCGAGAGAAGATTGTTCGTAGATCGCACCCTTCGTTGTGGAGCTGTCGTCGACGTTGCTAAAGCCTATGGCATCGGCACTAGGCTGGTATATGTTCTGCGAGTAAAGCCCCTCGTCGCGCGCACATCCCGTAGCCGCCGCTGCTGCCACCGCTGCTGCCACTGCTGCCACTGCCCAAATCGCTATCACTATGTATCCTCTCTTGATCATTAACTCTCGTTTTTCTTTTTTTTGCTTTCGCCCTTTTTTTCGTCATTGCTGACTCCCTCTTTCGTCATTGCGGACTTGATCCGCAATCTCATCCCCCTTTCGTCATTGCGGACTCCCTCTTTCGTCATTGCGGACTTGATCCGCAATCTCCCTGTTCTTCGAGATCCTGAATCAAGTTCAGGATGACGCGTTGGGGGTTCAGGATGACGCGTTGGGGTAATTCTCGCCCTTGTGGCCCCAGAGCGGTTCAATGCTCCGAGGCCTTTGCTGCTAATCGTTTTTATGAATTGTGGGTTATAGACTTAGGTCGGCACTAGCTCCTAATCCTAGACCCCAAGTTTCGCTAACTGTTGGTGCGTCAAACTCAATTGCATCAAGACCGATAACCAATGGGTAGATGTAAGAATAACCTTGTTTGTAGATTTTGTAAGGCACGTCAACTGTCTTAATCTGCCCTGTTACTGTGCTAGAAACAGTTGTTGCTGCACTGTAAGTGGTCATTGTATAAGTAACCTCGACTGAAAGGTCAGCTTTTTCAAGAGTTTGAGGAACAATAAAGATGTAGTCGTCTGTGTCACCCAAAGCGATGTTGTCTGTTGTGGTTGCTTGCGCTGCTGTAGTAGAAAAGTCTGCTACAGAACTATCCCATAGCTTAACTTCTGTGTCACTAACCAAACCTAGAGTCCAAGAACTTGCGTGGTAAGACTCGTCAGAGGTTGCAACTGCCATAGTAGCTGAAGTCTCACTAAAAGTAAGTGTGCCGTTTGAGATAACTTTGTTTGTTTTTGGAGTCACCTTAACGCCTGTAACTGTGATAAATGTGCTGTAATCAGCAGAAGTTGTTGCCAAAGTAGCATCTGGACGAGCCACGAAACCGATGCGAGAAAGCGCGTGTTGGAACTCGAAGTCAACTTTTGGATCAGTGCTATTATAAGTCTGGTCAGCTGTGGTAGCGTAAATAAAGTCTATCATATCTGCCAAAGCATCATTTTGAGTGAAAGATACTGCGGCAGGACCAGTAGAAGCTGTTGTTGCATCAGCTGTAGCAGTGTTAGAGCTGTATGGCCAATAAGCCCAGAAGTCGAGCAGACCAGTCGATGGCCAATACTTGATTGGAGAGTATGTCCAACCCATTGAAGCGTACTTAACCTCTTGGTTGTACATGAAGTCTGGGTAGGCAGCAGTGCCACCATCTGTAGCCTCGAAAGCAGCGTAAACACCCATAGAAGAGTCGGTTGCATTTACAGTCGTTGTAGAGGTATCCGAAGCCTTAGACGAAGTACCGATGTAGTTAGTAAAACCGATGGCGTGGCCATCGAGCGCCGAGGTAACAACCTCATTCTCTGAGCAAGAGCTCAACGCAACAGCCGTAACCGCTGCAAAAAATAGCATTCTTTTCATAGCTAAAAAATTAATTAAATTGTTGTTGTTTTTATATTTTGTTATTTTGTATATGTTGTTTTGTATGCTGTTTTGTATATGTTGTTTACCTTAACTCCTAACTAAATCTCCAAGTCCTCAACCATCTCCTCGTTCCAATCGTCCACCGTGGCGTTGAAAGCTCCGCCCGACCCTGTTGCGGGTTCGACATCTTGCAGCGTGATGGCATCGTCGTCGTCGGTGAGTCCATAGCCCGAAGTGATGTTGATGTCGACACTCACATCCATGTTAGTCTCCAAATCGTCGACTTTCGACTCCTCGCTCGCCGTTGTGGTGATCTTGTCGCACAGTGGGATAACCTCGTTTACCTCTGTCTTTAAGTCGATGAGTGTGATCTTCACGGTGAGTTGGCCCTCCCACTCAGAGTAATCTTCGGCTACCGAGCTCGATGTTTGGCCTGGCAGACCGAAGCAGGTGAAGCTTGCCGCGATCTCACCCTCGCGGTAGTCGCCCTCGTAGGTTGTCGACGACCACTCGGGCAGAGAGTGAGTGACCATGTCGTCGTGACTCTGCTTTTTCGAGAAGTTGTAACCCATCGCCATTCCGTAGAGAGAAGCTTCGGCCGACGAGAAGTTGTAAATTCCCGATATTTTGATCTTTACGCGGGTGGTTTTGATCACAACCTTGGGCTCGACATCCAGAGTGAGGAAAACCACATCGCCCGCCTTGGTGTCGCCTTTCGACTTCACTTCGACGCTCTGCGCCACGATCTCTTCCGAGACGTAGAACCCTGTGTAGGTCGCCGCCGCCACCTCCTCGTCGGGGTCGCGCGCCGTGTCGTCGCTGTTCTTCGACGACGACATCGCCGCCAGGGTCGTAGAGCTCACCGCGTTGATCTCGGCACTCTCGTAGCTCTCCAAGCCACTGAAACTCACCGTGCCGTAGCTCGATGGCACCTCGTTGAAAACCAAGATGTTGTAGGTTCCTGCGCGCAGGTTCACCGTAGCCGACGTGATGTCGTTGGTGGTGACTACCGTGGGGCTCTCGCCACTCTCGGGGTAACAATAGATGCTCATTCCCGCAGGTAGCTCGTCCATGTCGCTCCAATCGGCCGAGATGATGACCGCCACCGTGGGGTCGTAGCCGTAGGTGAGCTCGCGACGTTCACACGAGGTTGCGAGCGTGAGCATCGCCGCTATTATATATAGGTGTAGCGCTAATCTTCTCATCGCTCACCCCCTTTCTTCTTGTTGCGGTGGAGCATCCACACCAGCGACACTTTCGCCTTGGTGGGGCCCAACCATGTGTAGCGGCCGTCGTGCTGCCACACCAAGTATTCGTTGTTTTGGCGACCCTCGTAGTAGCGGTAGTCGGTTTTGAGGTAACCTACGCCGAGCGAGTACTCCAAACGGAGGGTTTCGCTGCGGTTGATCGTGTGGGGGTAGCCGCCGCTGAGTCCCGCCGCGATGAAGAATTCACCTTGGTAGCCGTTGTCTTTCCATTGGAAGTCGTAGAGTCCTCCACCTGCGTAGAGTCCGCCAAACCAGCCTGTTAGCTTCGGCGCGTTCTCTCTGTCGCCAAACCAGTAGCGACCCTCCAACGAACCCGACAATAGTTGCAGCGCCGTGCCATTGTCTTTGGATACCCACCAGGGGAAATTCCACTCCGCCATGATCGAATATTTGTCGGCGATGGGTAGCTCCGCTTCGATGTTAACAACTGTTAGTAAGTCGAAGAGCAAGTTTGTTTTTAGCGCTATAATGGGCTTGCGCTCAGTCTCTTGATAAAGCTCGGCGGGCGGTAACAACTGCTCGGTTGTGGGGATAACCGCCGTGGGCATATCTATGCGGTAGGCGATGGGCTCGTTGGAGGCGATTGGCGTGGCCTTGGCGTGGAACACAGAGAGTTGCGCACCGTAGCGCAATTCGGGGAAAACGTTGTCGTAGAGCCACTTATAGGGTAGTCCGCCCCTCAGATCCATAAGGTGTTTCACGCGGCTGTCTGTGAGCTAAAGCCAACGATCGGTGTGGTTAATGCGCCCCCAGGTCTCTTCGGGGACGTTGTCGATAACATCTATCACCTCGTCGCGGTACTGCATGTCGGACGCAGCAACTATTTCGCGCAATTTGCCCCACGCGATACCGTTTCCTTTGGCCACGAGCAGCGTGTCGGCGATCTGCCAACGCTCCAAGATGTAGTCGCGGATCGAGTTGCTTCGCCTTTTTGATAATACCTCATTATATGCCGCGCCAGGTTCGGGCGAGGTCCAACTGTTGATCTCGATCTTGGAGAGTGTCGCAAGTGAGTCGGCAGCGATTTTGTCAAAGAGCGTCGAGAGCTGCTCCAAGGCGCGTTTGTTGTCGCCCACACCCTCCTCTACGGCGTAGACATCTTGCCTAAAGTAGATCTCTAATTTGTCCTCGATACTTTGGGCCTGAGTAGCGGGTACGAAAAATGCGAGCATCAATAAACATAATGCCGCCCGCCAACTCGCTTGGCTAATTTTTCTACGTGAATGTGCACTCCTTATATAAAGAGGTGCACTCTTCTTGCAGAATTTTTTAATTATATACATCAAAAACATAGTACTTGCTTGCGCTCGCTACAACTTTTCGCAAATGAATAATGGTATTGTATTTTGATCCCACCTAAATACAAAGTTGTAGTTGTATGACAAAAGTAGTGATTTCGCAAGAGTTGACCAAGAAATTTGGCCCGACGGCGGGCGCTATATTATAGCATCAATCAAAAAAAATACATAGCATCTCCCCCCC
>JBCQWE010000020.1:0-40165 GCA_047172505.1 Rikenellaceae bacterium | reverse complement strand
GCGGGTGCAAATATAGACCCTTTATTTCATTCTACCAAACCTTTTCGAAACTATTTTTAAACTTTTTTAACAACAATAAGCTTACCGCCCTCCCCTCCAACTACTTACGCCGTAAAAAAAATTCCACGAATTTTCATCTCCTTGGAATTCCTCATATTATATATATAGGTATAGGCTTCAACTGTTAGTTACAGCAAAAAACAACTGCTTTACAAATCGCCCATCGCACCTAGCAAAAGAATAAATAATACCTATTGCATCTCCTTAATTGGTGCTAAGCAACGTTCGATTTCCTCGTCTGTAAGCTCGAAATTTTGCAAGTCACCGTTGAGATACGACTCATACGATGGCATATCGATCAAGCCGTGGCCACTTAAATTAAACAAAATCACGCGCTCTTCACCTGTTTCGATACACTCTTTAGCCTCATTAACGGCAGCTGCGATAGCATGACATGACTCAGGAGCGGGAACAATACCTTCGGTTTTAGCAAATAGGCAACCCGCCTCGAAAGAATCTAACTGCTCAATATCGACAGCTTCCATCAAGCCATCTTTCATGAGTTGTGACACGATAACACCCGCACCATGATAACGCAAACCTCCAGCGTGGATGTTTGAAGGAGTAAAGTTGTGACCCAAAGTATACATTGGGAGGAGTGGCGTGTAGCCAGCCTCATCGCCAAAATCGAAATAGAATTGACCACGAGTTAATTTTGGACAACTTGCAGGTTCAGCCGCAACAAAACGGCATTTTTTATCACCTTTTAAACTGTGACGCATAAACGGAAAGGCGATACCGCTAAAGTTTGAACCACCGCCGAAGCATCCAATAACAACATCGGGGTATTCGCCAGCCATCTCCATCTGCTTTTCCGCCTCCAAACCAATTACGGTTTGGTGAAGCGAGACGTGGTTGAGAACTGAACCTAGGGTATATTTACAACCTGGAGTTGTCATCGCAAGCTCTATCGCTTCTGAGATAGCAGTACCGAGAGAGCCTGGGTGGCCAGGTATAGCTGTGATCACATCCTTACCTGCGCGAGTTGAAAGCGATGGCGATGGCGAAACCTCAGCATCGAAAACACGCATAAAACTTTTACGATATGGCTTCTGCTCGTAGGTAACTTTAACTTGATAGACTGCCGAACTAAGGCCAAATTTGCTTGCCGCATAGCTCAAAGCTGCGCCCCACTGACCTGCTCCAGTCTCGGTTGTGACATTTGTCAAACCATCTTGCTTGCAATAGAAGACCTGCGCAAGGGCCGAATTGATCTTATGGCTACCGATTGGGCTCACACTTTCATTCTTGAAGTATATATGAGCTGGTGTTCCCAGAGCTTTCTCTAGCTCGTAGGCGCGCACCAAAGGCGTAGAACGATAGAATTTATACATATCGCGAACCTCCTCGGGGATCTCGATCCAGGTGTCTGTGTCATTAAATTCTTGACGACATAACTCCTCGGCAAACAGAGGGTATAGATCTTTGGGTTCTAACTCTTTGCGACTCTTAGAGTCGATCATGCGCATAGGCTTATTCGGCATGTCGGGCTGAATATTATACCAGTAGCGTGGAATTTCATCTTCTGGAAGAAGGAATCTTTTTTGTTTATTAGCACTCATACGTTTAAAGTTGCATGGATAGGCAAATTTAATAAAATGTTTTTTAAATGACAATATTTTTCGCTACAATCACAGAATGGGTCGCTTTATGTTTTACAACATATTAAAGCAACCCATTTTAAAATTTAGCTAATGATTTAGCACTCCGACTTTACCTGTTGGAAGAGTTCAACATCTTCTGCCGAAGAGTCCATTATATATAGGTATGCCTCCTCGATCTTGGCAGCTGCCATTTTTGAGTATATTTTTGCCATTTGAGCATACTCCTCGCACTGCGCAGCTTGATCTGAAAGTAGAAGGGTGATGATGATGTGACCAGCACTCTCCACTAATCGACGAGCATGGAAGTCTTTGTAGCCCGCCGCCTCTTTCTCTACTTCCGAAACTTTTGCGATCATCGCTTCGAGTTTTGTCTTAAGTGCCTTCACCTTATCGACGATTGGCGCAACCGACTCTGCGTAGTCACGCGTTAGGTATGAATCAATCTGTTCGATGTAGGTTCCTTTGGTTACAGAGTTGATAGCTGCAACAACTTGAAGTTGCGAAGTACCCTCATAGATATTCATGATACGGGCATCGCGATAGTGACGCTCACAAGCGTAATCTTTCATATAACCCGAACCACCATGAATCTGCACCGAATCGTAAGCTAATTGGTTGGCATACTCCGAAGCGAAAAGTTTTACAAGAGGGGTGAAACCGTCGGCAAGGCGATTGTAAAATTTCATCTCCTGACGCTCCTCCGCCTCCAATTTGCGCTCGTGCGAGATGTGGCCATACTGCTTGTAGATCTCCACGAAACGAGTTGTTTCGTAAAGAAGAGCGCGCACACCTTGCAACTTAGCCTTCATATTTGACAGCATCTCGCTCACCGCAGCAAACTCGATAATTGGCTTGCCGAATTGTGCACGCTCGTGAGCATATTTCAATGCTTCGCGGTAGGCAGCCTCGCAAAGACCAACCGACTGAGCACCGATACCCAGACGAGCAGCATTCATAAGCGACATTACGTATTTGATAAGTCCCATCTTACGATCGCCCACCAAACGAGCAGGCGCATTTGTAAAGACCAATTCACAAGTTGGAGAGCCCTTGATACCCAACTTATTCTCGATACGGCGCACCTTAATTCCTCCGTCACGCTTATCGTGAACAAGCATCGAAAGACCGCGAGCATCGGTTGTACCCTCTTCGGTGCGAGCCAAAACCAACGACACGTGTCCGTCACCATTGGTGATAAAGCGTTTCACACCATTGAGCAACCAACGATCCGAAGCCTCGTCGTAGGTTGCCTTCAACATTACAGCTCCCAAGTCGGAACCTGCATCGGGCTCAGTAAGGTCCATTGCGCATGTTGCACCAGCAGAGACCCAAGGCAAGAAATGCTCTTTGATCTCATCCGAAGCAAATTCGTTGAGTGTTTCGGCACAATCCTGCAAACCCCAAATATTCTCGAAACCTGCATCGGCACGAGAAACCATCTCGTTGGCCATAACGAAGGCTACGAGTGGAGCGTTCAAACCATCGTATTTACGAGGAAGTGTCAAACCACTAAGTCCTGCCTTGACAACAGCTTCGAGGTTTTGGACCGTACCGCGAGCATATACAACATGGTCGTCGACAACTTTTGGCCCTTCTTGGTCGATACTCTCGGCGTTAGATGCTATGGTATCACCACAAACCTCGCCAGTGATAGAGAGTGTGCGACGTAGAGAATCCATTGCATCTTCAAAATTTTGTGGCGCGAAATCGTAGAGATCTTTCTCTGCAAAACCACGCTCTTTTAGCTCAACAATCTTGCGCATCAAAGGATGTTCAAAATGGAACTGTAGGTCTTTATTATCTAAAAAGAAATTTGCCATTACTTCGAGTTTTGTTTATAATACTTAATCATCTTAGGTATAATCTCGTTCACATCGCCCGTAATCGCATAATCTGCAAGTTTGTTGATTGGAGCTTCCGTGTCGTTGTTAATCGAGATAACCATCGCTGCTTGATCCATACCTGCTGTATGCTGAATCTGCCCAGAGATACCACAAGCTACATATAATTTTGGGCGAACAGTGACTCCAGTTTGACCAATTTGGCGAGCGTGCTCTGTAAAACCAGCATCGACCGCAGCACGGCTAGCACCAACTTCGCCACCAAGAACCTCGGCCAATTCGTGCACCAACTTGAAGTTCTCTTTAGAGCCCATACCGTAGCCACCAGCCACGATAACGCCTGCACCTTTAATGTCGATTTTGCTCTCTTCGATTTTGCGGTCGAGGATCGTAACGGCCATATCACTAGGGCTTACATAAGCTTTCCAATCGATGGTTTTAACCTGGGCAGCACCCGCTACCGCAGCAAATTCTTTACGCATCACACCCTCGCGGACCGTAGCCATCTGAGGGCGGTTGTCGGGGTTGATGATTGTAGCGATGATATTTCCACCAAAAGCGGGGCGGATTTGGTACAACAAGTTTTTGTACTCTGTTTTTGTTTTCGGATCGGTGTGGTCGCCAATAACAAGCTCCGTACAGTCGGCCGTAAGTCCACTATAAAGTGCCGATGAGACACGAGGACCCAAGTCGCGACCAATAGCTGTTGCACCAAAAAGCGCGATCTGAGGTTGCTCAACTTTGAACAAACCAACCAAAACCGAAGTATGGGGGAGTGTGCGATAAGGAGCAAAAATTGCATCGTCGGCTACCCAAACAGTATCCACACCGAAAGGTGCCAATTGAGATTCTACGCCAGCAATGCCCTCTGAAAGAGCCACAGCTTCTAATTTTACACCAAGCTCCGAAGCAAGTTCGCGACCTTTAGTAAGTAGCTCTAAGCTCACATCGGCAATCTTGCCCTGCTCAATTTCTATATATACAAATACATTATTCATAATTATGCGAGATTAGATTATCCGAGCGTGTGGCTCGAAATTAGTTCAACCATAAGTTCATTAATGTCTGCGTCGCAACCAGTAAGTTTCTTCGACTCTTTGGCTTGAAAAACAACATTTTCAATCTTCTTCACCTTTGTAGGAGAACCTGTAAGACCAAGTTGTTGCTCGTCGGGGTTAACATCGGCTGCACCCAACTCGACAATTTTAAGGTAGTCGCGCTCAGAATAAAGTTTAGCGGCTAGCGAATCTGCATCGGCAGCAACCTCCGAAGGGATCATTGCATACTTATACTTCATCACTCTGCGTGCATTTTGGGGGCGACACTCGGCAAACGAACCGTTAACTGTAAATAGAGCAGGCAGAGGTGACTCCACGATCTCTACACCATTTTCTAAGCGACGTTTTACCACCAACGACGACTCTTTAACCTCCTCGATGCTTTCGATGTAGGTGATTTGAGGCAAGCCCAATTTCTCGGCAACCTGTGGCCCAACTTGAGCTGTGTCACCATCGATTGCTTGGCGGCCAGCAAAAATCACATCGGGCTCGATTTGTTTCAAAGCGCACGAGAGCGCGTAAGAGGTTGCTAAGGTGTCAGAACCTGCAAATTTGCGGTCGGTAAGTAAGTAGCCACCATCGGCACCACGGAACATTGATTCGCGGATGATCTCTGCTGCTCGCAGAGGACCCATAGTTAGGATATGAACAGTCGAACCCTCGACAGCATCTTTAAGTGTGAGGGCTGCTTCTAAAGCGTTTAAGTCCTCGGGGTTAAAGATTGCTGGCAGAGCAGAACGGTTTACCGTACCCTCGGCTGTCATTGCATCCTTACCCACATTGCGAGTGTCGGGCACCTGTTTTGCCAGCACAATAATTTTCAACTCTTTTTTCATTTGGTATTTTTTAGGTTTTCAAAAACGAAAACTCTCTAAATCTATCACATTGTAGCGATAGACCTAGAGAGCCTTCCATCTATATTTATCTAATAATTGTCTCTTCGCGGTCGGGACCTACAGAGATTACTTTAATAGGCACCCCTGTCTGAGCTTCGATAAATTCTACATACTCTTTGAATTCTGCGGGGAAATCTTCGTAGTTCTTAACCGAGCAAATGTCGCACTTCCAACCCTTAAATTCGCGGTAGATAGGTTTAGTCTCACACTCAACGGTGTATGGGAAATGCTCTACCCGCTCTCCATCAATCTCGTAAGCCACAGCCACCTTGATTGTATCGAAATCGTTCAACACGTCGGACTTCATCATGATAAGTTGCGTTGCACCATCGATCATAATTGCATATTTCAAAGCCACCATATCGAGCCATCCACAACGGCGTTCGCGGCCTGTAACTGCACCATACTCGCGACCTATGTCGCGCATCGAGCGACCTGCATCGTCGAAAAGTTCGGTGGGGAATGGACCACTACCAACGCGCGTGCAATACGCTTTGAAGATTCCAAACACCTCACCAATACGGTTAGGAGCGATACCCAAACCTGTACAGGCACCCGCACAAACTGTGTTTGAAGATGTTACGAAAGGGTACGAACCAAAATCAACGTCGAGAAGTGTACCTTGAGCACCCTCGGCCAAAACTGCTTGATCGGCAACCAAAAGGTCGTTTATAGTTTGCTCCGAGTCGATGATATTGAACTCTTTGAGGTATTCGATAGCTTCGAACCACTCCCGCTCCAACTCGTCGATGTTGTATTGGTAGCCCAGCGAACTGAGCGCTGACTCGTGGCGAGCCTTTGCCGTAGCGTAGATAGATGCAAAGTCGAGGAAGATGTCGCCCACGCGCACTCCGTTACGACTAACTTTGTCGGTATAGGTTGGACCGATACCCTTGCCTGTTGTGCCGATCTTGGCACTTCCTTTGGCCGCTTCGTAAGCTGCATCGAGTATACGGTGGGTTGGCATGATTAGGTGTGCTTTCTTTGAAATTGAAAGACGCTTTGTCAAATCGTGGCCACTTTTAGCTAAAGCCACAGCCTCCTCGCGAAAAAGGATTGGGTCCAAAACCACACCATTACCAATAATATTTGTCTTGTCTCCTTGGAAAATTCCCGATGGAATCGAACGAAGTACATATTTTTCGCCATTGAACTCTAGTGTGTGACCAGCGTTAGGACCACCTTGAAAACGAGCCACAACTTTATAGTTTGGTGTCAATACATCGACCACCTTACCCTTACCTTCGTCGCCCCATTGCAAACCAAGAATTACATCTACTTTTTTCATATCTATTTAATTTAACTCTGCTAAATACATTTAGAGTTCAAAGATATAAAAAATATTTTGGTTTCCCTCAACCTTAGAGCATAAATATTTGGCAACAGAGCAAAAAAAAAGCCTTTTTATATAATTAACTCAAGCTTTGGAAATATATTTAACTTTCCTTGCGCCCTTTAATATCACGGAGCGGCAGCACCTAAAGAATTCCCCTCCAACGGTTTGGAGGGGTTAGGGGTGGTTATCGAAACATAAAAAATAAAGAAGGATAGGAGGTATCCACTTGATTACTGAGAGAACGACTGAAGTTATTAATGCTGACCTCGCAAGGGTTCAATTCGAAAGAATTGAAGAATTTTAAAGGTGCTATATATCTTGTCAAGCAAAGCTTGTATAAGATATATAATACCTTTAAAATCATTGAGTTGTAAAACTCAATGCCCGAAATGTAATATGTTGTATTGCTACTCCCGAAACTTGAGTAATTGATCGCCCTTCGCCGACTGTGTAGCTGCGACCCTTCGCTCGATAAAATCGACGATATAGTCGACCGTCTGCTCTATTCCCAACTCCGACGAGTTGACGCATAGGTGATACGACGAGGCACTACCCCACCGCCCCGTGGTGTAGAAGTTGTAATAGTCGGCGCGCGCAGCATCGCAACTATCGATCATGCGTTCCGCCTCGCTTTCGCTCACCGAGTTGAGCTGGGCTGTACGTGCAATGCGCGTTGCGCGATCGGCAGTGATAAAAACATTGACACACGCGGGATCGTCGCGCAGAACGTAGTCGGCACAGCGCCCCACAAAAAGAGCCGATCCCTTAGTTGCAATATCGCGTATAACATCGCTTTGAATCGCGAAAAGCGCCTCGGCACTAAGCACATTGTCGGCAGAAGCCTCACTACCAACAAAGGGGCTCTTCAAGTAACTAACCAGAGTCGAGAGTCTCTTACGACCATTTAGCTCGTCAACCTTAGCAAAAATCTCATCACTTATGCCACTCTGCTCCGAGGCGAGTCGAATAAGAGCTTTGTCGTAAAAATCGACACCCATTTTTTTAGCGATCATCTCGCCAATCATACGGCCACCACTACCTAGTTCGCGACCAAGATTAATGATAATTTTCTTCTTCATAAGCCTCTAATCTTATACTAAACTACTTTCTCTATCAAAACGTTTGATTTGTCGGCGTAGCAAAATAAACGCCAAAAGCGAAGCCGTAACATCCGATATTGGCATCGCGCACCACACACCCCAGCTACCATCCATCGAGGTGTAATTACTAAATATAATAGGTAGGAATATTAATCCAGGCAAAAGGAAAATCAATTGGCGCGAGAGTGAAAGGAAAATTGCTCGCGAGGCCATACCAATACTTTGAAAAAAGTTGGATGTAACCATCTGCAACCCAACAATAGGAAAGAAAATAACCGCGATACGCATTCCCACAACAGCCAGATCTATCAATTCCTCATCGCTAGTAAAGGCCGAGATGGCGTAGTAGGGGAAAAACTCGCCCACAATAAAACCCAAAGTTGTGACTACAGTTGCTCCACCGATGGCATATTTTAACACCAACTTGACTCGCCCATACTCCTTAGCTCCGTAGTTGTAGCCCGCAATTGGTTGCATACCTTGATTGATTCCCATCACCACCATCACAAAGATAAATACGATTCGATTTACGATACCATAAGCCCCCACGTTAAGGTCGCCACCATAATCTTTGAGCCCCTTGTTTATAAATACAATTACCAAACACGAAGCGCAGTTCATCAAGAAAGGAGGCATTCCGATCGAAACAATATTTTTAACGATCGACGACTGCAAGCGATAGATACCGCGCTTGAAGTGCAACAATTCGTCCTTATTCGAAAAAAGGTAGATCTGCCACACTAGCGAGATCATCTGGGCCAAAATTGTCGCGATAGCAGCTCCACGGATCCCCCAATCGAAACCATAAATAAAGATAGGGTCGAGAATGGTGTTGATCACAACGGTGTTGATCGTCGCGGCCATAGCTCGTTTTGGGTGCCCCGAAGCCCGAAGTATCGCGTTAAGCCCCAAGAACATGTGCGAAAAGAGGTTACCTGCCAATATGATCTGCATATAGTCTCGCGCGTAACCTATGGTATTTTCGCTGGCACTAAAGAAGTAGAGTATTGGGTCGAGAAAAGTGTAACACACCAAACCAAAGGTCGCACCAATAATACAGTTGAGCACAATAACGTTACCCAAAATTTCTTGCGCCGTCTTATAGTCGCGCTGACCAAAACGTAGCGAAATCAAGGTCGAAGCACCCATACCCACAAGCGAACCAAAAGCTGCGGCGAGGTTCATCAGCGGGAAAGTCAGTGCTAGGCCAGAGATAGCTAGCGCCCCAACACCTTGGCCGATGAAAAGAATATCGACCATATTATATAACGACGAGGCGGTCATCGCGATAATTGCTGGCACGGCATACTGCATCAGCAATTTAAAAATCGGCTCGGTGCCCAATCGTGTTATTTCTCTATTATTCATAGTTTACCTTTAAAATCTCCCCCTCAGAGGTATTTATGAGTTCGATAATTATCGAACTCACATTATTTTAATGAAAATAGGGCTTCTCTTTTGTTCAAAGTAAAGCCCTATTTATTCTTTTGTTTTCGTCTTAAATTTCCTCCGCTGAGTCTAGTTCGACAACATCGTCGCCTTTGCCCATCTGGTCTGCCTCCTCAATGTCGTCGGAGAAAAGATCCTTCTCCATATTCTCACTATCGTCGATCTTAACGGCTATTTTTACCAAATAGAAGATCTCTTCGGTCTCGAAAGGAACAGCATAGAAAAAATCACCGTTTGGCTTATCGATGCGCATCATTGCATCGGTGAATCCGAGGGGATATTTTTCCTTGACTTGAACCTGAATCTCTGAGGCAAGGTTTTGAAAACTAGTTACTAAGCGCTTCTTTAATGCTTTGCTGGGTGCCATAAATCTATGTAAATTGATACTTTATTACTCTAATTTCACCGCAAGTATACGCAAAAAAAATAGATGTTTTAGAAAGTTTCAAAAAAAAATCACTTTTTTTCTATATTTCTATAAAAATCGCTACCTTTACCATCGTTATTTAATACACTATGATAGAGCAAAAAATCGCAGAGTTGACACTTCAACTCAACGCACACAACCATAAATACTACGTCGAAAACGCCCCTGAAATATCGGATTTCGAATTCGACTCTCTACTTCGCCAGCTAATAGAACTCGAAGTTTCGCACCCTCAATTTGCGCTACCAAACTCACCCACACAAAGGGTCGGCAGCGACATCTCGAACAGCTTCGAGAGTCGCCAGCACCGATTCCCAATGCTGTCGCTAAGCAACACATACTCTCAAGAGGAACTCCACGATTTCATCGACAAGGTGACAGCCGAAGTTGGGGATACTCAATTTGTATGTGAGCTAAAATTCGACGGCACGGCGATCTCGCTAACCTACCAAGATGGGCAACTCACCCATGCCGTAACTCGCGGCGATGGTACGCGCGGCGACGATGTTACGCGCAACGTGCGCACAATTCGTTCGGTGCCGCTCCAACTTGTCGCAGGAGGCAACTTTCCGCCACTCTTCGAGATTCGTGGCGAGATAGTACTACCCTACGCCTCGTTCGATCGACTCAACGCCGAGAGATCAGCCGCAGGCGAAAGCCCCTTTGCTAACACCAGAAATGCCGCCGCAGGCACTCTCAAACAACAATCGTCGGCGATAGTTGCAGCACGTGGGCTCGACTGTCTACTCTACCAAATTGCAGGCGAAGAGTTACCTTTCGAGTCTCACCAACAGAACCTTAATGCCGCACGCGAATGGGGGTTCAAAGTCTCGCCAACTATGCAGCTATGCAATAACGAACAAGAAATTTTTGCCTATATAGAGATGTGGGACACAAAGCGCCACGACCTGCCTTTTGCAATCGATGGTGTTGTTATAAAGGTTAACCACTATGCTCACCAACGCGAATTGGGCTTCACGGCCAAAGCTCCAAAGTGGGCTGTAGCATACAAGTTCAAGGCCGAGCAGGCACTGACCACACTGCTTAGCATCGACTACCAAGTAGGGCGCACTGGGGCAATCACCCCTGTGGCAAATCTCGAACCTGTGCAGCTAGCAGGAACAACCGTCAAACGCGCTTCGCTACACAATGCCGAACAGATCGCAGCGCTCGACATCAGGGTGGGCGACAAAGTGTACGTGGAGAAGGGTGGCGAGATCATCCCAAAGATCACGGGAGTCGAACTCTCGGAGCGCAAAGAGGGAATCGAACCACTCCTATATATAACACACTGCCCCGAATGCGGCTCGGAATTGATAAAAATCGAAGGTGAAGCCAAACACTATTGCCCCAACGCGAGCCACTGCCCACCGCAAATCGTAGGGCGAATAATTCACTTCATACGCCGCAAAGCCATGGACATCGACGGCTTGGGCGACGAGACAATCGAGCTCTTGTTTGCCAATGGATTGGTAAGCAACCCTGCCGACATATACGACCTACAAGCCTCGCAATTAGCTTCGTTGCCACGCCTAGGCGACAAATCGGCGCGCAACATCATCCAAAGCATCGAGGAGTCGAAGAAAGTAGATTTTGCACGCGTGCTCTTTGCACTTGGCATACGTTTCGTTGGTGAAACCACAGCAAAATATCTAGCCAAACAGTTTAAAAGTTTGGATGCACTAAGGCACGCTTCACGCCAGGAGTTGCTACGAACCGAGGAAGTTGGCGAAAAAATTGCCGATTCCATACTCGAATATTTCGCCGACGAGCAAAATATAGCGATCCTAGAAAGGCTCGAATCGGCGGGGGTCAAGTTTGCCAGCGAAGAAGAAAATCTACTTTCTAAAAGACTTGCGGGCAAAAGTTTTGTTGTATCGGGTAAATTTACTATCTTTGGCCGTGATGAATTAAAGTTGTTGATCGAGCAACATGGGGGCAAACTCCTTTCGGGGGTCTCTGCCAATGTTGACTACCTAGTTGCAGGTGACAAAATGGGGCCCGCAAAGCTTCAAAAAGCTGAAAAATTGGGTGTTACAATCATCAACGAACAACAGTTCAAACAACTAATAAGCAATGAAGAAGAGGGGATTGAACAGGAGAACAACCCATCGCAAGGAACGTTATTTTAAGTTATAATATATTAACAATGAAAAGATTAACAGGATTAGGAGTAGCACTTGTAACTCCATTTACAGAAGATGGACGAGTTGACTACAACGGCTTGGCGACGATCATAGATTACGTAATTGACGGCGGTGTTGACTACATTGTTGCGTTGGGCACAACGGCAGAGACTCCAACACTATACATGCCCGAGCGTGCAGTGATCGCAATGTTCATCACAAACCATATCGCAGGACGCGTGCCATTGGTGATGGGGGTTGGAGGTAACTCCACTTCGGAGGTTCTCGACCAATTACGCGAATTTGACCTCCGCGGAGCCGACGCAATACTAAGTGTTACACCTTACTATAATAAGCCCTCACAAGAGGGACTATACCAACACTTCAAAGTTGTGGCTGAAAATTCGCCTCTACCTATTATATTATATAACATCGCTGGCCGCACAGGTGTCAACATGAGTGTCGAGACAACACTTCGCATCGCTCGCGACTTCGACAACGTGATCGGCGTAAAAGAGGCTTCGGGAAACCTAGAGCAAATATATCGCACAATCGATGAACGCCCCGAAGGATTCATGGTTATTTCGGGCGACGATGGAATGACTCTCGACATTATGAAACATGGTGGCGAAGGTGTAATTTCGGTAGCGGGAAATGTATTCCCAACACAAATGTCACAATTTATGTCTAAGCTCAAAGAGGGCAATTTCGACCAAGCCGAAGTTGCATACCAACCTCTTAGCGAGGCTGTAGATGCACTCTTCGAGGAGGGAAACCCCACTGGCGTAAAGTGCGCACTGCACGCCAAAGGTATTATCAGCAATCGCATGCGTTTGCCACTTGTTGCGGGTAGCGTCGAACTAGAAGAGAAGTTCAAGCGACTTATTAAAACATACGATTTGCACTAAATTTGCGTTGTTGATAAATAAACAATAGAGACAACAAATGAAAAAATTACTATTTCTCGCGCTTCTCATCCCTTGTGCACTGCTTGCAAAGGTTCCAAACGAAGATGATATTACCGACAAAATCAACGATCCGTTGTCGGCATATTATTACCCGAACCTTTACATAAAATTCCAAAACAACGGTGAGTTCACCGCAGAAGAGTTTCACTACCTCTACTACGGGTTTGCATATAGCGAATTATACCAACCGCTGGCTGTCAACAACAAACTAGACAAAGTCCTACTTCTTGCCTCATCTCTCGACCCGCAAGCACCCTCGGAATCGACACTCGACGAGATTGTAATTTCGGCAAATGAAGCACTCGAACTAAATCCGTTTAGCCCCACTTTGTGGAATTTATTGGCATATACTTATGGTGCATTAGGCGACACTACACGCGAAAAGATGGCCTTTGACCGCTTCAACCACATACTATCGACTATCGACAGTTCGGGCGATGGATTAAAAGAAAAATCGCCCAAGCATATAATAATGTTTGACCATGCGCTCGACTTACTAACGACCCAAGGCGTAGCCTACGACAAGGCTCAGATCATTAGTCGCACAGTGGAGTATGTCCCCTTTAGCGATGCACATCGCGATGGCGGCAATGGCAAAAAAGTCAAAGGTCTATACTTTAATTTCGAGCGAATTTATTGGAATAAGCCCGACAATGTCACCTACAAACGCGACCGCAAGTGGCAATTTAACAATTTACAACCTAAGGAATACAAATAATTGACAATAAATAAGATACATACACTGGCGTTGACATTAACACTACTCTTTCTCTCGTGCGAGAAAGAACAATCTATCACGCAGTCAGTGCCAGCGCCCGACACAACGCCACAAACCACACTGATGTATATGACAGGCACCGACCTTTCGTACTACTTCAATCAAAATATTACAGCTGCCAAAACGGCTATTGCAGCCCAAAGCCTTGGCTATGGGCGTTTCTTGTTATTTAAGCACGATACCTCTTCGAGCGGAAACCTTATCGAGTACAAGTATGAGAATGGCGCATGTGTCGCCGACACTTTAAAAACCTATAGTTCAATAGTTTCACTCACAGAAGATGCTATAGTAGAAGTTATTGCAGACCTCAAAGAGTTAGCCCCCGCCGACTCTTACAACTTAATTGTAAGTGGTCACGCGACGGGATGGGTCAAAAAAGATCAAACAACATCATCGTGGAAGTCCGCTCCTGCATCGGCTCCTGTCGATTGGGGGCTGATGAACTCATCGCCAGTGGTAACGCGTTATTTAGGATCGGACAACGACAGTTATTTCGATATCGAAGAGTTGCAGCAGAGTCTCGCTCTGACAAACACTCACTTTGGATATATTCTCTTCGACGAGTGCTTCATGTCGTCGATCGAGGCTCTTTATGACCTGCGCAACCTGTGCAATTATATCGTAGCTTCGCCTTGCGAGATCATGGGAAATGGCTTCCCCTACGATTATGTGATCCCGAAATTATTCTCAGACTACGGCACATCGTTCGACCTACAAGGGGTTTGCGAAGTCTTTGTCGACTACTACTCCACATACTCCTTCCCATCTGGTTGTGTGGCACTTACAGTCACCTCAGAGCTCGATGCACTAGCTTCGATTGTCAAAGAGATAAACTCTAGCCCATACATCAACGAGGTCGACACAGACCAAATCCAGGCATACGAGAGATTAACAAATCACATCTTCTTCGACCTGGAAGATTACATGCTTGCCAAATGCGCAGACAGCGACCTGGCGGCAAGGTTTTTAGCGCAGATGGAACTTGCATTTCCCTCTGAGTGTCGACTCCACACCGATCGCTTCTTCGCCAACATCGGAGCAAGTGCATCATCGGCTAATAGTTACGATGCGTACTTCACCACCATCGAATATTACTCGGGCATAACAACCAGCCAACCATCGACCCAAAGCACAACCATGACATCGCAATGGGAGGCTACAGCTTGGGCTCAGGCAACAAACTAAAGGCCAAGAAAATAATATTTTATAAAATATTCTTATTATTTAACGCATATTTTGCAAAATATTTGTTTATTTAATTAATTTGCACTATATTTGCACCATAATAATCTAACGCTCAGTTCAGAGCACATTTTCACACAAGCAATTTCAAACAACATATCATGCACGACAGAGAAGCATTGGAGGGCAAAAGCCTTGCAGAATTAAAAGCTATTGGTAAATCTTTAGGAATTAAAAACACCAACATCCGCAAGGATGCTCTCAAAGATGCAATAACCCAAGTGGCAAACCAGACACAACTAACAATTGAAGCACCTGAGCCACAAGCAAAAAAGAGACGTGGCCGCCCACAAAAAAGCGCAGTAACAACTACAGAAACAACTACACCCACACCCCCAGAAACACCCGCTTCTGAGAATGTGACAACAAGTCTGCCCGCAAAGAAAAAAGGGCGCAGACCTAGAATGGTGGCAGCAGTTAAAAATGAAGTTGTAACAAACAGCGCGCCAGCAGCAGACGCTGCGGATGCAACAGGTGATACTGAAACTGTAACCACTAGTAACACAGAGGTTTCAACCTCAGAGGTGAAACAGCAACGCCCCGATAAAAAAATCACTAAAGAGCGTAATACAAGAGCCCGTAAGCAGAAAAATAGCGACACGGAACACGCGACCACTACACCTGCAAAAGAGATCTCTTCTACAGACGAACAACAAGCAGAAAGCAACAATCAACTTGTTGATAGCGATGTAATTACAAAGGATGATTTCACAGCAAACATCGAAGGTGAGGGAGTGCTCGAAGTTATGCAGGATGGCTACGGATTCCTACGCTCGGCAGACTACAATTACCTCAATTCGCCCGACGACATTTACGTTTCGCAGACACAAATCAAGCACTATGCTCTCAAACATGGCGACTCTGTTTCGGGATTGATTCGCCCACCACGCGAAGGAGAGAAATATTTTCCACTTGTTCAGATTGACGAGATCAATGGCCTTAAGCCTGACTATATCCGCGACCGCGTACAATTCGAATTTATGACACCGCTATTCCCTAGCGAGAAGTTTAAACTTACGGGAAATGGCCACAACACGCTTTCGAATCGCGTCATCGACCTTTTTGCGCCTATCGGAAAGGGTCAGCGCGCACTTATAGTCGCTCAACCAAAGACTGGTAAAACCATGTTGATGCAGTCGATAGCCAACGCTATAGCAGACAACCACCCCGAAGCTTACATGATCGTATTACTTATCGACGAGCGTCCCGAGGAGGTTACCGAGATGGCTCGCAACGTTAAGGCAGAAGTTGTTGCTTCGACCTTCGACGAGCAAGCATCGCGCCACGTAAAAGTTGCCGAAATGGTTCTCGACAAGGCTAAACGCATGGTTGAGTGTGGTCACGACGTTGTAATATTCCTCGACTCGATCACTCGTTTGGCGCGCGCATACAACTCTGTGCAGCCAGCTTCTGGTAAAATTCTTTCGGGAGGTGTCGATGCAAACGCACTCCACAAGCCAAAACGCTTCTTCGGTGCAGCACGTAACACCGAAGAAAAGGGTTCTCTTACCATCATCGCAACGGCACTTATCGACACTGGTTCGAAGATGGACGAAGTGATCTTCGAAGAGTTCAAGGGAACAGGTAACATGGAGCTACAGCTCGACCGCAAGCTTGCAAATAAACGCATCTACCCCGCTGTCGATGTAATTGCTTCGGGAACACGTCGCGAGGACCTGCTTCTCTCGCGCGAGGAGATGAACCGAACTTGGATCCTACGTAAATACCTATCGGAGATGACATGTGTCGAGGCGATGGAGTTCCTACAAAAACAGATGAACCTATCGAGCAGCAACGAGGAGTTCTTAGCTACGATGAACCAATAAATTACAGAGTGAAGAGATATATTTTAACTTTAATAGCCCTCCTATCGATAACCTCCCAGGCGCTAGCTTGGGGGCAGATGGGTCACGACATTACTGCATACGTAGCAGAAAAAAACCTTAGTCGAAAAGCAGCAAAGCAACTTCGAGAGATTCTGGACGGACATTCACTTGTCTACTACTCCAATTGGCTAGATAGTGCCAGTCACACCGAAGAGTATAGCTACACCAAAACCTGGCACTACAGAAACATCGACGAAGGTCACACGATAGAGACCATGCCACTCAACGAGAATGGCGATGTCGTTCGCGCAACTGAGCAACTTGTTGCCGACTTAAAGAACAAAGCGCTCACCCCCGAAGAAGAGAAAGTAGCCGTGATGATGCTCATACACCTGGTGGGCGATCTACATTGCCCGATGCACGCAGGTCGGTTGAGCGATCTGGGTGGCAACCAAAGAACCGTCTACTTCTTTGGTAGCCAAACAAATTTGCACTCACTTTGGGACAGTGCCCTGCTTGAAGCGGCCCACAAGTGGAGCCACACGGAATGGTGGGAACGACTCGATATTCTCGACACGAAGGCCAAAGTTACGATTCAGCAAGGTGAACCAATCGAATGGTTTGCCGAGTGTGTAGACCAAGCAAAAAACATCTATGAGCAGACACCCGAAGGGAGTAAATTATCGTATGATTATGTCACAAAATTTACCCCTATAGTGGAACAACAGCTACTAAAGGCAGGTCTTAGATTGGCATATCTACTCAACTACATTTACAACTAAGCAGCAGATTGCAAATTTTACAATCCACTGATATTTAGCTATTCAATAGTCAAATCAGAGGGTTTTATTGAATAAAATGCAATGATTAGCTATTAAAATTTGTAAATAAGATAATAATTAACTAGATTTGTAGCGAAATATACTACAGTACAATTCACCTTTAAGTAAACTTTTTTGTTCATTTCAAGGTGAGAAACAAAAAAAGCTACAAATAAAATGTTCCTACTATCTACCAGAATGTGTATCGTTAGCTGCCACGAACTTATCAAAGGGTACTATGCGGGGCACAAAACAAAAGCTACACTATTAGCAGAAAAATTCAACCTTAACATTAGAACGCTCAACCCATCGCTAAACAAGATGACTCACGCTGGGCTATTAAAAAGTCAAGTTGGAGGAATTGATCGTGGGTATATTTTTACTCGCGACCCTAAAGAGATCACATTGTACGACATTATCAATGCGATCGAGGGGTTCTCGTATATGAAAAATTGCGAAGATGCCCTTCATGGTGCCACCTGCGCAATTGATACTTGCGACAACTGCATCTTGTACAACACCTCGAAGTTGATCACAGACAACGCAAAAGAGCAGTACAAGAAAATCTCGATATACGACATGTACTACAACGAAGAGTACCGCGACTTTAAAACAGCTGCAACACTATAAAGTTAGTAGTGTACATATAACAATGCCATCAAATCGATTGATTTGATGGCATTGTTTATTAAAGCTAAGATCTACTCCTCGACTATTCTGATCGAGATAATTAGATCGCCTTGACGGATGTCATCTACCACCTCGACACCCTCGACAACTTGCCCAAAGCATGTGTGTACACCATCGAGATGCGAAGTATTGTCGCGAGAGTGGCAGATAAAGAACTGCGAACCACCTGTATTGCGACCTGCATGAGCCATCGACAACACACCTCTGTCGTGGTATTGACGAGGTGCCGAAGTCTCGCAAGGAATTTTGTAGCCTGGACCACCTGCACCGTTGCCAATTGGACAACCGCCCTGGATCACGAAGTTGGGAATTACGCGGTGAAAAGTCAATGAATCGTAGAATCCACTCTGCGAAAGTTTAATAAAATTCTCTACCGTGCCTGGGGTCTCGTCGCTATAAAGTTCAACCTTCATTGCGCCCTTCTCGGTCTCAATAATTGCAAATTTTGCCATTGTGTATAATATTTAAATTAAAAAAAACTGTTTTGGTTAGCGATCAAAGAATGGATTCTTGCTCGAAGCACTCACTGGAATTGCGTATATGTGACGGCAACCGTCGAGGTAGCCAAGTCGCTCTGCCACCGCAAAAAGGTGATTGTGGCAACACTCTCTTTGATTATGAATCATATTTTATCAAAATTATTTCCCACAAAAATAGACAATAAATCTGAAAAATAACTACCTTTGGGCTATATTACACAAATTAAAGCATGAGAAAAATATACACGCATAAAATATTTGCGCTCTGCGCATCACTAATTATAGCACTATTTATAGGCAGTTGCCGCCAAGAAACAAAGTCGGATAAGGCGGCGATATTCGTCTCAATATCACCTCTAAAATATATCGTCGAGTCTATCGTGGGTGCAGACTTCGAGATCCAAGTGCTTGTTCCCGACGGCGCGAGTCCCGAATCTTTCGAGCCTACGCCAAAACAATATATCGCTCTCAACGAAGCAAAAATGGTTATCAACGTCGGGCTCATTGACTTTGAGCAGGGTCTTATCTCGCGCCTAAAAGACAAAAAGCACCAAGTAAACCTTAGCCAAGGCGTGGATGTCATCGCTGGCAGCTGCTCACACAATCACCACGGCGAGCACCACCACGGAGTTGACCCGCACATTTGGACCTCGCCTGTCGAGCTGCAACGCATGTCGCTCAATTTCTATAACGCAATCACAAAACTATATCCCGACTCGCTGCACTACCTCAAAAATTACGAGAAGTTGCAGTCGAGACTCGAAGAGCTAGACACTAAAATCACATGTATGATATTAGCGTCGGGGGTCGAAAGTTTCTTTATTCACCACCCCGCCTACACATATTTCGCGCGCGATTACAACCTCGAACAAGTCGCTATCGAGGACGAAGGCAAAGAGCCATCGACACGCCACATTGGCGCATTAATTCAGAAAGCGCGCGCCGAAGGGATAACTAAAGTCCTATACCAGAAGCAGTTCCCTTCGTCAGTGGTCGATGTTATCGCAGGTGACATTGGGGCCGAAGCTCTCGCCGTAGACCCTTTGAGCGAAGATATTATTGCGCACATCGAAGAATTCACTACAGTAATCACCTCGCGACGATGAAACTAATTGAGCTAAAAGGTGTTAGTGTAGCTTACGACGCGCAAAAGATAGTACACGACGTAAAAATCGATATTCTCGCCGACGATTTTATAGCTATAATCGGTCCAAATGGCGGAGGAAAAACAACTCTTGTCAAGGCTATTTTGGGAATAGTTGAAACGCAAGGCGAGATTAAGTATGCCAAGGAACTCTACCGCAATAACGAACTATTGATAGGCTACATGCCACAAATCAATCAATTCGACAAGCGCTTCCCGATCACCATCGAGGAGGTTGTGCTTTCGGGCCTACTCAACCGCAAGCGCTTTCGACTTCGTTACGACTCACGCGAGGTTAGCAGGTGTAAGGATCTGCTAAAACTAACTGGCATAGAGAGTGTTGCACACCACCAAATTGGCGAGGTGTCGGGAGGGCAGCTCCAAAGAGCTTTGCTCTGCCGAGCGATAATCGCCGAACCGAAGTTGCTTATTCTCGACGAACCAACAAACTATGTCGACAGTAAATTCGAGAGTGAGATGTACGATATACTGCGCAAGATCAACCAACGAATGGCCATCGTGATGGTCTCGCACGACATCGGCACAGTGTCGAGCCTAGTGAAACAGATCGTTTGTGTCAACGGCACGGTGCATCGCCACGAGTCGAACATCATAACCGAGGAGCAGCTGCTCAACTACAATTGCCCAATCAAGATAATCACCCACGGCAAGGTGCCGCACACGGTGCTCTCGATGCACGAGAACTGCAACTGCAAATAAGATTACAATGATAACAAGTATCGCATATCTCCTTATCGGAGGGCTCACCCTGGGTTACCTCTGCAATAAATTACGTCTACCCTCACTCGTTGGCATGTTGGCCGCAGGAATCGCACTTGGCCCTGCGGGGCTCGATCTGCTCGACAACTCACTGCTTAACATCTCTATTGAACTGCGGCAAATTGCCCTCGTTATTATTCTACTTCGCGCGGGCTTAGCACTAAACCTAAGCGAGTTAAAGCAAGTTGGCCGACCTGCCGTAATGCTCTGTTTTGTGCCCGCATGTTGCGAGATCGCAGGCATAATGCTCATCGCGCCATCGCTTCTTGGTGTGTCGCTTTTGGAGGCCGCAATCATCGGAGCTGTGGTGGCGGCAGTCTCACCCGCGGTCATTGTCCCCAAAATGTTGAAGTTGATGAGCGAGGGACGCGGCACCAACAAGGGAATCCCACAGATGATCATGGCGGGCGGCTCTGTCGACGATGTGTTTGTTATTGTGTTGTTTACAGCCTTCACAACTCTTGCCGCAGGCGGTGAGGTTAGTGCACTGAGCATCCTCGATATTCCAATTTCGATTATCCTCGGCGCACTTGTGGGGTATGCTTCGGGAGCTCTCTTTGCAGCATATTTCAAGCGGTTCCACACGCGTGACTCGATAAAATTGCTCGTGCTACTCAGCATCGCCTTTTTGTTCCTCACTCTCGAACATTGGGCGCAAGGCACCGTGGCAATTTCGGGGCTCTTGGCCGTTATGGTTATGGGAATCACGATTTTAAGTCGCTACCCTACTCTCGCGCAACGCCTTTCGCCCAAACTCAATAAGATGTGGGTCGGCGCCGAAGTGCTTCTCTTTGTTTTGGTGGGCGCTTCGGTCAATATCGACTACGCCGCTAAGGCGGGCGTGGCTGCAATCTGCCTTATCTTTTTGGCTTTGGTGTGCCGCATGGTGGGGGTCTTTTTCTCGATGAGTGGCAGCCCACTCAACACCAAAGAGCGACTTTTCTGCATGATCGCCTACACCCCCAAAGCAACAGTTCAAGCGGCAATTGGTTCGCTTCCTCTGGCTATGGGACTCCCCTGCGGCGAGATCGTGCTCACTGTCGCTGTTCTCTCTATCTTGATTACAGCACCCCTCGGAGCCTTTGGAATCGATTTGAGCTACGAGCGCTTGTTGAAGAGATAACAAACAAATAGCATAACACAAGAGGGCAAAGGCACTAAAAACAATTTACTCATTTGCGATTATTGGGCTTAGAGCTTTGCACTCGCGGGAGTTGCAGAGGTCTCAGGAGGTCTCAGGAAGTCTCAGAAAGACAATAGCAAATAACTAATAAGGGCGACTAACAAGTATCACTACTTGAAAGTCGCCCTCTCTATTGAAGCTAAGCAATATAGCTCGCCAGGCTTTACTCTGTTACACTACCCAAATCAGCAGTGATAGTAACCGCCAATTGTGGGATCTCGTTGTCTACTATGAATAGGTAGGTAGTATAGGTTGAATAAGTTGTAATTGCACTATTCATTGCTGCTACTATCTCGTCGGTGTTAATGTCGCCTACGATGTCAGGATTATTATCGTTAACAGCACCAGTGGTCGAGTATGTTCCATAAACTTTAAGCGTTTTGCCGTCAATATTAGAAGCTACACAACCATGTGTCGCAGCACCAGTATTGTAACATCCAATGATTGTAGCGCCCTTAGTATCTCCACAAATACCACCAACAGCAGTCGAACCATCTTGATCATTCACTTTAATATCGCCTGTGTTGTAGCATGCTGTGAGAAGCAACCAGTCTGTTCCACCTACGACACCACCAACATAAGTTGCGCCATTGGGGACAATGATTTCACCAGAGTTGCTACAAGCTGTAATATCACTTTTGTGACTTCCTGCGATACCACCTACTTTAATACCACCACTAATTGTTCCGCTATTGTGGCAATTCTCTGTAACCACTACAGTTCCTGTTCCAATATTACATAGACCAATAATACCACCTGTAGAACCATTATTAGCATCCATATGACCTGTAACATCGCCGCTATTTGTACAATTTACAACAGAGAATGGCTCGTTATATGCTGCACCAATCACGCCGCCAATCTGTTTTGAGGTTGCATCAGTACCATCTACAGATACTGAAGCGCTATTTGAACAGTTCGAGATGTAAACATACGAACCTGTACCAATTATAGTACCAAGAGCACTAGTTGAGACAGTACTTGAGATAGAACCACCCACAACATGGCAGTTATCGATTGTCGCAGGAGCGTCAGATAATGTACTCGAACCACAAAGGATACCACCACCCTTAGTTGAAATATTTGCATCTTTAACGGTTACATCCTTAACTGTACCACCACCTAAGACTCCAAATAGTCCAGATGACGCATTAGTTGTAGCAGAGACATATAGGCCAGTAACCGTGTAATCATTACCGTAGAAAGTACCAGAGAATGGGTAACTTGAAGTTCCAATTCCTGCCCACGATGAACTGCTATCCATCTCAATATCGTTAAGTAGAACGATACTCTCGATAGTACCACCACTAGCTATGGTCGAACGAGCTGTGTTCAAAGTAGTATAGTTAGTAACCAAAGCCATTGTCGAAGGAACAGCTGTAAGGGTGTAGCGTGATGCAGCTGCCACCTTAAAGCCTTTGATCTTCTCCACGATCGAAATAGCTAGATCTTCATCGTAGTAGAAGTTGTAGGTGTGATTTGCCCAAGAGCCCGATTTAACAACAGCGTGTACCATACCTACACCTTCGTCGGTCTCCTTAGCCTCGTCTGAGAGTTTGAATGTGTATGTTGTTACGATTGGCGTTTGATCACCTGTATATAGCGCACTATCGACCATTGTGATCTTATCTTTACAAACGCTTGCATCGTAATAGAGCGAGAAGATTGTGTACTCTTGCGCGAAGACGATGTCAGCACCTTCAACAGAGTCGACAGTAACAATACCCGTAGTTTTATTGTAGTTGAAAGTTGCACTCATTGGAGTGTAGTCGCCTAGGGTTGATAGGTCTGAACTTACTGTTTGGGTCTCAACTTCTGTCGAGATCTCCTCGTTGCGATAGGTGTATGTTGCAGCGTCAGTTCCAGGGTAAACAGCGTAGTAGTTACTGGTTCCCATAACGTAGTTTGGGTCGTCCGACACGAAAGTTGCGCTAGTTGAACCTGCGCCCGACTCTAAGGTCATCGTTACGACATATTCGCCACTACTTTTACCATAAAGTGTGATCTTATCGCCATCTTTCCATGTTACCGAGATTGCCTCATCGTCCAACTCAGCATCGCTGTTTTCGGTGTAGTCAACTTTGGTATCTGCCGACTCGGTAGTCGAGAACGTTAGGCGGAAACGGCTGTCCTCTTGATCGATTGTAGGTGTCACTTGTTCGTCGACTGTGGTACACGCAACAGTCGAAATTAAAGCAGCTAATAGTGCTATATTCTTAATATTTTTCATCATAATTTGTTTTAGTTTAATAGCACAAATTTAGAACATAACATAAGTTTCAGAGAATCCACTTGCCGTCATTGATCTTGCTGCATCAGATGTTGACAAAATTACATCTTCCAATTCGAGTTCCACAACTGTGATTTGTGGTGACTCATAATTCATTTTTTCTTTCATAAAGGTTAAATTTTAGTTAGTTATTGTTATTAAGTTGTCTCCTTATTGGGGTTATGACCATCGCACTACGAGATTTGACACGTCATAACGAAGCAAAGATAAAATAATATATAAATATTAATGTCTCTTTGGGTATTAAAAAGGTAGCTTTCAGTCTCTATAAGTGGAGAATAGTGTTATTTTCTAGTGAATTTCAATGTTTCTGCGCCCCCCTCGCCATCTGCCGACTCCAAAATTAATTCGCTCGAAGAGAGGCTACTTACCAAATAGAGAACCTTTATCGAGCCATCTTTGATGATCGCTAAGGTTTGGTTTTCGGCATCGTAGATGATCGAACCCTCGAAATCTTGGGTGGCGTAGGTCGAACCCGTGCGGGTGATTTTTTCGCTTTCCAAGTCGATGTTAAGAGTATAGGAACGCTTAAATGTAAATTGGTAATCGCCACGAATATCCACCGTGTGCGACCACTCACCGTCGAGAGTTGCTTGGGTTAAATCGCTATCTGCGCTGCCAGCCACATCGACGTCGGTGTGCACGCACGACAGAGCAAGGAGAATCCATGAAGCCACAACTATATTTATAATCTTTTTCATATCGCTTAACTCACTTTTAGGGTTATTTCAACAGTTGAATATTTGTTTGGCTCGATCGTGAGGCCATTAACGCTCGACACATATACGTCGCCACTCTTGGTGGTGATCGTAAAGAGGATATTCGACGAGCTCGTCAAGTCGACGAGCATTATTTCGTATGATTCGCCCACTTGGCGCATGGGGCGAAAATCAATCACTTGGCGCGTAACATTCATCCCCGAATCTGTCGGTTTGTATTTTGTAATCGCTATCGACGAATTCATATCGACAACTGCATCTTCGAGGTCGATGGCTGTGTTGTCGCTCTGCAAAGATACATAGAGCTTGCAGTTGTAGCACCGTGTGAGTGTGATCTCCAACTCGTCGCCCACCAAATCCACCGCAAAATCTTGCAGGATGTCGGGGTATATCGTCTCGGGATCGGTCCAAAGATCGTCGCCTGCGCTCCACGAAAACTTTGAGTCTATACCCTCAGCGCCAGGCAAAAGGTGAGCTTTCACGCTGCGCGAAGCGTTGACAATAGAGCTCGTCAAGCCCTCACTAGAGGCGTGTTGCACCCACTCGCCGCCCGAGTATTCATAGTAGAAATAACATGCCGACCAGGTGTCCGCCTCAATGGTCTCAATACACATTATATCCCCCTCGACAAACGAGTCGACGTAGCGGATCTGGTCGTCGGTTCTGCCACTTGAGCGAGTCGACGAGTCGAGGCTTTCCAAGTCGTAGATCTTAGCCGACCCAATCGAGATAGGTGTATCAACGGTTTCTACGCCATCTGCCATCTGCGAACTTAGACCTTCGCACGAGGCGAAAAGCGCCACAATTGCAATTGCTGCTGCTATATTTTTCATCTTATAGTCCCTTCATTAAGTCCAACAATATCGCTACTTACGGTCTGAGTCTCCAACACTTCGGCAGTGCTATTTTGAGCATCGCAACCAACGACGGTTCCGCGATTCTCGCCAATAATCACCCCCACGGCATCGCCCGCAACAACAGTTGAGTTGCTGACCGTACAGCCCGAAACGTAGCCACAGTTGTAGCCCGCCAAGGCACCAAAACCCACTTTGTCGTGAGCGAAGCTGTCGCCAACCGTCGCACAATCAATGTCGAGGTCGACCACCGCACCACCGTATCCTATCACGCGGAACAGTCCTTGGTAAAATTCATAGGTGTTGTTCGTGTAGTTCGAGATGGTTTTATTGTTGCCATTGAAGTAACCTCGGAACGTACACCACGTGGTGCCTATCGATATGTCGGGGTGTGCCGACAAATCTATATCTGCGTTGAGTGTTATCAGGCACCCTTCGTAGGAGCTACTTTTGCTCTCTTCGACAAAGGATATAAACTCGTCGAGACTAGCGATTACGATATTCTCCTGTGTGTAGGCATCTGCCGAGGCACTATCCGATTCGGTAAACTCCGTGTCGAGCGAGGCCGAAGCATCGTTGCCTGTGGTTTGCGAACTGCCGCCGTTATCGGAATCGGGGTCGGGGTCGGGGTCGGGGTCGGGGTCGGGGTCTGTTGTGCTGCCGCCCTGTTCTGTATCTGTATTCCCTGAGTTATCGTCGATATTATCATCGAGACTCTCACCTCCACATGCAACCACGCCTAGCAGCATAAATGCCACTAATAGCCGCGAGACGATATGTGCAAAATTTAATCTTCGTATCATAGTTCACTCTCTAATTCAATGTCTAAAAATCTAAATAATCCCGTAGGCACAGTCATTCGAACCTCGCTCACAGCACCGTTGGGGTAGAACTTTTCGCCCGTTACCAAGTCGGTGATCTTGACTGGTGTAACCGTGTGAAATTTGATCGCGACCTCGTCGCTCGCAGGGTCGATATAGCCTCCATCGATAAGGGTTAGGCGCAGGTGTTTAGGGGCTGTTTGGGCTGTGACCCATGCCGCTTCGCCCTCCACTGTAAGTGGAATTTTCTTACTCATCGTCTCAATATCGCTCTTCACGGTGGTGTAATATGTGTCGGCGCTTTTGGCTGTAAGACCATCGTAGTAGTATTTACCGTCGGTCTGGTAGCTCTTCATTATCTCTTTATAGAGCGGGTGGAGGTGCGAGGTGAGTTCGCCTCTGGGTGCTGCCAGATCCTCTACTGGCGCAATCATGACCATGCCGTAAGGGTATGGAGGTAAGAAGTTTAGGCGGCGATCGCTAACTCCCGAAGCATAGCTCGAAAAATCCCACTCGTTGACCGCGCCACCTGGCCACGTTGCATTGAGGCGGCTGAAAACCATATTTTCGTCGTTGTATACCTCGGCAGTATCGTATTGGGTGGTAAATTTACCAGTTGCACCTTGCGTGAGGAAGTTCTCGTGGGGTTCGCGCATAGCTAAATAAACAGGATTGAAACTTACAACCTCCTCTTTATTAGGGACATAGACCAAACCCTTGCCGATCATATCATACAAGATCTTCATATAATCTTGGTCCACCTCGAAAAGATCGAGATATTGCGAACCATACGACACGTGGTAGACCAACATGCGCAAGAAGTGGTTGGGCAACATCTGGTGTGAGTATTGGCGCAAGCGGTCGTAGCTCGTGTTGTCGCGCGCGCAGCGGCTACCCCAACTTGTAAATGCGTCGCTACACCAGAGTCCCAGGCGACCTGCGATGGTAAGATCCATCACTCTATCGCTAGTCTCCTCCATCGAAGGGACAAAAACATCGGCATATTTACCTGAAAGCACCTCGCTCCACATCGAAAGGTGGATCGATGCTAGCCAAAAAACATCTTTATTGCGCAGGTAGATGTTTGCATCTTGGTCATTTGCCTCAATTTCAGCCGCTCTAGCGACAAAAAGATTGTTGATAACATATTCGAAATCAGAGGTGTCGTCTTGCAACTCGGGGTATATGAGCACCGACTTCTTACCTTTTGCTTTATCCGAGGCCAAAAGATTCGTCAACGTCGCGGGCGAATACATAAAAGGGTCGTTACCGTGACCAGCCCAGTAGGCTCCGCCATAATCCGTTTCGTCGTAGTTGCCCGACAGAACGTCGAAACACTCGTCGCTCGTGTAGCTATAGGTGAAGCGCGAGTCGCGTTTGTCGCGATAGGTCTCGTTGTTCATTGTATCGCGCCAAACTGGATCTTCGACCTTATTAGTCCAGATATTTCCTAAGAATACCGTCGAGTTGTATCTGCCAACGTACTCCTTGGTGGGCGACGAGGTGGCATCATCCGACAGGTAGTACACAGGTTTATTCTCGCGCTCCCAACTTGGTCGCTCAAATATATCGAGTTGCTCCGAGAGTGCTGCTGTCGATTCTAGGATCGAGGTGATGTTGCCCGCAGGAACTAAACTTTCGTAGGCATCTTGCCATTCGTCGTTGTTAAGATCTATGATATGTATTTGATTGCCACCACTCTGGCAACTTGCCAAAATAATCTTATTGGAAGCATCGTTATAACAAATATCGTTGTAGGAGTAGCCATTCGACAACACCGTGCGCGAAGATAGAGCCTCGTCGACCAAGAGAATGTTCGAACCAAAGAGCACCGCATAACGGAAAGAATTCACATCGGAAACCGCCTCGGCCTGTGCCACGCGGTAGCCGTAGCTATCTACCCCACCGCCGCTACTAATTGTATAACTCTCGCGCGAAGTGGTGAGCCCATTATAATCGACCGAAATGACCGAAAAGCCCGAACCACTAATCATGCTCGACGAACCATAGATAATGCGATCATCTGCACCCTCGGCCGAGTATACCGAGCAGCTGCCGACAACTGTCGAGTCGTCGAAAATATCGTTCGAAGTGAGTATGGGGTTAATATCCTCGCCAATTGTTTTCGATAGATCGACAACGTGCATCTCACCATCGCCCGACATGTTGTAAACCACACCGTGAATTACCAGATACTCCTTGCCGCTCTTATCCGAGAGCTTCGTAAGGAAGTTAATCGACGAAGTGTAAGCATCGGTGCCATCTTTAAGCCAAGATTTGATCCCCGAAAATTCCGAGGCACTGTAAGTCGAAAGCAAAGTGCTGGTGACCGAAAGGCAATAAACATTTTTGTCGTAACCTCCGCACACAACAGTCGGCACACCATCGTTATCGACTACAGTAACGGCATAGAGCGGCACATCGTTCTTTTTGAAGGACCACAGCTCCTCGCCCGTGTGGCTGACACAGTAGAGCGAACCGTTGGCGCAAGCGACAAAGATTTCGTCGTTGCCATCATCGTCAATATCTTCGCAGTAAATATCGTGGTTAACATAGCCCGACATCTCATTCTCCCACACAAGATCGCCATTGTAGTCCACACAAACGAGTTCACCATTGTAGCCACTACCAATGATATAGTCTGCACCCCCAAATGTAGCTTCGCGCACCTTCATTATGGTGTAAGGTGTATCGGCGCTCACTATAGGCGAAGAAGCGAACACGGAACCCATCCCGAGGCACAACGCTGTGATAGAGAGGTAAAGTTTTTTCATAATTATTTTAGTCATATAATTTAGCTACTACAAAAATATAATTAAAAATGACAAACAATGTAGCCCCTGGTCTGAAAAGGGTATCTTTTGCGGGTATACGACAAAAAAATAAGGGTGACTAATAAGTATTAATATAGTTAATAATCGTCATTGCGGACTTGATCCGCAATCTCTAACTATATATTAATTAGCATTATATGAGATTGCGGATCAAGTCCACAATGACGACATTCGCTAATTTTTCACTTATTAGTCACCCTTATTTTTCAATAAGTGGCTATCTCTTAGTTGTTCTCAGGACGAAGCTTGCGAACAACCGCACCAGTTTGCCACATCTCGCTCTCGCGAAGTTGACGAAGCTCTTCTTCGAGACCCTCACGGTAGTCGGGTTTGCTGTTTGTGTCGATTGAGCGTTGAGCCTCGTTTCCACATGCAACCTCTGAGTAAAGTTCCTCGAATACTGGTTTGCTAGCATCTTTGAATTTACCACACCAATCGAGTGCACCACGTTGAGCTGTAGTCGAGCAGTTAGCGTACATCCAGTCCATACCATTCTCAGCAAAAAGTGGCATAAGCGATTGTGTAAGCTCCTCGACAGTCTCGTTGAATGCCTCAGATGGAGTGTGTCCATTCTCGCGCAAAACCTCGTATTGTGCCGCCAAGATACCTTGGATAGCGCCCATCAAAGTACCACGCTCGCCTGTAAGGTCAGAATAAACCTCGCGCTTGAATGTAGTCTCGAAAAGGTAACCCGAACCAACACCGATTCCCAATGCAACCACGCGCTCGAATGCACGACCTGTAGTATCTTGGAAAATAGCGTAGCTAGAGTTAAGACCACGACCTTGAAGGAACATTGTGCGAAGTGATGTACCAGAACCTTTAGGTGCAACCAAAATCACGTCAACGTCTGCTGGAGGGATAATGTTTGTACGCTCTTTGTAAGTCACAGCAAAACCGTGTGAGAAGTATAGAGCTTTACCAGGTGTAAGGTGCTTCTTTACTGTTGGCCACACTGCAATCTGTGCTGCATCAGAAAGAAGGTATTGGATGATTGTACCACGCTCGCAAGCCTCTTCGATTTCGAATAGAGTCTCTCCAGGAACCCAACCGTCAGCGATTGCCTTGTCCCAAGTTTTGCTCTCTTTGCGTTGTCCTACGATAACATTGAAACCATTATCGCGTAGGTTAAGGCTTTGGCCTGGGCCTTGAACACCGTAACCAATAATTGCTATTGTTTCATCTTTAAGAACCTCTCTTGCTTTCTCTAATGGAAACTCTTCGCGTGTGACAACGTTTTCTTCAACGCCGCCGAAATTCATAACTGCCATATTAACTTTAATTATTTGTTGATTAAAAATTTATTCTATTTTTTCTCTTCTTTTCTCTTGTTCTTCGAGGAATAAGCTCACCTCCTCGACCTTCGACCGAGTGATTGAAACTCGACCCGAACGTGCAAATTGCAACATATTGTAATTCGACAACTCCTCGTAAAGTTGTTGAATCTTGTCGCGGTTACCACTCTTCTCGATAATTGTATATGAGTCGTTTACCTCCAAAATACGCACACTGAACTTACTTACAATCTCACCAATACCGCCCTTTGCAAGCAGGTGAGGTGTCGAAACCTTGTAAAGTGCGATCTCTTGGGTGAAGATTTCGCAATCCGTATAATAGAACGCACGGATTACATCGACTCTCTTCTCGATCTGACTCACAACGTTCTTGACGCTACGCTCACTACATTCGAGTGTAATTGTAAATTTGTGAATCCCCTGCACTGCCGATGCCGACACAGAAAGGTTCTCGATATTTAATTGTCGGCGTGTGAAAATCAGGGCAATCTGACTCAACAGACCCACATGATTTTCCGAGTATACCGTGATTGTATAGAGTGTTTTCTCCATTGTATTAATATTTTTCTGTGGTGTTAAGCATAATATCACCCACTCCCTGACCAACAGGGATCATCGGAAAGACCATGCCTTTTTCGCAAACGCTAACGTTGAGTAGGTAGGCTCCATCGTGCGCCAACATCTCTTCTATAGCTCCGTCGAGTTCCTCGCGACATTCGACATTGCGCCCTGGAATATTATATGCCGCAGCCAAAGCTGCAAAGTTAGGATTAGTCATCTCTGTTTGCGAATAACGAGCATCGAAGAATAGCTCCTGCCATTGGCGCACCATGCCCAAGAAGTTATTGTTGAGAATGATCATCTTGACATTCAACTTATACTGCATGATTGCGCCCAATTCCTCGATGGTCATCTGGATTCCTCCATCACCTGTAAACAGGCAAACCTCGCGTTCGGGCGCTCCCATCTTAGCTCCAATGGCTGCTGGAAGGCCAAAGCCCATCGTTCCGAGTCCACCCGAGGTTATCATACTACGCGTCTGGCTAAATTTAAAGTAGCGAGCACCGTGCATCTGATTCTGACCCACATCTGTCACCAAAATAGCTTTGTTCCCCGTTGCCTCAGAGACCTTGCGCACAACCTCGCCCATATTGAGCGGGCCACTTGTTGGATATACCTCTGGCTTAATAACTTTCTCCATTTCGACCTTGTGACACTCCTCAAAGCTAGCAACCCACTCTTCGTGCTTTGCACCTTTAACAAGTGCCGAAACTGCCGCAAGGCTCTTCTTCGCGTCGCCAATAACCTCCAAATCGACCTTAACATTCTTGTTAAACTCCGAAGGATCTATGTCGAAATGTACGATTTTGGCTTGGCGCGCATATTTGTCGAGGTTGCAGGTGACACGATCGTCGAAACGCATACCTACAGCTATAAGCAAGTCACACTCGTTGGTCTTAATATTTGGTGCAACGTTACCGTGCATACCCACCATACCCATATTCAGCGGATGGTCGGTAGCCAATGCCGAAAGACCCAAGAGTGTGACACCCACAGGTATATCTGCCTTCTCGATAAGTTCCTGAAGCTGAGCCTCAGCTCCCGAGATCACCACACCTTGACCCAAAAGTAACAATGGCTTTTGGGATTGGTTGATCATCTCTGCCGCCTTTACGATCTGTGACTCCACGAGCGATGGGTCGGGGTTATAGCTACGTATAAATTGGCATTTCGAGTAGTTGTAGTCGCATAGTGCCGCCTGCGCATCTTTGGTG
This sequence comes from Rikenellaceae bacterium, assembly GCA_047172505.1. Taxonomy (GTDB): domain Bacteria; phylum Bacteroidota; class Bacteroidia; order Bacteroidales; family Rikenellaceae; genus Alistipes. Next base: position 7,769 of record JBCQWE010000020.1, on the reverse strand, counting down.
AGGTCAAGCATAACTGGACCTGGGCGACCACTGTTAGCAATATAGAATGCTTGAGCAACAGCCCAACTAATATCTTCCACGCGGCGGATCTGGTAGCTCCACTTAGTCACCGCTTGCGTAACACCGATAACATCTATCTCTTGAAACGCGTCGGTACCCAACATTGGCGAGACCACTTGACCTGCGATCACCACCAAAGGGGTGCTATCCATCAACGCATCGGAAAGACCCGTGATGAGATTTGTTGCAGCAGGGCCCGAAGTGACAATAACGACACCCGTTTTGCCCGAAACACGCGCATAACCTTGTGCTGCATGTGTTGCACCCTGCTCGTGGCGAACCAAGATGTGGTTCACTTTGTCGCTGTAACTATACAGAGCATCGAACACAGGCATAATGGCTCCACCTGGGTAGCCATATATTGTGTCAACGCCCTCTTCAATGAGCGTTTTAATTAAAATCTCTGATCCACTTATCTGTGATGCCATATCTAATAAATTTATCTATTCAATAATACGAACCGCGCCCTTATCAGCCGAGCTGACCATAGCGGCATATATTTTTAATGCTGTCGAAACCTCTCTATCGCGACCCTGTGGTTTAAATGCTTCTGCCCCGCGAGCTTCCTGCTCTTTTCTGCGTTCTAGAAGTTGAGCCTCAGATAGATCTACATTTATCGTTCTATTAGGAATGTCGATCTCGATGTTGTCGCCACTACGCAACAAGCCAACATTACCTCCCGCAGCAGCCTCGGGCGAGATATGACCAATCGAGAGTCCCGAGGTACCTCCCGAGAATCGGCCGTCGGTAATCAAAGCGCACTCTTTACCCAAATGTTTCGATTTGATGTACGATGTTGGGTAGAGCATCTCCTGCATTCCAGGTCCACCTTTGGGTCCCTCATAGAGAATCACAACTACGTCGCCACTCACAACCTCACCCGCTAGAATCCCCTGGCAGGCTGCATCTTGCGACTCGTAAACCTTAGCTGAGCCCTTAAAAAGAAGTATCTTTTCGTCGACTCCTGCTGTCTTTACAACGCAACCATCTTGAGCGATGTTACCATATAATATAGCTAGTCCGCCATCTGCCGCATAAGCACTCTCCACCGAGCGAATGCACCCCGCTACTCTATCGGAATCTAAATCTCTATATTTAGAATCTTGAGAACCGAGTGTCAAGTTAAATTTATTTGCTGGTGCCGCATGCCATAGATCATCTGCCTGTTGACAATACTTTTCGCCACCTAGCGAATAGTGAGCAATTGCTTCGGCGAGCGAAAAACCATCGGCGCGACACACCGAGGTATCGACAAGTCCCGCTTTAGCCAACTCGCCCATGATCGAGATAATACCACCTGCGCGGTTTACATCTTGCATGTGGTAACTCGACGATGGTGCAACCTTACAGAGCACTGGTGTGCGGCGCGAAAGCGCATCAATATCTTTCATCGAGAACTCTACTCCCGCCTCGTGAGCTACGGCCAATAGGTGAAGAACCGTGTTCGAGGAACCTCCCATGGCAATATCGAGAGTCATTGCATTGAGAAACGCTGCACGTGTTGCGATCGAACGAGGGAGCACACTCTCATCGCCATCGCGATAATATTTATAGGCGTTCTCGACAATAAGTTGTGCTGCACGCGAGAATAGCGCACGGCGCTCTGCGTGAGTAGCCACCAAGGTACCGTTACCTGGCAGGGCCAAGCCTATCGCTTCGTTGAGACTATTCATCGAGTTGGCGGTAAACATTCCTGAACATGAACCACACGTAGGACATGCCGCACGCTCGATCTGAGCAACAGCATCGTCCGAAATTGTTTGGTCTGCCGAGTCGATCATTGCATCGATCAAATCGAGCGCACGACCGTTTAGGTTTCCTGCCTCCATTGGACCTCCCGACACAAAAATAGTGGGAATATTCAAACGCATCGAAGCCATTAGCATACCTGGAGTGATCTTATCGCAGTTGCTGATACAGATCATAGCATCGGCCTTGTGAGCGTTGACCATATACTCTACACTATCGGCAATAAGGTCGCGCGATGGCAGCGAGTAGAGCATTCCGTCGTGTCCCATAGCGATACCATCATCGATTGCGATAGTGTTAAATTCTGCCGCAAAACACCCTGCCGCCTCGATTTCAGCCTTGATACTTTGACCGATTTGGTGGAGGTGAGTGTGACCAGGTACAAATTGGGTAAATGAATTTACGATGGCAATAATTGGCTTCCCGAATTGCTCTTCCTTCATGCCATTTGCGCGCCACAATGCACGCGCACCAGCCATTCTACGACCCTGTGTACTATATGAACTTCTTAACTTATTTTTCATCTTTTGTTAATTGCAATTGGACAAAAGTATGCTCTTTAGTCGTAGAATCCAAATTATTTCAAAGAAAAATATCTTTATTTTGCAGATATACAAAATATATAATGCACTATATATTATTGCATTTATATCAAAATGAAATTAAATATTTGTGTTTTACAAAAACATATTAAGTTTGTCGCGCTTTTTTATTACATATTCTAAGTTATTAAAAAAGCATATATACACCATACGATTTGGACTAACTTTTAGACACGGCAATCGCTTTTTATAAGCATAGGTCAACAGTTGATTTACCTCAAATGCAATATTAACATGAATTTAATTTGTATTTTTTGCAAAAACTAATTTAAAAAGTATATCTTTGTGGCTGATTCGTTACAATACTAAAATTACTTAAAAACAACAAAGTACTAATAGTTGGCAATTTTGCCATCTCTAGTTTTGTGAACTTGGCCAGGCTGGATTTATTGTTAAATTTACACAAAAGCGAAGATATAATGAAATCGTTACACTATATAATATGTCACATTATACCCATTGCCTTGATTGCTTGCGCATGGTTAATCAAAACGAGCAAAGAGAACTCGAACAACAAAATGTTTATTTACGTTTTTTGTGAGCTCGCTTTAATATTTACAATTCGAGCTATTACATTACACTTTGGAATTGCATCGTCGTCGGCCGTATCAAACAACCTGCTATTCCTTTCTCTGTTTATTGTGACATTGTTTTCTGTATATCCTCTACGGCAACTACTCCCCAAACTACTAAACAGCTGGCACTTGATGATGATATTCATTCCTTCGTTAGCCCTGGTCTCAATACTATACCTAGCGTCGATTGTAGGCTTCTCGTTCCCGCAATACGACCCTCTTGTTGCTATTGTCAAGGGGCGAATCTGGCATTTTCATATCCTTATTCGCTGCGCCATCCTACTCACCACAATTATAATCTCTCTGCTACCTGCAATAGTATCACTCAAAGCATGCAGCAATAAATATGTTCGAATATATTCGCTTGCAATACCTCCATTCTTCGGTATGATTGCCATACTAATATTTTTATTCTCTCAACATATCTACATAATAGCAACACTTTTCCAAGTCGCAACTCTTATATTTGCATGTAGCACAACATATTACCTACTCAAACAAGAAAAATCTACAAGCACAGCAACAGATCGACACTCAACACAAGAAAAGAGTGTCGAGTCAGAGGAGTCAAAGTTATGGAAAAGCCTCGAAGAGTGCATGAAGAAACAAGAGCCATGGCGCAACCCCAATATAAAGCTCAACGAGTTGGCAACAATGGTCGCTTCGAACCGCACAACGATCTCAGCCACAATACACGATCATGGTTACGAAACATTCCACGAGTATATAGCGCAATACCGCATCGAAGCCTTTTGTCGCCTTGTCGAAGAAAACAACTACGTTGTAAGCAATATTTCTCAACTCTTCTCCCAAGTTGGATTCCAGTCACTTAGCAGTGCATTTAAACACTTTAAGCGCATCCACAACATGACTCCAAGCCAATATGTTAGCTCAAAAGGGGCAAACAGAGAGGAGTAAGGATATATGAGAATCGACGAAACTCACAGAATAAAACATGCTTTTCCGCTAAAATTTAGGCTACACAAGCTTGTTATTCTCACATAAAAATATTATCTTTGTAGGGTATTTATTTTGATCTAAAACATAGATAATATATGGAGAATAAAAGAGTTATTGAGTTGAGCGATGTGTCGATCTATCACCTCCAAAATCCATTTTCGTCACTCTCACCTACGCGGTTAAGGCGTCAAGGCGAATTGATTTTAGCGGAGGTAAACCTCGAAGTTAATCAAGGTGAGTTCGTCTACCTAATCGGCAAAGTGGGTAGTGGTAAAAGCTCACTGCTCAAGACCCTATACGCCGAAATGCAGCTCGTTGCAGGTAAGGGGATGGTTGCAGGGTTCGACCTAGCTCGACTAAAACGCCGCGAAATCCCCTATCTGCGCCGAAAAATTGGAATCGTATTTCAAGATTATCAGCTCTTAACCGACCGCAATGTCTTTATGAACCTCTACTTCGTTATGAAAGCAACGGGGTGGCGCTCAGACAGCGCCATACGTAAGCGCATTGACGAGGTGCTAAACATGGTTTCGCTGCAAGACAAAGGCTACAAAATGCCCTTCGAGATGTCGGGTGGCGAACAGCAGCGTTTGGTGATTGCCCGCGCGCTTGTTAACTCCCCAAAGCTACTTCTTGCCGACGAGCCCACTGGCAATCTCGACCCCGTAACTGCCAACGGTATAATGGAACTTTTTCAGCGTATTGCAGCCAAAGGATGTGCTGTAGTGATGTCGACCCACAACACTGCGCTAATAGACGATTACCCCGCCCGCACCATCCTTTTCTCGAAAGGTGCTATGCGCGAGGTCGATATAGCTTCACTCGAAGGATAATTCACACTTTTTAGCTATTTTTTGGGTGTAAAATTTATTATTCTCAATATATTTTCATACATTTGCATGTTATTTACTTTTAAGACAAAAAGATGAGTACTGAACAGGAAGAGATAAAGCAACAAGGTGAATATTCAGCATCGAATATTCAGGTCCTTGAGGGCTTAGAGGCTGTGCGCAAACGCCCAGCAATGTACATTGGAGACACTGGCGAAAAGGGTCTCCACCACTTGGTTTACGAGGTGGTCGACAACTCAATCGATGAGGCGTTGGCAGGCTATTGTGACCATATCGAGGTTAGTATTAACCCCGACAATTCAATCAGCGTAAAAGACAATGGTCGCGGTATTCCTGTCGACTACCACGAAAAGGAGAAAAAGTCTGCACTAGAGGTGGTTCTCACCGTGCTTCACGCTGGAGGTAAGTTCGACAAAGGAAGTTATAAAGTTTCGGGCGGATTGCACGGTGTGGGTGTATCGTGTGTTAACGCACTCTCTACCCTACTTATCGCCGAGATACATAAAGAGGGTAAGATCTATCGCCAAACCTACAGCAAAGGTGCACCAACCTCACAAGTCGAGGTTGTTGGAGAGTGCGAAGATAGAGGTACAACCGTAACCTTCAAGCCAGACGGCGAGATCTTCACACAAACCACAACTTACCGCTACGACATCCTAGCTAAGCGACTTCGCGAGCTTGCGTTCCTAAACAAAGGCATCCGCTTGACACTAACCGACAAGCGCGAAGAAGAGGGCAGAGAGGGTGACAAAACCGAAACATTCTACTCAGAAGAGGGACTCAAAGAGTTCGTTGCATACCTTGACGCTACGCGCGGTGAGAAGATCATCGATTCGATAATCTATCTCGACACAGAGCGCAATGGCGTTCCTGTAGAGGTGGCTATGCAGTACAACAACTCTTTCTCGGAGAATGTACACTCATACGTAAACAACATCAACACGATCGAAGGTGGTACCCACCTCACTGGTTTCCGTCGCGCACTAACTCGCACATTGAAGAAATATGCTGACGAGTCGGGTATGCTCGCAAAACTGAAGTTCGAGATCAGTGGTGACGACTTCCGCGAGGGACTCACAGCCGTTGTATCGGTAAAAGTTGCAGAGCCTCAGTTCGAGGGTCAGACCAAAACCAAATTGGGTAACGACGAGGTTTCGGCAGCTGTCGACCAAGCTATGTCTTCTGCGCTAGGTCACTACCTCGAAGAGAATCCTAAAGATGCTAAAGCTATCGTTCAAAAGGTGATCTTAGCGGCGACTGCACGCCACGCTGCGCGCAATGCTCGCGAGATGGTTCAGCGCAAAACCGCCCTTTCGGGAGGTGGACTTCCAGGAAAGTTGGCCGACTGTTCGAGCCGCGACCGCTCACTTACCGAAATCTTCTTTGTCGAGGGAGACTCTGCGGGTGGTACAGCTAAATCTGGACGCGACCGTATCTTCCAAGCTATCATGCCATTGCGTGGTAAGATCCTCAATATCGAGAAAGCTCAAGAGCACAAGATGTGGGAGAACGAAGAGATCAAGAATATGTTTACCGCACTTGGTGTCTCTATTGGTACTGCCGAGGATAGCAAGGCGCTCAACATCGAAAAGCTTCGTTACAACAAGATTATAATCATGACCGATGCCGATGTCGATGGTAGTCACATCGCAACCCTTATGCTCACCTTCTTCTTCCGCAAGATGAAGTCGCTAATTGAAAACGGTCACATCTACATCGCTACCCCACCGCTATACCTTATTAAAAAGGGTAAGAACGAGCGCTACTGCTGGAACGAGAGTGATCGCGAAAAAGCTATCGAGGATTTTGGCGGCAAGGGTGTTCACATCCAACGCTATAAAGGTCTTGGAGAGATGAATGCACACCAATTGTGGGACACTACGATGAACCCCGAGAGTCGCATATTGCGCCAAGTTACGATCGACAACGCTGTCGAGGCAGATCGCGTATTCTCGATGTTGATGGGTGACGAGGTACCACCTCGCCGCGAGTTCATCGAACAAAACGCTCACTACGCAAATATTGACGCATAATTCTACAAGATTATGAATGTTACTGTAATTGGCGTTGCTGGTGGTACTGGATCGGGTAAAAGCACTTTGGTGAAGTGTCTTAAGGATGCTTTTTGCACTGAAGATGTCGCAACAATCTGCCACGATTACTACTACAAAGCGCACCCAGAGTTATCATACGAAGAGAGAACAAAGCTTAACTACGACCACCCACAATCGTTCGACACAGATATGATGGTTGATCATATTAGCGCACTTAAAAAGGGTGTTGCAATATCACACCCTCTCTACTCATTTGTCGAGCACGACAGATTGGAGCAGACCGTGACGTTGATGCCATCGAAAGTAATTATTGTAGATGGAATTCTAATCTTCGAGAACGAAGCATTACGCGATCTTATGGACATCAAAGTCTATGTCGACACCGATGCAGACCTGCGCCTATCGCGACGTATATTGCGCGACGTGTGTGACCGAGGTCGCACCATGGAGTCGGTGATCTCGCAATACGTGGGAACTGTAAAGCCAATGCACGACGAATTTGTCGAGCCTTCGAAGCGCTACGCAGATGTCATTATCCCCGAAGGTGGATTCAACTCTGTCGCCGTTGGCATGCTTATCGAGAGCATTAAGTCGCTTATTAACAACAAGTAACACATTCAGCCAAACATAATTAAGGCCAGCAAATTCAAGTTTGCTGGCCTTAATTATGTAGCTATATTTCTACTTGATCTTCCAAATAAGATTCACACCCATCTGAACTGTAACCCTCTCCGCAATCACGTCTTGACGCGCATTTGATATCGCTCTACCTTTGTGCCAAAAAGATTATGGCGATGATATTTGATATTCGGGAGGGTGCACGATTTTACTGTTTTGGGGCGGGTGTGGATATGCGCAAGGGGATCCAGGGGCTCTATGCGCTGATTCGGGCGAGTAGTGATTTGGATGCCTTGAGTG
>JBCQWE010000019.1:0-42897 GCA_047172505.1 Rikenellaceae bacterium | reverse complement strand
CATGGATTTTCAGTCCATTGCTCTACCAACTGAGCTATGGCACCATTGTTTGTAGTGTTTCTCTCAAATCGTGGTGCAAAGATAGGCAAAGTTTTTTAACTACCAAAAATATACCTATGTTTTTTATCTTTTTTTTATTGGGAAGGGCTGGCGTGAAGTTTTAAAATTGGAGGTGTAGGGGGTTATATAGGGATTTATGGCTATGATTGAGGTATTGATGATTTTAAAAAAATATTTTATCGATCGATCTTACTAATATTAATAATAAAATTATATGATAAAAGGCTCCGAATCGTAAAAAAAATACATGCAGCTAATTATTCTATCAATACGCAGTAAGTCAGGTGTTTAGATTTTATTGTTGCATTTTTACTATATTATATTTTTATAAACTACATCAAAAAGTTGTATATATTATGGAAAATTATTAATTTTGTTGCAAAATAAAACTAGAAAATTATGGTATCATCACTCAAGGATTTCTTCAACAACGCTGAGAGCGACAGAATCAAAGGTATATCGCATAAAAACAATATAATCAAGCGAAACATCATAGCCTACATGGCCATCAACGGCGAGTGCACACTTTCGGATCTAACCAAAGAGTTGCACATAAGCGTTCCCACGATCACCAAATTGGTGCAGGAACTCGTCGAAGAGAACATCGTCACCGACCTTGGTAAGGTGGAGACCCCTGGTGGTCGCCGCCCCAATGTCTTTGGACTGGCTTGCTCGGCTATATATTTTATAGGTGTCAACGTCGGTCGCGACAACCTCTCGTATGTGGTTACCGACCTACAGAACAACATTATCAAAGAGGAGTACGACGGCTCATTTGAGCTTATCGACCGCCCTCAATGTTTGGAGCGCATCTGTGCGAGCATCGAGACTTTTGTTGAGAACTGCGGCGTAGATCGTTCGAAGATCCTCGGCTTGGGCGTAAGCATCACAGGTCGCGTTAACCCCGAGGCGGGTCGCAGCTACAAATACTTCGTGTCGAGCGAGCGATCTATCCGCGACATTCTCGAAGATCGCATCGGAATCCGCGTACTATTCGAGAACGACACTCGTGCACGCTGCTACGCAGAGTACACATGCGACAAAATAAAGAACGACTCCGACGTTCTCTACCTCCACATGGGCCTAGGTGTTGCGATCGGTATCGTTATCGACGGCAAACTCTACTACGGCAAGAGCGGTTTTGCGGGTGAGTTCGGCCACATTCCATTCTTCAACAACGAGGTGATATGTGCATGCGGCAAGAAGGGCTGTCTGGAGACCGAAGTAGCGGGTATCGCAATCGAGGAGAAGATGACCAAACTCATCGAGAGCGGAGTAAACACAATCCTTCGCGAGAAATACGATCGCCACGAGCCAATCCGTATCACCGACATCATCGATGCGGCGAAGAACGACGACAACCTTTCAATAGAGCTAATCGAGGAGGCTGGCGAAAAGATCGGAAAGGCCGTTGCCTTCCTTATTAATATCTTCAACCCCGAGACCGTGGTTGTGGGCGGAAGTGTCTCGGCAGCAGGCGACTACGTTATGCTACCTTTGAAGTCGGCTACAAACAAATACTCGTTGAACCTAGTTTACAAAGACACAAAGTTCCGCGTTTCGACCATGGGACCCAACGCTAACGCATGGGGTGTCGCGATGTTAATTCGCAACAAGGTGCTAGGACTATAGGAGTTAGGTCAAGTCAAATGATAAATATAAAGTGTGACTAACAAGTAAAATGTCTTTCGTCATTGCGGACTTGATCCACAATCTCACAAAGTATTATGGTACAAATGATTAGAGATGCGGATCAAGTCCGCAATGACGTATATAGGTAAAACTAAAACTTATAAGCGATCTCTTTTTATATAAAGTAGCTCTTATACTATGGTAAACATCAAAGGGGGCAAAGTTACACTTCGAGCCGTGGAACCTGCCGACATAGAGACTCTTTACGAGTGGGAAAATGACACAGAATTGTGGCATATAAGCGGTACCACAACGCCATTTTCGCACCACACCCTATCGCAATTTATCGAGGCACAACGCACAGACATCTTCGCGGCGAGGCAGATGCGGCTGATGATCGTCGACCACGAGCAGGGGGTGAGCGTGGGCGCACTCGACATTTTCGAATTCGACCCGCTGCACCTTCGTGCGGGGGTGGGTATAATGGTAGCTAAGGAATTTTGCCGCAGAGGCTATGCCACAGATGCCCTGCTCGCACTCGAAGAGTACGCTGCACGCTATCTGCGCCTACACCAACTCTGGTGCAACGTCGAGGAGGACAACACCGCAAGCTTGCGCCTATTCTCCTCGCTCGGTTATAGCCAAATCGGGGTTAAGTGCGACTGGAATGCCACTCCCACTGGGCGCAAATCGGAGGTTATGCTTCAAAAAATATTGGCTTTGAGCTAGGGGCTTTTTTGTTCTTCTTGATTTTTCTGAGACTTGCTGAGACCTCTGCAACTCTTCTACCTAGCCCAATCTACCCACATAGTATTGTCGTAGCGCCATGAATCTTCGTATGCCTCGGGCAGTTTCTTTCCTGAATAGACCATCAAAACAGAGCCGTCGACATTGGCTTTGATGCAGTTGGCGTAGCCTTCGGGCAGACAGATTATCTTGCTATCCTCCTGGTCGATATGGAAGATCTCGGGCACTAGGTCGGCTGATGGATTCTCCCAATTGTCGGGCTCGACGAAGGCGAGCGAGAAGCTGCCCTTGACGCAGTAGAACCACTTTTTCTCGAATTGGTGTCCATGCCAACCGCGCACGACCGTCTTGTCGGGGTGGTGGATAAAATAGAATCTTTCGACTCCCTGAAAATCGAAGCTGTTGAGCGATGAGATTCTGCCGCGGTAGTCGTTGAAGATCTCACCTTGAATAACTTTTATTTTTGACATAAAGCAAGGTCTGATTTAATTATATTGAGTTTTAAAAGCATCTGTGTCATCTGCTCGACGCTGAGCATTGTGGTGTTGTGAGAGTGGTAATCGTCGCATTTCGAGGCGGCATTTTCATTCTCGACATTAAGCGTGCTGTAGTTCAAGTCGCGCGAGTCGCAAGGTATGCAGTAGTATTCACCCATATCCACCGAACTTGCCATCTCTTCGCGCGTGATGAGGGTTTCGTAGAGCTTCTCGCCGTGACGACTGCCGATGATTTTAATCGGGGCATCCGACTTATAGATATTTTTGAGCGATTGAGCCAACACGTCGAGGGTTACGGCGGGCGATTTATGAACAAACAGGTCGCCATTTTGGCCATGCTGCCATGCGTAGACCACCAAGTCGACAGCATCGTCGAGAGTCATAATGAAACGTGTCATCTGGGGGTCGGTGATAGTGATTGGCTTGCCCTCCTTGATCTGGTCGACCCAAAGAGGAATCACCGAGCCGCGGCTCTCGATAAGGTTGCCGTAGCGGGTGCAGCAGATCGTAGTTGCGGCATCTTTGCCCAACACGCGACCTTTAGCTGTGGCAACTTTCTCCATCATCGCCTTCGAGATTCCCATAGCGCTTATGGGGTAAGCCGCCTTGTCGGTCGAGAGTAAAACCACGTTTTTCACCCCATGTTGCACCGCCGACTCAATCACATTTTCCGCGCCATAGACATTGGTGCGAACCGCCTGCATAGGGAAAAATTCGCACGAAGGAACCTGTTTCAAGGCTGCCGCGTGGAAAACATAATCCACACCACTCATAGCAAAATCCACAGAGCGCTTGTCGCGCACATCACCAATATAGAACTTCACCTTGGGGTTGCGCAAAGCATGGCGCATGTCGTCCTGCTTCTTCTCGTCGCGCGAGAAAATACGAATCTCCTTAATGTCGGAGTCGAGAAAACGCCCAAGCACCGCATTACCAAACGAACCCGTACCACCTGTTATAAGCAGGGTTTTATCTTTAAAAATTGACATATATACTCTATCACTAAATTCTAAACTTCACAAAGTTACATAAAAAAAATAATATTTCAACATGAATTATCTTTGTAACAATATTTTTTCTGTTTAGGCAAGATCACACTCCTTAATTAAGTAGTGTTATATCTAAAATATTGGTTATCTTTGTCCAAAATTAAAGTTATGAGACAAGAAGATAATCAATTTTTAGCTGAGTACGAAGAGCGTTTAACACAAGCTTTGGTGCGGCAGTGTACCGATGCGGGGTTTCTCGAAGGGGAGCTACTCGCGGTCGAGGAGTTGGAGGAGAAGTGGGATAGCTCGGCTGCCGAATATATGGCTGCTGCGGTGCCTCAGATCAACGAATTCCCTGCTGCGGCTGTTGCGTGGGCTGCATATTTCGGTGTGGGGTTAGCGACTCTGTGGGATGGTGCGTGGGAGAAATACTCGCCGCTCGCCGACCTCTACACACCTCTTGCCACGCCTCGCGGATTCGACCAGATGGACGAATATATCCTCGAAGAGATCTTGGGTTACGCCCTCGAAGGGCCCGAAGCCGAGAAATTAGAAAATCTTTTCCGCTCCGCCTCTTCCACCGCACTAACGATGATTCGCAAAGAGAGCATCGAGGCGCAGAGCGTTATGGCGTTCTACATTTTTGCCCGCTCGGCAAAGGTTTTCTTCCGCCTAGGTGTGGCCGTGGGGCTTCGCCTATTGGGCTACCGCTACCATAAAGCCGACCTTGGATCGTGCTAATTTCGTTTTTTTTGGCGAGCGCCGCAAGTTCTATATTTTACACCTTTTATTCAGTAATTTTTTTAGCTAGTTATAGTTTTTTTAAAAAATATATTTATCTTTGCAAATATTAACATATTACGTTTATTTTTGTTTAACTATATACTTTAATTAACTATGTCAAAAGGAGTTATCATCGAACGTTCGAGCCGCCTAGAGGGCATCGGAGAGTACTACTTCTCGAAGAAGCTACGCGAGATCGCAGATCTTGAGGCTGCTACAGGTCGTCAAATCATCAAATTAGCTATGGGTAGCCCCGATCTACCACCAGCACAAGCTGTAATTGATCGCCTTTCAAGCGAGGCACAACGTCCCGACGTTCACAAATATATGTCGTACAAGGGAGAGCCAATCTTGCGTAAAGCATTTGCAGAGTGGTACAAAAAATGGTATGGCGTGGAGTTCGATTTCGCAACCGAGGTTCTTCCACTTCTAGGTTCGAAAGAGGGTATCATGCACATCGCAATGACTTTCCTTTCTGCTGGCGACAAAGTTTTGGTTCCAGACCCAGGTTACCCAACTTACTCAGCTGCTGTGCGTTTGGCAGGTGGCGAGATGGTAACTTACGCTCTAAACAAGGGCAACAACTTCACTCCCGACTTTGCAGCGATCGAAGCTGCGGGCCTCGAAGGAGTTAAGATGATGCTTATCAACTACCCCAACATGCCAACGGGTCAAACCCCAACAACAGAGCTTTTCGAGCAGATCATTGAATTTGGTCGCAAGCACAACATCTTGATCGTTCACGACAACCCATATAGCTTTATCCGCAGCGACAAGCAGATGAGTATCATGGCCATTGAGGGCGCTCGCGAAGTTGCTCTCGAGATGAACTCACTTTCGAAAGGTCACTCTATGGCTGGCTGGCGCGTGGGCGTTGTTGTTGGTAAGCAGGAGTGGATCGACTCAATCCTCACTTTCAAATCGAACATGGACTCAGGTATGTTCTACCCAGTTCAAGCTGCTGCTGAGACTGCACTAGCATTGGGCGACGAGTGGTTCACCGAGCTAAACGACATCTACCGTGCGCGCGAGCGTCAAGGTTTCGCTATCCTCGACACCTTGGGTTGCAAATACCGTCCAGGTCAAGCTGGTCTATTTATCTGGGCTGAGCTTCCAGAGGATTACCAGGGCGACAGCTTCCAATTCTCGGACGAGGTGATGGAGAAGTGCGACGTATTCCTAACTCCTGGTGGAATCTTCGGTAAAGAGGGTATCCGCTACATCCGCATCACTCTATGTTGCCCAGAGCAATTGTTGGAGAAGGCGGCTAAGGCTATCGCTGCGGCATACGCTAAGTAATTACATAAAAGAAGTCGCCTAATAAGGTCATTTTCGGCACTGCCCTCCGCTTTTAATCCTCACGTACCTCAGTACGCTGTGGTTAAAAATGCTCACGCAGCCCCAAAACTAACCTCATTACCCAACTTCTTGCAAAATACGAAAGGGAGACTTCCAAGTAAAATACTTGAAGGTCTCCCTTTTTATCTTCTAAATGACCTTGCTAATCGGCTTTTTTGGGTTAAAACTTCAAAGTCGTAACAACAGGCAGATGGTCCGAAAGAAGCACCGAGTCGATGACCTGGTAGGAGAGCACCTGCGTAGGCTCTTGGGCCAGAATGTAATCTATGCGCAACAGATTCTTGAAGCCCCTAAATGTATATGAGTACCCCACGCCAGCCTCTTGGAAAGAGTCTTGCAACCCTTCGGAGATTTTGCGGTAGGCATACGAGTTGGGGGTGTCGTTAAAGTCGCCACAAACCACCACTCGGTGTGGTGTTTGCGCGATGCTGTGCGCTATGGTGTCGGCTTGCGCGGCCCTGCCGATCGAAGTTGTGCGGAAGCGCGAAAGCATACCTCTGAACATATCGTCGCTCAGTGTATCATTGATAAATTCCATGTTGGTGATATAACTATCATCCAAGGTGGTGATGGCGGTCGAATGGAGGTGGACGTTATAGACGCGCACCGTGTCGCCACCAATTAGCAGATCGGCCCAAAAGGCGCTCCCGCTATCATAGTCCGAATTTACCAAGTCGTCGCTCGAACCGAGGATTTTGTAGCGCGAATATATTGCCAACTCCTTGATTTTAGCCCTATTAAAGTTCTTTATCGCATCGGGCTCGTCGCTCTCCGACATGCGGCTTTTTGCAAATTCCTGGAAGCATATAACGTCGGGGCGCTGCTCGTTCAAGAACTCCTGCATGCCATGTTGCGAACTCTGCTGATCGTCGCCAATAAAACCTTTAACGTTGTAGCTAAGCACGCGCACGGTGCCTCGGCGCGAAGGCTCACCATAGCTTTTCGACACCTCGATATTGAGATACCTAGAGATACTAGGAAGCCCAACCAGAAGGGGCAGCAACAGGATCACGGCATAGAACCAACGCGCACGAATAATCCAGTAGAGCGCGCAAAGCGTAGTGCCCACATATACCGCGGGGGTGAATAGCCCCAAAACGGGGAAGATCCAACTTATCGAGGGGTCGTAGTACGAGGTGACCAACGCCAAGGTCATTGCCACAAAAAAGAGCACACTGAGCAACAGCACCACAATGTCGACAATCAACATCAAGGGCGAACGGCGCTTGGGAGCGCGGTCGGCGCGGTCGTAGTAGTATTCGGCCATTATCTGCGAGGTCTATTAACTCGTTTCCAATACATTAACAAGATATATCCGCCAATCATACCGCCCAAGTGCGCAAAGTGGGCAACTCCAATTTGGCGACCGCTGACACCAAGAAATAGCTCAATCACACCGTAAATTATCACAAACCACTTAGCCTTGATAGGAATTGGCGGGATAAGAAGCATGATGATATTATTGGGGAACATCACGCCAAAAGCCAACAAAAGACCAAAGACCGAACCCGAAGCACCAACCGTTGGGGCTGCGCTATGAGTCGCCGCGCTGACTGCCAATTGGATTAAACCCGCGAAGATTCCGCACACCATGTAATAGGTCAAAAATCGCTTCTGCCCCATCACAGCTTCGAGCGTACGACCAAACATCCACAACGAGAACATATTGAAGAACAGGTGGTTAATGTCGGCGTGCATAAACATATAGGTCACCACTTGGTAGAGGCGAAAAAGTGGCGACTCTACGCCCCAAAGCGCAAAGAGACCGTAGAAAAGATCGGCGTTGAACATGCGAGTTGCCATCAACACCAAACAGTTGACAATTATTAAATTTAGCACCACGGGGGGTGCGAACGAACGAGCTGACCTCATATTTGTATTATTATTGTAATTTTTTCATTATCTCGGCTTGTGTAATCTCCCACACTAGTGGCTTGCCACTTGGTGAGTGTGAGCGATTTTCACCGTCAAAAAGTTGTTGGGCAAGCTGCTTAACCTGCTCTACATTAAGACCTTGGTGTGCTACCGCAGCACCACTCTTGGCCATTATTCTTGCTATTTTATCGCGACGTATATCTACAAAATCCTCGGGAGTTGCCGCGGCGCCAATAAGTTCGTAGATTAATTTGTCGATCTCATCGCGCTTGACTTCGGGAGGAATACCTTTAACATCTACCGAGCCATCGCCCAAGAAATCGAAATCGAATCCTACGACCACAAAATCCATCAATCGCTCCTCGATCACGGCATACTCTTCGTGGGAGAGGATCAACCTTTCGGGGAATAAAAGTTGCTGACTTGCAACGCTTTGGTGTGTTGCCGCAGCCAAATAGTGATCGTAGAGCACTCGCTCCTTAGCGCGAGCAACATCCATTATTACCGCCCGAGTGTCGGCAACAAAAAACGAATATCCACCTCCGAGCAAGGCAACCGAATGGATCTCGACCTTTCGAGTGGGGGTCTCGATCTTTGTTTGTGTGGGTTCGGCAGCCGACTCGATAAATTCGAACGAGGAGCTATCGAACTCGGGAGCTAAATCGGCAGATTGCACCTCGACATTGGCACTCGACTCTATCGACTCGAAGTCGTTCGAAGTGAACGATATTGCCGAATGAATGTCACCGCCAAAACTATCGATCATCGACGAGAAAGCACCCTCTCTAAGTTCGCTACGGCGTTTGGGCGGCTGTGGCGCTTGGTCGCCGTAGGGGACATCGAAGCCCGCGAAATCGACATTGGGGTCGGGTGCAGTGTGATCGATATAACCCTCGTCGAATGGGTTATAAGCTCCCGACGAGAAGGCTATTGGCGCGACCACCTCTTTATCTTTTTGCATTATAGGGATCTCAAGAGGCGATTCATCGTCGAAATCCATCATTGGCACAGCGCCAGTCTTTGCCAAGGTTTCGCGCACGGCTGCCACTATGATCTGCCAAATTTCGTCGTTGTCGGCAAATTTCACCTCGGTCTTTTGCGGGTGAACATTCACATCGATACGCTCGGGATCGACATCGATATAGAGAAAATAAGATGGCGTTGAACCCACTGGGATCAACTTTTCGTAGCCTCTCAGGATCGCTTTTGTAAAGTATGGCGATCGGAAGAATCGACCATTAACAAAGAGATATTGGTCGTTGTTGGTCTTTTTCGCCGCCGCTGGACGACCGATATAACCGCGAAGCCGTGCGATCGATGTGTCGGCATTTACCTCCAAAAGATTCTGCTTTATCGAACGCCCAACAACATCGACAATTCGACCCGCAAGCGAGGCGCGGGGCAGGTTGAAGAGCGGAGAGTCGTTGGAGTAGAGCTCGAAGTGAATATCGGGGTTACAGAGCGCTATGCGGCGAAAATCGGCCTTAATCTGGTTGGTCGAAGTTGTCACTCGATCCATAAATCGGCGGCGCGCTGGAACATTGTAGAAGAGGTTGCGGACGAAAAATTGCGAGCCCGTTTCGCACATTATCGCCTCTTGGCCTTGGTATTCGCCACCATTTACCCTGGTCGAAGTACCAACGCTATCGCCTGCTTGTCGCGTTCTGAGTTCGATCTGCGACACTGCGGCAATCGAAGCTAGAGCCTCGCCACGGAAGCCAAAGGTGTGTAACGCGTAGATGTCGTCGGCCGAGGTGATTTTGCTGGTTGCGTGGCGCTCGAAGGCCATGCGCGCATCGTTGGGCGACATTCCGCAACCATCGTCGACAATTTGAATTAGGTCACCACCACCCTCGCGGAAGTTCACGATGATGCAATTCGCACCTGCATCGATCGAATTCTCCATCATCTCCTTGACCACCGACGAAGGTCGATTAACCACCTCACCTGCGGCGATTTGGCTTGCGACAACATCGGGTAGTAGTCTAATTTTGTCGGACATCTAAATATCTGTTTATCTTTTTTATTTATAGTGGTGCATTAACTTTTTAAAATTTATTACAACTAATTAATAAATAACTACTTGCATCTAATGTTTAAATAAACGATTTGAATATAAATTTTATTTAACACGTCATTGCGGACTTGATCCGCAATCTCTTCCTTTTCGTCATTGCGGACTTGATCCGCAATCTCTTCCTTTAATTTTTGAGATTCTGAATCAAGTTCAGAATGACGACTTTACAAGTTCAGAATGACGACTTTAGTTTAACGCATCAGTACTATTTTTTATTCTCCTTGGTAGTCGTTGGGCACAATGCGAATTGGGGCATAAGGGTCGAAATCTTTATACTCGTCGACCACTCGCACCTTATCGGCCTGGGTGCCGCCCTGCATGAAGGCTCCAACTATACGCGGGATAAGCATATAGGAGAGTAAAAAGACAAGCACCACACCAATTATCATAAACCACATCGATTTCTGCGCGCCATTTTTACCTTGGCGACGTGCCTCGCGCGCCTCGCGCTGTCGACGGATATACTCGCCCGCGACATATTCGCCCTCCTCGCCCTCGGGTCGAGAACCACGAAGTTCTGCCCTGCGGCGGTCGCGCTCCTCCTTTTGAGGGTCGTAGAAACGCGGCGTGTACTTAAATTCGTTGGGCCTGCGTTTAAATGGTGTGAATCCTTTCATCTCTCGATATTTTAGCTTTAGGGTGATATAAAATTACCTAAAAAAGTTCTTCATACGCTCAAAAATATTTTGAGTGTCGACCCCAGCGGCCTTCTTGAACGAGGGCATATCTGCCAGTTTCTCAACTGTTTTGCGCTCCTCTTTGTTCAAAGAGGCAGGGATTGTGATGTCGACAACAACCAAAATATCGCCTCTACCGTAGCCGTTAACGTCGGGCAGACCCTTACCGCCCAAACGCAAAACTTTGCCCGCGTGGGTTCCTGGTGCCACCTTGATCTTGGCTCTACCATCGATGGTTGGGACCTCCACCGTGCCACCAAGTATCGCCGTTGTTACGGTGATATTGAGGTTGTGGATCAAGTCGTTACCATCGCGGATTAGTTCTGGGTGCGCCTCTTCGGTCACAACAACCTGCAAATCGCCGCTTTGTCCGCCTTGGAGTGCAGCGTTACCTTTGCCCGAAACTTTGAGTACCATTCCCTCGGCAACACCTGCGGGGATGCGGATCTCGACCACCTCTTCGCCTTTGATAGCGCCCTGGCCACCACATTTTTCACACTTTTCGGTGATCTCCTTACCCGAACCATTACACGTTGGGCAAACTCCTTGGGTCTGTATGCGACCAAAAAACGAGTTCTCGATGCGCGAAACAACACCCGAGCCGTGACATGTATGGCACGTTGTGAATGCTGTGCCGTTTTTGGCACCTGTGCCGTTACAGCGGTCGCAGCCAACCATCTTGCTGATCTTAAGCTTCTTGGTTACCCCCTGCGAAATCTCTTCGAGAGTAAGTTTCACACGCACACGGATGTCGCTACCGCGGTTTACACGTTGACGCGACGAACCGCCCGACGAGAAGTGGCCACCGAAGATGTCGCCAAATTGCGAGAAGATGTCGTCCATCGAGAAACCACCGCCACTAAAGCCGCCGTAGCCACCGCCACCGCTAGCTGCGCCACCCATTCCAGCGTGGCCAAATTGGTCGTAACGAGCGCGTTTCTGCTCGTCGGAAAGCACGTCGTATGCCTCGGCAGCCTCCTTGAATTTCTCTTCTGCCCCCTTATCATCGGGGTTTTTGTCGGGGTGAAATTTGATTGCCGCCTTGCGGTAAGCCTTCTTTATTTCGTCGGCATTGGCACTTTTGGTAACGCCTAACACCTCGTAGTAGTCTCTTTTTTCTGCCATTTTTCTACTCTCCTACAACAACTTTTGCAAAGCGAAGTACCTTATCTGAATCTGAAAGCATATAGCCTTTCTGTACAACGTCGATAATTTTTCCTTTTTGTGCCTCCTCGGCAGGGAAACGAGCTATCGCCTCGTGGTGGTCGGTATCGAGCTCCAAGCCCATCGCCTCGATCTCCACAACGCCCCTCTGTTTGAGGATCTCGCCAAATTTAGCGGCGATAAGGTCTACGCCTTGACGAAGCGCCACAACGTCCTCGCTTTTGGCCATCGCCACAACTGCACGATCGATGTCGTCGATAACGGGTAAAAATGCCTTAACTGTGTCGGCACCACCACTTTGCACCAAATCCATCTTCTCGCGAAGTGTGCGTTTGCGGTAGTTGTCAAATTCTGCTTGAAGGCGCAAATATTTATCGCGCCAATCCGACGTCTCTTCCTCTTTTGCAGCCTCAGCAGCGGCCTCTTGTGCTGGCTCTTGGGTTGGCTCATCGTCTGCCACTGTGTCAGTTGCAGCCTCTTCTCCAACCTCTTCTTCTGCCATATTGTCACATGGTGAACCACCACACGATGGGTATCCATCACCCTCTACAAATCCTTCGTCTACGTTAACCTCTTGATTATAAACTTTTTCCTCTGTCATGTATAAATTGTTTTATTGTCTTTACTATATTACTTTTGCAAAATGCAGACCAAAAATATTATCCTATGATAAATATGGCTGGTCGCTTGTTGAGCTCAGGCAGTTTGGTCTTGCGCCACCGCTCAACCTCTTGGGTCAGGATATACTCTTCGGGGGCTGTAATATCCATTGCAATAGTAAGTTTTGTCTTGGGTGCAAGGGTCGAAAGCAGCTGCTCTACTAACTTTACGTTGCGGTATGGAGCCTCGATAAACAGCTGTGATTGACCCTCTTGCTGCGCCCTGCGCTCGTAGTTGCGGATCGCTTTGCCGCGCTCGGGACCTTTGATTGGCAGGTAGCCGTTAAAGGCGAAGGATTGGCCGTTGAGACCCGAAGCCATCACCGCCATGATGATCGACGAGGGGCCGACAAGGGGCACAACCTTAATCCCGCGACGATGACACGCCTCGACAACCAACGCCCCAGGGTCGGCAACACCTGGCACACCCGCCTCGGAGATCACACCCGCCGAGCGCCCCGCCTCGATGGGGTCGACCATCTTTTCAACCTCCAACCCCGCGTGCGAGTGTTCGTTGAGCTCCACAAATTCGAGCGAGTCAATCGGGTTGGCGATCTTGCTCTTCGACAAGAATCTGCGTGCCGTGCGCACGTTCTCGACGATGAAATAGTCGAGCAAGTCGATCACCTTTTTGTTGGCGGCGGGCAACACATCCCACACATCGCCCTCTTCGGCTATGGGGCATGGTATTAAATATAGTATTCCTTTCATTTTTACTCTTTTAAGTAGACTCTTTTAACTCGCTTCGAGATCGAAGTGAGCACCTCGTATGGGATTGTCGCCAACACTCGGGCCATCTTCTCAACGTCGTTGCCTTCGCTCTGCGAGAAGATAATAACCTCGTCGCCTTCGCGCGCCTGGGCGATGTCGGTCACGTCGATCATCACGCTATCCATGCAGACCCTGCCGACGATTGGTGCCGCCTCGCCGTGTAGTAGCATCGACCACCTACCACACCCCAACTTGCGATTCAGACCGTCGGCGTAGCCTATCGGCACCGTCGCCACAGCACTTTCGCGCTGGAGAACTCCTGCCGCGCCGTAGCCGATTGCAGTGCCTGCCTTATAGCGTTTGATCTGCACAATGCGACTTTTGAGCGTTGCGATGGGTGTGAGATGCGCCCCACTCACCCCAAAACCGTAGAGCGAGATCCCTGCTCTACAGCAGTCAAATTGAGCTGCGGGGTAATTCTCTATCGCGGCACTATTGGCGATGTGAAGCATTGGCCTATAGCCTATTGCCTCCGCAAGGCGCGAGGTGAGCGAACCGAAAAGTTCGATCTGCGCCATGGTGAATTCCGCGCCTCCATCTTGGTCAGCACAACTAAGGTGCGAGAAGATCGAGGCAACTTTTACGCTCTCGCGCGCTCTATCGAGCGACTCGGCAAGTGCCGCGAGGTCCTCTGCGCCGAAGCCCAAGCGGTGCATTCCCGTGTCGAGTTTTATGTGAATTGGGTAATCGCGCTCGCCATTTTTTGCCAACGCCGCCACAAAGTCTCCGAGCGAACGAAGCGAATATATCTCGGGCTCCAACCGCGATTGGATCATCGGTTCGAAGCTATCGTCGTCGGCATTAAGCACGATGATGGGCGCTGTTATTCCCTTCTCGCGCAGTGTAACTCCCTCGTCGACAAAGGCAACGGCCAAGTAGTCGACACCTTGGTCTTGGAGGGTCTTTGCCACTTCGTAATCGCCCGAGCCGTAGCCACTTGCTTTGACCATGGCTATAATTTTTGTCTTGGGCGACAATTTGCCGCGCACGTAGTTCAA
Organism: Rikenellaceae bacterium; assembly: GCA_047172505.1. Classification (GTDB taxonomy): domain Bacteria; phylum Bacteroidota; class Bacteroidia; order Bacteroidales; family Rikenellaceae; genus Alistipes. The sequence goes on along the minus strand of JBCQWE010000019.1, from coordinate 28,609 downwards.
GTTGGCAACCATCGCATCGAGGTTTATCTCCAGGCGCGTTGTGTGGCTGCGACGCTCCAAGGCGTGGCTCACACGTTCGAAACGGCTTTCGCGGTTGCCTTTGAGCAAAATTGCGCGCTGAGCATAATCCTCGCGCTTGATCTTCGAGAGAAGTTCCTCGGTCGAGGCGTAGTAGAGGCAATCGAGCCACCTGTGCATCTGGCCGCCCACCCCAATAACTCGATCGACCTTCGAGGCTGCAATCACCTTCGAGAGCTGAGCGTAAAGCTCTTCGGGGTCGACCCCGCTCTGCAAAATTGGCGAGAGGATCAGGGTTGTGGGCCTGCCCGCCGCCACCGAGTTAAGCATATCGAGGGCGATCGAAAGAGAATTAACGCACGAATTATAACTATCGTTCACCACCACCGAATCGTTGAGACCCTCTTTAACTTCGAGGCGCATAGCCACAGGGGTGAAACTATCGAGATTATAGCCACTGCAACCCACCTCGGCGAGCAGCGCATCGACAATTTGAGAATTGCGCTTCGATATTTCATCGCTAAAATCGCCACCGCCGCACGCCGCTGCATCGACGAGCGAGAAACCGAAATCGCCACGCGCAAAGTAGCCCAGCAAAGGGGCGTAAGCGCTGTGATAGATCACTGTTTTCGCGCCGCGGGTCATCTTCAACTTCTCCTCCACCTTCTCCTCGATCGAGCTAAAACCCTCTTGATGAGCATCACCAATAGAGGTTACCACAACCACCTCGGGTTTTATCATCTCTTCAAGTCGCTCCATCTCGCCTCGGCGAGAGATTCCCGCTTCGAGCAGCACTATCTCCTCGTCGCCGCGACACATAAGAATCGACAGCGCAACCCCTAGTTGGGAGTTATAGCTGCGCGGCGACGTGAAAATTTTACTCTCTCCACTATAGCTCTGAGCGATCCACTCCTTAACAACCGTTTTGCCATTCGAGCCCACTATCGCAATCACTTTGCCGCCCATCAACGAGCGGTGGTATGCCGCCAAACGTTGAAGTGCAACAAGGCTATTCTCAACAACGATATAGCTCCCTTGTGGCTCGATCACATCGTCGCGCTCGACCATAAATGCCTTAACGCCACGGCGCAAGATCTCGCCAATATAGCGGTGCGAGTCGTTGCGTTCGCCTTTGATCGCAACAAAAAGGGTGACAGCACCACCTCCCGAGCGACGAGAGTCAGTGAGCAGTTCCTCGACAAACATATCCTCGCCGCGGAGCTCGCCCGAGCACACCTGAGCAATTTTTGATAGTAGATACTTCATAGGCTCTAAGATTGTTCGAATTCAACTATAGTAATTCCCGAACCGCCACGGTCGGCATGAGCATCGGTGGCGCGCCGAACATCTGGCACCGTGCGAAGGTAGCGACGGATCTCCTCTTTGAGGGCCCCCGTGCCTTTGCCGTGAAGGATACTCACGGTGCCAACGCCCACCATTAGGGCATCGTCGATAAAGTTTTGCACCGTATCCAAAGCATCGGCAGCGCGCTGGCCACGCACATCGATATTATCTTTAAAGTTGAGCTTGCGCGACGAAATATCGACCGAAACCACCGATCGAGGGGCATCGAGGCGCGTTGCTCGCTTAAATTCACTGTTTGAAATAACCTCCAACTTATCTTTCTCGACAGTGGTCAGGATGTGACCAAAAGCAACCTGCGCCTTGCGCCCTTTGATGCTTTTGACCTCGCCCAAGATGTCTTGCCCCGCGATACGAACCTTGGCTCCTGGGGTAACCTCTAGGGGTTTGGCGGTAATCACGGCGGCCTCTTTTGTCTCTTGCTCGGCGCGTTTGCCTTGGCGCTCTTCTCTTCGTTCGCGGCGGCGACGCAAGCGCTCCATCTCGCGCGATATGGAGTCGACCGAACCATCTGCTCCTGCCCCCTCAACGCCATCTTTGAACTCTTCGAATTCCTTTCGCGCAAGGCGAGTTATCTCCTTCTCGGCCTGCGATTCGCGGATCGTTTTGATCGTATTTTCGATCTGTTTGTTCGCCTGCGCTATGAGCTCTTGCGCCTCGGCGCGGGCTTTGCGGATTATCTCTGTGCGCTCGGCACGGATCCGCGAGAGTTGCTCGGTGTAGCTCGACTCCAACTCTTCGACTTTGCGGTCGGTGAGTCGTATGCGGTCGCGTTTTTGTTCCCAATAGCGCTTATCGCGCGCGATCTCGCGCAACTGCTTTTCTATGTTTATATGGTCGCTACCCACCTTGTCGCTTGCCGCCTTGATAATATCTTCGGGCAGGCCAATCTTGCGGGCGATCTCCACGGCAAACGAGCTGCCAGGCTTGCCCATTTCGAGGCGAAACAGAGGTCGGATATTTTGCACGTCGAAGGTCATCGCGCCGTTGGCAATGCCGTGGGTCGACGAGGCGTAATATTTTATGTTGGAGTAGTGGGTCGTAATCACGCCGTAGCACCCCTTCGAGAGCAATCTGTCGAGTATCGCCTCGGCGATAGCTCCACCGATAACAGGCTCAGTTCCAGAACCGAACTCGTCGATCAAGACCAACGAGGACTCCGAAGCCGAAGCGATCATATTGCGCATATTGAGCAGGTGCGACGAGTAGGTCGAAAGGTCATTGTCGATCGACTGCTCGTCGCCAATATCGATCGAAATCGAGTTGAAAACAGGCAGTTCGGAGTTCTCGCCCAGGGGAACCAAAAATCCGCATTGGAACATATATTGGATTATTCCCGTGGTCTTCAAACAGACCGATTTTCCGCCCGCGTTGGGGCCCGAGATAACCAATATGTGTTTGTCGCGGTCGAGTTCTAAGTTGAGCGGCACGATCTCTTTGTGCTGAGCCTTAAGGCTTTGCGCCAAGAGTGGGTGGCGCGCATTGCGAAGCACCAGCCTATCGTCTGCCGACAAAATCGGCATCACTGCATCGTTGGCTATAGCCCACCGAGCTTTGGCGCGCAGTAGGTCGATGTCGCTAAGGTAGTCGCCCGCTTGGGCAATCTCGTCGAGCCGCGGACGGATAGATTCGGTGAACGAGGTTAGTATCCGCACCACCTCGCGCCTTTGCGAATACTCCAACTCTTTGAGCTCGTTGTTAATCTCGACGATCTCCACAGGTTCGATATAAACGGTCTTTCCCGTAGCCGATTCGTCGTGGATAAAGCCTTGGAGCTTGCGCTTGTTGCCCGCCACAACGGGGATCACCGCACGCCCATCGCGGATCGAGATCAGGGCATCGGGGTCCACAACGCCGCTGCTCTTTGCCGAGGCCAAGATCTGTTGCAGGCGTTTGGAAACTTGGCCCTCGCGCTCGCGGATTTGCCTGCGAATAATTTGAAGCTCGGGCGAGGCCGAATCTTTAACTTTGTTGAATTTATCGAGAATAGAATCTATTGCGCCCAACACATCGGGGAGCGTCGAAACCCCAGCGGTGCGTTGCGCAAGTGCAGGATATTGACCCTCTTGGCTCTTCGAACGGATGAAGTTAACCACCTCTCTCACAGTTGTAAGCGAGCGCCGCAGCAAAGCAACCTCGTCGGTGTCGAGAAAAGTGCCATCGATCGAAACCTTGGCCACCACAGGTTGCAAGTCGGCATAGTCGCCCGTAGGAAAATCGTGCTCCATAAGCAGCATCGAACGCATTTGCGAGGCTAGAGTCAACCGCGCGACAATCTTTTTACGCGAGGTTATAAACCCATGCTCCAAGAGTTTCGCTTCGGCCGTAGGCATCGTGCAGAGAGCGGTGATCTGTTCGCGCACTCTGTCAAAACCTATCTTCGACTCAAAATTTTTGGGGTATATCATCTATAAAACAGTGTTGTTACTATCACTCGCTACTCCTTCTTGCCAAAAACAGAGAAGTGAACGTAGCGCTTGGGGTTGCTCTGAAGGTCGATTATAAGCTCGTTAAGGCTTCCACTAACCGCCGAGAGGTTCTCGTAGAGCTCTTCGTCGTTGACAAGTTTGCCAACCGAGCCCTCCGCAGAGTTGATCTTCGAGAGGGTGGTGTTAAGCTCGGCAACGGTCACGCTGAGCGAGCTGCTAAGGTTCGCCTCGGCTAGTTCTGTGGTCAACGCGTTGAGGTTCTGAATCACGCTTGCCATCTCCTCTGAGTTCTCACCCAACGACTCCGAAAAGCTCGCCAGCCCCTCGATAGTACTCTCCAAGTTGCCACGTTGCGCCGAGATCAGCCCCGAGAGTTCACGCGAAATCGAACTGAGAGAAGAGAGTGTCGACTCGATGTTGTCGCCGCCATTCTCCAAGATGGAGTTGATCGAACTAAGCGTTGTGGTGAGCTGCTCACCGACAGTGGTGATTTGGTCGGCCACACCCATCAATTTTTCTGTTGCAACATCCATCATACTCTCCTCGAAGTGCGAGGAAATGGTGTCGCCATTCTTCAAAAATTGGGTGCTGCTACCCCACTTCAAACCTATGGCCATCGACGACATCAAGCCTGGGCTATAGATCTCGGCTTTGCTATCTGCGGGAATCTTGTAACGGCGTTTGACAGAGAGCTTTATGGTCACCTTGTCGCTGTTTACGGGATCGAGCAAAATGTCGGTCACCTTACCCACCTTAACGCCTTGAACCATGATGGGGCTAGCGGTGTTAATACCATCGATCTGGTCGTACGAAGCGTAGTAGTTAACGTTGCGCCCAAACACATCGAACCCGCTAAGGAATCTAATTCCAGCCCACGAGCAGCAGATTATGATAATTGCGAATAATCCAATTTTTACTTCAGTTTTCATCTGTTATTTTTTTTCTGTTTACTATTTAGAGTACTCAACGATAAAAGCGTCTAAGAATTGTCTCTTCACGCTTTTAAGTTGCTCGGCAGCCTCGTCACGAGAGTCAAATCTGCCTGTGCAATATTTGTATTTATAGCGGCCCTCGCCCTCGAAGTACCACACTTTGTTGCGATAGTTTTTAAACTGCGAATCATTCTCTTTGAGCACACTAGCCGACGAGAGGAGCTGGATGGTGTAACCCACTCCCGCTTGGGCTGCGGCACCCTTATGCGCGCTCGGAGTTCGATTCTCCGAGATCGTGCCGTTGATCATCTCGACGTAGTCGCGGATGCCGCCGTAGATCGATTGTGCGATCTCCTCTTGCCCCTTTTTCGAGGTCATATATGCAAATTCCGTAGGGTTCGACATAAAGCCAATCTCGTTGAGCACCGAGGGCATATCAACCCCATAGAGAACCATCAAAAGTTGTTGACGTTCGTCGCGCAACACGCGGTTGTAGGCCCCATAATTCTTTTGAATAAGTCGTGCCAAGGCTTGACTATATTCGCCGTAGGTGAATTGAAGGTTTTGGATGTAGGCGCGCACGATCGCCGCATTTTTTTGGTCCGACATATCCACCAGATCTTCGCGGTTGTTGGCGTAGATCACCGCATCGTTGCGCTGTTGTTCCACCGAGCTTTCGCCCATGGTGATTGTCTCGACACCTCGGGCCGAGGCACTTACCGCAGCATTGGCATGGATCGAGACAAAGAGGTCACCTTTGGCCTTGTTGGCTAGTGCTGTGCGGGCGCGCAGATCTTCGGTGACGGTTTTGCCCAACGCCTTGTCGGTTGTGCGGGTGTAGATCACCTTCACACCCTCGATATTTTTTTCGATGAGTTGCCCCACGCGAAGTCCAATTGGCAGCACAATATCTTTCTCCTTCACTCCCTTGTAGGTTGCCCCTGGCGAGATGGAACCGCCGTGCCCTGGGTCGATCACGATAACCTTCACCCCTTGTGCAATAAGCGCGACCGACGAGCCGTTAACTATTAGGAGAGTTAAAAGCACGATTAAGAATCGGAAAAAAATATTGGTTTTCACTTATTATAATAGGGGTTTATGCATTTTTTTATCTATATTTGTCGGATGTTATAACAGTGAAAGGAGGCTATAGTTGATAGCTCCCTTGCCGTTTTGCCGACCTGTCGGCAAAGATATAATTTTTTTTTGATATTTTGAGAATAAAGAGGGTAAAATATATAATATCTGTGCTACTTGTAGCACTTTCGATGCAGTTGGTTTTCGGTTTTAACCACCAAACGATGCTCGACCAGAGCCCCGACACTTCTGTTGTCGAGGGGGCAGAAGATTCCGCGCAGGTGACACCCACTACTTTGCGCGATACCACGCTGCGCCTACCCAAAAGAGACTCTCTCTTTGCACCCGATTCGCTGATGCGCCCGCAGCGCCGCGACACTCTAGCGCGCGACACTGCCTCGCTCACGCCACAACGCACGTCGAGCGGCGGCGGATTCCTCGACGACATCCTCACAGGTAAAAACACCGACTCGCTCTACTACGACGTGCGCGACCGCAAGGTCTACATCTACGAGAAGGGCGACGTGACCTACCAAAACAAAAATCTGCAAGCCGATTTTATGCGTGTCGACATGAGCACGCGCGAGGTCTACGCCTACGGCAAGATCGACACCACGGGAGGCACACAGACGGTTGTAAAACCTATCTTTACCGACAACGGATCGTCGTTTACGATGGATACGATCACCTACAACCTCAAATCGGGAAAGGCTAAGATTCAAGGTGTTGCAACACAAGAGGGCGACGGATGGCTCGTGGGTAGCCACGTTAAAAAGATGCCCGACAACGCAATTAACATCCTCGGCGGAAAATATACCACTTGCGAGCACACCGACCACCCCCACTTCTATTTGGCGATGACCAAGGCCAAGATGATCCCTGGTAAAAAAGTTATCACGGGCCCCGCCTATATCGTCCTCGAAGATGTGCCACTCTTCCCGCTGATTATCCCCGAAGCATTCTTCCCACTCTCGACAGGTGCACAGTCGGGACTTTTGATGCCCACCTACGGCGAGGATGGCACCAAGGGTTTTTTCTTGCGCGACATGGGTTACTACTTCACCTTTGGTGATTATGCCGACCTTACGCTACTCGGAGGAATCTACTCCTACGGTTCGTGGGACCTCTCGGCATCGTCGCGCTATGTGAAACGTTACAAATATTCGGGTAGCGCTTCGCTGAGTTATTCGAGCATCGTGCTCAACGAAAAGGGCGATAGCGATTATTCGAAACAGAGCGCCGTGAAGGTCACATGGTCTCACTCCCAAGATGCCAAGGCCAACCCTGGTTCGATATTCTCGGCCTCGGTAAACTTCACCACGAGTGGCTACAGCAAATACTCGGCAACCTCGATGAGCGACATCTTGGCGACTCAAACCAACTCGTCGATCTCGTATTCGAAGAGCTGGTCGAAGGCCTCGCTCTCGACAAGTATGTCGGTGTCGCAGAACTCGCAAACCGAGGCTATCTCGGCGACCTTCCCAACCGCCGTGTTCAGCGTTTCGAAATTCTACCCCTTCAAGTGGGGCGAGTCGCTTGGTAGCGAGTCGTGGTACGAGAAGATCTCGATGACCTACTCGGCGAAGATGACCAATTCGGTCACCACGACCGAAGATGAGTTCTTCACCAAGCAGACACTCCAAGATATGAAGAACGGTATCCAACACACCATACCCGTTTCGGCCTCGTTCAAACTCTTCGACTATATCGACATCTCGCCATCGCTAAGTTACACCGAACGTTGGTACTTCAGCGAACAAAATCGCGAGTGGAACCCCCTAACCAAAGAGGTCGACTACCTCGACCCCAACTACGGCTTCTACCGACTCTACAACTACAGCGCTTCGGCAAGCGCTTCGACCACGGTCTACGGAACCTTCCAAAGCAAGAAGAAAACTAGCAAGCTCCAAGCCGTGCGCCACACCATAACCCCATCGGTTGGATTCTCATACGCCCCCGACTTTAGCGACCAGAAGTATGGCTACTACAAAGTCGTGCAGAGCGATTCGTTGGGTGGCTACACCGTCTATTCGCCCTACTCGAACAACGCCTACGGCGTACCAAGTTCGGGTCAAACCTTCGCGCTGACCTTCGGTCTAAGCCAAAGCCTCGAAGCTAAAGTGCTCTCGAAGCGCGATACTTCGGGTGTGAGAAAGGTCTCGATCATCGACCAACTTAGCCTTAGTGGCTCCTACAACTTCTTGGCCGATTCGATGAAGTTCTCGCTCGGTACCGTGCGGCTCACCGCTTCGTTGACCGACAAAATTGGAGTAAATCTCAACCTAGGTATCAGCCCCTATAAAGTCACCCCCGAAGGCAAGCTCTACGACGAGCTTTTCTTCCCTGGTCGACTCACCTCGACTAGTTGGTCGTTTGGCTACACCTTCAAATCGGCACAGCAGCAAAACAGCAAAACAGGGGGCAACGGCGCAGCAATGGCGATAAACGACATCACGCAGGTGCCGCCCCAATACCAAAATCCCTTTTCCGACCCCTACGGCCTTATCGACCCCACGCTGCGGCGCGAATTGATGACAAATACCTACTACGACTTCTCGCTGCCGTGGAACTTCGGATTTAACTACAGCATAAACTACGGCATCAGCTACGTCGATAACGGCACCACGGGATACACCCCCAACATCACCCAGACCGTCGGTTTCAATGGCTCGGCCACCCTTACGCAGAAAACGGGTGTCACCTTTAGCGGAAGTTACGACATCATGGACAACCAGCTCTCCGCCACGCAGATAGCCATCACGCGCGACCTGCACTGTTGGCAGATGTCATTCTCGTGGATCCCACTAGGCTACTACAAAAGTTGGAGCTTCAACATCGGCGTGAAAGCCGCCTCGCTTGCCGACCTGAAATACGACAAGAGCGAGAGTATGTATGATTATATGTATTAGGGTTGGCTGAGACTGGACTGAGACTGGACTGAGCATTAAGGAACAATTGACCTCGATATAGGGTTTAAATGCCAGAGGCATTTAATAAATTTAGAGATGTGATATTGTTGCGCAAATTCATTTGCGGCAACAATATCACATCTCTAAATCTTTGAGCAAAAGCGAAAAGCCCAATAACGCAAGAATAAGTGCACCCGCGCAGGTGCTATCTGCGCCCGTCGGAGACAGACCTCAACATAAGAAGGTGAAACCTAGTGCGACTGAGCAAAAAGCCACTCGAAGAGTCCAGGGTAGTTAAAAGCCATGTTCCAGCTACCGTGGTTGCAGCCTGCGAATTCGGTGTAGCGAAGCTCCTGGGTGCCTGCATCGCGCAAAACGCGGTAGACATCGCGCGAACCCTCTACTGGCACCACATCGTCGTTGTCGCCGTGGAAGATCCAGAAACTTATATCTTTGGCGGCCACCATGCGTTGGGCATCGGTGCGGCCACAAATAGGTACTGCGGCGGCGAAGAGTTCGGGGAAGCGCGCAGTGATCTCGTAGATGGCCATCGCCCCCATCGAAAGACCGATGATGTAGACTCTCTTCGAATCTATGCTCTGCATTGCGGTGTATTGTGCAATCAACTCTGCGATGGTTTGCATGTGGTCGGCCTGTTTTGGGGGAGTTATCTCCTCCTCTGCGCCAGGCTTTCGGGGTCTGTGGCGCTGAATCCAGAAACTATCTTCGGGGCATTGAGGAAATATCGCATAACAAGGGAAGTTATCTCTGTTGAGTGGATTTTGAAATATTCCCGACCCGTGGGCGAGTTGTTTCTCGTTGTCGCTACCTCTCTCGCCCGCACCATGGAGGAATATCACAAGAGGATACTCTTGGCCCTGCTCAAGGCTTTGGGGTGTGAGGAGTCGATAAGATAGTTGATCTCCTTGGCTCGATGTGAAACTCTCGCTCTCGAAGGGCGAACTTTGCGCCATAAGGGTAAAAGATGAAAATAAAAGTAGCTGCAATAAGATAAAACGTCTCATATTAATTTAGTTTAGGTTGGTTAAAGCCGCTAGAGAAACGGCTGACAATACAAAATAAACTAAAAATATACGATTTTATCACTATTGAGCTACTTTTATTCTACGCACGACCTATTTTGCAACTACTACATTACTACGTCAAAAGCTGCTGCGTGTTGATTTTCAAAACCTAGGAACGTGAGTTATTCATCTACGGTATACTCCACCTTTACCGTGTCGCCATCGTCCCACGAAGTTGCTGTGACCAGAATGTCGATCGAGTCGCCGCTGTCGGCTAGGATGTCGTCGCCCTCGTCGATCTGGGGAATTGGTACTGTCTTGCCATCGTCGGTGCCATCGTCTAACGTGAGGTCGACGGCCACACCATCTTGGTCGACGTAGTAGTCGGCAATAAGAATACCACCCGACGAGTTATCTGCACCAAGACCTAGTGTGATGTTGTACTCCTTGTTTGCCTCGAATGTGTAGCCTAGAGGGAATGCGCCCATGACGTAGAGCACCTTATCTTGGTCGGTGCCGATGTATTTGTCGGCATCGGAGCGTGCCTCAACCGATGAGTAGCCCACAAGTGGCATGTTGTTGGAGTCGGTCATGTAGTAAATCACCTCGACGTAAGAGCCGCTAAATTTGGCCACAGAGTCGCTGCTGCCAGTCACTTCGGCCGCGGTTGTGGTTTGCGGGATGATCATAAGTGGAGCGTTGGGCGACGAGTTGATAATTGGGTCGGTGCCGCTCGCCGAAGTTATCCCTGTTGCCGCCGCGCCGTCGAGGTAGAAGTAGAGGTATGTTTCGAAATCACTCTTGCTCGTGACCCACCCTATGTCATTAGCTGTCGAGACCTGATCGTATGAGATAGGTGTAATTGTCGCGGTGCCCTGGGCATCGATATTCACCAAATTCACCCGCGCAATATATACGTTGCTGGTGCCCGTTGCGGCGTAGAGGTGAAGTTTCGAGAGTGCATGTTTGTGGTATACGCTCACGGCACCACCCGTAGGAATTGCTGTTAACTTACTTGCGTGGTAGACTAAATCTTTATGCTCGGTCGATTCTCCCGTAACCGTGTAGTCGGTATAGGTCGCCACATCGGAGGTGAAACTCAGCGAGCCGAGAGGGTCCTGGCCATCGTGCATCGAGTAGAAGTTTGCGGGGAACTCGATAGAGCCCCACGAGATTAAGCTGCTGCCGCTTTGGCTCCAATCGCTGCCATCGTATTCAAAGGTGTAGGTTGCTTGCACCGAGTCGCTATCGTCGATGTGCAATATCACTTCGGCAGAGGTTTCGAGACTCTCGGTTGTGGTGTCGGTTGCTTTAGTTGTACCTGCATAGGTGTTGATCGCCACCAAATCAGCTGCCTGCTCTGCCGAGTCGCCGCTGCTAGTGTTAGGATCGTTTTCCGAACAGCTCACCAAGGCTGCTGCGAAAAACATTGCTGGAAAGAATAAATTTTTCATAATAATAAATATTAAGTAATAAAAATTTCAAGGCTTCGAGATAAACCTGTTGGCTCGTGTAGCCAAACATTATCTTCCAAATCTCGTGCCTATGAGACTAAATAATATATATTATTGTCTTTATTTTGCATCGTCCCGCCTACAACAAGTCTACTCGCTCGTTGTCGTCCCAACTTTCGACCCCAAAGCCCGACGATGTGGCGGCGGGGAGCGAAATCGAATCCTCATCAGAGGTGAGATCTATGTATAGGCCGCTATTATCTTGGTCGAGAATCTGCGCGGTGACATCGCGCGTAAAGGTCGACAGAGTGCCACTGGAGAGCACCACATTTATTATAACTTGGTAGGTTTGATCCTCCGAGGGGAGCTTTCCGAAGGTGTTTAACGACCCCCACGCCACGCCATCGCCATCGCTGCCGCTGCCGCTACTGTAGGTAAATTGGCTCAGAGTTGTGCTATAGAGTACCTCTGCGTCCGCCACCGCCGAACGCTCACCGCTTACCATGGTCACCGCGGAGGCTAACCCCACGACCACCACTTCGACGTAGGCGGCATTGTCGAGATTCTCGACCCCGAGTTCAATCACGCAGGGGGTAGTTCGTGGCGTGGGCGCAGCCTCAACAATTATTGTTAGCTCGTCGCTCAGCTCTTCGTCGCAGTAGCTGCACTGCACCGCCTCTTCGCTCACCGTGAAGCCTTCGAGCTGCCATGCTGCCATCGCCTCAAGGGTTTGCGAAACTATCTGATCCTCTTGTATTTCGTAATATAAATCATCTGCGGAAAGACTCTCTGTGACCTGGGCACTAAAAAGAGAGAAGGAGTCGATGTCGAAAAATGTCACGCCACTAACATCCTCGACGAACTCGTTGAACAAGAGCAGCGAGTAGTCGCCCGCAGGCAAGGCAAGAGTGGCCGAAGAGGCGCTTCCCACAACCTTGATGTAGGGCAAAGTGCCATCGTCGGGGTAGGCATAGATCGAGACGTTGCTGATCTGCGACTCTTCTATGTTCGAATCGCCCCAATCGATAAGGAATTCCACCAAGGCGCTAGCGGTGTAGCCCGCATCGCTGCACAAACTCTGTCTTTTACATGCCGTGGGCAGAGAGAGTAGCAGCGCAGCACAAAACGTATATTTAAAAAATCTCAACATAAACTACCTCCCATTTTTACCATTAATTAACCACACCAGCGAGACCTTGGCGCGCGTAGGTCCAACCCACCTATACCTGCCACTATACTGCTCGACGGCGTGCCACACGCTATTATTACAAAATTCGGCGTGGTAGTAGCGGTAATCTGTCGAGAGATAACCCACCGCCACGGAGTACTCCATGCGAAGATTTCCGCTTCTGTTTATCGTGTGGGCATAACCTCCACTCAACCCTGCCGAGAGAGCGAATTCACCTTGATAACCTTTGCCATTACGCTCAAAATCGTAGGAGCCAACCCCCACATAAAGCCCTGTAAACCATCCTGTAAGCACCTGACGCGACGATCTCTCGCCCCACCAATAACGGCCTTCGATGTTGCCATTGAGCAGTTGGGTGCGGTGGCGCCGACTGTCTGCAGCGTGGTTGTCGGCGATCCACCACGCAAAGATATACTCCAAATCGAGCGACCAGCGCTCCCTGATAGGGATCTCAACTTCGAGGTTGAGTAGCGTTGCCGCATCGAACAGCAGGTTTGTTTTAAGGGCCAAAAGCGGCGAGGGGCTATCGGCGAGAAGCGGCTCGGGGTTCAACTGTGGCGAAGAGTCGACCTCGGGGGCTGCGCTTTCCTCTTGCGCTACGACCACGAAAGCTTCTTGCTCCTCGGCAGGATCGTCGATGTAGATGCGAACAACCACATCGGCATAACGAAGTAGCGGATAGACGCTCTCTAGCAGGTAGTTATACCCCTCCTTGCCGCCGAGTTGCTCTAGTTGGGCATTGCGATCTTGGGGCTGCTGCCCTTCGAGTGCCGCCTTGATTGCCGCCGCACAGTCGAGGTTGCGACTTTGCGCGATTCTCAGGAGTTGATCCCACGCCACACCTTCGCCGCGCGCAGAGATTATAGAATCGGGGAGATGGAGCTGGTGCGTAAGGTAGTTCTTGACCGCCTCGGCACGTTGTTGCGAGAGTCTAAGGTTTAGAGCATGGCCACCTTCGGGCGAGGAGTAGCCCTCAACAGAGATGCGAGTTACTTCGCCCCTGCATTCATCGAGCAAGTTGCTGAGTTGCTGCAGGTTGTAATCCGCCGAAATCTGATCGCCTCCTTGGTCGAAGTAGAGTTTTATCGAGATTGAATCCTCCTGCGCCCAAAGCTGACAGCAGAAAAGGGTCGCCGCGAGAGTTAGGCTAAATTTTATATTTGAAATGCTATTTTTCCACATCGCATAATTTTTTTATGGTTGTGTGCAAATAGCGTGCAAAGCTTAGCTGGGGGGGTGGGTTGTTATTATTGGGCTGGGACTTGCTGAGAATTTCTGAGAATTTCTGAGGCGAAAAGCGCAAGACAACCCGCGCATGCGATTAATCTACTACCAGATCGTAGGAGAATGTTGCGATCTCGATGCTCTGAGAATATGCCGAAAAGTAGCCCAGGCAACCGCCCTCGAAGTTCGACGTTGGGTTCGACGAGCTACTGCCACTAAGGCTCAGGGTGTAGAGATAATCGTAGGTCGCCTTGTCGATGGCCTGCACCTCGATGGTGATAACGTCGCCATCCTCCAAGTCGCGATCCATGGTGTAGAGGTGGGTCATAAGCTCGATTGGGGTGCCATCCGAGGTCTCTTTCGCGAGCGACCAGCTAGGTTCGCCACTCTCCTCATTGTCGTTGGCGAAGTAGCGGAAACGGTAGCGGAAGTAATTTGCCTCGCCTTCGGGATCCTGGATCTTGAATGTGCAGAATATAAGGTCCATGTCGGCTGTGAAGGCCTGCATGGAGAATGAGATATCTTCGATTTGGGGCTCCGCGTAGAGGCGAGATGTCGAGGTGAAGATCTTCTCGTCGACCTCGACGGTGAGCGTGTAGTCGTCGCCCGCTGTGAGCGAGAGTTGATCGGTGGTTCGGTAGTAGCCCTCGTCGTCGATCTGAAAATCTATCGTCTCACCACGACTGCTCTCGACACTCACCGTGGCCGAGGTTATTGGGTCGCTTTGAGCGGGCTCATCCATTGCCGAAGTTTTGGTTAGTAGCAGGGTGCCACCATCGGCCGAAAGAGTCGCTTCGATGACATACATTGGGTCGATTACCTCGTAGTCGATCTCGATCACTTTGGAACAGCCCACAGTTGCGAGAAGCGATGAGAGAAGTGCTATCGTATAATTTTTCATGGCGATCGTTTGCATTAAAAGGTTATACCATAAGAGATTGATGGAATCACCCCAAAGAGCGAGTATTGAATAGCATCGCTACCCGTGGCGCTCTGCTCGTTCTCTTGGAAGTAGATCAGGTAGGGGTTGTAGTGGTTGTAGATGTTGTAGCAACCTATCGACCATTGACGGCTATACTTGCCCTTGTTTTTGGTGTGAGTGAAGCTGATGTCGAGTCGGTGGTAGTCAGGCGTGCTGTAGTTGTTACGCGAGGTATAATAGTAGTACGTCTGCCCATCGATCTGATATTTGGCGCTAGGCACGGTGAGTGCTTGCCCCGTATTGTAGACAAAGTTTGCCGAAGCGCTCCAACCGCCCCGCATGTCGTAGAGTCCCACGATCGATATATCGTGGCGCTTGTCGTTCGATGCGCGATACCACTCGCCGCCATTAATCCCCTCGATCTGTGTTTCGACCCACGAGAGGGTGTAGTTGATCCAACCTGTGAAGCGCCCAACGCTCTTTTTGGCCGAAAATTCTGCTCCGTAGGAGCGCCCTTGGCCACCCAGAATCAAACTCTCGATCTCGATTGCCGAATTGAAAAGCATGCCATCGCGGTAGTCGTAGACATTATCGATATGTTTGTAGTAGATCTCGGCGGTAAATTCGTAGTCGAAAGAGGGGGTGAGGGCGATGTAACCCAGGGCAACTTGGTCGGAAACCTCTGGCTGGATCGTGTTGCTCGACATGGCGTAGCGGTCGAAAGGCATCGACATGGTGCTGCTATTGCGCAGTGCGTGAACGTTTTGCGAGCTGCGACTATAGCCCAATTTTAGGCTTTGGTTTTCGTTGAGCCGCCAAGCAACGCTCAATCGCGGCTCTAGTTGGAGGTAAGATTGCACCACCTCGCCACTCGCGTAGTCGAGTTGCTGGGTGATCTGCCCAAAGTCATCTATCTGGTAGTATGGCGCGCCACCGAGCGAAAGAAATGAGTTGAGTCGCAACCCCGCCGAGAGTTCCAACCTGTCGCTAATTTTCCACTGGTCGTTGACCCAAAGGCTGCTCTCCAAACCTTGGCGCTGCTCGCGCTCGATGTAGTCGTTGAATTGCCACTCGGCCGAAAGTAGATCGATGTAGGTCGATTGCCCACCCACGTGCAGCGTGTGGTTGTCGGTAGTGTATTCCAAGCTCTCTTTGAGGGTGTAGTTGCGGATAAAACCGTTGAAGGCGCAGTAGATGTCCGCCACGTCGATTCCATTCTCGGTGCCATAATCTGTTGCCACCAACGATGTTGTAGCGCTAAAGTTGTCGGCCAAACGGTGTTGCCACCTTGCGCTGAGTGCATCGTTGCCCCAACCCATATCCATCATATCTTTAAGGCCCATGGTGTCTTGCCCCTTGAAGTAAGATATTGTGACGAAGTCGTTCTGCGAGGGGCGATAGCTGACCTTGGTATTGAAGTCGTAGAAGTGGAGACTATTGCCTTTGAACTCTTCGGAAAAGACCAAAAAGAGGTCGAAATAGGAGCGCCTGCCACCCACAAAGATCGAGAGTTTATCGTCGAGGAGAGGCACTTCGACAAATGCCTTCGACGAGAGCAGTCCAACATCGAAGCCCCCTTCCAGTGAGTCGAAGTTGCCGCTTCGCGACTGTATGTCGAGCACCGCCGAGGTTGCGCCGCCAAACATCGCGGGGATCTGCCCCTTGTAGAGCGCAGCGCTGTTCAAGGCATCGTCGTTAAAGACCGAGAAGATACCCATGATGTGGCCCGAGTTGTAGATCGAAGCGTCGTCGAGCAAAATTAGGTTCTGCGACGAGGTTCCACCGCGCACCTGAAAACCGCTCGAACCATCGCCTTCGGACTTCACGCCAGGCAGCAGCGTGAGCGATTTAATGATGTCGTTCTCGCCAAAAAGGGCGGGTGTCATCGACATGATTTTTATGTCGACCTGCTCCACGCCAATCTGCACATTGTCTAATTTGGCTTTCGACGAGGTCATCGAAACCACCACCTGGTCAATATCTGTTGCACTTTGGGTGATGACGACATCGACAACGCGTTTTTTCTGCAAGCTAACACTCTTCTCCGATGGCTCGTAACCAATATATTTCACCTCCAGAGTGTACTCACCCTCGGGGGCGGCTATCGAGTAGCGGCCGTCAATATCGGTTGCAGCACCCTTTTGGGGTAACTCCCGAAGTGTTACAATCGCCCCCACGATGGGGTTCATCTCGCCATCTGTCACTCGCCCCGTGATCTTGCCGAGCGTTTGCGCACCACTCTCCACGACCCACAATAGCGCTATAAGAATAAAAAATAGTCTCTTCATCAATAATTTAATTATCTGCTACAGTTCTGCTTAACGTTAAATTAACTTACGTGGCCTCTATTTATTGCCCACCGCAAAACTTTTCGGTCACAAAGATAGTGAAAAATAACAAGATAAGTTTTAGTCCTGGAAAATTTATTGTGTAGGAGTGGGACAAACTGAGAATTGGCTGAGAATTAACTGAGAGAATCTTAGAGCAAAGCGAAAAGCCCAATAATCGCAAAAAAGTAAATTGTTTTTCATGCGCCCCGCCGCAAAATTGCAATTTAGATTAATTTGCATTACCTTTGTACTAGGCGTTTTCAAATACAAACAAATTTAAGATGAATAAACTTAGACTAGCACGAACTATACTCAGTTCGTTATTTCTGGTTGCAGCAACTCTGCTCTTCCTCGACTACTCGGGCTCCATTCACACCTGGCTGGGGTGGGTGGCCAAAGTTCAATTTCTGCCCGCGTTGCTCGGTGCGCATATAATTATCGTTGTGGTGATGCTTGCCGCGACTCTAATTTTTGGCCGACTCTACTGCTCGGTGATCTGCCCTTTGGGACTCTTCCAGGATGTCGCATCGCGCTTTGCATCGCTAACTAACAAGAAGCGCAAGCACAGCTACTCTAAGCCCAAAACTATCTTGCGATATTCGCTCTTAGCGCTCTTTGTAGCTTCGCTCTTTGGGGGCGTGGCATCGATAGTTGCACTTCTCGACCCATACGGGGCTTTTGGTCGCATGGTATCGAGCCTTGGTGCGCCGCTCGTGAAGCTCGGAAATAATGTTTTGGCACACTTCGCCGAGCGTGCCGACAGCTATGCCTTCTACTCGGTCGATGTTATCCTCACTAGCGCGGGGGTAATGGCTATCGCAGTAGTAACGCTACTCGTCGTAGGCTATCTTGCGTGGCGCAATGGTCGCACCTACTGCAACACGATCTGCCCTGTAGGTACGATCTTGGGCTTCGCCGCGAAGTTCTCGCTCTTCAAAATCACGGTCGATGCTTCGAAGTGCAACGGCTGCCGCAAGTGCGTCAGAGAGTGCAAGTCGGCATGTATCACCCCCGAGGATCGCCAAATAGATTATAGCCGTTGCGTTGCCTGCTTCGATTGCATCGACAGCTGCTCGCAAGGAGCAATATCGTACTCGCGCCGCAAGAAGCAGGGTGCCACAAGCGGCCAGACCACCGACACCTCGAAACGCAATATGTTGGCTATAACCTCGGCACTAGTTGTACACTCGGCACTCAAAGCCGAGGAAAAACTCGTCGATGGAGGTTTGGCGACAATCGAGGGCAAGATCGCCCCAAAGCGCAACTCGCCGATACTCCCTGCGGGAGCACTCAGTCAAAAGAATTTTGCACAGAAGTGTGTCGGATGTCAGCTCTGCGTGACAGTTTGCCCCTCGGGTGTGCTGCGCCCTTCGACCTCGCTGCTCAACTTCATGCAGCCCGAGGCATCGTTCGAAGTTGGCTACTGCCGCCCCGAGTGCACCAAATGTTCCGAGGTGTGCCCTTCGGGAGCGATCACACTTATCGACAAAGCCGAAAAGTCATCGATAAAGATTGGTACGGCCACCTTCATTCGCGAAAACTGCGTGATCTTGACCGATGGCGTGGAGTGTGACGGCTGCGCTGCGCACTGCCCCACGGGAGCCATCAAACTCGTCGAGGCAACCGACAAAGAGAGGTATGGCGATCGCAAGATCCCCGTTGTCGACACTGCCCGCTGCATTGGTTGTGGCGCATGCGAGAACCTTTGCCCAGCACGCCCCTACAGCGCTGTTTACGTCGAAGGAGTAAAGAACCATTCAATAATCTAACACCCCGAAGCCATGTCAAAGATAGATAAAAATATAGATCGCCGCGATTTTCTAAAATACTTAGGCGGAGCAGCAGCCATAACAACCCTTTCGAGTTGCACGGGAGGTGCCACCACCTCGCAACAAAGCCAAGGGGCCGTCGGCGGCACCAAAAGTGGAGCGCTGGAGTATCGAACAGTGCCCACCACGGGCGACCAAGTTGGACTTTTGGGCTACGGCTGTATGCGCTGGCCCAAGCTCGGCACCCCCGCACCCGACGGCAACGTGATCGACCAAGAGGCGGTGAACGAACTTGTCGACTACGCCATCGAACACGGAGTAAACTACTTCGACACAGCCCCAGTCTACATGCAGGGTTGGTCGGAAAAGAGCATGGGTGTAGCACTGAGCCGCCACCCGCGCGACAAATACCTCATCACCACCAAACTCTCGAACTTCAACTCTACAACGTGGAGCAAGGAGGAGTCGATCAAGATCTACGAAAATTCGTTTAAGATGCTCCAAGTCGACTACATCGACTACATCCTGCTACACTCGGTGGGTAGTGGCGACTGGGAGCGCTTCAAACAGCGATATATCGACAACGGAATCCTCGACTTCCTGATCGAAGAGCGCAAGAAAGGGCGCATCCGCCACCTGGGATTCTCGTTCCACGGCGACATCTCGGTCTTCGATTACCTGCTTTCGATCAACGACACGGTGAAGTGGGACTTCGTGCAGATCCAACTCAATTATGTCGATTGGCACTACGCCGACCCCAAAAGTAATACCAATGCCGACTACCTCTACGCCGAATTGGAGAAGCGCGACATCGGAGTGATTGTCATGGAGCCACTACTGGGTGGTCGCCTCGCTACGCTTCCCGAGCACCTTTCGACAAAGCTCCTCGCCGAGCGCCCCGACAACTCGATCGCTTCGTGGGCTTTCCGCTACGCGGCCTCGTTCCCCAAGGTGATCACCGTGCTAAGTGGCATGACACACATGGAACACCTCGAAGAGAATCTAAAGACATACACCGACTTCGAGGCTATAACCCCCCAAGAGGATAAGTTATTGATGGAGGTGGCCAAGATGCTCAAAGAGTACCCTATGGTCGATTGCACAGCGTGCCAATACTGCATGCCTTGCCCCTACGGACTCGACATCCCCGCGATCTTTAGCCACTACAACAAGTGCATCAACGAAGGTAACTACCCTCTCGACTCGCAAGACAGGGAGTATGCAGCTCAACGTCGCGCATTCCTGGTAGGCTACGACCGCTCGGTGCCCAAACTGCGCCAAGCCGACCACTGCATCAACTGCAAGAAGTGCGAGATCCACTGCCCGCAGAAGATCCAAATCCCCGCCGAGATGAAGCGCGTAAACCAATATGTTGAATCACTAAAACAAAATAAATTTTAAGCCATGACACCACTTTTTATTGCAGGCCTTCGCCTACCCGAGATACTATTCATCGTTGTAATTGTGTTGCTTCTCTTCGGAGGCAAGAAGATCCCCGAGTTGATGAAGGGAATTGGCCAAGGAGTGCGCAGCTTCAAGGAAGGCGTGAACGACATCTCGAAAGAGGCGAGCAGCACAACCACAGATAAAACCGAGGAGAAGAAGAGCGAAGAGTAGTGTCAAGTAACAATTCCGCAACGACTTTTTGGGACCATCTCGACCAGCTCCGCAGTGTGCTCATACGCATTGTGGTGGCTGTCGCTGTGGCCGCAATAGTGCTATTCACTTTCAAAGAGGAGCTCTTCACGATAATCTTCGCCGCCCAAAATAGCGATTTTATCACCTACCAACTCCTCGACTACATCTCTTTTCTTATCAATGCCGAGACGGCCCAGACAACCAACTTCTCGGTTGAACTTATCAACACTCAGCTCACACAGCAATTCACCACACACATCACCGTGGCGATGTGGGGCGGATTTCTGCTGATCTTTCCCTATATACTCTTCGAGATATTCCGATTTATCTCGCCCGCACTATACTCCCACGAACGCCGCTACACATCGCGCATCGTGGTGTGCGGCTATTTTATGTTTATCGTGGGGGTCGCGCTGAGCTACTTCTTGGTGTTTCCCCTCACATTCAGATTTCTGGCCACCTACCAAGTAAGTAGCAGCGTTGCCAATATGATCGCTCTCGAATCATATATCGGCACACTGGTCACCCTTTGCCTGATGATGGGCATACTCTTCGAGCTGCCCATCCTAAGTTGGTTATTTGCTAAACTAGGACTCCTAACGGCCTCCTTCATGCGCAACTACCGCCGTCACGCTATCGTCGTCCTGCTCACAATATCGGCCGTGATAACCCCTACGGCCGACATCGTCACCCTGCTGCTAGTTGCACTACCCATCTACGCACTCTATGAGTTTAGCATCTTGATAGTTGGGAGAGTCTGAGAATTTCTGAGAATTTCTGAGAATTTCTGAAACTCGCTTTTGGCAAAGCGAAAAACGCAAAAGCGCAAGCAAAAACAAAAAAGTATAGTTTTAAATCTTTAAGCAGAAAATTACCCACCACGATTAGCAGAATCCAAATATTATTCGTACCTTTGCGGGCAACAAAAATCTAATGCCAATATGTCATTTATAGAGGAAAAGGTGCAAAAGGAAGGACTCACATTTGATGATGTCCTATTGGTTCCAGCCTATTCAGAAGTGGTTCCACGCGAGGTCTCGATCGAGAGTCGCTTTTCACGCAATATCAAACTTAGTGTGCCCGTAGTTTCGGCTGCAATGGACACGGTAACCGAAGCCCCATTGGCTATCGCAATTGCCCGCGAGGGAGGTATTGGCGTTATTCACAAAAACATGTCTATCGAGCAGCAAGCAGCTCAGGTTCGCAAAGTTAAGCGCGCCCAAAACGGCATGATCAACGATCCGATCACGATCTCGAAAGAGAGCAACGTGGGCGATGCCCTAGCCTTGATGAAAGAGCACAAGATCGGTGGAATCCCCGTGGTTGACCCCGTAGGAATGTTGATCGGTATTGTCACCAACCGCGACCTGCGTTTCCAAACCGACATGGCGCGCAAGATCGAGGATGTGATGACCAAGAACAACTTGATCACAACTCGTAGTTCCGACATCAAGGAGGCAGCCAACGTGTTGCTTACCAACAAGATCGAGAAGTTGCCTGTGGTAGATGCTGCGGGCAAACTCATGGGTCTTATCACCTATAAAGATATTACCAAGGTCAAAGACAACCCACTGGCTTGTAAAGACGATTTGGGTCGTTTGCGCGTTGCCGCAGGTATCGGAGTCACCTCCGACACCATGGAGCGCGTTGCGGCACTTGTCGAGGCAGATGTCGACGCTGTGGTTCTCGACTCGGCACACGGCCACTCGGCAAATATCGTCAACATGCTCAAAACAATCAAGGCAACCTACCCCACGCTCGACGTTGTGGTAGGAAACATCGCCACTGGCGAGGCTGCGACTTACCTCATTGAGGCGGGAGCCGACGGTGTGAAGGTGGGTATCGGACCAGGTTCGATCTGCACCACACGTATCGTGGCGGGCGTGGGAGTGCCACAGCTTACCGCAATTTTCGACTGCGCTAAGGCGGCTCACAAGCTTGGGGTTCCAGTTATTGCCGACGGTGGTCTGCGCTACTCGGGCGACATCGTGAAGGCACTAGCTGCGGGTGGCGACTGCGTGATGATCGGTTCGATGCTTGCGGGTGTCGAGGAGTCACCAGGCGAGACCATCATCTACAACGGTCGTAAGTTCAAGAGTTACCGCGGAATGGGCTCTATTGAGGCGATGAACAACGGCTCGAAAGATCGCTACTTCCAAAGCGAGGAGAAGAGCTCAAGCAAGTTCGTCCCCGAGGGAATCGTGGCGCGCGTACCTTTCAAAGGTACCCTCGCAGAGACTGTATACCAATTAGTTGGCGGTCTGAAATCGGGCATGGGCTACTGCGGCGCTAAGACCATCACCGCACTTCAAGGTGCTAAATTTATCCGCATCACATCGTCGGGCGTGTTGGAAAATCACCCTCATGATGTGACTATTACGCAGGAGGCGCCTAATTATAGCAGAAGTTAAAAAAACAAAATAATGACAGAAAAAATATTAATCCTAGACTTTGGTTCGCAATACACGCAGCTCATTGCGCGTCGTGTTCGCGAGCTCAATGTCTACTGCGAGATTCACCCATTCAACAAAATCCCTGCGATCGATGAGTCGGTCAAGGGTGTGATCCTTTCGGGTAGCCCCTACTCGGTGCGCGATGCTGTTGCGCCACAGCCCGATCTTTCACAGATCAAGGGTAAACTTCCGCTTTTGGGCGTTTGTTATGGTGCTCAATACCTATCTTACGCCTTTGGTGGCGAGGTGGAGCCAGCTCCAAGTCGCGAGTATGGTCGCGCTATGCTCACCGTGGGCGAGGCTTCGGATCCACTTTTGGTGGGTATGCCATCTCAGACTCAGGTATGGATGTCGCACGGCGACACAATCACATCTACACCAGAGAATTACAAAATCATAGCCAGCACCGAAGATGTGAAGGTTGCAGCCTACACAATCGAGGGCGAGCCAACTTGGGCGATCCAGTTCCACCCCGAGGTCTACCACTCGACAGATGGTAAGATCCTACTCGGCAACTTCGTGGCGGGGATCTGCGGCTGCGCACAAGATTGGACCTCGGAGAGCTTCGTGGAGAGCACCGTGGCTTCGCTCAAAGCGCAATTGGGCTCCGACAGAGTTGTTTTGGGTCTCTCGGGCGGTGTTGACTCTACCGTGGCTGCGGTGTTGTTGCACAAGGCTATTGGCGAGAACCTCTACTGCATCTTCGTGGATTCGGGTCTTCTTCGCAAGAATGAGTTCGAAGAGGTGTTGGAGTCGTACAAGGGAATGGGTCTCAACGTCAAGGGAGTCAAGGCTGTAGATAAGTTTATGAACGATTTAGCTGGGGTGAGCGATCCCGAGACCAAGCGTAAGATCATAGGTCGCGACTTCGTGGAGGTCTTCAACGAGGAGGCGATCCAAATTAGCGATGTGAAGTGGCTGGCACAAGGCACCATCTACCCCGACGTTATCGAGTCGTGCTCGGTGAATGGCCCTTCGGCAACTATCAAGTCGCACCACAACGTGGGTGGACTTCCCGAGAAGATGAACCTCAAAGTTGTTGAGCCTCTGCGCCTTCTGTTCAAAGACGAGGTGCGTCGCGTGGGTCTCTCGATGGGCATTTCACCAAAGCTTATTGGCCGCCATCCTTTCCCAGGTCCAGGCTTGGCGATCCGTATTTTGGGCGATGTGACACCCGAAAAGGTGCAGATCCTGCAAGATGTAGACAAAATTTTCATCGATGCACTCCACCGTGCCGACCTCTACAAAGATGTATGGCAGGCGGGGGCAATGCTTCTTCCCGTGAAGAGCGTTGGTGTGATGGGCGACGAGCGCACCTACGAGAGCTGCGTGGCTCTTCGCGCCGTGACATCGACCGATGGCATGACTGCCGATTGGGTCGACTTCTCGCACTCGTTCCTTGCTGGGGTATCGAACGACATCATTAATAAGGTGCGCGGCGTAAATCGCGTGGTCTACGACATCTCGTCTAAGCCGCCCGCAACCATCGAGTGGGAGTAAATCTAATATTTTGAGTGATTTTTTTCTACTTTTTTAACCACTGAGAGTTTCTGAGAAATGCTGAGAGATTCTCAGTGGTTCTCAGAGATTAAAAACAAAATAACAACGCAAAAAAGTTGAGTTTCTCGGTCACCATACTAGGGTCGTCGTCGGCAAAGCCGACGCCAAGCAGGCATCACTCGGGGCAAGTTGTTAACATTAATGAACAACTCTATCTGGTCGATGGTGGCGAGGGCGTGCAGCAGCAGATGTTTCGCCATGGTATTAACCCCTTGAAACTCAGAGCGATATTTGTCTCGCACCTGCATGCCGACCATGTATATGGAATCTTTCCGCTTCTCTCAACAATGTCGCTTTATGGTCGCAAGACAGCGATAAAGATCTATGCACCAGCACCTTTTGGGGCGATGCTCGACTCTTATTTTGGCTTCTTTGGGGGTGACGTGGAATACGAGGTCGAGTGGGTAGAGGTCGATGCCACGAAGCACCAAATGATCTTCGAAAATCGCACTCTCGAAGTGTGGTCGGTGCCTCTGCGCCACCGACTTCCAACCTCGGGCTACCTCTTTCGCGAGAAGCAGCCAGCGCTCAATGTCGATAAGTTCAAGATCGAGAAATACAACCTCACAATAGCGCAGATCACCGCAGCCAAGCGGGGCGAAGATATAGAGTTATCAACAGGGGAGGTGGTTATTAACAGTGAGCTAACATACACCCCCTACGCTGCGCGCTCCTACGCCTACATCTCCGACACGGCCTATGCGCCACCCGTAGCCACGATGTGCCAAGGGGTCGATATGCTCTACCACGAGGCCACCTACAGCGCCACGGAGAGCCGCATAGCAAAGGAGCGAGGCCACTCCACGACCCACCAAGCGGCAAAATGTGCAGCTACAGCCTCGGCAAAACAGCTTCTCATAGGTCACTTCTCGTCGCGCTACAAAGATCTGGAGCCACTTAGAGCCGAGGCACAAACAATATTTCCACAAACCCAGTTAGCTTTGGAAGGCGCTGAGTTTAAGATCGCGAAAGATCGATAAGGCGATCAATCAAAAAGCCCCCGACTAATATTTCGGCGCAATCGAATCAGGTAGCGAGCTTTAGCAACGTTGAGTTGCATCAAATAGCAAAGCGCGATAAAAACCGTAGCGCACCATTTAACGGCTTCGGCTAAGATCACACTTCGGTTGTTGATTTTGGCACGGAGCCGTTGGCTTACGCCTATGTTATATGTGAGGCGATCGAAGTAGTCGAGCGTAAGTTTCTCGTCGGGGATGATGTGCCACATTATCGCATTGGGGCAATACCAGCACTCCTGCCCATTTCGAGCCAAGCGTTCGAAGAGGTCGCTCTCCTCGCCACCTATGAGCTTTGTGCCAGTGCGCCCAAGTTCGGTGTCGAAGAGTCCAAATTTTTCGAGCACCGAGCGACGAATAGCCATGTTGCCACCCCCAGGGATCCGCCCTTTGGGGAAGCGACGGATTGCCTCGCCCAAATAGAGCGGGTTGGCAATTGGTAGTTCGGTGTAGCGCGACATCCACGAGGGGCGGCGCGATGCGTACTTTGGAATTATCACCCCTCCTGCCGAAGCGGCATTAGGGTGGGTCGCAAAGAGGTCGACGTAGGCCGCGGCGAATGAGTCGTTGATGATCTCATCGTCGTCGATTATCGCTACGATCTCCGCCGAGCTATTCTCGATTCCGCAGTTGCGCGCCCACGATAGACCCTGCCGCTGCTCGAAAAGAACTTTTATGTCGAGCGCGGGGTGAGCCTGCGCAAATTCCTCGGCACGCTGCTGCGTCTGGTCGGTGGAGTTATTGTTAACTACCACACACTCCCACTCTTCGCTCGCCAGAGTTTGGGCGGCTACAGATTGGAGCGTGACAAGAAGCGACTCCCAGCGGTTGTAGGTTGCAATAACGATAGAGATCTTTTTCATGCTATAAAAGTAATTATTTTTGGTTAATTTTTGGGGGTGAACTAAAAATAAGTTACTTTTATGGCTTAAAATAATATTTCAAGTATAGAATTATGAAGGGTTTATTTCGCATTTTCTCACTCATCGCAATGCTAGTTCTCTCGCTGTCGGCATCGGCGCAGGAGAGTTTTGTTCATTGGAGCAGCTCGATTGAGCAGACAGAAGAGGATCAATATCAAATTGTGGTTCGGGCAGACATTGCTGAGGGGTATCACATCTACGACCTAGCTCCTTATGGGGGCTACAACCCTACTGTTGTGACCTTTATACCGAGCGCAGGCGTTGAACTTGTGGGCGACGTGACACTCCTAACCCCTCCCAAGCGCTATTTCGACCCCACGTTCGAACGCGAGATGGGTAGCTTCTACCAGGTGGCGCAGTTCGCTCAAAGTGTAAAACTCGTGGAGCCAAGCGGGCAGGTGAGAGTCGAGATCGAGTGGATGAGTTGCACTGAGACCACCTGCATACCACCCGAGGAGGCGGAGTTAACGATAAATTTGGGCGAGGTGGTCGAGGTGGTCCAGACCGCTCAGGTGGCCCCCACAACTCCCACAACAGACAGCTCGTCGATGTGGGGCGTGATCATCGAGGCGATCCTTTGGGGCTTCGCGGCGCTGCTCACCCCATGTGTCTTCCCGATGATCCCGATGACCGTGTCGTTCTTCATGAAGGGCGAGGGCGGCGCTTCGGCGGGACGCTTCAAGGCGCTACTCTACGGCCTCTTTATCGTTGGGCTCTACACATTGCCCATCGCTGCAATCATCATCATCACCCGCATGCTGGGCGGCGATGCCATCACGGCCGACATCTTCAACTGGTTGGCCACACACTGGCTACCCAACATCATCTTCTTTGCCGTGTTTATGATCTTCGCAGCTTCGTTCTTCGGCGCTTTCGAGATCGTTCTCCCAAGTTGGATGGTCAACAAAAGCGATCAGAAAGCCGACCGCAACTCTCTGGGAGGCATCTTCTTTTTGGCCTTGACCCTAGTTTTGGTCTCATTCTCGTGCACAGGACCCATCGTGGGTTCGGTCTTGATAAAGAGCACCTCGGGCGAGTTCTGGAGTCCAATTATCACAATGTTGGCATTCTCGGCAGCCTTCGCCCTGCCCTTTGCGCTCTTTGCATTCTTCCCCTCGACACTCAAATCGCTGCCTAAAAGTGGCGGCTGGCTCAATTCGGTGAAGGTCGTTTTAGGCTTTGTGGAGCTTGCTTTGGGTATGAAATTTTTGAGCGTCGCCGACCAAACATACCATTGGGGGCTACTCGACCGCGAGATCTATCTTGCGATCTGGATCGTGATCTTCTCGCTACTGGGCCTCTACCTTTTAGGTAAGTTGAAGTTTGCACACGACAGCCAAGTGTCACACCTGAGCGTAGGGCGCTTGGCGCTCTCGATCGTCACATTCTCGTTTGTGGTCTACATGATCCCAGGCATGTGGGGCGCACCCCTCAAAGGATTGTCGGGCTACTTGCCCCCTATGCACACCCAGGACTTCGTCGTAGGGCAAGGAGCTGCGGCGCAGAGCCCCACACCCATCGAGATGCAGAGCGCCAAATATAGCGACTTTCTGCACCTGCCCCACAACCTCGATGGCTTCTTCGATATGAGCGAAGCCGAGGCCTACGCCGCAAAAGTCGGCAAGCCGCTCTTTGTCGACATCACGGGCCACGGATGTGTCAACTGCCGCGAGATGGAGTCTCGCGTATGGTCCGACCCCCGCGTTTTGCAGCTCCTGCGCGACAACTACGTTGTTGTGGCGCTCTACACCGACGACAAAACTGTGCTCGACAAGCAGGGTTGGGTCACCACCGACTCGGGCAAGGTGCTAAAGTCGTTGGGTAAGATAAATTCAAATTACGCACTCAAGACCTATGGAGTCAACGCACAACCCTACTACATAATCCAAGACAGCGACGGCACACAGCTCAACGCGCCACGCGGCTACAATCTTGACACAGAGCAATTTGTACAGTTCCTGCAAGAGGGCATCGCGGCATTCGAGAAAAATAAATAGCAGAAAGTTGCCGAAAAATTAGGTTCATAACATTTTTTGCCCTATATTTGCAGTCCCTAAGAACAACAACGACTAGGGAAACGTTCAGAAATAAAGCCACGTGAGGCGAAAGATATATCGCGGGATAGAGCAGTTGGCAGCTCGTCGGGCTCATAACCCGGAGGTCGGAGGTTCGAGTCCTTCTCCCGCTACTACAGAAATGACTAACAGGTAAGCCTAGTTAGTCATTTCTTTTTTCCGTTAAAACCTATTAAACGATGGAGATAAAACGTAACCCTCTCCGCAACCCTCTCCGCAACCACGTCTTGCAAAATTGAGATTTTTACTCTTGTGCGCCCCACATGTCGGGCAGGAGGTTGCGCAGGGTGGCTTTTGTGATGTT
>JBCQWE010000018.1:0-44801 GCA_047172505.1 Rikenellaceae bacterium | reverse complement strand
AGCGAGCCTTGTATATATTGAATTTCACAAAATCGCCCTTTTTAGGTGTGGAAATCTCAATTTATATGCATATCTTTGCACCTAAGAAAGTGCTCGAAAAATCAGGCTCTATGTAGTCAACTATGTAGGACTCGTGCTTTTCGCCAATATATGCACATTGACTAATAGCAAGTTACGCTAAAAGGTGGCTGACCGACGAAAAAGTTAGTCGGGCCAAATCTAAATTCTGGTGCGCGAGCACCTATTCTTGCGCATCTACCACTTCGAGCATGTGCTTCACGGCAGCTTCGAGTTGGCTATCTACACCATTGAGGATAAGTTCTGGAGAGTTGTAGATCAGGATGTCGGGTTGCAACTCGACATTCTCCATGAAGTCGCCTCGGTTGTCGCGGCAGCCTACTTGTGGGATTCCGAATACTATCGATGGGTCGATTAGGCGCTCCCACCACACCGCTGTCATTGTTCCTGGGACTGGGGCACCGATCAATTTACCTATGCCGAGCTCCTTGTAGACCCAAGGTGTACCATGGGCATTGCTGTAGTTGTTCTCGCAGATCAGCATGCACGAGGGTTTGTTCCACTTGTTGAATGGGTCGCTACCTATATATTGGCCATGGGCAACGAAGTCTTGGTACTTTTTGCCGCTAAGCAGTGTTATAACGTCGTCGTGGAGCCAACCGCCACCATTGTGGCGCGTGTCGACGATCACAGCTTCGCGATTGCGCAATTTGCCTAGGAGCTTGCTATACATCTCTCGGTAGCTATCGCTATTCATCCCCTTGATGTGGATGTAGCCCAAACGGCCACTCGAAAGTGAGTCGACGATGTTGAAGCGCTGCTCAACCCAACGTTTGTAGAGCAGTGTGCTCATGTCGGCGATAGGTTTTACACTCTGCTCGAAGCTCTTGTTCTTGCCACCTTTTTTAATCGTCAACACAACTTTCTTGCCCGCCTTACCTTCGAGAAGAGGATAGTAGTCCATTTCTGCGGTTATCTGCGTGCCGTCGATCTTGGTTATTACGTCGCCCGTCTTCACGTCGTTTTGAGTGATGTCGAGGGGTGAACCCTTGACTATCTCGGCGATCTTTAGTCCGTCGCCCGTGTACTTCTCGTCGAAGAAGAGACCTAGCGAGGCGGTGGTCTGCGCACTATTTTGAGCGTAGTGGCGCGCTCCCGTGTGCGAGCCGTTGAGCTCACCTAGGAGTTCGCTTAGTAGCTCTGCGAAGTCGGCATTGTTGTCGATGTCGTCGAGTTTTTGTGCGTAGCTATCTCTGTACATCTCCCAATCTACACCGTGAATATCCTCGACATAGAATTTGTCTTGCACCTGCTGCCAAACGTGGTTGAACATGTAGTCGCGTTCAAGTTTGGGGCGGTGGGTGAATTGCGATTGGTAGGGAATGGTCGAGATCGCATTTGATGTGATGTCGATCTTTTTGAGTTGCCCGCCGCTGCTCATGAATACCTCGTTTGGCTTGCTTCCTCTGATGAGCTCGCCCGCACCCGAATTTTTCACCAAGAGCTTGGTTTCGCGCTTCTTTAAGTCGTTGACCCAGAGCTCGTAGTTGCCCTCGAAGCGAGTGAGGTAGTATAGCTTATCGCCTTTCTCGGTGAGTATGGCATCGGCCATGTGAGAGGAGTTGTTGGTGAGGCGAACGACTCTAAATTCAGAGTTCTCAATGTCCAGCTCCAAAGGCTCGACCTTCTCGACCTTGGTGCTGTCGGCTTTTTCCTCCTCCTTTTTCTCCTTTTTCGATTTCTTTTCCTCTTCGGCTGCTGCAAGTAGCTCTTCCTCCTCTTTGTTCATTCTGAACTTCTCGTATGTCTCTAAGTCGAAAAACATGATGTAGGCATCGTACTCAGAACCCCAACTTCCGTGGCTTCTGTAGCCTGCTCTATCGCTAAACCAGACCATCGCTTTGCCGTCTAAAACCCATTTTGCGTTGCTGTCGGTATAACCGCTTTGTGTCAAGTTGTGGATCTCGCCGCTACCATCGGCATTTATGAGTGCTACGTCGCCATTGTTCCAGCCACCCTCGCCGATGTAACCGCTAAGTATCCAGCAGCTGTCGGGGCTCCACGAGAACCATTGGTCGGCATCGGTGTAGGAATATTCGAATTTCTTGTCGCGGATTGTCCTCACCTTCTTGCTCTTAAGATTGATCACTTTGAGCTCGGTGCGATCCTCAAGGAAAGCTATCTCCTTGCCATCGGGGCTATATTTTGGTAGGAACGAAGCTACCGACGATTGTGTTATGCGCTCCTCCTCGATCTGGGTTGCGTAGGTGAGCGAACTCTCCTCTTTGCGCACGATCGATGTTTGGTAGATCTGCCATAATCCGTCTCGCTCCGAAGCGTAGACTACCGAGCGGCCATCGGGGCTGAAATCAACATTACGCTCCTGGTCGGCCGAATTGGTGATCTGCTTGGTTGTGGCGTAGTCGACCGAAGTAACATATACATCGCCACGCAAAATAAACGCTATCTCTTTGCCATCTGGCGATAGGCTCATCTGGTTGGCTCCACTGCTGAGCGTCTGCTTGATCTCGCTCTTTTCCAACTCGTCGCGTAGGATCGAGATCTCGACTTTCGCTGGCTCGGCACCCTTGGTCGTTGCATCGAGAGTGAATATTTCGCCATTGAAAGAGTATGCCATAAGGTCGTTGTTCGCGACCGAGAGCGATCTTACGGGGTGATCTTTGTGAAATGTGAGCTGCGTGCTCTGCTTCGAGTGAAGATCCATCGAGTAGACGTTCAGCGAGCCATCTTGTTCGCTGGTGTAGAATATCTGACTTTTCTTGCTGCTGAAAAGTGGGTCGCGATCCTCGCCGTTGAAGGTCGTGAGTTTGTTATATGTGCCGACCTTGTCGCCATCGAGCTTTGCGCTCCAAATATCGCGCGTGATAGAGGATGTGTGGTGCTTACGGAATGTATCCTCGTAGCCTTTTTTGTCGACGTAGAGCAGCGATGTGCCATCCGCGGCGATGTCGATCGACTCCATCGGCATCGAGCTAAACATGGTGGGACGACCACCCTCAGTGCTCACCTTGTAGACCTGGCTAAAGATGGCGCTAGGGAACTGACCATTTTGCACAGAGGGCATTACATTGGCTCCGTATAGCACGGTATTCTCATCCAAGAATGTGATGGGAGTCTCTGTGCCCGAGTGAGTTGTGAGTCGAGTGGGGGCTCCGCCGTTGCCGCTAACAACATAAACGTCTTGGCTTCCCTCGCGGTTCGATGCAAAGAGAATCTGCTCGCCGCTGGGGCTCCAAATTGGTTTTGTGTCGTATGCGGGGTTTGTGGTGATCTGCTTAGCTCGCCCGCCCTGGGTGCTAACTGTGTAGATGTCACCTTTGTAGGTGAAACATATTTGCTCGCCGTTGGGCGAAATCATCGAATTTCGCAGCCACTCGGGAGATACTTCTTGAGCCGAGGCGCTAAAGGCTGCGGCGAGAAGCGAAAGTGTGAAAAAATGTTTAATCTTCATTGTATGTAAATTTTGTGATTATTCGAGTATAAATTTTTCGACCATTGCCGCGACCCCATCTTCATCGTTGGAGAGGGTCGTGTAGTCGGCGGCCTCTTTGACAACATCTTGCGCGTTGGCCATAGCTACGCCAAAGCCTGCGAGTTGGATCATCGTAAGGTCGTTAAACCCATCGCCTGCGGCCGCCATCTCCTCTTTGGTTGCACCAATGCGCGTGAGTAATCGCGTGAGCGAGAGGGCTTTATCGATGCCTTTGGGTACCACCTCCAAGAAGAATGGCTCCGAGCGGTAGGCGCTCAAACGATCGCCGAATTGGGCGTTGAGCCTCTCGCCGAGTGGCTCAATATCCTCGGGCTCACCGACGATAAGGCACTTGTCGGGATCGAAGTCGACCGCTTGGCTGAAGTTCTCGACCTTCTGAGCCGTCATCTTCGTGAGGAAAAGTTCGTGGCCGACATACTTGTCTTGGGGCTGCTCGGTTAAGATATACTGGTTGCGATAGGTCAAGATCACAGCACCCGCATCGAGTGCCGCGCGGTGTAACTCGGGGACAAGTTCGAGCGGTAGCACCTGCTCGTAGATCACCTCCATGGTCTTGGTGTCGATGATCTTGCCGCCGTTGTACGAGAGGATGTAGCCGCCGTGCTGATCCATCTTAAGCTCTTTGGCAAGCGGTGTTATGCCATAAGTCGGACGACCCGAGGCCAACACCAACTTCACGCCCGCCGCCTGCGCCCTTTCGAGCACTTCGAGAGTGCGTAGCGTGATCTCTTTCTGGCTATTTGTGAGTGTGCCGTCCAGATCTAGGACCAATAATTTGTATTTCATAATTAGAATCTGTTTAAATTTCTCTCTAAATATATTGCGTCATTGCGGCTCGTAGGCCACAATGACGACTAAACTTAAGAAGAAAGTATAACCCACAGCAATTTTTACCTGACTTGTTAATTTTGCTCTATGAAAAAACAAAGCGGCAGCTAACAACTCTTAATGGTTAAAGATTTGTTAGTTGCCGCTTTTGATTTTATAGCCCGCGGGCAATTAGAATGGTAGGTCGTCGACCTCTTCGGCAGCCGATGGAGCTGCATAAGATGGTTCAGAAGCTACTGGAGCTGTGGGCATTGGAGGCATTGCTGCGGGTGCAGGAGCTTCCGCTTGCTTCGATTGTACTCTCCAACCGTTGACGTTGGTGTACCAACGGCCGTTATATTCGCGCGACTCCAAATTGATCGACACTGTGTAGCTTTGACCTTTGACTAAAGCCTTTACCTCGGCCTCTTTGTTGAAAAATGTAACAACAACTTTGCGAGCGTATTGGCCATCCATAACCTCAAATACCACCTCTTGACGTTGCCACTCACCGCGAGCCGATGTGCCCGAAGCCGCTGGCAAGATCTCAAATACTGTTCCTTCGAATTCCATAAATTATGTTTTTTAGATCTAAAATTCTTTAAATATCTACAAAGATACAAAAAAGGCTTGGAATAATCCAAGCCTTTTTTGTTAAAGTTACTAATATTATTTAGTAGCTTTCTTATCGTAACGTTTTGCGTAACGGCTCATAAACTTATCAACGCGACCTGCGGTGTCAACCAACTTCATCTTACCAGTATAGAAAGGGTGAGATGTGTTAGAAATTTCCATCTTATACACGGGATAGGTTTCGCCGTTCACTTCGATGGTGTCTTTTGTCGAAACGGCGGACCGACACAAAAACACGTGGTCGTTCGACATATCTTTGAACGCCACCATACGATAATTTTCTGGGTGAATACCTTTTTTCATTTCGTTGTTTTTGTATTAATTAGTACTAATTGTGGCTGCAAAGATAGACAATTATTTCGGAAAACAAAAAATAATGAGCTTTTTATTTCGGCAAACGCACGAAATATAGTTTTTCCCCTTTAATACTTCGCTTACTGCGTACCTTATTAGTTATTTACTGTTAGTACTGATACGTTAAACTAAAGTCGTCATTCTGAACTTGATTCAGAATCTCAAATTATCGTTAATTATCAGAGTGTTAGAGATTGCGGATCAAGTCCGCAATGACGTGTTAAATAAAATTTAAATTCAAATCGTTTATTTAAATATTAGATACAAATAGTTATATATTAATTAGTTACAATAAATTTTAAAAAGTTAACGCATCACTAGTTATTTGCTGTCATTGGACTGAGTCTTGCTGAGTCTTTTCTGAGACCCTCTGAGTCCTCTGCAACTCCCAAGAAGCAAAACTAATAACCCTATGCCGAAGGCATACCGCCAGAGCACCCCTCCTACTAGCGAGGTGCCCGACCGCAGGGAGGAATAGCGCCGAGCGAGGAGGGGTCGGGGGTGGGGGCGAACATAACCCACTCATTATTAAGTATTCATGCGATCTATCGCTGCTGCTCGACATTGGGTTCAAACACACCTGCGGTGTTTGAAAAAGTATAATCTTTAATACCTTGGTAAAAGTTTACTTTATGCCAAAGTATTAAAGATTATACTCTTAGAGTAAAGCTCTAAGCCCAATAATCGTAAAATAGTAAATTGTTTTTCATGCGTTTGCCCTGAACTTTTTATTTACCAAAAGTTACGACTCTCCTACAAATTATTCAGCTGTAATGTATTTTGCCGAACCGAATGCCAATATTAAATAGAAGATAAAGGGCAAGAAGAATAGACCTACGGTAAAACCAGTACCTTTGCCGAAATTCTTCGAGATGCCGTTGAGCATCATGATCATAAAGATTAGATTGACAACAGGAATCAAGAACAAGAAGAACCACCAACCTGGCTTGCCTGCAACACGCAACATAGTGATAATGTTGTAGATAGGAATGATGGCAGCCCAACCTGGACGACCTGCTTTTGTGAAGATTACCCAAAGTGCGATGATTGGGAGAAGAGCGATGATAATAGCTAATAATGTCATAATAAAAAAAGTTTTAGGTTAATAAAATTATTGTTTGAAAATCTATATAACGATGTAAACTCTTTCAAAGACTAGGTACACACCTTGAGTATCAATAACAAAGATAATAAAAAATTCATTTAGGTCCAAATAAATATGCAATTAACATTTGAATAAACACATTTTTTTTTGGATTGGTTAAAAAAATCACTATATTTGTCCCACTAAAAAAGTGGATGTAGCGTTCGCTATTTTAAGTAGGGCCTATAGCTCAGTTGGTTAGAGCAGCGGACTCATAATCCGAAGGTCGTGGGATCATGCCCCTCTGGGCCCACCAACCAAGAAACTCCGACAAATGTCGGAGTTTCTTGGTTTTTATGATTTTTATATTGCGTCATTGCTGCCTACGAGCCGCAATCTATATCTTCTTTATTCACTGCTGCTTACGAGATTGCGGCTCATGGGCCGCAATGACGAGAAGAGGGTTGCATATAAATAATATTGTAGCCTCCACTAGAAATTTTGATTGATTCCTTAAAGTCTACCTTTAAGTTCTTCGACGCGCTTTACTGCTTGATCGAGGCGCTCCATGGTTATCTTGCCCTCGGCGATTCCACTTTCGATGATCGAGATAAATTTGTCGACAACGTTGTAATCTTCGCGTTTGATGTTGCCACCTATAATAAATAGGTCGACCCCTGCGTTGAGTCCCAGCGTGATAGCCTCGTCGAGGCCGTAGTGGTCGGTGATGGCTTTCATCTGCATGTCGTCGCTTATGACCACCCCCTGCCAGCCCATCTTGTTGCGCAGTAGCCCTTGCAGGGTCTTGTGCGAGAGGGTCGCGGGGTACTCCTCGTCGAATGTAGCGTTGTAGAGGTGGCTCACCATCACCGCATCGCAGAGGCCCGCAGCCATAAGCGAGTTATATGGCACAAGCTCGCTTTCGCTCCAACTCTCGGTGATGTCGGTAAATCCCAAGTGGCTGTCCACCGCTGCGCTGCCGTGTCCTGGGAAGTGTTTGAGCGAGGTTATAACCCCACGCTTGCGGTGCTCTTCAATATAGACCTTGGCGCAGTGAGCCACGTGCTCGGGGTCGGGCGAGAACGAGCGACCAAAGTGCCCAATGGCGGGTGAGTCGGGGTTGACATCGACATCGATGCAGGGTGCAAAATTGAAATTTATCCCCACGCTAGCCACCTGCGAGGCGATGAGCGATGCTGCGGCCGCGAGCTCCTCCTCTCCGCCTTCACCCACAGTGCGGTGCGAGGGCATGGGCTCGAAGCCGCTGGCAGGCTTTAAGCGATTCACCAGACCTCCCTCTTGGTCGATCGAGATGATCAGAGGCTCTTTGCGCAGTGCTTTCAGGTCGGCGATAAACTTAGTTAATTGCTCTTTAGGTTCTGCCGCCTGCTCGCGTGTTGCGACGTTGTGGCCAAAGAGAATAATGCCCGAAACGCCTTTCTGGGTAACATCCTCGATGATTGGGTTGTCGGGCGATAGGCTTTGGCCATTGACACCCACGATCAGTAACTTAGCAGCTTTTTGGGCTACAGTTAGCTCAGAATGAGCGCACCCCTGCACCGCTAGTGAAAGCAGTAGCAGGAGTGCGATAAAACTCTTATTCATTGTTGGGTGTAGGTTACTGAACGATCTCCATCTCTTCGAGCAACCAACCTGCCTCGGCAAATTTGTCGATTACCATAAGCACGTAACGAACGTCGACCGAGATTGTGCGTTGCAACTCAGGCTCGAATGCCACGTCGCCCGACATTGCTTCCCAGTTACCATCGAAAGCAAGACCGATAAGCTCGCCACGACCATTCATGATCGGAGAACCTGAGTTACCACCCGTGATGTCGAGGTTCGAGAGGAATCCAACTGGCATATCGCCATTTTTGTCGGTATAAGGACCGTAGTTTTTGGTGTTGTAGATCTCCTTGAGGCGATCGTCGACGGTGAACTCTACGGGGTTCGATGGATCCTCTTTCTCGATCACACCTTTGAGTGTTGTCTGGTGCTCATAAAGAACGCCATCGGCAGGTGAGTATGGCAACACTTGACCATAAGTCAGACGGATTGTGAAGTTAGCATCCGAAGCCCAAGCTTTGTCGGGTTGTTGCATCATAAGACCTGCGATGTAGAGGCGATGACCTTCGGCGATCTTCTTGCTGCTCGCCGTGCGCACCTCGCTCAACTCTTTGATCTTGGCCATCACCGATTCGGAAAATACCACAGCTGGATCTGCCTCCAAGGCCTCCTTGCTGAAAGATGCAGCAAAGGCATCAGCCTTCTCTTGGTTTGCAAATACAGAGTTGTCGTAAATGTAGTTGACATACGCCTGGATGTCGCCATCGAACTTAGCGTCGATCTGGTCGGCAAAGATCGAAGGCAGCTCCTTAGCGTTCTCTTTGACCATCTCCAACATGCGCTTTGCAACCTTGCGGTCGGTCGACTCGTTGTAATCTTTGTAGAATGCTGCAAATGGCTTCTCGAATGCGTCGGCCTTAACTTTCTTCTTATCCTTGGCGATCTGGTTAGCTGTGTTGGCAATAGAGTTAATCTCGATTGCGCGAAGGATCGCTTCGGCAAGGTACTCGTAAGACGAACCTGCATCCCAGCCCTCTTTCACGCCGCTTTCGATAAGCGAAAGAGCATCCATGTAACGCTCCTGTGGAAGAGTGTTTGCCGCAGCCCACGCTTGGTACGATGCCTCTTGCTCCTCTTTTTGAGCCTTCACGTTGAGTTTCTTAAGACCGCGCGACATGCCGATAGCATTTTTCCAATAATTCGACGAACCTGCATATTTGTTGGCATATTGAATACGGATCTTGTCGCTCGAAAGCATATCCTCCATCAAGATCTCTTGGCGCTCGCCACGGATCGAGATGCGTTGTGGGTTGGTAACCTCCAACATGTAATCGATCTCGAACGAGGTCATAAAGCGTTGAGTCGAACCAGGGAAACCCATGATCATCGCGAAGTCGCCGATCTCGGTTCCCGCAGTTGAGATCTTAAGGTACTCATCGGCCTGGTAAGGGACATTCTCGGGCGAGAAGTCGGCAGGGCGGTTATCCTTGCCTGCGTAGACACGGAAGATCGAGAAGTCGCCAGTGTGGCGTGGCCACATCCAGTTGTCGGTCTCGCCACCGAACTTACCGATCGAAGTTGGAGGGGTTCCCACCAAACGAATGTCGTTGTATTGCTCCATAACAAAAAGGAAGTATTGGTTGCCACCAAAGAATGGTGTAACGCCCACGATCATACCCTTGTTCTTCTTCTCGTACTCCTTTTTCAAGGCTGCGATGTTCTTGTTAACGATCTTTTGGCGCTCCTCCTCTGCGGCAATCGAAGGTACGTTGCCCACAACATCGGGAGTGACATCGACGATTTGGCGAATAAATTTCACCGAAAGACCCGCCGCGGGCAACTCCTCTTCGCCTCTCATAGCCCAATAACCATCTTGAAGGTAGTCGGCACCAACCGAAGAAAGTGCTTGGATTGCGCCGTAGCCACAGTGGTGATTGGTGAACAGAAGGCCGTTAGGCGACACGATCTCGCCAGTACAGCCACCGCCAAAGATCACAATAGCATCTTTGAGCGAGCTCTCGTCGACCGAATAAATATCTTCAGCGGTGAGCTCCAAGCCCATCTTCTGCATATCTTCGATGTTCATTTTTTTGAGGTATGGCAACAACCACATTCCCTCGTCAGCTACGGCAGCCATCGACACAGCAGCTGCACATAGGGTTAGAAATAATTTTTTCATTTGTTTACTTGTTAAATATTAGTTTTATAGTGCAAAGTTAGAAAAAAAAATCATTCGACAATTGCTTGCCAAAAAACTTTATAGCCAAAGCGTAGGGTAGCCCTTGCAGACTCCACTTGGCGACGGCTATTATATATTATAGCATTACAAGAGGGTGACTCACAAGATTATTTCTTGAAAGTCACCCTCTCATATTTTAATGGCTCTGTTTTTAGATCACGGCAATAGATTGGAATACTTCGCTAAAGCTACCGAGCGTAAGGGTTGTGCTCTCTTCGACGAGTGCGCTGTTCGAAGAACCAAGGGTAAGATCGATCGCCGAAGTATCGCTACCGAAGAAAGCATTAGCATCGATATAGGTTAGCGCCACGCCCGAATCTGTTGCAAGTGAAAGGGCGGTTAGCGCAGAACATTCGCGGAAAGCATCCTCCTCGATACCTGTCACAGCTGGCAGTGATACCGATGGCAAAGCCGAACATTTGTAGAAGAGTCCGCTGCTGATGGATGTAAGTTCGGGCAGAGTGACCGACGTGAGCGCTGTGCACGAGTAGAAAGCTTGCGTACCAACGTTTGTTGCGCTAGGTAGTTCGATTGTTTCAAGCGCCGAGCAGTATTGGAATGCCCAATCCGAGAAGGTTTCAGCTATGGGCAGTGAAACCGAGGTCAAGGCTGAGCAATAGTAGAATGCGCCGTAGCCAACCTCTTCGACGAGAGGGAACGAGATAGTTGGAAGGTTGTAGCAAGCGCTAAACGCCCACTCGCCAATCTTCGAGACCATTGGGGTGCTGATCGACTCCAACGAGTTACACAATGCAAAACTCTTTTTGCCGATAGTTGTGATAATAGGCAAGTTCACCTCCGTAACAGATAAACATAGGTAGAAGGTCGCATCGCCAATAGAGATCAGTTTTGGGAATTGAGTATTCGAGATCGATGTGAGCGACGAGCAGTATAGGAAGGCGTTGTCGCTAAGTTTAGTTGCTTCGGGGAAGTCGATGTCGACGAGTTTATTGCAGAAGGCAAAAGCATAACTACCAAGACTTTGAGCCACAGGTGCCGAGATCGACACTACAACATTTGCCGAGGTCATGACTCCATTTTCAACCTCGATTTCGTCGCCATCGTCGTCGGTGTCGTACTCCAATTCGCTATAAAGCGCAACGGCATCTTGGCCAAAAATTGCATAGTCGGGAATCTCGACCAAGTTGGTGAATACCAACGATATTTCGCGTTCGCTGTGAGTGATAGCAGCTAGAGCATCATACAGACCCTCGAAATCTTCGGTGTCGGCCTCCGAGTCGGCGATAACCCACTTGTCGTAGCTTGGCACTGTGGTCGAGCTGAAATCAGAAAGGTAGACGTAGCCATCATCAGGCTCGTCGAAGTATTCAATATCCGAATCAGTAGAGTCGCTATCGTCGCTACAACTGTAAAGGAACATTGATGTAGCGAAAACGAAAGTTAGAAATAATAGTTTTTTCATTATAATTGTTTTTTATTTTATATCCGTCATTTTAATATACCTAATCCTATGGGTACAACTCCACAAAAGTAGATAATATATTTTATAGAACAAAACTAGGTGATTACTTTTTTATAACGAACCTCTCTTTTTTTTATTGTTTTCTTTGATGCTTTTCTTTTTGGGGGCTTCCTTGTTGCGATTCTTGTTGTGATTTTGGGCTTTTCGCTTACTGCACACCTTATTAGTTATTTGCTATCGTCTTGCTGAGACCCTCTGAGACTTTTCTGAGACTTTTCTGAGACTTTTCTGAGTCCTCTGCAACTCCCAAGAAGCAAAACTAATAACCCTATACCTACGGCATGGGTTTTATTGCTTTTTCGGCTCAGCCCCTTCTCAGGCGGTCTCAGCCTGTCTCAGCCTGTCTCAGCCCAGCACCCGCGCGGTGCAATAAGAAGCCGCAAGAAAAAAGGCGCTTTTTTTGCGATTGACTGAACTCGGCAGAAATAAATGATGAAAATTGAAAGTTTTTATCTATTTTTGCCTATTAATCCATTTAAAAGTAAAGATTATGGAAAAAGTATTTAATATTAATTTCAGTCAATACGACACGCTTAGCGACCTCAGTCCAGCAGATGCCCTTTTGGTGGAGCAGGCCAAGCAGATGACCCAGAAGTCGTTTGCCCCATACTCGAACTTCTGCGTTGGTGCTGCGGCCCGCCTTGCCAGTGGCAAGATCATCCACGGTTGCAATGTCGAGAGTGAGGTTTACCCCGCTGGTCTTTGTGCCGAGCGCACGCTGCTCTTTTATGCTCAGTCGAACCATGGCGACGACCCTATCGAGGCGCTTGCTATAGCCTCGGTGCCCGACCAGCGCGAGGTCTACCCCTGTGGCCAATGCCGCCAAGTGTTGATGGATACCGAGCGCCGCCAGGCCTCACCCATCAGAATCATCATGAGCGGTCGCGACTCGGCAACAATTGTCGATAGCGCGGCAGACCTTTTACCATTTACTTTTAAGTTATAAATGTTTAAAATTCAAGATATTATCTACGAGGACAACCACCTCATAGCTATCAACAAGCGCTGTGGCGACTTGGTGCAACCCGACCCTTCGGGCCAGAGTGCAATCGAAGACCAGGTTAAGGCCTTTATCAAGGTGCGCGACAAGAAGCCTGGCGAGGTCTTCCTTGGCGTGGTGCACCGCATCGACCGCCCTGTGAGTGGATTGGTCCTGTTGGCTAAAAGCTCTAAAGCCTTGGTGCGGCTCAACGAGCTTATCCGCCTGCGCAAAGTCGAAAAGCGCTATTGGGCAGTGGTTGAGGGTGCTCCCTCGATCGAACTTGTGGAGCTTACGCACCACATTGTCAAAGATTCTAAAAATCACCGCTCGCGCGCCTATGACAGCCCCAAGGCGGGGTCGAAGGAGGCCAGACTTCGCTACCAGGCAATAGGTGCAACAAAAAATTATTCGTTAGTCGAAGTGGAGCTCCTCACGGGTCGGCACCATCAA
This sequence comes from Rikenellaceae bacterium, assembly GCA_047172505.1. Lineage (GTDB taxonomy): Bacteria > Bacteroidota > Bacteroidia > Bacteroidales > Rikenellaceae > Alistipes. The sequence continues at coordinate 31,671 of JBCQWE010000018.1, read as the reverse complement.
ATTCGTGCTCAGCTCTCGAAGATTGGCTGCCCGATAAAGGGCGATCTGAAGTATGGCTCGAAGCGCTCGAACCCTGGTGGCGGCATCATGCTGCACTCCCGCTCGATGACTTTCATCCACCCTGTGCGCAAGGAGCCGATAACAATCACGGCACCCACCCCCGCGGGCGACTCGCTGTGGGACCTTTTCGAACCCAAAAAGTAAAATTATGAAACTTGTTATTCAACGCGTGCTCGGCGCCTCGGTCGAGATCGACTCAAAGGTGTACAACTCTATTGGCGCGGGAGCGATGGTGCTAGTTGGTATCGAAGCTGCCGACACCGACGAGGATATAGAGTGGCTTAGCTCGAAATTGGTGAAGTTGCGCATCTTCGACGACCAAGATGGTGTGATGAACCTCGATGTAGTGCAGAGTCAAGGTGAGGTGATGGTGGTGAGCCAATTCACCCTCCAGGCATCGACCAAGAAAGGCAACCGCCCATCTTATATCAAAGCTGCGGGTGAGGCCGTGTCGCGCCCTCTATACAATAAATTTGTGGAGGTGGTATCCCAAAAACTCGGTCGCCAGGTGGCCACTGGTGAGTTCGGTGCCGACATGCAAATATCACTTGTGAATAATGGTCCTGTGACAATTGTAATTGATTCTAAGAATCGGGAGTAGGGTCTTGGCTGAGAATTGGCTGAGAATTACTGGGACCTTCTGGGACTTGCTGAGTTTTTGGCTTTACTCTGCTACCTCTGAGCTTTCGCGGCGACGATTAACCGAGAGGAATCGTTGCAGCACTTGCGAGAAGCGTTGCGGTTCGAGGTTTCTGTAGAGGTGTCCTGCTTGTGCGATGGCAATTTGACCTGTCTCCTCCGAGACTACCACCACCACAGCATCGGAGATCTCGCTGATGCCTATCGCCGCAAGGTGTCGCGTGCCGTAGCTTTGGGGCACCTCGCTTTGTGTTACGGGGAGAATACATTTCGCCGCAACTATGCGATCACCCATCATTACCACCGCCCCATCGTGGAGAGGTGAATTCTTGAAAAAAATGTTCTTAAGGAGCTGTGTCGAGACCTTAGCATCGAGTGCTACACCGCCATCGGTGATCAGTCGCAGGTCGCTCTGTTGTCCAATAACGATCAAAGCCCCTGTGCGCGACGATGCCATGTCGACACACGCCTCGACTATTGGGTCGGTCGACGAGGACAAGACAATGTTGTTCGACGAGAATATATTCATGATAAATCCCAGCCGTTTTTGCCTCATACCAATCATCTGTAGGAATCGCCGAATCTCGGGCTGAAAGACAATTATAAGGGCGATGACTCCGACCGAAATAATCTGTCCGAGGATCGAAGAGAGAAGCTCCATATTGAGAGCGCGAACCACAACCCATAGCAGGTATATTGCGATAATACCTGTTAAGATGTATGGTGCATTGGTTCCTTTGGTGGTGCGATAGATCCAATACATGATCATCGCAACCAGAAGAATATCAATGAGATCCCTCAGCGAGAATGGCACAAACCACATAGTTGTAGCGAATAAATGGTAATAAACGAGAGTTTACGCTATGCGTCTACTTGCTCTCTTTTTGCTCTGCAGCGTAAAGTTCGTTGACCGTTGCTAGAATTTGATCCGAAAGGTCGAGTGTTGAGTCAGCATCGATAACTACCGACGCGTCGAGGATCATCTTGTAATCTTTATTTTCGTTGAGTTGAGCCACGGCGCGACGGAAAAGATCTTGCGCACGGTTTGTGAATACGTAGTTCTCCTCTTCGAGTGCCTGAGCCTCTTTTTGAGCATTTGTCTGGAATGTTCTCATTCGCTTCTCAATCGCCTCTTGTTGCTTTTGAGCGTTAGCAGTTGTGATAAGACCTTTTTGGTACTTCTCTTGAAGTTGGCTAGCTTCGTATTGGAAACCTTGCTCGGTTTTTGCCCACGATGCTTGAGCCTTCTCGGTTTTTGTGCGAAGTGCAACACCCTCGGTCAAGAAAATTTCACTTCCAGTAAGAACAAAGTCGCTACGCACAAAAGCAATTTGACCCGAAGCAGAACACTCTTTTGCTTGACTTTCAGTTACTTGAGTTGCGGGAGTAGTCTCACATGCCACTAGCGCCAAAGCTGCTACAGAGGCAAAAATAAATAATTTCTTCATATTGGTTTTAAATTTTAAATTTTCTTGTTGAGCCACAAAGATAGAAAAATTTATTTACTTTTGCATCAGTATAAACTTTTTAGATAAAAAATTATGTACGAATATATATCTGGCACAATAGCCGACCTAGCTCCAACCCAAGTTGTTATCGATGCGGGAGGGGTTGGTTATCTGGTGAACATTTCGCTCGAAACTTACGCGGCGATCGAACAGGAGAGCACGGCTAAACTCTTCATTCACTTCATTGTACGCGAAGATGCTCAAATATTTTACGGCTTTGCGACCAAGCACGAGCGCGAACTTTTCAGACTTCTGATAAGCGTCTCGGGGGTGGGTGGCAACACTGCTCGCATGGTTCTGTCGACCTATTCGCCACGCGAATTGCAGAGTATAATCTCGTCCGAAAATGCCGTACTTTTGAAAAACGTCAAGGGGCTGGGGCTCAAAACAGCACAAAAAATCATTGTCGAGCTCACAGGCAAGATCAATTCGGTGGGCACAGAGAGCGGCGACGTTGCCGTTATGGCACTCACCACCGAGGTGGCTAGCGAAGCGCTCGAAGCGCTCACGATGCTCGGATTCCCCAAAGCGGCATCGGAAAAGAGCATCAAGGCGATACTTAAGGAGTCGCCCGAGGTAAATGTGGAGACACTTATAAGGTTAGCACTCAAACAGTTGTAGCTCGACGTACGTTTTCTGCAATATTTTACGTTAAAGAAAAAGAGATTACTATTTCGCTTTTACCAACTTTTTCTTACCTTTGCATGATGTATATGATGAAAATTAGGGACATACTTATCTTTGCGCTTATGGGTGTTTTGTTCGCGGCGTGTAGCGACGTGGACCAAGACACGCTCGAAGACCAGCAAGAAGATATTGTCGATTTTTTAACCACGGACCACGATCCTCTGCTTATCTCGGAGAGCGAGGTGGCAGAATCGCTCGACAACGACCCCGAGTTTTACACCACCACTGGCACCACGGCGTATCGTTATATTGTAGATTACTACAACCCCGATCGCGCCACACGCACCGAGGTGAAGAGTGGCGACACGCTGTGGCTAACCTATTGGTGCTACGACTTTAGTTCGTACTCCACACCCAGCAGTAGTTACCTCTACTTCACCAACGACCCTTCGTACAAAGATGCACTCGTCGAAGCTGGTCTGAATGTTGAATATTGGAGTTTTGAACCTTCGAAAGTTGTTTTAGGGCAAGGTGACATACTAAACGCAATTGAAACATCGTTAGTGGGATGCAGAGAGGGAGACTTTGTTGAAATATATTTGACTTACAACATGGCATACGGCAGCGTGTGGATTGGCGTGTCGAGTTTGGAATCGCCCATAGCTTTCTTTTGCACCATTGACAGCATTGAATAATTAAATAAAGATGAAATATAGAGCATATAAACTTTTTGGACTCTTTGCGCTCGCCGCAACTATCCTAACACTTTCGTGCACGGTGTACGATAACGAGCTCGATGCCGAAGAGATCGAACAAGAGATCTTCGATGAGTGGATGGCAAAATACCACTCCGACCTTTTGGAGAACTACCAAGAGACGGGTGGCTACTACATCGACCTTATCACCGCTGGCGACACTTCGGGCCTACCAATTAAGGATACTATCTGTTGGATCGAATACGACATGACGGGTTACGACCTTTACGGCAACGTCAGCGTAACGCGTAACGATGTTGTTGCATACCAACAAGGTACCTTCACTACCGCAACGCACTACGCCCCCTATTACCGTTATTCATACGGCGAAGATTATGACGAGGACGACGATTATGTGGTGTTGGAGTGTACTCAGTTAGCTTTTAGTAACGAACTCACAATTGGCGATCAGAGCAATGTGAAACTCTACAACGGAGCCCAATTTACACTATACTCGCCTTCGTCGGTAGCTTCGTCGGAGGGAACCGATGGCTCGGGCGGTTACGAAGGCCAATACACACTTAGTACTTTGCCTTTCGTTTGCACTATCAAAGTTGTGAATGTTGTTTACGACCCTGCGACTTATGATAATAACCTTGTCGATGCCTTTGCGATCGCCAACGGTGGTCTTGAGATCAACCCCGACTCATTCAGCACCGATGATGATGACGACGATGATGATGACGACGATGATGACGATGATGATGACGACGACGATGATGATGATGATGATGACGACGATATAGAACTCGTCTACCCCGACTCTTGGACAAATGGTACTAGTTACGTGCCTAACGTATACCTCAACCGTGGTTATCAGTTAAACATGAGTGGAGAGTCGTTCAACTATATCAACACCTACACCTCGACTGTCCCCTCGTCGCCATACTACGATGGAATGGCTGCGTTGGACAAAAAAATCAACATCGCTCTTGATAAACGCTTCTCGGATGATTATGATATTTACGGCGAAGTTGTCGGTGAAGATGAAACTGCGACGGTTTGGTACATCTGCCGATTGCTCGATGGCTTTATCGTCGACACAAATATCGACGAGGTGACCGAGATCATCTACGGTTCGGTTGAGACGTCGGGGTCTTCAATTTCGTATTGCGCCACAAGTGATGAAGATAGTTACATTTCGGCATGGTACTACTCTATTCCAAACATGATCCACGGCCGATGGAATGCTATTGTTACCTCATCGACCTACGCCTACGGTTCGTCGGGAGTCAACGGCGACACATCGACCTCCTACTCATCTTCGTATTACGACTACTACAGTTATTATAGCAGTTATTATAGTAGCAGTTATTATAGTAGTTACTACGACAGCAGCTATTCGAGTTACTACTCGACCGACACCGATACAACCTCGACCACGTCGACCGAGATTCTGCCTTTCGCGGGCCTCATCTTCCAAGTTTACATCATGGCCGAAGACGATTAGAGAAGAGAAAAACGTAATAAAAATAAGTAGGTGGGAAACGACATAAAGTCATTTCCCACCTATCTAGCTAAAAATATTTAAGGTTTACAACAGGTTTTCGAGCCAAAAAACGGCTGAAAACAGATTTAAGATTTACAAAAAAAACTTGCAGGAAATATGAGTAAGAAAAATAAAATTGACGCTATAGAGATCGACGATATAAACGCTCTGCCCGACCTTTTCGACGGCAAACATAGAGTTATCCCAATCGTCACTGGCGACGAAGAAGAGACGCAAGAGGTGCCTATCCCCGACACTATTCCCATCTTAACGCTTCGCAGCTCGGTTCTCTTCCCTGGCTCGATCACTTCGATCACCGTGGGGCGCGAAAAGAGCATGCAGTTGGTGCGCGAGGTTAACGCTACGGGTGGTATTTTGGGCGCTGTGCTCCAACGCGATGGTAGCATCGACGAGCCCGTCCCTTCGGATATGTACCGCGTGGGTACTGCGGCGCGCATTATCAAGATCCTCGACTTGGGTAACGGCTCGCAGAGCGTTATACTCAACGGTTTGGAGAAGATCGAAGTGGAGCGCTATATCTCCACAGAGCCCTACTTTACAGCTGTTGTAAAGGTGCTTCGCGATTCAGCTATCGAGGTAGATAGTGTCGAGATCGATGCTTTGATCGACTCGGTGCGCGACATTGCGCTCAACATCATCAACATCTCGAACATGATGCCCAAGGAGGCAGCCTTTGCTATCAAGAATATCGACTCGAAGCGTGGTATTGTCAACTTCATCTGCACCAATATCGAATTTTCGGATACCGACCGCCAATCGCTACTCGAAGCGCCAGGCCTACTGGCTCGCACGCGCAAGCTCTTAGAGATCTTGATCCGCGAACAACAATACATCGAACTTAAGAACGACATCCAGAGCAAAGTCAAGATGGAGATCGATCGCCAACAGCGCGACTACTACCTCCAACAGCAGATGCGCACCATTCAAGACGAATTGGGCGAGGGTGTCGACAGCGACATAGAACGTCTGCAAGAGGCAGCCGAGAAGATGGAGTGGGGAGAGGAGATCAGCGAACATTTCGCCAAAGAGCTCGCGAAGTTGGAGCGCCTCAACCCTGGCGTTGCCGAGTACTCAGTGCAGATGAACTACCTGCAATTGATGCTCGACCTACCTTGGAACAAAGTCACTCAAGATTGTTTCGATTTGGGCTCGGTGCGCAAACAGCTCGACGACGACCACTTTGGTCTCGACGAGGTGAAGGAGCGTATCTTGGAGCACCTTGCGGTGTTGAAGCTCAAAGGCGATTTGAAGTCACCCATAATCTGCCTTTACGGCGCTCCAGGTGTGGGTAAAACATCGCTCGGAAAATCTGTAGCCCAGGCGCTTAATCGTAAATTCGGACGTATAGCCTTGGGTGGCGTGCACGACGAATCGGAGATCCGCGGACACCGCCGCACCTACATCGGAGCGATGCCAGGCCGCATTATCCAAACCATCAAGCGCTGTAACTCGTCGAACCCTGTAATCATCCTCGACGAGGTGGATAAGATCACCGTGAGCAACCACGGCGACCCATCGAGCGCACTGTTGGAGGTTCTCGACCCCGAACAAAACACCACGTTCCACGACAACTATCTCGACAAAGAGTACGACCTTTCGAAGGTGCTCTTTATCGCAACGGCAAATAACATTGCCAATATTAGCCCCGCACTTCGCGACCGTATGGAGATGATCAACATCGCGGGCTATATCCTCGAAGAGAAGATCGAGATCGCGCTCAACCACCTGCTGCCCAAGCAGTGTGCGGCACATGGAGTTGGGATCAGTGAACTTGTTCTTTCGCGCGAGGTGGTTCAAAAAATTATTGCCGACTACACTCGTGAATCGGGGGTGCGCGCCTTGGATAAGCAATTGGCAAAACTTGCGAGAACCAGAGCGAAGAATATCGCTTTCGAGGAGCAGTACGATCCAACGATCTCGACAGTGGACGTAGAGACTATTTTGGGAGTTGCTAAATTCAGTCGCGAGCAATACAACGTCTCGGGGCTCAAAGGTGTGGTTACTGGCTTGGCTTGGACCGAGGTTGGAGGCGACATCCTCTACATCGAATCGTTACTCACACCAGGCAAGGGTAAGATCAATATGACAGGTAACTTGGGTCAAGTGATGAAAGAGTCGGCAACAATCGCTCACGAGTGGGTCATGGCGCACCACGAGTCGTTGGGTATTGATGTCAAGATTTTCGAAACCACCGACCTTAACATCCACGTTCCCGAGGGTGCGATCCCCAAAGATGGCCCTTCGGCAGGTATCACCATGATCACATCTATAGTTTCGACCTACACCTCGCGCACGGTTAAAGATCGCATAGCGATGACTGGCGAAACCACGCTCCGCGGGCGAGTTACTCCTGTGGGTGGAATCAAAGAGAAGATCTTGGCAGCCAAACGCGCTGGGATCGAGACTATAATCCTTTGTGAGGAGAATCGCAAAGACATTTCAGAGATCAAAGATGTTTACCTCGAAGGACTTACGTTCCACTACGTTAGCACCAACCAAGAGGTTTTGGAGATCGCTTTAAATAAATAAAATAAGTTATGAAGGTTGTCGCAATTATCCCCGCACGCTGGGCTTCGACCCGCTTCCCCGCTAAGCCTTTAGCTATGCTCGCAGGAAGGAGCGTTATCGAGCGTGTTTATAGTAAAGTGCGAGAGGTTGTCGCCGATCTCTTTGTTGCCACCGACGATGAGCGAATCGTGCAACACGTCGAGGCTTTCGGCGGGCGCGCTATCATGACTTCGCCCAACCATAAAAGCGGCACCGACCGTTGCTGGGAGGCATACCTCAAATCGGGCATCGAGGCCGATGTTGTGCTCAACGTCCAAGGCGACGAGCCGTTTATCGCCACCGAGCAGATTCGTTCAATCTTAGGTTGCTTCGAAAGGGATGCGGTCGACATCGCAACCCTTGTTAAGCCCTTTGCGGCGGATGCACCTCTCGCTGCTTTGGAGAATCCAAACTCGCCAAAGGTTGTGGTCGATAAAAATTGGTGTGCGCTCTACTTTTCGCGCTCCGTGGTGCCATATTTGCGTGGAGTAGAGAGGGAGAAGTGGCTCAAAGAGCAGAGATTCTACAAACATATTGGCATGTATGCTTTCCGCACCGAGGCGCTGCGAGCTGTGACAGCTCTACCTCAAGGGCAATTAGAGATTGCCGAATCGCTCGAACAGCTGCGCTGGTTGGAGAACGGTTATAAGATAGGTGTTGCCACAACAGAGATTGAGACAATAGGAATTGATACCCCCGCCGACCTAGAGGCTGCCGAGGAGTATCTCAAAACAATAACAGGAGAGTAAGATGAAATTAATAGCTGGGCCTTGTGTTATCGAGTCGGCCGAATTACTCGATACCGTAGCGGCAAAATTGGTCGAAATAAATCGCGAATTGGGCGTGGATATAATCTTTAAAGCCTCGTTTGACAAAGCTAATCGCACATCGCTAAACTCGTATAGAGGTGTGGGCATGGAGCGCGGACTTCAGATGCTCGCCGACGTTAAAGAGCGTTGGGGGCTCAAACTTATCACCGACATTCACGAATCGTATCAAGCCCAGGCTGTGGGCGAGGTGGTCGACGTACTCCAAATCCCTGCGTTCTTGTGTCGCCAAACCGACCTTTTGGTTGCGGCGGCAAAGAGTGGCAAGATCGTCAATATCAAAAAGGCGCAATTCCTTTCGGGCGAGGATATGATCTACCCCTACCAAAAGGCAATGGAGTCGGGCGCTGCCGACGTGTGGCTCACCGAGCGCGGCAACAGCTTCGGATACAACAACTTGGTGGTTGACTTTAGAAATATCCCCGACATGTTAAAGATTGCCCCCACGGTGATCATGGATTGCACCCACTCGGTGCAACGCCCAGGTGCCGCAGGTGGAAAGACGGGTGGCAACCGCGAATTTGTCCCTTCGATGGCCATGGCTGCCAAAGCTTTTGGTGCGACGGGTTACTTCTTCGAGGTGCACCCCGACCCCGATAAAGGAATGAGCGACGCAGCAAATATGTTGCAGCTCGACGAATTGAAGCCGCTGATCGACAACCTTTTAAAATAGCACAGCCATGACCTCTGAAATTATAAAGTTGGCCTGCACGACGATTCAAACCGAGATCGAGGCTCTAAAGAAATTGGAGCAAAATATCGACGAGCAATTCACAAAAGCTATCGAAGTGATCTTAGCTTCGAGTGGCAAGGTGATCTTCACGGGCATGGGTAAGTCGGGCCTAATCAACAAAAAAATTGCCGCAACGATGGCTTCGACAGGCACCCCAAGTTTCTTCCTTCACCCCGCCGAGGCGTTTCACGGCGACCTGGGTATGATCTCGAAGGAGGATGTGATCATCGCAGCTTCCTACTCGGGCGAGAGCGACGAGGTGCTTAAGATTATCCCTTTCATTCAATCGAACGGCAACGTCTTGATCTCGATGACGGGCAACGCAAACTCCACACTTGCTAAAAATTCGAACATCCACCTCAATATTGGTGTCGACCACGAAGCGTGCATCTTGAACCTGGCTCCAACCTCGTCGACAACAGCGCAACTTGTTATGGGCGATGCACTTGCAGTGGTACTCATGAAGCTTCGCAACTTCACCAGCGTCGACTTCGCAAGGTTGCATCCTGGTGGCAGCTTGGGTCGCCGCTTGCTGATGACCGTGGGCAATGTGATGCGTAGTTGCGACCTACCCACCGCAGCACTCGACTGTTCGGCCAAAGATATGATTCACCTTATGAGCCGCGGAGGTTTAGGCCAATTGGTGATCTGCGATGCAGACCAAAAGGTCACTGGAATAATTACCGATGGCGATATTCGCCGCGCCATGGAGCAGCGTGAGGCGGAGTTTTTCAAGATCTCGGCCGCCGACATCGCAACGCGCAACCCAATTACAATTGGTGCAGACGAAAAGCTAATTACGGCCGAAAAGTTGATGACCGAGCGTAAAGTCAATTCTCTGCTTGTGGTCGATGAGCAGAAGCATCTGCTGGGCATAATTCAAATTTATGATATAAAATTGTAAACCGATCATGGAGTACTTAAGAGAACTACTCAACATCCTCAATGCGATGTCGCCCTACATACTATTAGGATTTTTTATTGCGGGCCTGCTTCACGTCTACCTCCCAAAATCAATCTTTAGTCGGCACCTTTCGCAAAAGGGGTTCAAGTCAGTTTTTCTCTCGGCGCTCTTTGGCGTGCCACTGCCACTCTGCTCGTGCGGAGTGATACCTACGGCAATGTCGCTCAAAAAAGAGGGGGCCTCGGATGGCGCGACAGTATCGTTTTTGATCTCCACACCTCAAACTGGTATCGACTCCATCTTGGCTAGTTATGGCGTATTGGGGCTGCCTTTTGCAATTATTAGACCCATTGTAGCCTTTGTGGTGGGGCTTGGAGGTGGCCTACTAGTCAATAAATTCTCTCCCAATAATCAAAGTACCACCAAGCAGGGCGAGAGCTCTTCGTGCGCGATCACCAACGAGAAAAAGCCAAAGTTGATCGATGCTCTAAAGTATGGATTTGTCGACATGTTGCAGGATTTGGGCAAGTGGCTCACCGTTGGACTTGTGATCGCCGCGGCAATTACGGTCTTTGTGCCACATAGCGTTTTCGAAGTGTTGAGCGACTACTATATCCTCAACCTCTTGTTTGTATTGTTGCTATCTATACCTATGTATATATGCTCCACAGGATCGATTCCCATTGCGCTTTCGCTGATGATGATGGGCATAACGCCTGGTGCTGCTCTTGTTTTCTTGATGGCGGGCCCAGCGACTAACGTTGCGACACTTGCGGTGTTGAAAAAAGTTATGGGCACCCGCACCACAATCCTCTACCTACTTAGTATAATCTTGGGTGCCATAGGTTTTGCTGTGCTTATCGACTTCGCACTTCCCGCTCAGTGGTTTGCTTTGCGCGTCTCGACACTTAACGCTTGCGATCAATGCGCCGAGGGTGCTGCGTGGTGGCACATAGCCTCGTCGGTACTCTTTATTGGCTTGCTTGCCAACGCATACATCATGAAATTACGCAACGGCGCATCGCACTCTCACGATATTGAACTACCTACCACGCAAGAATTTAAGGTGGCGGGCATGCGATGCAACCACTGCAAGGCAAATGTTGAAAAGGCCATCGCAGCTCTGGCAGGTGTCACGGAGGTTGTAGTAGATCTTGCGGCGGGTGTCGTGCGTGTCGAAGGCGATATTCCGCGCGACCAAGTGCGTAAAGTTGTTCGCCAACTCGGCTTCAAAGTGGAGTAGTTGTGCGTGGCGCGAAACAGCAATATTTTAACTTTTTTTAGTACAAATACCTAATATTTGTTATTTTTTCTCTCTTTATTCTTAATTTTTAGCTCTTATTTGCGATTGTACAGTTATGGAATATTCCATAATTTTGCACTCGGAAAAACAGTTGAAAACTAAGAGACGATAGATGAGAGTTCTTTTTACACTTTTTATTTTACTTGCATCCCCACTTTATGCGTGGGCTGGCGATGCTGACGAGAAACACCCGCAAAGAGGCTCTGTAACGGGCACGGTAATATCTGCTGAGAACGGTGAGGTGATCCAATTCGCTGCGATATTTATCGATGGCGACAATCGCGAGGGTGCAATTAGTGACCACCAGGGCAACTTCCGCCTTCGCCTACCAGTGGGCGAGCACACTCTCGTAGCATCTTTTGTGGGATATGACGACTTGGAGCAGGTCGTGGTGATTAAATCGGGCGAGTCACTTAAGCTCGACTTCAGACTACAAAGCGCAACCATAGGTATCGACCAGGTGGTGGTGAGTAGTCAAACTCAGAGTGGCAAAGTCAATAAAACAGCATATAATGTACACAGTGTCGAGATAGGTTCGCTCAAGAACACCTCGGCCAATATCACTCAGGCACTTTCGAAGTTGAGTGGTGTCAACCTCCGCGAGAGTGGAGGTGTTGGAAGCCAGGCCGAACTCAGCATCAATGGATTCACTGGCAGCCACGTCAAGATCTTTATCGATGGTATACCTCAAAATGGCAATGCCGCCTTTTCGCTAAATAACATCCCCGCGGGTTTTGCCGAGCGTATCGAGATGTATAGTGGTGTGGTGCCTATCGAATTTGGCGCCGATGCCCTGGGTGGTGTGGTGAATATCATCACAAATAAGGCAGTTAAGGATAACCGCATAAACATCGATGCCTCGTACTCTTATGGCTCGTTCAACACCCATAAAACATATTTGAAATTTTCGCAGACGTTGGCCAAAAGTGGTTTTACTTACAGCATTAACGCCTACCAAAATTATTCGGACAACAACTACACGGTCGATAACTACGTGGTTAAGTATGGCGTGAACGGCAGCGGTAACGTCACCACGGAGACCGACGTAAACGATATTGTCTATGGCCTGGAGCGTTTCCACGACATGTATCACAATGAAACTGTTATCGGATCGATAGGCTTTGCGCACACCTCGTGGGCCGACCACCTAACTTTGAGCTTGAATTATTCGCAATTCTACAACGACGTTCAGACTGGAACAACCCAAAATACGGTCTATGGCGAACGTTACAGCGAGGGGCGCACCCTAACGCCAACCTTCGAGTATTCGAAGCGAGGCCTCTTTACCGATGGTCTCGACGTGCGCATGGTTGCAAGTTACGATTCGGGCTACACACACAATGCCGATCCTGCAACGGGATCGTACAATTGGTTGGGCGAGAGTGCCGCAACGCTACTTACACCCATGGATAACGAGTCGAAGAGCAGCAATCTTAGTTCGAACTTCATCGCGAAGTATGTCCCCTGTGATCTGCACAATATAACATTCTCGAACACCACCACCCGCTCGTCGCGCATTACGCATTCGCTTATCGAGGGGACAAATGTTTACGATGATTTCGACGAGCCGCAATATAGCCTTAAGACCATCTCGGGACTCTCGTATTTGGTGCGTCCAATCGAGAAAGTGGAGGCTACAGCATTTGCAAAGCATTTCTACCAATCGAATCAGAGCCTTGTGGAGGACGAAGATACAGGAATATCGACCCAAGAGACGCGTAACTACTCGAAGTTGGGTTACGGAGGCGCTGCCACCTACTTCGTGATCCCGAAACATCTGCAAGCCAAACTCTCTTACGAAAGGGCCTACCGTCTGCCAACAACAACCGAGCTTTTCGGCGACAACAACTTAGAGACAGGAACTTTCGATTTGCGACCCGAGACCAGCAATAACGTCAACGTGAACTTAGTCTATACGCACACCTTTGGCTCTAAGCACTTTGTGCGCCTCGATGGTTCGCTGATTTATCGCAACACATTTGACTATATTATCCGCACAACTAGCAGCGATGGCTCCTCGGCAAGCTATGGCAATTATGGCCAAGTGATCACAAAGGGCTACAGCATCATCGCACGCTACGACTACGACCGCTACTTTAGCCTTGGGGGTACCTTCAACAGCATTAACCCTCGCGATGCCGAGAAGTATGTTTCCGCGAACTCGTCGCAAGTGAATTTCACCTACGGCATGCGCATCCCCAACCAGCCATATATGTACGCAAACGGCGATGCAACGCTTAACTTCTATAATATTTTGAGCAACCACGACCAGATTTCGGTAATTTACGACCTCCTCTACCAAGATGAGTTCACCCTCTCGTGGGAGGCAGTAGGTCAATCTTCGACCAAAAAGAAGGTGCCGATGCAGCTTGCACACAGTGCGGTGATAAACTATGCGTTCCACCACAATCGCTACAATATATCCTTCGAGGCGCGTAACATCACCGATGAGGATCTCTACGACAACTATAGCTTACAGAAACCAGGGCGAGCTTTCTACGTGAAATTCCGAGTCAACATAATGAAATAATATACAATTAATACCAATAAAAAAAATGAAGAAATTTACACAATTTGCATTGGCCGCAACGGCAATTCTAGTAGCTTCGTGCACTAAAGAAGATAGTTTAAACCTCAATATCGAGCCTGTTCCAACGGGCGAGGCTCGCTATGCTGTAATCACAAAAACTGTGTCGGCATCCACAGGCGACACATCGATGGTTATCCTTACCGAGGAGAGCCTCGAATCGGGCTCAACAACGGTACTCAACAACGGTTCGGACCTTAACGAGAAGAGCCCAACCCAGTGGTCGGCATCTGGCGACGGAAAGTATATCTACTCGGTTCAAGATGCTGGTGGTGACCTTGTAGCAGAGGTTGTGCAGTACTACCTCGACAACGCAACAGGGCTCGTGTTGGAGAATAAAGTATACGAGGCGGGTTCATACCACGCTTGGGGTATGTGGGGCGATAACTTCCTTACGGCTCGCAACGGCTCTTCGACCGACACCTACACAACTGTTGGTTCGGGCGACGATGCGGTTCAATACTACTCACCTATGACATCGTTCATCTCGTATGGCGTGAGTGGTGGAACTGCAACAGGTTCGTACCTTACGGCTAACTACCTGGGCGACAACTACAAAGGCTCGTTGGAGATCAATAACGGAGAGTCGGCAAACGTCGTGGGTTTGGTCACAGCAGGTAACTATGTCTACGTTTCGTACGCAACTCCTGGCGTTAGTCGCTACGCAATCGAGACCCAAAGCGGTTGGGATGGCAGCAAAGAGGCCTTTAGATCTCAGGGTTATGGATCGTATACAATTTACGCTTCAAAAGATGTTGACACCGAGGCGAATACATCTATGACAAGTGTTACTAATTCGTTTACTTCGGCATCAACTTTGGGCACCGTGCCGTTCCCTCTTACCCCAGGCAACGCTTATATCGCGCGCTACAACCTTTCGGACAACTTGGATTCTACACCTACTATCATCGCAACTGACAAGATGGGTCAAGCATTTGCTCGCCAATATGGCAACCCTTACAACACACTTATCGCCAACGATGACGATGGTTATGTGTATGTATTCTCTGCGGGCGTTACACGTCGCTACTGCGGCTCGCAAGAGTGTTTAGATGAGGATGGAGTGGTATTTACTGTCGACCAATACACCGATACAACCGACGCTTCGACACTCTGTGACGACCAATTGTCGGTGCAGACAACCAACAAAGGTGCGAGCGTAATGCGTATTAAGTATGGTGAATCGGAGTTCGATTCTAGCTTCGGTGAGGGTGGCGTTATGACATTCGAGGATAAGATGGACGACCACACCTTCTCGCGCGTGTGGCACATCGGCGGCACAAAGTATTTGTTGCGCGTGATCCACGAGGCGGGTGTATACTACCTCATGCACCACAACTACCGCGATCCAGGTGATGCGTTCTTCTACATCTACGACTCTTCGGACTCTTCGATCGTGAAGATCTCGGGTCTTCCTGAGCCTGAATTATTCCTCGAACAAACTATGTCTTCTATCGGCGAGCCTTTGATCGATGGAGGCAAGATCTACCTGCCTATGGCTCCAAGCAACCAGACCTACCCTGCTATCTGGGTTATCGACCCAACTACAGCTAGCGCTACAAAGGGATTAGAGGTTCAATGTTCGTATGTTATATCTCTTGCTAAGCTCACAGCACAGTAATCTGTGAGCCTAGCAAGGCTAAATAATCCAAAACTATTGGCATGTTAACTCAGTGCGTCATCCTGAACTTGATTCAGGATCTCGCGTGCAACTTTGAAAATAACGTGTTTATAGATTGCGGATCGTGGTCCGCAATGACGAATTTACAATCCAAATAAAAAAAACAATATTATGATTAATGCAGCATTAGATCTTATAGAATTTTTCAAATCTAACTTCTCGTTTCTCTTTGCACTAACGCTTTACACCATACTCTCTATCGCACTTGCAAAGTCGATAAAGAAGAACTACAAGGTCTACTATTGGTTGTTTGGTGCGCTCTCGTTCTGCTTCATTATACCTGCGGTAGCTCGTTTGGTGGGTGTCGCTCTGCCCTTCAACATTGGCTCTATTCCTCTGGTTGGGCTCTCGGCTAGCGAGCTTTCGAGTGCGGCGAACTTCATACACCCAATCTTGGTGATTATCATGTATATGGGTGCGTTGAGTGCAAAAAACAAATATGTAGGCCGCTTGATGTCGATCCGCAAGGAGCTCTCGATCATCGTAGGTTTCCCAGTGTTGGCACACGCCGTAAAGCGCGTTTTTGGCAGCTTCCCTGGCGGCTGGCAATACTTCTTCAACAATGAAGAGTATATGTCTAACCCACGCGTTGTGAGCGCATTGGGCTCGGGTGTCACAAGTTTCGCTTTTGTCCTCGGCCTGGTTATGACCATCCTATTTTTGGTACTGTGGATCACATCGTTCGATTCGGCACACCGCAAATTGGGCACCAAGCGTTGGAAAAGCGTACAAAGGTGGTCGTATGGCCTCTACGCTATGCTGTTTCTCCACTCTATGTGTTTGCAAGTAGGAGGTCTTATCTCCGACAAAGCAAGAGCCGAACAGCAGTTGGCGCAACGTAACAATGTCGAAGTAGTGGAAGCGGGTCACAACCACCAAGCGCAGCCACAGCAACATGCTGCTAACAGTGCTCAACCACAGGGTCACGGCGCTCAACCGCAAGCACATGGTGCACAACCACAAAGCGCACCACAAGCGAAATCGTCGGGCCATGGCCACGGCCCCCGCAGCTTCACACTCACGAGCATCGAGATCTCACGCTCGACAAAACGTTGGATCAATATCATAATCTACATCGCAATATATGGATCCTACCTCTACCTTCGCATAAGAAAAGAGAAAAGAAAACGCGCGAGTCGAAAGAACGCTGCAAAGTAGTTTTCTTCAATACGTTTATATACTATCAGCCAAGCGCAGACGATACTTTTTTTAGGTTCGTCTGCGCTTGTGGCTATTATCCTTATGAATTCTTTCTACCAAGTTATTAAGGGTAAACGCATGAAAACTTGCTCACTGTCTCCGACGGGCGGGGTGCTCCCCGCGGAGCTAATCTTGTGCAGCGCCTTGGGCTTAAAGCTGTGCTTTAATATTTTGGAGCACAATAGTTTAATGCAAATAAATTTGCATAAACTATTACACTCCAAAATTTATTAAATGCCTTTTGGCATTTAAACCCAAGTCGAGGCCACCTCGTTGATGTGTGATGACAACCGCAGGTTGGCATAGATATATGTGGTATGGCAAGCGTTGAAAGCTTGCTTTCATAAGATTGGCGTAGCACATACATCGCCCAGGCGAAGCCTCACACAATCAGCGCATTATAGGTCAAAAACCAAAGGTTTTTGGGTCCAAGCTCGCTTGGTGCCCGCGCGGCATAAGCGCAGTAAGAGAGTTATTTTTCATGCTTTTACCGCGCCAAGTTATTAAGTAAGATTTGCATTTTAGGAATTTTTGCGTAAATTTGTATATCAACCCTGCATTTATTCGTAGATGTTCGAGTTGAAATGATTAGCTAACCGTCACAACATTGAATAGCGACCAGACGTACTATTTCTGTGTCGAAGCATTCAACGAAAATGGCATTTCGGAGCGAACCAAGATCTTCGTCCTATAAACTATAATGTGTTAATTACGAAAAACTACCCCCACTATGAAAAATTATCTATTATCATTAGCATTATCTTTGGGTGCACTTGCTATTTTTTTTGGTTGCGCTTGCGCCACCGAGCCCGAGGAGATTGTAGTTATGTCGTTCAACATTCGTTTCGATAATCCTGGCGATGGAGAGAATCGGTGGAAGTTGCGGTGCAAGGCTGCTGTCGAGTGCATCGAAGATTATGCGCCTGGGATCATTGGTATCCAAGAGGCACTTGTGAGTCAAGTGGAATATCTTGAAAAGGCATTGCCTAATTATGTGCGTGTTGGCGTGGGTCGCGACGATGGTGCAACACAAGGCGAATATGCCGCTATCTTCTACGATGCGGAGCGTTTTGAGCTGCTTTGGTGGGAGAATAATTGGCTTAGCGAAACCCCCGAAATCCCATCGTTGGGTTGGGATGCAGTATGTAAGCGTGTGGTAACGCATATTATTCTTCGCGACAAGAGCTGCGGGAGGAAAATCCACGCGATAAACACCCACTTCGACCATGTGGGTAAGCAGGCCCGCATTGAGAGCGCAAAGATGATACTCGAAAAGATTGAGGCTGCGGGTGACGATGCCGTGGTATTTACGGGCGATTTGAACGAGATGCACGGCAGTGAGACTATAAACACCCTGCTCGATAGTGGGCTACTTCGCGATAGCTACAACGATGCCCAATGCCACAAGGGGGCCACCTATAGTTTCCACGCCTTTCGTGGCGAGTCCCTCAGCGAGGGTGCAACGGTGATCGATTACGTGATGTTTAACAAACAGCTCAAAGCACGCGAGAATATCACAGTGAGCAAGAAATATCGCGACAGGGTAGTTTCAGACCACTATCCGATTGTTGCACGGTTGAAATATGCGGATGTTGAGTAGGTATTGATCAAACTTGATTCGGATGTACTTAACCTTGTGAGTTATGGGTACGACATATAAAAGCTGACTAGCGCATTGCTAGTCAGCTTTTTATGATCTGTTATCGCAGATTATAGTGCGTTAACGTGGAGTTGCATTGCACTCTTAAGGTTACCTGCCTTGTTCTTGTGGATGATGTTGTGTTTAGCCAACTTGTCCAACATTGCAGATACTTTTGGAAGAAGTGCCTCAGCAGCGCTCTTCTCAGTTGTGTTACGCATAGCTTTGACAGCGTTACGCGCAGTCTTGTGTGCAAGACGGTTGTGAGTGCGTTTCACCAATGTTTGGCGAATTCTCTTTTTTGATGACTTATGATTTGCCATAATATTTTTTGTTTTTTAATTTTAATTTACAATCTTGTGTAACAAAATTAAGCCTTAGCTTATTTCGGATAGACTGCAAAACAAAATTAATTAAATCTAATCTTAGCCGCTGTCCGCTCCTGTGATTTAACACCCGTGTAGCCCGTAGGAGAATCGAACTCCTATTTCAAGAATGAAAATCTTGCGTCCTAACCGTTAGACGAACGGGCCTTACCGCTACTCTCTTTGGGGAGATTTAGCGGTGCAAAGATATGAAAAATTATTATACGCGCCAAACAATTAGAAGAAAAAATTATTGAATATATATATTCTCGCCCCTTAACACCCACTGCACAAGCATATTGCAAACACAAATAAAATATAAAATAAACCTATGGTGGCTTCGCCTTGGGGGTTTTTCTGGGGGTCTCTGAGACATCTGAGTCCTCCTGAGACTTCCTGAGTCTTCCTGAGTCACCTGCAACTCGATATTGGGTTTAAATGCCATAAGGCATTTAATAAATTTAGGGATCTAATATGTTGCACAAATTTATTTGTGGCAATATATCAGATCTCTAAATCTTAAAACTAAAGGTTTTAAGCCCAATATCGCAAGAAATTACTGCACCCGCGGTGGTGCTATCACCGCCCGTCGGAGACAATAAGAAACTAATAATTTCTTATGCGTTTATCCTGTATTTTTTCTCTAGCAGGCAAAGAAGTTATATTTTTTCACTATTTTTGCAAACGTTGTGTTTTACGACAAAAGAAGATTATGTGGAATAAGAATATATTTGAACAAAATAAAAAATGGGTTGAGCGCTGTGTGGCTTCGGATCCCAACTATTTCGAGAAGCTTTCGATGGGGCAGAATCCCGAGTGTCTCTACATTGGCTGTTGCGACAGCCGCGTGTCGGTCGAGGAGCTGATGGGGGTTAAACCTGGTGAATTATTCGTGCATCGCAACATTGGTAACTTGGTTGTCAACACCGACAGCAACGTCAATGCCGTGGTGCAGTATGCCGTCGAACACCTCAAAGTCAAACATATCATCATCTGTGGCCACTACGAGTGCGGTGGAATCAAAGCCGCGATGCACCCCGAAGATATGGGGCAGCTCAATGGTTGGTTGCAGACAATTCGCGACGTGTACCACACCCACCGCCAGGAGCTCGACGCGATAGAGTCGCTCTCGGAGCGCTACGATAGGCTCGTGGAGCTCAACGTGCGCGAGCAGTGCATCAACATCATGAAGATCGACCACGTGCAACGCTCGTGGACCCAGGGGCAATACCCCCACGTTCATGGGTGGATCTTCGACGTGCGAACAGGTAAGTTGAAAGATTTGGGGCTCAATACGCGCGAGTTATTCAACGAGGTCGAGGATATATACAACATCGACTTCGACCACGTGAAGTAGCTCTACAAGTAGCGGTTAACAACCATCGCTATAGCGCCATCGCCCGTGACATTGCCCGCAGTTCCGAAGCTATCCATTGCGATGTAGAGCGCTATCATAAGACCCAACTGCATCTCAGTGAAGCCGAGCTGCGAGGTCAAGAGCGCCAAAGCCGCCATAATTGCACCACCTGGGACTCCTGGCGCTGCAACCATCGTAATACCCAACATCAGGATGTAGGGGGTGTAGAGCTCGATGTCGGTTGGCATACCCGTAGTCCAAGCTATGGCCAAAGTACAAGCCACAATTTTAAGGATGCTGCCCGAGAGGTGGATCGTTGCGCATAGGGGCACAACAAACTCCGCGATGTCGTCGCGCACGCCATTCTCCTTGGCACATTTGAGCGTTATAGGAATTGTTGCGGCCGACGACTGCGTCCCAAGTGCTGTGAGGTAGGCAGGGATCATTCTGACCAAAGCGCGGAGTGGATTGCGTTTCGTGATAGCTCCCGCGATGCAGAATTGGATAAGTAGCAGGCAGATGTGCATTGCAAAGATCAAGGCTATGACCTTGATAAAGAGTCCCAAGACTGTTGCCACCTCGCCCTCGACACCCAATTTGAGGAATATGCCGAATATATATAGAGGTAAAAGAGGGATTATCGACTTCTCGATGATGATCATAACTAGATCCTTGAACTCCTTGATTGTCGAAGCGATCGTCTCGCCGCGCCCCTTGCAGTTGGCCAGGGTCAAGCCCAACACAAATGCCAAAACCAGAGCCGAGGTCACCGAGAGAAGGGGTGGCATCTCGACAGTAAAATAGGGCATTACAGCAGTTTTATCTATCGCATCGAGGCTCGACATCGACTCGCCATGCAGCAGCGAGGGGAAGCTTGCCGTAGAGACAAAATAGGACATGTAGCCCGAGAAGA
Organism: Rikenellaceae bacterium; assembly: GCA_047172505.1. Taxonomy (GTDB): domain Bacteria; phylum Bacteroidota; class Bacteroidia; order Bacteroidales; family Rikenellaceae; genus Alistipes. Next base: position 10,516 of record JBCQWE010000018.1, on the reverse strand, counting down.
TGGTGCTACCGTAGGCAATAAGCGTAGTTATTATCAGCATCTTACCTGCTCTGCCACCTAAATCACCAATACTTGGAGCCACCAATCCCAAGATGATCAGCGGAATAACAAAGCCCAAGTAGTTGCTAAATAGCGAGTTTATCGTCTCGAAAATCCGAGTTACGCCGAGCGGCATAAAGAGCGAAAAAAGAACACCCAAGAGTATCGCAATGATAATCTTGGGTAGCAATCCTATTTTTTTACCTTTTAACATGGTCCATTTTTTAGTGAGTTATCGTTGTGATATTCGCAAAGTTAATAAATATTTTGAATTATCTACCATCCACACTAAAAAATCTCAATATTATTTTCCAAGTAAAAGTTCGTCAATATTCTTCTTCAAGTCACTCTTGGGCATTGCCCCTTGTGCCATCGTTGGTTTGCCCTCCATCGGGATAAAGAGCAGCGTGGGAATCGAGCGGATAGAGAAGGCTTGCGCCAAATCGCGCTCCTCTTCGGTGTTCACCTTATATATATAGATCTGGCCGTCGTACTCCGCTGCCAACTCTTCGAGCACTGGTGCAATAGCTTTGCAGGGGCCGCACCACGAAGCGTAAAAATCGACCAAGGCTGGCTTGTCGCCCTCGTACTTGAGCTCGTTGCCTCCCGCCTCATAGTTGTAAACCTTCTCTAAAAATTGCTGCTTTGTCAAATGTATTGCTGTCATCTTTTTCCTGTTATTATTCTCTGCTGCAGCGGGTGCAAGGGTTACCACCATGGCAAAGATAGTTAATATTAATCTACTTAAAACTCTCATAATTTTTCTACTAAATTTATATATGCGAAGTAACAACAAAAATTGCGCAAATCCTAATTTTTCCCACTGTTAATACTTATGTTGTTATAGGTAGGGATTATAGATGGCTGAGAATTTTCTGAGAAGAGCTGAGTTCAGAACAATTAACTTCTAAAAAGAGGATGGTTCACCTGAAAAGGTAAACCATCCTCTTTTTAGAAGAATATTTTAAATTCAGTAATACTACTGATTCAAGATCTCTAGCATTTTAACCGCCGCAGTGGCAACTGGAGTACCAGGGCCAAAGATTGCAGCAGCACCATCTTTGTAGAGTTGGTCGTAGTCTTGCGCTGGGATTACACCGCCAACGATGACGATAATATCCTCGCGGCCCAACTTCGCTAGCTCACCAATGATTTGAGGCACCAAGGTGAGGTGACCTGCCGCCAAAGACGATACTCCAACTACGTGAACATCGTTCTCAACAGCCTGCTTAGCAGCCTCTTCGGGAGTTTGGAACAGAGGTCCCATATCCACATCGAAGCCTATATCGGCGTAACCCGTTGCAACAACCTTCGCGCCGCGGTCGTGGCCATCTTGACCCAACTTAGCGATCATAATACGTGGTTGGCGACCTTCGCGCTTAGCGAACTCTGCGGCCAACGTCTTAGCTTTTTCGAATTGAGAATCTTCTTTCACCTCTGAACTATATACTCCTGAAATTGAACGAATAACAGCTTGGTAACGACCTACAACAACCTCGCAAGCGTCCGAGATCTCGCCAAGTGAAGCGCGAACCTTAGCTGCCTCAACAGCCAAAGCCAAGAGGTTACCCTCGCCACCCTTAACACACTCGGTGATAGCTTCCAAAGCAGCCTTAACTGCCGCCTCGTCGCGAGAAGCGCGAAGCTCATTTAGGCGCTCAATTTGACTCAAACGAACCGCAGTGTTATCCACAGCCAAGATGTCGATTGGAGCCTCTTTCTCCAAGCGGTACTCGTTGATACCGATGATCTTTTCGTTGCCCGAGTCGATACGAGCTTGTTTGCGAGCCGAAGCCTCCTCGATACGCATCTTTGGAATACCAGTCTCGATTGCAGCAGCCATACCACCCAACTCCTCGACCTCTTGGATACGCGCCCACGCTTTGTCGGCGATCTCCTTGGTAAGGGTCTCTACGTAGTATGAACCTGCCCATGGGTCAACCTCGCGGCAGATGTTAGTCTCCTCTTGGATATAGATTTGAGTGTTACGCGCAATACGAGCCGAGAAGTCGGTAGGAAGCGCGATAGCCTCGTCGAGAGCATTTGTGTGGAGCGACTGAGTGTGACCCAACGCTGCACCCATCGCCTCGATAGCTGTACGAGCTACGTTGTTGAATGGATCTTGCTCTGTGAGCGACCAACCCGAAGTTTGCGAGTGAGTACGTAACGCAAGTGATTTTGGGTTCTTAGGATCGAAAGTCTTAACGATCTTAGCCCACAACATACGTGCTGCACGCATCTTAGCGATCTCCATAAAGTGGTTCATACCGATCGCCCAGAAGAACGATAGGCGTGGCGCGAAGGCGTCGATCGACATACCTGCGTTAACACCCGCACGAAGATACTCCAAACCATCGGCCAAGGTGTAAGCTAGCTCGATGTCGGCTGTAGCTCCCGCCTCTTGCATGTGGTAACCCGAAATTGAGATCGAGTTGAACTTAGGCATGTTTTGCGACGTATATTCGAAGATGTCGGCGATGATCTTCATCGAGAACTTAGGAGGATAGATATAGGTGTTACGCACCATAAACTCCTTAAGGATGTCGTTTTGGATTGTACCTGCCAATTGGTCGAGTGTGCAACCTTGCTCCAAACCTGTAACGATGTAGAACGCAAGGATTGGAAGAACCGCACCATTCATGGTCATCGAAACCGACATCTTGTCGAGTGGAATGCCATTGAAAAGCACCTTCATATCCTCCACCGAGCAGATCGAAACACCAGCTTTACCAACGTCACCAACTACGCGTGGGTGGTCGGCATCGTAGCCACGGTGTGTCGCAAGGTCGAAGGCTACAGAGAGACCTTTTTGACCCGCTGCCAAGTTGCGACGGTAGAATGCGTTAGACTCGTCGGCAGTCGAGAAACCTGCATATTGACGGATTGTCCAAGGGCGCATCACGTACATCGTAGAGTATGGTCCACGCAAGAATGGAGCGATACCCGCAGCATAGTTTAGGTGTTCCATGCCTGCGAGATCTTCGGCCGAGTAGCCACCCTTAACTGGAATTTGTTCGGGAGTTAGCCACTCACTAGCTGTAGCGCACTTACCTCCATCTTTTTTCGAAGCACAGCCACATGACGATGTAGCTGCTTCATATTTTAGTTCTGAAAATTTTGCTCTCATATTAGATGTTCATTGCTTTAAGGTACGACTTCAAAGTCTCAAGGACGTTGCTCTTGACGTTGATAAAGTTGGTGATTCCTTGTGCCTCCAATTCCGAAGCGCACGCAGGAGCACCTGCAACAACCAAGATAGCTTTGCCGCCAAGAAGCTCTTGTGCCGTTGGCGCCAAAGTAGCATAATCGTCGTCCGACGAACAGATTACAACAATATCAGCCGATGCAGCTACAGCAGCCTCGACACCCTCTTCAACCGAAGCGAAGTAAGTGTTGTCGATAGTGCGGATACCTGCACAAGCGAAGAAGTTACAAGCAAATTGTGAGCGAGCACGCGCCATGCTGAGGTTGCCACATGTGAGCATAAATGCCTTAGGCTCTTTTGCCGAACGGTCGACACCTAGGCGCATAGCCTCGAATGCCATCGCTCCACGGTATGGAGTAAGGCGATTCTCCTCTGAGCACTCGCGCTCAACGGCACATGCACACATATCTGCCGCAGCAACTTCGGTGAAGTTAGGATATTGGTTTGCGCCAAGAAGGATCTCGCGACGAGTCGCGATGTTCTTGTCTTTAGCAGCAGCCGATGCTTTAACGCACTCTACGACGTAACCCGAAGTGAACGCTGCGATGTAGCCGCCCTTCTCCTCGATTGTGTTGAACTTAGCCCAAGCCTCGGTTGCGATACTCTTTGTAAGGTTCTCGATGTAGTACGAACCACCCGCAGGGTCAACAACCTGGTCGAAGTGTGACTCGTGCTTAAGAAGCAACTCTGCATTACGTGCGATACGTTTCGAGAACTCGTCTGGAGCTTCGAACGATGTGTTGAATGGAAGTACTTCGAGCGATTGAACGCCAGCGATCGCTGCACTCATAGCCTCGGTTGTACCACGCAACATATTTACATAAGGGTCGTAAGCTGTTTGGTTCCACTTCGAAGTCTCGGCGTGGATATACATCTTGCAAGGGCAAGTTTTGCTTGGCTCGTAAGCCTTCACAATGTTTGCCCACAACATGCGCGCTGCACGGATCTTCGCGATCTCCATGAAGTAGTTAGCCGACACAGAAAGCGAGAAACGGATCTTGCGAGCCACCGCGTCGATAGGTAGACCCATCTCGGTGAATTTCACCAAGTAGTCGTGACCAGCGGCAAGTGCGAACGAAAGCTCTTCGACGATAGTTGCACCCGAGTTACCGAAGTTGTGTGCGTTGACCGTGAAAAGTTTCATGTGTTTGTACTCCGAAGCACGTGCGATAAGCGCCGCTACCACCTCGAAACACTCTTTGCCGTCGCCACCGCAGCAGTATGCGCCAGCAACAGAAAGGTCCTTGATGATTGGGTCGATACCGAAGCTTGCGCGAACATGCTTCTTGTCGATCTCCATGCCGTCGAGCTTGTCTAGCAACAAGTTAGCTGCCTTAGCTAGGTGCTTACCGTTGAATACAACCTCTACTTGCGTAAGGTCGATACCCTCGATAAGAGTTGCAAGCGACTCTGCCGAGAGCTCCTCCTCGATGGTGAAGCCCACCGAGTCAACGCCCTTTTTAAGGATCTCCTGAGCCTCGGCCGAAGCCTCAGCCACGCTCTTAACTAAGATTGTTTGGTGAACTCGCCAGTTGTTCTTCTTGCCAATTCCGCGCACGAATGGAAATTCGCCCGCCGCAGAACCCAAAAATTCAACACCTGCGAGATCTTCTGCACGATAGTATGGACGAACGTTAAACCCTTCGGCAGTTCTCCAAACTAGCTTGCGCGCATAGTCTGCTCCTTTGAGGTCTTTGTTGATTACCTCTTCCCAAGTCGAGGTCGACACCTCGGGGAATTCGGCAAATAACCTCTCTTGATTGGTCTTTGTCATAACTTATTTTATCGAAATTAGTGATTGTTCTTTTTTCAGCGCATAAAGATATAAAAAAAAATAATAAGTTGTTAATATTTGCACATATAAATATAGGGTAGACCAAAACTAAATTTTCGGCACTGCGCAGCGCGGCAGCAAAAAAACACGACAAAAACATCACTTTTTCACAACAACCACTTTTTACTGTTATTTAAATAACAGTTTGTTTTTAGTGTCATTTCTCCAAAAAAACCATTATTTTTTGACCAATACTACATAAAAAGTATATATTTTCGTTAAAATCTTGTAAAAATTAAAGGAAAATGAAAAAAATAAATTTTACGCGAGAACAACATTTCCAAATAATTCATACCTTTGCTGCGTAGAAAAAACAGCAAAAATGGGGTTGATATTTTTATTGCTCCTCGAATTTTAACAGAGGCTTTTTACTACAACAAAAATTAAGAATTAACTAATATTTAAAAATAAACATATGTCACAACTCAGATTTAAGATGGTAGAATCTGCCATCAACCACAAAGCTGTAGAGGTTACTGCACCAGCGGGTAACCCTTCGGACTATTTCGGCGAGAAAGTTTTCAACAAAACAGCAATGCGCAAATACCTCAACAAGGCGAGCTTCCACTCGTTGCTAGACACGATGGAAAATGGCACTGCTCTTACTCGCGAGGTTGCAGATTCTGTAGCTGCGGGCATGCGTCAATGGGCCCTAGAGAATGGTGCTGACCACTATACTCACTGGTTCCAACCACTTACTGGTGGTACTGCCGAGAAACACGACTCATTCGCCGAGCCAGATGGCAATGGCGGAGTACTCGAGGAGTTCTCAGGAAAGCTTCTTGTTCAACAAGAGCCAGACGCATCGTCGTTCCCTAACGGTGGTATCCGTAGCACATTCGAGGCTCGTGGTTACTCTGCTTGGGACCCAACATCACCAGCATTTATCGTAGGCACAACACTTTGTATCCCTACTGTATTTATCTCATACACAGGCGAGGCACTCGACTACAAAACTCCACTTTTGCGCGCTATCTCGGCAGTCGACAAAGCTGCCGTTGACGTATGTCGCTACTTCGACAAGAGCGTAACTAAGGTCTATTCTTACCTAGGATGGGAGCAAGAGTACTTCTTGGTTGACGAGTCACTTTGGGCTGCACGTCCAGACCTTATGCTTACAGGTCGTACACTTATGGGTCACGATTCGGCGAAGAACCAACAGCTCGAGGACCACTACTTTGGTGCAATTCCAGAGCGCGTAATGGCCTTCATGAAAGATTTGGAGTACGAGTGTTTGAAATTGGGTATCCCAGTTAAGACTCGCCACAACGAGGTTGCTCCAAACCAATTCGAGTTGGCTCCAGTATACGAGCCCGTGAACATCGCTAACGACCACAACCAGTTGCTTCTAACTGTAATGGACATCGTGTCACGTCGCCACAACTTCCGCGTTCTTTTCCACGAGAAACCATTCAAGGGAATCAACGGTTCGGGTAAGCACAACAACTGGTCGCTTGGTACAAACACAGGTGTTGGTCTATTTGGCCCAGGAAAAACAGCTAACGAGAATTTGCAATTTATCACATTCGTTGTCAATGCAATTCACGCTCTATACACTCACAACGGCCTATTCAAAGCTTCGATCATGAGTGCAACTAACGCTCACCGTTTGGGCGCTAACGAGGCACCTCCAGCGATCATCTCGACCTTCTTGGGTTCTCAAATCTCGGACGTACTCGACAAGATGGAGGCTAGCGAAGACAACGACGACATCCGCCTCGACGCCAAGAGCGTATTCCACATGAGCGGTATCGCACACATCCCTACCCTATTTATCGACAACACAGACCGTAACCGTACTTCACCATTTGCATTTACTGGCAACCGTTTCGAGTTCCGCGCTGTAGGTTCGTCGGACAACTGCGCCGATGCAATGATCATCCTTAACACAGCTATGGCTGAAGGCTTGGTTAAGTTCAAGGCTCGCGTAGATGCTAAAATCGAGGGTGGCAAGAAGAAAGACAAGGCTATCTACGAGATACTTAAAGAGATGATCACCGAGTGTAAAGCTATCCGCTTCAACGGTAATGGTTACTCTGACGAGTGGAAGGCTGAGGCTGCTGCTCGTGGCCTAGATTGCGAAACTTCGACTCCACTTATCCTTGACCGTTACCTCGACGACGCTGCGATCGCAATGTTCGAAAAGACTGGCGTTCTTACTAAGAAAGAGGTTGAGGCTCGCACCGAGATCAAGTGGGAGACATACACCAAGAAGATCCAAATCGAGGGTCGCGTATTGGGTGACCTTGCAATCAACCACATCGTGCCTATCGCTTCGAAATACGAGTCGGCACTTCTCGACAAAGTATACCGCATGGCACAGATCCCAGGACTCGACGCTTCGGCAGACATCGAACTAATCAAGAAGATCCAAGGCCACACCGCTGCGATCCAATCTCTTACTACCGAGATGGTCGAGGCTCGTAAAGTTGCCAACAAGATCGAGTGCGAGAGAGAGAAAGCTATCGCTTACCACGATACAGTTGCAGTGAAGTTCGACGAGATCCGCGATCACATCGACCGCCTAGAGATGGTTGTTGACAACCAAATCTGGCCATTGCCAAAATATCGCGAGTTGTTGTTCATTCGATAACAATCTCGATTTTAAAATACGTGAAAATAGGGTCAGCAGCTATCGGTTGCTGGCCCTATTTCTTGGTTTGGGGGGGGGCACTGAGAAGGGGCTGAGAATTTTCTGAGAAGGACTGAGAAGGACTGAGCGAAAAACCCCATGCCGCAGGCATACCGCCAGAGCTCCCCTCCTACTAGCGAGGTGCCCGAGCCTAAGGGCTCGGAATAGCGCCGAGTGAGGAGGGGTCGGGGGGGGTGGTCGAACATAATATCCTCATTATTAGATTATTAGATTATTAATAAATAACCCCTGCTACTCGATTTTGGGTCAAGCACCTGCGGGTGCTTGTAAATTTTATACTCTCTTAAGTTGGGCCAAGTTTACTTGAAGCCCAATTTAAGAGAGTATAAAACTTTGAGCGAAAGCGAAAAGCCCAAAACGCAAAAGCGCAACAAAAAACAAAAGAAGCAAAAAAAATTGCATTTCAAGAATAAAAACCATACATTTGTATGATAATCAAGCAAATCATACTAATAAAAACACAATAACCCTATGAAACGAATTGTTTTATACTCGCGACACTATTCGCCACCTGGTCTATCAGCTCGTGCGACCTAATTGAATCTTTGGGCTCCGACGACCAAACAGCAACAATCACCCTTAGTGGCACAATAGCCTCGAACCCTCAAATCTCTGCCAGCTCGGAGGGGCTATGGTTTGGTGTTAGCTTCACCGCAACAGGCTCGTGGGAGATCACCTCGGTGGACGACGAGAGCTCGCAGAGAGCAGAGTGGATCTCGTTCAGCTGCGACAACGGCGATCAGGGCGATGCAACCACAACTATCTACATCGAGCAGAACGATAGCGGCGCGGCGCGTAGTGCAATAGTCAAGTTTTACTGCTCAGGCGACCTTGTTAAATCAATATATGTGGAGCAATCTACCACCGACACGGGCCTCAGTGGCGCAGTCTACACATTGGAGACACTACCAGCAGATGGTTCGTACATAGCGCACGACACGTGGACTATCATCGACGAGGGTGAGCTCACAGATATATACGACCTCGACAAAGCTATCTACACCACCGAGAGCACGCGACACATAACCATCATTATGCCCTACATAACTGCGGTAAGGTGCCCCAATGCCGATTTCGACCTTTCCGCTTCCACAACATTCTCGCTCTCGCTTCCCGAAGTCACCGAGGCCGATGACAACTCGTTCCAGTTCTGGGCTGGCTTAACAGAGATCTCAATGCCCAAATTAACCACCGTTTCAAAGCAACTCTTCGTGGGTGCAACTGAGCTAAAGGAGGTATCACTACCAAGTGCAACCGTAATTGACGAGTATGCTTTTCAGACCTGCGAAGCGCTAGAATCAATCTCGCTCGACAATGTTACAACCATTAATCAATACGCATTTGCAGCATGTGAAGCTCTCACATCTATCGACTTCCCCAATGCAACATATATTGGAGTTGACGCATTTGGGGGTTGTGCACTGCAAAGTGTCAATTTACCCAAGGCCAAAGAGATCGGCGGAGGTGCCTTTAGGGCTAACTCCGATCTGAAAACTATCTCTCTGCCCGAAGCCACAATCTTATCCTACTCGGTCTTTGCCAATTGCTGGGCGCTAGAGACCGTCTCGTTGCCCAAGGTCGAGGAGATCGGCTTCTGGCTATTCTACGACTGCTACGGCTTAAAGTCACTCACCATAGCAACCGAATCGACCCTAACCAGCGTTGGAACCCCTCTATTCACAAGCGAGGATTACGACACATCGTCAATAGATTTAACGATAGGCAACAACTCCAGCACACTTATGCAAGTCGATGGCAATTGCTGGACTGTAGCGAACTCTACGACTATGGAGTTTAGATCGATCACTACGATCTAGGTTATCTACGCCAACCTGAGCAACCTACCGTTGCTATGGAGTGAGGCCCTACCCGAAGAATCGCTCATCGAAGTTTACGAAGTAGACTTTGCAGGTGGCGCGAGTGATTGCGGTGTAGAGCCAACGGAGCATGTCGCGACTCATGGTCTCGTCGCCAAAGATGCACCTGTCGATAAAAACGGCTTGCCACTGCCCGCCTTGCGCCTTGTGGCAGGTAACGGCATAGGCAAACTTCACCTGCACGGCGTTGAAGTGGGGGTTCTCGCGTATCTCTTTGTAGCGTTTAGCCTTACTCTTTATATCCATATAATCTTGCTCCACTTGGTAGAAGAGGTGCTTACTTTGGTCGTAACTTAGCGATGGCGCTTCGCTCGAAAGGGTATCGAGGAGCACTTTGCATGTTATCTCGTAGTCGTTGTAGTCGCCAAAAGAGAGTGTGGCTTCGGCAAAGCGGAAGCCGTAAAACTCCTCGAAGCGGCGTAGTCGGCTCAGTTGCGCCACGTCGCCATTGGCCATAAAACCGAGCGGGCAATTCTCTATGCGCTCGGTGAAGTGGTAGTTGTTGCGCACAACCATCAACATGTCGCCACTCTCGATCTCCTCCTCGGCACCCAGCGAGAAGCGGCGTATACCTTCGTTGTAGCGGTTTGCACGCTTATTCGAGCGGGTGATGACGATAGTCTGATCGCGGCCAAATTTATCGTAGCACTCTTGCAGTTTCTCGGTGAATTCGCCACCCTCCACAGCTTCGAGGTCGGGGTAGCCCATATCAAAAATAGGGATCTCGCAAAGGTTATTTTCTATCATGCAGCGCACCATCGTTGCATTGAACAGGATTCCCGACTCGGAGTCTTGGCGCACCACCTCGGAGAGAGTGCCGTAGACCACATCGCCAAATTGGCTCATGACATGCTCGTCGAGTGCTGGGCTAAATTCTTGACCCACGGGAGGCAACTGCGCATTGTAGC
>JBCQWE010000017.1:0-45562 GCA_047172505.1 Rikenellaceae bacterium | reverse complement strand
GCACTACTAATATACTGAAATTCTGTGAAATACAGAAATATCTCAAAGCCTTTTTTGCGTTAATATAATTGGGGTATGCTACTTCCGAAACTTGAGTTAGTACTGATGCGTTAAACTAAAGTCGTCATTGTGAACTTGATTCAGAATCTCAAATTATCGCTAATTATCAGAGTGTTAGAGATTGCGGATCAAGTCCGCAATGACGTGTTAAATAAAATTCAAATTCAAATCGTTTATTTAAATATTAGATACAAATAGTTATATATTAATTAGTTACAATAAATTTAAAAAGTTAACGCACCACTAGTACTTACAAATTATAATGATTACTTATGCAGTCCTCTACCACGAAGATAGTCGATAAGTTCCTTCGAACGATCGGTTTGGATGAATGTCGCTTTTGTTTGGTCAAGCACCCATCCCCAACTCTCGTCGGCCTCGCCGAGTTCAACGGCTCTATCGTCGTGGTGTCCATCGCAAAGGTAGTCCCAGAGTGTATTAATCCACACTTTACCTCCTCGGCTGATAATATCTTCGACTATAGCGCGAGACGTCTGGTCGTATTCGCCAAAGACAATCTCGTAGGCATACGAGTTGTAATTATCTCTATAACCCTCGTAGATCTCCATTGCGCCCTCTTTGTTGGTGTACAAAACAGGAATAAAGTGCATTTTGTCGAGCACATCACCGCTATCTTCAACGATATAGTCGTATGGGTGCGAAGACTTTATCACGCATTGTTCGAGTGTTCCAGTCTCGACGATGATCTGGTACACTTGATCGAAATAGTCGTAACCCTTGTCTACATTAACCAAAACTTTATCTTTGCAGACCATCATTGCTTCTTTAAAGGTTGGGATGCGGTGGTGTGTTGCACTACCCGCTCCATTGCGCAAGAAATATTTTGTTTGCAGTTCCTCCAAAGTGTAGTCGCTAGGTGATCCTTTGGCTGTAGTTGTTCGATTCAATGTTCTGTCGTGCAGCAAAATAAGTTCGCCATCCTTTGTGCGAGCTAAGTCGATCTCAACCATGTCAACGCCCAGGCTAATAGAATTCTCAATTGCTTGAATCGAGTTCTCTGGAGCGCCTCGCCAGTCAGCACGGTGGGCTACAACAATAACGTTTTCTGCATCAGTTGCAGGTTGATTCTCGGTGCATGCACCAAAGCTGCACAACAGTAAAAGTGCAAATAAAAAATTTATTTTTTTCATTGTATTTAAGTTTAGATCATGCAAATATAATCTTTTTCTACGATTAATGGGCTCTTATGACCAAAAGATTTGAAACTTTTCTTTCACCCTCGCAGTCAAACTTCTTATTATCGGACGGGTGATTGATAATCCCCATTTGTTTGGTCCACATCGTCGTAGAGCCACCTCCATCGAGATTCAAAGCATCTTTTGCACCCAACCACGACACCAAACTTTGCAGCTCCATGATAGTCATTCCCGCAGATTCGTCGCTGCGACCATCGACAGTTATTAGGAGCACTACCCCATCTGTGGTGATTGCAATGGCCGTGCGAGGATGGCGACCATAGAAATGGCTTTCGTCTCTAATCACTTGATCCACACCTTTTAACTTTAGCAGAGGCCCCGAGGTTAATATATCTTCACCTTTGATCAGATCCTCCGAATCGATCGGGTCCGCTGGTTCGACAATAGAGACTCGGCGACCATCGATCACAATTGAGCCATTTTGAGTTGAGACACGGCCCGAATCGTGAGGCTTATTGGGTGCGACAAATTGACCATCGACCCTCACATAATCTACTGAATTGTATGGCGGGCGAACATTGAAAAACGAGCCATTTATTGCTGCCAGTGCACCTGCTTGCGACGCAACCGCCGAAGTTAAGTCCAAGCCATCAATTGCCAAAACATCTAACTTTAGCTCTTGACTTAATGCCTCAAAATCGACCTCGATAATCGAGATATATTGTTTTGATCCGAATAGCATTTCTTGGTCGAAGTGAAAAGTTTTTAACTCCAAACCATCTGCCATTCGACTCCTCTGCCAATCGGCACTAACAACTGTTAACGAGTCACTCTTCGAGGCCCCATAGACCGCAAAGCTAAATGTGAGCAGGGCGATAAGCAACCCCGATTTAATCTTGTAATTGTTCATTTCTACCTCAATATTTGTTACTTCATATATAAAAACCACATTGGAGGATCTTCCCTGTGAAAGATCCTCCAAGCGTGGTTATATCCTACCTATTAATAGTTTGGATTCTGCTCAAGTGCTCCATTTGAAAGGTCTAGCACCGTTTGTGGAATTGGCGAGTACTCGTGTTTACCTGCGACAAATTGTGCATTTACAAGGTGTGAACGAGTCAACTTCTCTGTTGCAATATAGTCGTTGATAACGTCAGCTGCAACACCCCAACGAACCAAGTCGAAGAAGCGGATACCTTCAAGTGCAAACTCCAAACGACGCTCTGTGCGAAGCGCAGTTGTTGCCGCGGTAGCATCAGCGAAGTCGCCATAAAGACCAACTTTGTAGTTTGCAGCATCGGCACTACCATCTTCTGTCAATACACATTGTGAATTCATAGCACGCTCACGCACTTTGTTGATATAGGTGCGAGCTGTTGCCAAATCGCTCAAGCCAATAGCCGCTTCGGCACGCCACAAATATACATCTGCTAGGCGGATGATATAGAAGTTAAGTGCGTTGGTGTATGGCCAAGATGCAAGATAGTACTCTGAGTTTGTAGAAACCATACGTTTCTTAGGGCTATATGGACCATATACACCTGACTCGCGTGGATCCCAGTCGTAGAGTTGAATATCGAGGAACATAAGACCTGGACGAGCAACAGTGTGGTCGAGGCGAACGTCGACGTAATCTGTGTCAACTACATCGACACCATCGGCAAGAGGAAGACCACTTGCATCTGTCTTGTAGGCGTTAACCAAGTTCTGCGAAGGTCTTAGGAAGCCATAATAGCCACTGTAAGGACCACCTGGAGGCAAAAGTCTGTCACCTGGGTTACCGTTGTAGTTGTTCGAAGAACCATCGTTGATCGAAGCTTGCACAGAGAAAAGAATCTCGCTACAAAGGTCGTTCTCGGGAAGGAATACATCTCTAAAGTTTGGCAGCAATTCAAGCGATGAGTTGCCGATCACAATATCTGCCATGTCCGCAGCATTTTGCCATTGCTCTTGGAAGATATAGCACTTAGAAAGATAGGCAGCAGCAGCATACTTCGTTGGGCGTGCATAATCTGTAGTCTGCACCTCAGGAAGCACATCGTAAGCTGCTTTGAAGTCAGCAACGATCAAAGCCCAAAGCTCATCAGAAGAATACTCGTCGTTAGAAAGTGCAGCCAAATCTTCGAAATTAGTCACTGTCTCATCGTAGTAAGGAATTCTGTCGTAGATAACCTTAAGGTTAAAGTAGTAGTGCGCGCGAAGGAATTTCATCTCGGCGATACGTGTATCCTTAACATCGAGAGTACTTGCATTTAGCGCAACGATTGCTTGGTTACAACGACTCACACCCTCGTAAAGAGCCAGCCATTTACGGTTGTAGTCAGTGATCGATGGGTCGATCTGGAATGTCTCGATTAGGTGAATTTGAGATTGGTCACCAGTACCACCACCACCTTTGTAAGCATCGTCTGATGTAACGTCGGCAAATTGCCAGTTTGAACATGTTGAGTTATAGCACGAACTTGCATCGTCCATCTGGCCATCGAGTACAGCGTAAGCTGCAACAACAAGACCTTCGATGTTTTCGTCCTCGATCACCTGATCTGGTGTAAGCTCTCCTACTGGTTGCTCCTCCAAGAAATCGCTACATGAAGCACAAAGAGCAAAAGCCGATAGCATTATAATTATCTTTTTCATAATTTTCTGTTTGTATATTTATAATTCTGTTGAACCTTAAAAGTTTAGATTTACACCCAATGTAAATGTGCGAGATGATGGGTAGATACCGCGATCGACACCCATATCGAGGTTGCGGTTGTCGCTAGTGTAGTTCTGCAAACCTACCTCGGGATCCATTCCGTCGTAACCAGTAATGGTAAATGGGTTGGTTACTTGAGCATAAACATATACTTTCTCGAAACCAGTGTCTCCAAGAACCGATTTTGGAAGTGTATATCCAAGTTTTATATTCTTCAATTTTAGGAACGATGCATCTTGAACATAATAGCTAGAAACACGGATATTGTTATTCAAGTCGTCTGTGCTCAAACGTGGAACTGTACCGTCTGGATTATCCTCAGACCAAGCGTCGAGTGTACGTGAATTCTTGTTATATTGCGACTGGTTGAAGAAGTCTCCTGTATAGCGAGTTAGATCGTACACCTCATTACCGATCATGCTGTAGAAGAACAATGAAAGGTCGAATCCTTTGTAGCTTGCACCAAGGTTAAGGCCAAATGTTACGTCGGGAAGTGCATTACCGATGAAATCTCTATCGTCACTATCGATTGTACCATCGTCATTAACATCAACAAACTTAATATCACCAGGTTGCGCATAAGGTTGAAGCAATTCACCAGAATCATTAACATAAGCATTGATTTCGTCTTGGCTTTGGAATAAACCATCCTCAACATAACCGTAGAATGAACCAATAGCTTGACCCTCAACAACGCGAGAGATCTCTTGGTCGAAGTTTACAGAGTGAAGTTCGCTTGACGATAGACCCAAGTAAGAGATTGCATCGTCGAGTTCGGTCAACTCATTTTTGATGATCGAAGTGTTGAGCGATGCGTTAAATCCTACACCATTCTTAAATTGTTTGCTATAACTAACCTCGATCTCAACACCGCGGTTATTCATGCTACCTACGTTATCCCAAACAACCTCGTTTGTTCCACCTACAGTACCAATTAGTGAACGCTCCCACAAAAGGTCTTTAGTATCTTTATTGAAGAGGTCAACAACAACTGTAAGAGAGTTGTCGAGGAAGCCCATGTCGATACCGATATTGGTTTGAGTTGTTGTCTCCCAAACTAAATCGGGGTTACCAAAACGAGTTCTAACATAACCTGTTGTGACTGAGTTTTGCGAACCATCCACTGCGTAGTTCGAGTGGTTTGCGTTGCTAGAGTACGAGTCGATAGAAGAGTAAGCAGGGATGTCCGAGTTGCCATTTTGACCCCAACCTACACGAAGTTTAAGATTGCTAAATAGGTTGCTGCTGAAGAATTCTTCGTTGCTAATACGCCATCCAGCAGAAGCTGCGGGGAAACTACCCCACTTGTTATTTCCCAACTTCGATGATCCGTCGCGACGCAATGTAAAAGCTAACAGGTAACGGTTGTCGTAGTTGTAGTCGACCTTTCCGAAGAATGACAACATTTGCGACGATTCAGCAGTACCACCATTGAGTTGCACGCTAGTCTCACCTGCATCGAGGTATTGGAAATTCTCTTCGTCCGAAGCAAAGCCTTCGCGAGAAGCCCAGAATGACTCAGTGCGAGATTTTGTTGCCTCAGTACCCAAGATTGCACCGATTGTATGCTTGTCGATTGTAGTCACGTAGTTAAGGGTATTAGACATCACCCAGTTGTATTGCCACTCGTTCGAAGTAACCAATTCGCTCAACGCTTGAGTTGTGTTAGTCTCAGAATATGCTGGAGAGTAGCTGTTCGAGTACTCGTTTTGGTAATCGACACCAAAGTTCGAGCGGAACGAAAGACCATCCATAATCTTAAAGTCAGCATAGACATTACCAAAGATACGAGTTGAGTTATCTACCTTATCCTTGTTTCTGTATAGTTGACCCATAGGGTTCTCAATATCAGCAAGTGGGTTACTTGCAAATTCGCCAGTCTCGTCGTAAACTGGTGTGATTGCCACAGTCTTCATAGCGTCGTAAAGGATACCACCCAAAGCTGAGTTGTTATCGATTTCGCTACCCCACGAGTGAGAGATAGAGGCGTTTTGACCAACTGTAAGACGATCATTGAATAACTTATATTCGTTGTTGATACGAGCATTTACACGTTCGAAGTTTGTATATTTGATCAAACCATCTTGCGAGAAGTAACCAAGCGAGAATAAGCTGTTTGACTTCTCGTCTGCCTTCATTATTGATATGTTATACGATTGAACCACTGCATTTTGGATGACCTCGTCAACCCAATCAACATCGCCAGAACGAGTTGTCGCGTCTAGGTACTCTGGAATTACAGCCGAAGAGCCCGATCCGTAAACAGAACTTGATGGCGTTTTACCGTCATTTTCGTTAGCGATCCACAATAGATCACCAAATTCTTGAGCATTCAACATGCTTACAAGGTTAGTTGCTGTTTGAATTCCGTAATAAGCATCTAGGCTTACAGAGATCTTACCTTCGCGACCTTTTTTGGTTGTGATGATAACAACACCATTGGCAGCACGCGCACCATAGATAGATGCCGAAGAAGCATCTTTAAGCACCTGCATACTCTCAATATCGTTGGGGTTAACGAAGTTAATTCCACTCTCAACAGGCACTCCGTCGATGATATACAAAGGATCGTTGTTGCGAATTGTACCATAACCACGGATACGAACTGCAACACCACCACCTGGCATATTGTCCGAGATGACATTAACACCCGACAATTTACCTTGCATCATCTCGTCGACACTAGCTACGGGCGATGAAGTAAGGTCGTCAACTTCGACGATAGAAACAGCACCTGTCAAATCGCTCTTCTTTTGCGACGAGTAACCTGTAACGATCACCTCGTCGAGCATCAAGTTGTCGTCGTTGAGTACAACCTCAATTTTTTTGTTGTTTTGTACCGCAATTTCAGTTGTCGAATAACCTATGCTCGACACAACAATTTTTGATGAACTTCCTTTGAAGTCCAACACGAACTCTCCGTCAATGTCGGTCACAGTACCGTTGTAGGTACCTACCTCCATGACATTGGCTCCTAGGATAGGGTTGCCGCTCTTGTCAACCACTTTACCCTTCACTGTTTTCACTTGTTGCGCCGCCTGCTCTGCTACACCTGTAGCATTGCTCTCTGCTGCTGCGACACTAGGCACTGCTAGCGCTGCAATCAACATCGATGCAACAATCATCATTGAATAGAATTGTTTTCTCATAATTATTAATAGTTAGTATTAATGGGTTACTAGATTTGATCACAAAGCGTGAGTTCCAAAACTCCACCCTTCATAATTTCTTGATTCGAGATTTCGAAGGCTTCATACGGCTTGCCGTTTAAAGTAATTTGTTTGATATAGATATTCTCCGCCGAGAAATTTTTACACACAATCTTAAATTGTGCCCCACCCGCAAGATTCAACACCACCTCCTCGAAGAGTGGAGTTGTAATTTGATAGATGTTAGAGCCAGGAAGAAGCGGATACAAGCCTATTGCAGCAGCTACATACCACGCCGACATTGTACCATAATCATCATCCATCTCGGGAATAAATGCTCGTGGCGCAACTTTGTATGTCATGCCAAAGAATGGCTCCTTTGCTTTTCCGCGCGACCCATAGGTGTGCACAAATGGCTTCGAGGTGAGTTGGTTCACCCAATATTGGGTTCTGTGAGGTGCGCCGAGTACGTTAAAAATAAATGGCGCGTGAATATCGGGTTGGTTACCATGGTTATACAGGTCATTTTCAAAGAAGTAGTCCAACTCTTTGGCCAATTGCTCTTTACCTCCTACAAGCTCACTTGCTTGGTCTAATGCAAACGGCACCGCCCAGCGATACTGCCATAAAGTACCTTGATACATTCCTTCGGCATACATCACATCGAACGTGTCGTGATCAATATCCTTGAACTTCTCTACCCAAACCTTGCTCCACAAAGAGTCGGAACGTTGCGCATACTTTGCCGCACCGCACTCGTCGCCTACGATAGCGGCAATTTGTGACAACGCCCACATATCATAAGCTGTTTCGAGCTTATTGTCGGGACTCTTCAATGGAAGTTTAATCGTATCTTGCTTTATAGCCTCATAAGCCTTCGAAAGATCTATATTTTTGATGCCTTTATTGTATGCGTCCAACAAAATAACCGAAGCATGCTCTGTGCGAACAGTTGGGAATGCCTCGTGTGGTGTCGACCAATTCTCCTTACCTGAGTTATATAATGCCATCAATGATTGGGCCGCATCGCTCATCACGTCGGGAGTCAACAACGATAGCAATGGAAGCTTGGTTCTAAAGGTATCCCAAATTGACCAACTGCTATAATATGCAAAATCTTCGGCTACTTGCACTTCGCCCTTTGTGTCGATGTACGACTCGCCCTTATCTGCAACCTTAACTGGAGCCTGAAAGCAACGATAGAGCAAAGTATAGAATATAGTGCGCTGCTCTTTGCTGCCACCTTTAACATCGACAATCGACAAAATATCATTCCAACTCTCTTTCGCCTCGCTTCGAACTTGATCAAAACTCACCGCGCTGATAGCCGCTTGTCTTTGAGCTGCCATCTGCTCGCTTACCGACGAAATAGCAATTCGAATCTCAACTTCGCGCTGTTGCATCTCCAAAAGCAATGTCTGCGCTGTACTATCTATGACAGTGAATGGTACCGACGAGGCAAGATCAAAACAAATGGTGTAAGCTCCATACCCACAAGTATTTTTCGCCTTAACAACTCCCGAGATTTCGCTATCGGAAACAACTGTATACTCCGCTGCGATTAGATCATCGAAAGACTTTGTGAGATCAACAAAAATATTAGCCGTTGCATCTTCGGTAAACACGTATCGTTGTAAGGCT
Organism: Rikenellaceae bacterium; assembly: GCA_047172505.1. Taxonomy (GTDB): domain Bacteria; phylum Bacteroidota; class Bacteroidia; order Bacteroidales; family Rikenellaceae; genus Alistipes. The sequence goes on along the minus strand of JBCQWE010000017.1, from coordinate 36,857 downwards.
ATTTTCTCAGTTGCTGTAAGTTCAATTTTTACACCATTAGAAAGATTAGCGCTGTAGAAACCAGGTTCTGCATACTCGCTGCTTTTGACAATTGATAGCTCGCATTCTGGTGATGCAGGGCGAACAGAGATGTTGCCACCTGCACCAGAACCGCCAACGCCACCAAGGCGCGTAATCGACACGCCACTTATAAGGTCATTTTCGTAATCGTAACCCACGTGGGTAGGAATCGCAGCATCGGGGCAAACTTTTATCATACCAAATGGCACGGTTGCCGAAGGGTCTAATTGACCATAGTCGGTTGCTGAACCCATAAAAGGATCGACATAATCGATAGGTGAATGCTCTTGAGTTGCACATGCAGCAGCGAGCAGAACAGAGAGTGAATATATAAAACTTGTAGATTTTATAAATTTCATACTATTTAAATAAAGGTTAAACTATTTATTAAAGGATACAATAACGCACACTGCATTGCGGCCTTCAATGGATTTGCCATAACAAATATAATAAAAAATTCTAAACTTCAGCACAAACAATAATAATATTTTAAAATATATTTTATTTTATCACAATTGTTAATATATTATAAATGTTAGCTATGTTCAAATCACGTGGCAAAAGTAACCACGACATGTTAAAACTAGGTTCTACACATGTTAAATTTTTGTTACATCACGTGAAACCACCAGCAAAAGGTTAAAATATCCTTACAAACTATAAAGTGGAACTACAAAAATAAGTTATATCTTCTCTAACGGAGTCTAGGTGAAAATCACCGTTTTATTTCCGTAAACCAAAATTTTGTGCTGGATATGTTTTTCGACAGCGTGAGAAAGTACGATCTTTTCTATGTCGCGACCTTTGTGGATAATGCTGTCGACCGAATCGCGATGCGATATGCGTGTAATATCTTGTTCGATGATTGGACCTGCGTCGAGGTCGTTGGTAACGTAGTGGCTAGTTGCACCAACTAGCTTCACTCCGCGCTCAAATGCGGCATGGTAGGGTTTTGCACCCACAAATGCGGGCAAGAATGAGTGGTGAATATTGATAATTTGGTTGGGGTACTCCGAAATAAACGAGGGCGAAAGGATCTGCATATATCTGGCCAGTACAATAAAATCAATATCATGATCCTGCATGAGCTTAATTGTCGCAGTTTCTTGCTCCAACTTATTCTCCCGCGTTATATTAAATACATGGTATGGGATATTAAACTGCTCGGCCGTCGACCTCAAATCTTCGTGGTTGCTGATAATCATTGGTATCTCTACGCTCCACTCGCCCGCCGTATATCGCGCTAAAATATCGAATAGACAGTGCGACATCTTCGAGACGAAGAGCGCCATGCGAGGCACCTTGCTATTAAAGTAGATTTGACACTTCATGTTGTACCTTTCGGCGTACAGCATCCTAAAGGTGTCGGCAATTTTGTCTTTAGGGATGATAAAATTTTGAAGATCCCACTCGACCCTCATAAAGAATATCTTTTCTACTCTATCGACATGTTGTGCAAGGTAGACAATATTACCGCCATTATCGTTTACAAATGTTGTTACCGCCGCCAAGATTCCTGGTTGGTCGGGGCAATGCAGAAGCAGAGTAACTGTTTGATGTTTCGCTATTGTTGTTTGCATAAAATACTCTATTTTGTTAGACTTAAAATCTGATAAATGCAAACATACGTAAAAAATTTTAATTAATAGAAGAGCTAGGCAAAATATTGACTCATTTGGGCGCATAAATAGCTAAAACCCAAAAGACAACTGCTCGGAGGCTACATTCTGCAAAAGATCATCGTAAATATTAAAACTCTCGACACCCAACTCTTGGGCTCGTCGAAGTGTCGATGCAGCACCTCTTCCGCGACCGCTACTGTATGCTACAACGTAGTTAGAGTTTCGCACCAAAAAATCGTTGCGCAGGTGGTAGGCCGAAGCGCTATACCCCTGTTCACAAATCGTGACAACTTTATCTGCGCACTCCATCAGGTGGGCGTATCGCGCTTTGGCAGCTTCGGAATATTTTAAGTCCTGGCCGCGAAATGGCACCACCACAATCAATCTAATATCGGGGTGCTGTTCTCGCAAAAGAAGAACCTCTTCTGCGGCAATCATATCGAAGCCAACGGCCCCGCCAGTTAGGAAGAATCGATAATTTACGTTATAAAGTTCCAAGATTTTGACCCGAAGAGAGGCCCGAAGAGTCTGCTCGAAGTCGATCTTCGACACACCTGCGGGAGCCTCTAAAAGACGATTACCCGTAAAAGCTACGGTTATCTCTGGTGGAATCTCCATACGTCAACTAATTGCCTATTTTGCAAATTTTGAGCCTGCTTTTCCGCCACGCCCAGACGATGCAAAGATATTGCTACCGTAATCGACTACCTTATTGTTGAGTTCGCGCTGGCGCTGAAATGCGATATTGATAATGCGATCGACCAGCGTAGGAAAATCGACTCCCGAATACTCCCACAAATAAAACGACAAGGAGCCTGGGATAGTGTTGATCTCGTTAACGCAGACCTCCGAGGTCTCTTCGTCGATAATAAAGTCGATGCGAGCTACCCCATCGCAAGAGAGCGCTTTGAAGGTGTCGCAACCCGTTTTGCGAATAAATTCTGTCACCTCGACTGAAAGGCGCGCTGGGATCTCACGAACTGTCGACTGCATACCTTGCGACTGTTTGCCCTTCGAACCGCCACCCATATATTTATCTTCATAGGAAAGTATCTCACCATTGCGCACAGGAACCTCACACACCGAAGCCTCGCAGTTGTGGTAGTCGCCCATAACCGAACAGTTCACCTCTTTGAGCTTCTCGATAAATTTCTCGACGATTATGCGTGTGGTAAATGAAATTGCGTATAACACGGCCTCTTCCAACTCCTCGCGATTGTGCGCAGCGCGGATTCCGATACTCGAACCTGAATTTGCTGGCTTAACAATTACTGGGTAGGAAAGTTCCGCTTCCACCTTGGCGATCGTTGCTTTGGTAGACTCGAACCACTCTTTGTCAGAGAACCACACATAGTCGACAACGGGGATTCCACACTCCTTTAAAATCATCTTCATGGTGATTTTATCCATGCCATTGGCCGAAGCTAAGGTGTTACAACCAGCATAAGGGATACCTGCAAACTCTATTACGCCTTGAAAAGTACCATCTTCGCAGTTTGTGCCATGAAGCGCAGGAAGTATCACATCGAGCGAAGAGACTACCTCGCTTTGAAACATCTTTTTCGAGTTGCGATAGAGGTTGTTATCACCATAAATTGGGCGGATGTGGACCTCTTCGCACTCCTTGAATAGCTTGTTCATGTCGCGATAATTGTCGGTGTTGAGTAGAGCAGAGCCACTGTACCACTTCCCCGATTTACTTATATAAATTGGAATAACATTATATTTTTCGCTATTTATAGCGCACATAACTTGATTTGCTGTAATCACAGAGATCTCGTTCTCCACCGAGCGGCCACCAAAGACCACACCTACATTAATCTTCATACTTCTTCTCTCTATTTAAATGAATCTGGTAAATCGTTCTCGTATAGTAATATATCGCCAACATTTAGCTTTGGGGCAAGGTGCTCGCGCGCTTGATTAAGATTATCGGCGATATGATATTTATTCTTGTCAAACGACGCATCACTCAGACCACGTACAATAGCATCGCGGTTGAGACGATTAACCACCACAACATAATCTGCCGAGGCGGCAATCTGGCGACCCAGAGTGTAGTTTGCATCGTATTGCATTGCGCCCATCTCGACAAAGCCTGGGGTTATTACAATTCGCTTTGCACCCTCTGCGCGGGTAAAGTCACGCAACACATCGAGTGCCATTTTTGCACCCGCAGGGTTAGAGTTGTAAGCATCGTCGAGAATTGTCAATCCTCCTGCGCGGCTCAACGACAAGCGATGTTCGACGGGTTGTAATTGCTGAATTGCTCGCTGCAATAAATTAGCAGGCACTTTCAACTTAGAAGCTACAACAACTCCCGCAACAAGGTTGAGCACATTGCCACCACCCAACAGCGGCGAGCGAAAGCTAACGTTTTGACCATCAACATTAAGCGCAAAAGAGACCCCCGCGGTGTTATAGCTAACATCTTCTGCTCTATGATTTGCGCAACCATCTCCTATTGAATATGTCGCAACAGGACAAGTTGACAAGTAGTCGTGGTTTTTTATGTTTGGCGAATCGAGGTTTATCACACCAAGACCATCCGACGGCAGAGAATCGATAAGTTCAAATTTGGTCTTTTGGATATTCTCAATCGAACCAAAAGTCTCTAAATGCGCCTCTCCTACCGATGTCACAATACCAATTGAAGGGTGCACTAAATCGCATATCTCCTTAATGTCGCCTCGTTGCTTCGCGCCCATCTCGACAATAAAAACTTGGTGCTGCGCCCTAAGCTGCTCCCTAATTGTGCGAACCACACCCAGCAAGGTGTTGTAGTTGCCTGGGGTGACTAAAACATTGTATTTTTCGGTGAGCATGCGGTAGAGATAATTTTTCGTGCTGGTCTTGCCGTAACTTCCTGTAATGCCAATTATTATCAGATCTTTGCGAGACGATATAATTTTGCGCGCATCGTTAATATACCACCGCGTAATTGCTTTTTCCAAAGGTGTATTTATCAAATTTGCCAACAACAAAACAAAGTTCGACAAGAGTAATATCGCAAGCGACACAACGATAAATTGAAGCTGTTCGAGTCGAAGATATGAATACGAAAAAATCAACGTCGACACCACAAGCGAAGTCAGCAGCAGGCGCTTAACTCTGTCTGTATAAGCTATTTTAACCTTGAATTTCTTGCGAAGTTCCAAGACAACTATAACAGCGTAGATAACCGACAGTACCGCCATCCGAAGTTCGCAACATCCAGCAGCATCGATCGACAACAAACTCCCGCCCAAAGAGAGCAAAAGCAGCGAACACTTCAAGAGTTCGGCATTCACAATGTTGCATTTCAGCCACTTAAAGTAGCGCGAATAACGATAGGAGTTCTGCTGAAACATCTGCACATCGTGACGAAGCACCGAAGAGAGAGCCAAATAAAACAGAACTATATAGATATAGAGCATCATCAATTACTTAATTTTTAAAAAGTTCTTCACAACTGCATCAAACAAACCCTTGCTCTCCAAAAAAGAGTAGTGACCACACCCTGAAGCCACAACTAAGCCCGCATCGGGTATAAGTTTCTCCATTGTTCGAGCATCCGAAATTGGGGTTGCGGTATCTCTATCGCCCCAAAAAAGGAGCGTAGGTGCAGATATTTTAGGCATCACACCTTTGAGGTCTTCGTTGACAACTCGCGACAAGGTTGCTCTCATCATAGGTGATGCGTTGTTGTAGTCCGACGAGCCCGACGAGCCTCTTTGCTTATCGATAATACGCTTGGCCGTAGCCTTTGGCAAGAAGGCCTCGCACACGGCGCGCATGAATTTGAAGGAATAGACCTTGAAATAATAACGCATTGTTCTGTGTGGCACAACCCCTGCCGCATCTATTAGAATCATTTTACTTACAGCATATTGCGACGAGTATAGGATCGAGACTCGGCCACCAAATGAGTGCCCCATCAATATTGGATCTTCAATCTCATTCTCCGTGATAAAAGCGCGCAACATATCGACATAATCTTGAGTCCCCCACACCCCACCAGGTTCCGACGAAGCGCCAAAACCAGGAAGGTCGAATGAATAAACCGTAAAGGAAGAGGCCAGAAAGTCGAGGCTAGAACTAAAGATAGTGTGGTCACAACCCCAACCGTGAAGCAGGAGTAAAGCACTACCTCTGCCACAAACATCAATATTAACTTCCAGACCTTTGTATTGGTACATCATAACTAAATCGCCTTCTTTTAGAATAATTAGGCTGTAAATTTAGTTAAAATGTCGTATTGTTCCAATTAATTGTGGCGGGAATTATAAAAAGTCTCTAAATTTATTTAGCTCTAGCATTTTTTGCCCAATGAGAATCGGAATTCAAGACCGCCTAACTCCTCTAATCGAGCCTCGATTGTGCCCGAGTGAAACAAGATCGCATTCTTGACTATCGAAAGGCCCAACCCTGTGCCGCCCATCTTGCGCGAACGCCCCTTGTCGACTCGATAAAACCGCTCGAAGATATACGGCAAATGCTTTTCGTCGATACCAATTCCATTGTCGCGCAACGAAAAGTAATATTTCTCACTATCCACCGCAACTAAATCAATCCATATATTTCTACCACCAGAATATGCGATTGCATTATCGACCAGATTGCGAAAAACTGAGTAGAGCAAAGATTGATTTCCATCGATATACAACTCTTTCGAGATATTTGTTTTGATTGTTATATTCTGCTTTTCGAGCTGTGGCACAACATCATCTTTGACATCTTGGATAAGCGTTGTCAAATTAATCTTCTCACGATCAATCATATTACCCGCCTCGTCGATACGCGTTATTGTCGAAAGATCCATCATCAAGTGGCGCAATCGTTCGGCCTGTGCATAACTCTTCGACACGAACATGCGACATTGCTCCTCAGATAGCTTATCGTTATTTAAAATCATCTCCATATAGCCCAAAATCGAGCATATTGGAGTTTTTAATTCATGGTTGATATTGTTTGTAAGTTGTCGTTTCAATCGAAGTTTATCTTGCTCTTCGCGACGAGCGGTCTCATGCTCGCGGTCTCGCTCCTTGGTGGTGACATCGAGGTTGTAGTACAATCGCGAGGTGATGTAGCCAATCACACTGATGAGCAACGATATGACAATAGCAACAATTAAGAATGTATTATTTCCACTAAAAATATCGAAAAACGACAAAGAGTATGAGCACGACGAGCAGATAGTGTATTTACCAATTTCCGAAATTGAGTGTATATATTCTCGATTGTTATCGCCAACGGAGGATCTAATAATAATCTCGGTGTCCGATTTGCGAGCCTCCTCTATGATCGCAATCTTCTCGTCGAGCATATTTGCTCCATCTGAGTTGTAGCTTACGCAATCGCCACAACTAAGAACCGCAATTTCTAACTCTTCGAATCGAGCGGAATTGCGACTAAAAAAATCTTCTGACGACACCCCCGCGACAATGTCGTCGCCCATTTGCATATTCAAAAGTTGCAAACGAGATCCCAACAGCCCAATCACTTGGCTCTTCTCGCGACTATATTGGTAACCAACAAAGCACAAAATCAAACCCCAGAGAAGAATCAGCAGGGTGAGAAAAAGGTGACTTTGACGCGAAACCTTACTCGTAGAATCCATAGCCATAACCTAGACGAGTAACGATTTTTTTACCATAAACGCCTATTTTCTTGCGCAAACGAGTAATAAAAACGTCGATTGTTCGGTCTACAACCACAACTTCGTCGTCCCAAACTCGGCTCAAAATGTCTTGACGAGAGAATATAACATTACGGTTTTGAAGCAGCAAAGCAAGGATCTCAAACTCTTTCTTGGTCATCGAGATCTCTTCGCCATTGATTACACACTGCTTGCGGTTAAGATCCATCGAAAGGGTCTCAAACTCTATAGAGTTGTTTTGAGCCTCGGTTTTGGTATAAGTGCGGCGAAGCACACTTTTTACACGTGCAATAACTTCGCGAGCAACAAATGGTTTTGCGATATAGTCGTCTGCACCCAGATTTAAACCTGTGATGGTATCATCTTTGGTATCCTTTGCCGAACAGAAGATCACAGGGATATTTTGAGTTTGTTCATCTGCTCGAAGAATTTGCAGAAGTTTGTATCCTCCAATTTCGCCCATCATAATATCGAGAATCAAGAGCGAATATGTCGAAATATTAAGCTTTAAAGCCTCCTCGGCACTATAAGCTACATCGACCGAGTAACCTTCCGCTTGAAGATTGAGTTGCAAGATTTCGCAAATTGACTCTTCGTCGTCGACAATAAGAATTTTGTACGGGTTCATAACATTTATGAGTTTGTATAATTATGGCACAAAGCTAATATATTAAAGTAGTTGTTGCAACTTTTCGCGCAAAATTAACCACATTGTAACATCTCGCCACTCTGCCATCCAAACAGTTATGCAGAATATAAAAATCACCCATTTTTACCTTTATTCAAATAATAATATGTATCTTGCACCGTTTAAATAGAAGTTCCTGGGTTAATTATGAATAAAGACATTGCGATTATACGATACTTTCTACTGCTTATAACAGCCTCTTTTATTGCAGGCTGCGACGTTGATTTCGGGGCAGAGGTGAACGACCCCGAGACAGAAATTGAAGAACAAACCAGCAATAATATCGGCTCTGCAACAGACACCAACCTGTGGATTGGAGAGTATATGGAAGAGATGTATTTGTGGAACGAGGAGTTTATAGCCATAAAATCGACTCTCGATTACTCCGCAGATAGCCAAGCATTTTTCGCAGCTGCGCTAAACGCAATGGAGAACATCGACGAAGATGGCAAGTACTACAACGGGGAGCGTTATTACTACTCTTCGCTCACGCTGCTCTCCGACTCTTCGTCTAAGGCTTCATCGACTGTCTCCGACTACGGAATAAGCATGATGTATTACACCTACGGCGAAAGTAGCAACAACTACTATTTTCTAGTAGCTTGCGTCAAGGAAGACTCCCCCGCTGCCCTAGCGGGTATTGAGCGCGGAACCTTGATCACTTCGTACAATGGATCAAATATCAACGACAGCAACATGACAGAGGGCTTCAACACCTTAATGGGATATTCTACCAATTCAACAACCCTGTCGTTGGGGCTAGCAGAATATCAAATATCGGGTAAAAACTATTCTGTTGCTACTTTAGGCGAAGTTGAGATAACCCCAACAAGCTACCAAAGCAATCCCATAATCCACACCCAAACTTACCAAAGCCCCAACAAAGAGAAAACCATCGCCTACATGGTCTACTCGGAATTTGATATGGATGCCGATGAAAAACTAATCGATGCCTTCGCCCAATTTAAAGCCGAAGGAGCCGATGAGCTAATACTCGACCTACGCTACAATGGTGGTGGTGACGTCTACTCAAGTGCCGTGATAGCAAGTTCTATTGTTGACTCTTCGAGGAGCGGAGAGCTATTTTGCGAGATGGAGTACAACCAAACTCGCACAGCGGCTGGAGAGGTAGACTATTTTTACATAGGCCAATACCCCACCGTAGCTAACTATAAGCCTATTGTGATCGCTTCGGCATCGTCTTTGGGCCTATATCAAGTCTACATACTTGTGTCTAGCTACACAGCCTCGGCAAGTGAGCTTATTATCAACGGACTACAAGGTCTAGGCATAGATGTATGGCTAGTAGGTTCGACTACCGAAGGTAAAAATGTCGGAATGGAGGTGGTAGAATCGTCGTACGATGTCTACTCGAAATATGATTTCGACAACTGCGAATACCAATTGGCACCTATTACATTCTACAGCCTCAATGCAGTGGGTAACAAAGACTATTCTAGTGGATTTGGCCCCGATTACCCGAGTAGCGAAAGTGCGCTTCTTACGGCCTGGGGCGACGATAGTGGCAACGATCCACTGCTGGCAGCAGCGTTGAGCCACATATACTACAACTCGTGGAATGGGATAACAAGCAAAGCGGATAGTGGCGAGAACAAGCCTCAGATTATCGCAAACAGCGACCTAAAACCTCGCCCGAAGAATATGATACTTAACAGGTAAAACACTAAACAAATACTTTTATACACAATGAAAAAATTATTATTGCTTTTTGCAATCACCTCCCTCTTCTGCGCTAGTTGCAGCGACGATGATGACGATGATGATTACACAGTAACAACAGACTATTACCTAACCGCAACGCCTTCGACTCTCGCAATTGGTGAAGATCTCACCCTTACCATCAACGGCGATGGAGCTAGAGAGCTGATGTGGATCACGTATCTCGAAAATACCGAAGATGGCAGCGGCACCTGCCTTATACCCTACTTCGAGAATGGAACAGCTGTCATGTCGACAGAAAATTTGCCTGCTGGCGAATACATCTTCTATTCGAAATGTGCAGAGACGTATCTTCAAACCGAAGATGTTTATGTTACTGTAACTGAGTAATAACTAGGCTAATAACAACGATTCCGACCTGCTTTACTGCAGGTCGGAATCGTTGTTATTAGCAGAAGCCTTATCGAATTCGATCTAACGACTTTACAAGCAACTCATCCTTAAAAATTGCCTTAAGTGCCAAGTAGTCAAAAAACATTGCAACAAAAGGCAAAGCGCAAACTATGCGCAATGTGGAATCACCACCAGCGCCAACACCCAAAGTTCTATTGCCCAAATAGTAATAAACACCAGCGATGGCCAAAACGCCCACCGTTAGAACAATTTGAACCACACACAAGCGCACTTGCAACATTCGCTTCTTAAAAAAGAAGATATTGACAAGTGGCAGCAGCGAGGCCAACGCCGCCACAATGATCAAGTGAGGCAGGCGATACATCATTGTGCCATCGTGCATTTCGAGCCCCATAGCCGACATTGTATAGATTTGATCGGGAGCAATAAAAAGAGCAAATGTGCTCAACGAAAAAATTACCATTAACGCAACCGCAGCTAAAAGGTAGAGGGTTTGAATTCTTTGTATCATAATATTATTCTATAGTTTTATCAATTAAATAGTGGTTTCTATCACTAGAATTACGGTTCGACAGCTCACCTATGAAGCCCGCCAGGAACAGCTGAACGCCAAGAACTACACTCAACATCGCAATGTAGAATAGTGGTTGATCTGTAACAGCTCGCAATGGCAACGAGTGAGCCTGCTTGTAGAGTTTATCAGCAATCACCCATATTGTTGTCGCACCACCAAAGAGGAACATCAACGTACCCAGGCCACCAAAAAAATACATAGGCGAACGTCCAAAATGCGACATAAAAGTCACTGTAATAAGGTCTAGGTAGCCTTTCAACATGCGTTCGATTCCAAATTTCGAAACGCCATATTTACGAGGATGATGCTCTACGACCTTCTCCCCAATCTTTCCGAAACCAGCATTTTTAGCTAAAATTGGAATGTAGCGATGCATCTCGCCATACACCTCAATCGCTTTGATTGCCTTTTTGCGATATGCCTTCAATCCGCAGTTAAAATCGTGGAGCTTGATACCTGAAAAAAGCCTGGCTGTTATATTAAAAAATTTACTAGGCAGACGTTTTGAGAGTGGGTCATAGCGCTTCTGCTTCCATCCCGAGACAACGTCGTAACCATCTTCTATGATCATACGGCGCAGCGCAGGGATCTCGCCGGGAGAGTCTTGCAGGTCGGCATCCATCGTTAAAACAACTTCGCCCCGAGCTGCATCGAAGCCGCAGTAAAGGGCCGCCGACTTACCATAATTTCGCGCAAAACTAATTGCCCTAATTGTTTCGTATTTCTCCTTGAGTTGACATATAACGCTCCACGATGAATCAGAAGAACCATCGTCGATAAAGATTAGTTCATAGGTGAATCCATCACTACGAGCTACACGATCGATCCATGAGACCAACTCCGAAAGAGACTCCTCCTCGTTGTATAGAGGCACTACTATCGATACATCAACTTTATTCATTATCTTTCTTAAAAATCTCTGGTTTACGCACTATGAATCCCGAAAGTATCAGACCTGCAAACAGGCCTGCAAACATATACTGAAACACCGTAGCAAAAAGTGTCGAGAGGATCGAGGCTTGTTCCTGCGAGCGAATCTGCTCGACCAATAATTCTACCACCTCTACTGTATCGTTATCGATTGGTTGCAACTCCACTGCTGCGACAAGAACCGACGAGATAGCTTCAATATAGTTGTCATATCCGACAATTGAGTTGATGTAGACATAGTAGAGACACGCTACAGGCACAGCTGCAAAAATCGAGACAAGCATCATGTAGTTTACACCTTGACCAAAACCGAAGCCCAATGCGGGATCGATTGAGGCAGCTCTATTCTTGGTTGCGCGGTATAGAATCGAAAAAAATAGTACCGCAAACAACAACCACTCTATAGCAATCCAGCCGATAAAGGTGAAATTACCTGTGAGCACCAATGACTGTTCAAAGATTTTTGAAGCGCCCATCACCACTCCCAACAGAAGCCCATACTTTGCCACGTCGTTCCAAAATGATCTACTATCCATATATTTTTATATTATATTAACTCTTTTACTCCTTCTCGAATGATCTCTACTTCGCCATCGTGCAGTTCTACAATAGTTGTTGGCTCGGCCAATCCGATGCCACCATCGACTACCATTGCCACTTTGCTGCCCCACATCTCGTGGATAAGTTCTGGGTCGGTTGTATACTCGGCATCTTCGCCACTTTTTACCGAAGCTGTGATCATCGGCACTCCCAAACGCGATACGATCTCCGCGGTTATCGCGTTGTCTGGTATTCGCACGCCTATAGTTTTACGCTTACCTATTGCCTTTTCTGGGATTCGCTGCGAGGCCTTTAGTATAAATGTTATTGCCCCTGGCAAATTACGTTTTAGAATTTTAAATTCAGCATTATCCACTCTACAATATTCTGCAATTTGGCTGATAGAAGAACAGACAATGGAGAATTCAGCAAGGTTCTTCCCGCACAATTCTCGCAACTTCTCAATCGCCTTAACCGATTGAATAGATGCCCCTAAAGCATACACACTATCAGTGGGATAGATAACTACCCCACCACCTTGCAGCACTTCGCAAACGCGAGAAAGATCACGTTCCGAAATATTCTTACTATAAAGTTTAACTATCATTGCAAAAGCAAAGTTAACAAATTTATTTGATTTTTAAACGATTCAACTCATTTATATATGCTTTTGCATTGGCGTTATGCTCCGAGAGAGTCTTTGCGAAGTTGTGATAGCCATCAAATGTGGGCCTTGCACAGAAGTAGAGGTAGGAGTGTTTCTCGGGCAAAAGCACCGCATCGATAGCCGAGATGCTTGGCATCGCTATTGGCGAGGGTGGCAACCCCGCGTAGAGGTATGTGTTGTATGGAGAATCATGTTTTAGGTGTTTGTGCAGTACCCTTTTTATTGTAAAGTCGCCAACCGCATATTTTACCGTGGGGTCTGCTTGCAGAGGCATTCCAATTTTTAGACGGTTGACGTAAACACCCGCCACACGACTCATCTCCGAGGTTTGCTTTGTCTCCTCGTAGATTATAGACGCCAAAGTCATTACTTCTAATTTACTGAAATCCAAAGCCTTTGCCCTACTCGCCCGCTCCTCAGTCCAGAATTTATTATACTCCGCGTGCATTCTCTCTACAAATCTACTTGGAGTTGTATTCCAATAAAATTGGTATGTATTTGGAATAAACATCGAAAAAATTGTCGAAGCATCGAAGCCATATTTTGCAACCGTTTTATCATCGCGCAGATAATTGAGCAGCTCCAACGAGTCGACGTTTAGCTGCCCACTGATTCTACCCGCCAATTCTGGGAGGGTGCGAACATTGTTAAATGTGACATTGACGCTCTGCTGTTCTCCCAATTTTAACATTCGAACAATACGAATAACGCTCATCCCTGGTTCAAAACGGTAGCGACCAGGCTTGATAGTTGAATTTAAATTTAATCTTTTCGAATAAAGTTTAAATGCCCAATCACGACTCACGTTTGAAAGTATCTGCGACTCAACGGCGCCGCCATCGAACACCCCAACCTCCTCTGTACCAACAGAGACAGTGAAGGTCTGATCAACAGCATCCCCCATAAATTGATTGTGGCACCACGCCACCGAAAGCGCCACTACAACACCCAAAACAGCGAGAACCTTAAAAAAACTCTTATTCATAATTTGTGGATTCAAATAATTTTTATACTTTTGTGCTCGGGTAAGTCTTATACGACCAGCTCCTACAACTCCCCCAGGTGAGTGATCAAGCAAGGGTAAGTGGTTGAGCGGTGCGATATAAGTAGCTTACCCTTTTTTGTGTCCATACCTTAATCTACCTAAACTTTATTTTCACGCCTCCCGTAAACTGCATGCCTAAGCCACGATATGCGGGCCATGGGTATAGGTCTGCATTGCATAAGTTCGACCCCTCGATAAATACCGACATATTTTCCTTTACTCGCCAATCAACCTGAGCCGCCAAATCTACAACCACGGGCAGAGTTATCGTTTCGCTCTGAGGTGAGAGCGAAGAGGATGGTGTATAATACGCCTGAGAATAGTCTCTACTTCCAATCACTTGCGCTTTGAGCCCAAAGGTTACGTTACGCAAAAAGTAATTCGCCGCCAATGCTGCATCGAAATTCGGACGGAAGTTAGCATATACCACATCGTCACTATAGTTATACGCATAGCATCCTGCATCTAAATCGATCTCAAGGGCTGTAGTGGGCTTATACTCCAGCTCCACCTTAAATGCCAATGTGCGCAAAGAGGCTAATTCCAGATCAAAATAGTTATCCACCACAGAGCCATCGCTTGACTCAATTATCGAGAGCCCCCAGAACCTACTGTTTACGCCAATCTTATAATCCGCATACAACCTATAGGCAAGCACCGACGATTTTAGTTGCCCTGTTACACCTGCCGCAAAATCATACTCTACACTACTCGCTGCACTCAAAGGGGCCTGTAAATAGGGGTTGAGTTCTGATAAGCGCGAAAAACTATTCTGCGCCACCGAACCATCAACTTGGGCAAAGAACGATATTACTTGGCTCGACGAAGGCCCTAGTGTAAACTTTGGAAGAAGATAATGATTTGACGCACTATCTCCAACCCCTTCACTTTTATCAAAACAATACTCTGCACCTAAAGAGAGCGCCATATCAGAGAGTTGCCAAGTGTAGATTCCCGACAGAGCAAAGTTCTGATTCTGATATGCCCCCGAGCTAGCAACATATTGGTAATCAGTAGAAAATAATGCGCTACCTAAACCTATTTCTTTACCTGCAAGGACCCCTATTCGTGTTGTGTTATCCACGTTATTTTCCCTGTCGTAGAAGTGAGAATAATCTAAATTAAAGCTGTAATTCAGCTTAGTCAAATCTACAAACTTATCTCCAAACCTTAGACCCGTAGAGACCTGCTGATAGTTAATATATGAAGAGCTACTCTGGTCGAAGGCATATTTATAAAACAAGTCGTTCGAATAGGCTACATTACCGTCGAGGCTCTTATCCCCAATATACAATCCTGCCGCAACTGCTACATCATTGAACGACTGAGTTGCATTAACTCCCTCAATTCGAGAGTAATCACCATCGTGATCCACACTTGCGGCAGCATAACCGACACTAGCATTTTGCGTTGATGCGTAGGCTTGCAACAAGGTGTTAAATGGGTAACCAACGCCAACCTTAACTTGTGCGATTGCAGGCTTATTGAATTTCCAATAGGTCACCGTTGCGGGCTTTATAGGCAAGGTCTGCAACTGAGAGTTGATTGCTAGCGGCGTGACACTATAATCAATGTCGGGATTAATGTATGCCGTATCAATAATGACTGCAGGCAAAGCGGGTTTAGCAACCCTCTCTACCGTTGGTATATAAGCTTTTGTTACTTCAACCTCTTTGTTAACTTGAGCTAGCAAGTCGCTCGCAGATAGAAGCATAAATAGAAATATATATAGAAAATTCCTCATGATTATTGTAGTTTATCAATTTTAGTTCGGGCTAGCTTGCTTATGCTTTGATCCTCGCCTGCATAACCGTCAATAATACTTTGATATGTTGCTCTAGCTTGAAAGTTATCGCCCCGCAACACATAAATATCGCCCAATATAATAAATGCCCGAGCCAAGAAGTCTAACTGTGATGTATCGCTCTTGGCAAAATCAAAGATCATCGTCTCGGCCACATCTACATTGCCACTATTAAACGCACTCTCAATAAGAATATATGTCGCCTCGGCACCCTCGAATGAGTTAGGGTCCGCGCTTAATTCCTTAAATATCGACATAGCTTCTAGCACGTTGCCTTTTGCGTACAACACCAAGGCTTTAGCATGCTTTACCTTAACTAATAGTTTACCTGAAACACTCGCCTCCTGCTCAATTAATTTAGCCATTTTCAACGTCGATTTATCGTCTTCGCACATCAAAGTTGCTTCGACATAACCATCTATTGCACGGTTTTTAGCATCTGTTTTGGCGCTAATTTTATAAAGTTCGAGATACGCATCCGCCGACTGTGAATACATTTTTTCAGCAAACGAAAGTGACGAAAGGCGGTCGTAAGCACGTTCGCTATATTGATTTGCTCCCTTCTTAAGAAGTTGGAGCAGCGTGGCTATAGCTTCACTATTCTTGCCAGTTTTCACATAGCTATCGCTAAGATAAAAGAGGGCATCAACCGTGTAATAACCCTGCGGATAATCATTGATATATTCGGTCAATGAGTTAATTGCCCCTTGACTACGGCCCTCACTATTAAGATATAGGCGTTGAGCCGAGGTGAACGACAAGGAGTCGCGCATCATATTATCAAGGTCGCCACTATAACCAACCGAGGCAGCATATTTAAAATATCCATTAGCATTGCCATCGTTTATGTAGATCTCTCTTACTCCTTGAAGAGCATCCTTAGCCACCGAGGATTGTGGCGAAGCCTTAATTGCTTTGTCATAATAAGTTAAAGATGCTGACCTGTCACCAAGGTTTAAGTAAGCCAGGCCTAATTCGGACAACGCCTGAGCATACTTTGTTGACGATGGATACTTCTTAATGAATTGCAAATGAGTATCAACTCCGTCCTTGTACTCGCTCGCTGCGATATAACTACGCCCTAGCTCATACATCGAAGCTTCGACATAGTCGCCATCACCTATCGAAACGATAGTATTAAGTCGCTTAATCTTAGCGTTGTAATCGCCTGTAATTCCATCTATTATCGCTATTTGATACAAAGCATAATATTTGGGGTCATACGTCGACCATGAGGCATGTTTGTAATTCTCTTTTGCCTCGACAAATTGACGTTTTTCATAAAAAATATCTCCTGCCCGATTATAGGCATCGGCCCGATAGTAGGTATCACTTGGCGACGATTCGACAAAACGCTGATAGTAACCAATAGCTTCGCTATCAGCATTTAACATTCGTTTTGCATACCCAATATTATACAGCGCTAACGAGTAATTAACATCTGCTACAGGAGCCGCAACAATGTATGCGTTATAGTTATCTAGCGCCAACTGATAATCACCGCGGATAAAGTTAATTTCCCCGAGATAAAAGCGTGCGATAGAACTGTATTTAGGACTTATATTAATAGTGAGCGACTCTCTGATTTGCGCAACAGCGGCCGCATAATCTGCCGCATTATAGCTTCCCAAACCACGGTATAAGCAGATTCGCTGAAGAGCTAATCGAATGTCTGAGTCTGGAGTATTTAGCTCTTTTATTGATTTATATGCAGCGTTATAATCCCTTGAATTATAATATGTTGCGATTAGCAACTCTTTAATATCTTCATACCTCTCTGTCTTTGCGGGATAGCGATTAATATAGCGTGTCAGTGCATTGATCGTTTCATTAAAATGATCGTTCCCCAACTCATATTGCAATTTAGCATAATTAAATAAAGCATCTTCGGCTATCTCGGCGCTATACGCATCGTTTGCAGCCAACGCAAATGATTTTGAAGCAGAGGCTTTATCCCCCATGCGCAGGTAACAATCCGCAAGATGGTACGATGCGTTTTGCGTTAGAGCATCATCCGCACCACTCGCAAGGCGAAGGTAATCCACTGCATCTTGGTATCTGGCTTGACGATAGAGCGAAAATCCGAGAATGTAGTTCTCCTCGCGCGCCATCTCGCCCATAAGGTTGCGATATAGACCCATATACCTAACAGCACTCGTGTAATCCTCTAATTTATAGGCAGCTTCGGCCATTGCTCGCGCCAATTCGCGCTGACGTGCAGCAGTCGCTTTACCAAATAACGCCTCGCCATCGCTAAGAACTTCGGAGTAATTCCCATCATTAAAATCTATTTGCAACAGATAAAATGGTGCGACCAAGCTATAGGCATCACTTTGCAGCAATTCGGTAAAACCTGTCCTTGCCACCTGGTTATCATTCTGAATATATGCGATGTACGACCTGTAATAGAGGGCGTGGTGATACACTGGACTTTTAGGGCTTATCGCCTCTAGGTTGCTAAGTGCTTCGGCGTAATCTTTATCGAGAAATAAGATGTAACCCATGCGCATATTATACTCCTCGCGCTGGGGAAGTGTAAGCGATGAGTAACGAACAAGCCTAAATGATGCTTTAGCTTCTGTGTAACGTTCGTCGGAACAGTAAAGCAACGCCTTAGCAAAGTGAACCCTATTTAGATAAGATGACGCTGGGTAGCGCTTCTCGAAATCGCTAATATAGCACTCCGCTTCCGCATCGTCGAGTTCTATTGCGCACATCGCTAAATAGAAGTCAACACCTTCTAAATCAGCACTATTATCTGTGCTTATATTATCTTTTACTTCAAGTAAGCAGAGGCGTGAATCGATCCACCGCCCATCGTTATACAACTCCACGCCACGCTCAAGGGTATGTGGCCAGGAAGCTCTAGCGATACTTACAAAGGCTACAAACAAGCCTATTATTATTAATCTAAATCTTTGCATAGGTCGATAGTAAATACCCTACAAAGATATAAAAAATATCGAATAATAGCTATTACTCCTTATAATTGCATCACAAATCACCTGTTGCAGAGATGCGCTTATAAGCAGAAATTGAGACTAAATAATTAAATTCGGACCATATAGAATTAGCATAAAGTTGAAGCCAACTAATCTGCGCTTGCATCACATCGAGAATTGTAGTCAAACCTTCGCTATATGAGAATGTGCTGATTTCGAGGTTTTCTGTACCAATCTTCAATGCCTTTCGCGCAGCATCGAGTTGGGCGCGGCTATCCACTATTTTTGCCCACATATTACTCTCTTCGAGCTCAATATCATCGATGAGCGAGTAGGTAGATAGCTCGCTACTCTGCTGCAAAGCCACAGAGGCATTTACCGATTTGCGACGCTCGCCAAAGTGAAAAAGTGGCGCGGAGAGCCTAACAAAGAGTGAACCATCGAAGATTGTCGAGCCATTAACGTTTGGCATTTCTGGTTGCCAACTGCCTGCTATGCCGACACTTACCGTGGGGTTGTATGCAGACCGTGTTATCGCAACTGTGTAACTTGCCTGGTTTGCAGCAAGCACAGTAGCCAAAAAATCGGGGCGACGCAGTAGCAATTCTTCCAGTGTAGATCGATATGGCACTATCACGGCATCTACATCTATTGCAGCTTGAACCACCTGGGTATCTGCACTATAACCTCGCAAAACATTAAACTTTTGCAGCGCTATTGTGTAATCCTCATTGAGAGCAATCTGCTCGTAAAGCGCCTCGCTCAAACGAGTTTCAATCATCAACAGGTCGCTCTTTGAGATATACCCCTCGTCATAACGAAGTGTAACAACATCTTTGAGCGATGTAATGATCTCGACATATTGAGCCACAGCATCTCGATAGCTTTTCGTCGCTGCCAGGTTGTAGAATGCGTAATCCGCCGAATAATAAATATCCAAAAGGTCGCTTTGCGAATCTAATTGAGCAATCTCCACACCTAGCTCAGCCTTAGCCACTTCGGCGCGAACCGACCCGCCACTATATATAGTTTGGCTGATTTGAGGTTGGAGTGCAAAACTCCAATTTTCCTGACTCTCTGCCGCGCGAAGCTGCTGCGTAAAATTGCCCGATAGCGTCAGCGATGGTAAACGATTTGTCTGCTTCGCCTTATAAGTATTTTCAGCATAATCGATTGCTACATAAGACTTTTTGAGCGTGTAGCTATAATCTGCTACACTTTGTCGATACTCTACTATATCGATTTGAGACCATGCACATAGCGGCATTGCGAGGAGTAAAAACGGAATTATTTTCATTGTTTATTTCGCAAGTTTAATATTATAAAAGATCGCATACACTACGGGCAAAACACAGATTGTCAATAGCGTAGCAACAAGCAAGCCTCCCATGATTGTTGCTGCCATAGCTCCAAACAACGAATCGAACAAAAGCGGCAACATGCCCAAAATTGTGGTTCCCGAAGCCATTACAACAGGTACAACCCTACTACGCGTAGCCTCGACAATAGCTTGAAAAGGTTCCACACCCGCCTCACGCAATTCCGAGATCTGAGATATTAGAACAACTCCATTTTTTATATTCATACCTATCAAGCCCAAGAGTCCAAGTAGGGCGAAGAAATTAAATATCTTTCCCGTGAGTACAAGGCCCAAAACCACACCTATAAAAATCAATGGGATCATCAAAAGCGACATTATCGGATCGCGATAGTTGCCAAACAATAACAAGAGTGTTACGAATATTAAAACCATAGTCAGTGGAAAATATTTAGCTAGTGCATCGTTTGATTCTCGCTGACTTTCTACTTCACCAAAAGCTTTAAGTTCATAACCTTGAGGTATTGACACCGTGGATATTATGGATTCGTTAAGTGAGTTGAATAACGAAGCTGTATTAACTCCTCGTGCAGGGTCGCACTGCGCCTTAATTACGCGCTCGCGATTATAACGCTTGATCACGCCAGCTTGGTAATCGAAGCTAAATGCAGGCGAAACCTGCTCCACTGAGTAGACCCCACCATTGGCAGAGAAGAGGGGCAGCGTTTGAAGATTGGTCAAGTTGTAGTTGTTAAGATTTGCATCTTTAAGCAATATACTCATGATTTGATCTCCTTCGCGATATTCGCCCAAACGATAACCATCTGTAGCTACAGTTAGTCCGCTCGCCAAATCACTTCGCGATATACCCACACTCTGCCCCCTGAGTTGCGAATACTCGGGCTGCCAGGTGGGAATACGATTTCCCCAACTGTTACGGATATTTGCAGCATTGCTATTTGCCCACATCAACGACTCAGCTTGACTCGACAACTTCAATAGAGTATCGATATTTTCACCTATAAAACCAAATTCTATTGCTGCATCGGGCACAGGCGACAGTTTAAACAGCGACGAGCGCAGCCAAACATCGGGATATGACCCGCGCACATACTCGTCGAAGCGCGCTTCAACTTCTGCTGACTGCTTTTTATCGTAGAGCTCGACCAAAATATTACCAAAATTGGGCATTAACGCCTCGGAGCTACTAGCCAGGTAGTAGCGTGGAGGGGTGCCACCTACGGTCATCGATACGTTTTTCACCTCTGGCTGCTGCATGAGCCACCTCTCCATCTCGATCATTTCGCCCTCTGTAGCTCGGATATTATACCCTTCGGGCAAAATCACATCGGCTCTAAAATAGGGTTTATCGAGCGATGGGAAGAAGTTCTGAGGAAGAATACTCATAATATATAGCGAAGCGAAAAATAGGAAAACCACGGCGCTAACCACCCAATAGCGATGCCGCAAGAGCGATTTTAGCATATTATCGAACCACACGTAGAACTTCGAGCTATAAGGGTCGCAGACTTCAACTTTTGCGGGAAGTAGGAAATCACCAAAGAGTGGTGTTTGCGAAAGTGCCAAACCCCAACTTAAAAGTAATGAGATAGATAGTACCACAAAGAGCGGTTTAACGATCTCCGCTACAGAAGATGGCGCAAGGTAGAGCGGCAAAAACGAAAATATAGCAATCATCGTTGCGCCGAGCAGATTCCACCTCGGCGACCAAGCCCCATTGATTACTGCGCGCCGACGATCTACACCTCGCAGAATAGCATTCTGCGCGTTATCGGTCACCACAATGGCGTTGTCTACAAGCATTCCCATCGCAATTATAAAACCCGCAAGCGAGGTGCGATTGAGACCTTCACCAACAAATTGCATCAATAGCAATGTTCCGCCTATCGAAAAAACCAAAGATGAGCCAATGAGTAATCCTGCGCGCAGACCCATGACCAACATTATTATAAGTATCACGATCGAGACAGAAGCTACCAAGTTGATTAAGAAGGTATTGGTTGCCTCGGCAGCGATTCTATTTTCAGGATAGAGAACTTCGAGATTGACACCAAGTGGCATGCGAGAGAGCTCCTCTAACACCACCTGCTCTACCGTGCGACCAGTCTTAACCACATCTTTATCACCCTCGGTCGAGACCCCAATACCGATAGCTCGCTTGCCATTGACTCGCATAATCGACGAGGGAGGCGAGGTGTAAGAGCGCTCGATACGAGCAACGTCATCGAGGCGATATTGCTTCCCTGATTGCGATACAATCAATTGATTTGCAATATCTTCCATGCTCTGATAACTTCCATTCTCGACAATTGTAAGTTCCAACTCCCCCGCTTGTTTCTTGCCGCTATTTACAATGCTATTCTGCCTCGATATGGTGGAGATAATCTCCGATGGCAAAATAGAGAAACTCGACAAAGCGGAGAGCGAAACATAGAGATTTACAACAGGAGTCTGCTCGGCATATAAAAAAACCTTCTGCACACCATCGATGGTAATAATCTGTTTTTTAATCTGTTGTGCACAACCACGCAACTCAGTAAACGAGATCCCATCGTCGGCAGTAACGGCGTAATATATACCGTACACATCGCCAAAATCGTCGCTTACGATCACCTTCGAAGCACCCGAAGGCAGCCTGATCTCCACATCGCTACACTTGCGCCGCAGTTCATCCCATAGTTGTGGAATATCTTTTGGCGAGGTCGCAGGATCGAGTTCCACCAATATTTGCGACATTCCGTATGTAGATTCAGAGGTCACCTTGTAAATTCCACGCATCGATTGGATCTCTCGCTCTAGCGGTTCGGTGACGAATTGCTCGACCTCTAAAGGGGTTGCCCCTGCGTAGGTGCAACTCACTGCTGCACTTTTAATTATAAATGTTGAATCCTCTTTTTTTCCTAAATTCACAAATCCAATTACTCCTCCCACCAGGAACAGAAATAGGATAAACCATGTTAGGTTCTTATTTTTGATTGAAAGGTATGGTAACGACATGGCACTACGAGATTAATTTAACCTTTGCACCATCTTGCAGTTGATACACGCCAGCCACAACTACCCTCTCGCCGCTTTCAACGCCACTTTTCACGATGACTCTATCGGTTGAATAGAGTTCGCCCAGGCTCACCTCGCGCCGTTCAACACGGTTCTCTCGATTGATAATCCACACGTAAGTGCCACCCGCAGCTGGAGCGTAAATAGCTGACAAGGGAAGAGAGATCGCCCCCTTATCGGGATCCTCGCTCTTCACGGTGATTGTACACGAGAAGCCTGGTGCAATTGGATATTGCGCCGCAGATGGATTTTCAACGATAAGTTTCACGGGGAAGCCCGAAGCATCGGAGGTGGTAACTGCATACTCCGACAATTTTGCATCGAACACCACGCCTCGATAATTGTCGAATTGAACCGAAAAACGAGTCGTGGGAGCTGCAATTGTTGTGAGCGAATTCTCAGGAATCGTAAATTCGACAGACGAGGTCAAAGGCTCGACAATGCGAAGTATAGTTTGCCCGCTCTGCACACGTTCATACGTGTCGACATATACACGCTCCACAACTGCCGCGAAAGGAGCCCTGAGCGATGTTTGGTCTAAAATCTCTTTCGAATTTTCATACGTGGATTTTGCTCTGGCGTATGTCGACAATGACTCCTCGTATTCTTGGCGTGAGACCGCCTCGCGCTCCAATAATCTTTTTGTGCGAATCAATCTCGACGAAGCTTGTTCGAATGTCGAAAGATCGGCCGAGACTGCGAGCTCAAAATCGCGAGGATCCAATTCTGCCAATAGTTCGCCTTTTACGATGCTTTGCCCCGTAGAGACAGGCACGTCGAGGATTTGTCCAGCCACCTTAAAGGCTAGATTCACTGCATTATTAGGACTTGACATGCCAACAAAATCCTTGTCGACATATTCTGCCCTCCGAGCTATAACGCTCTTTACTGGGCGCACCGACGAACTCTTTTGCGCCGTATTGGCACATGAGAGTGATAAAATTAGGATAAAAAAATAGATGAG
The DNA here is from genome assembly GCA_047172505.1 of Rikenellaceae bacterium. Classification (GTDB taxonomy): domain Bacteria; phylum Bacteroidota; class Bacteroidia; order Bacteroidales; family Rikenellaceae; genus Alistipes. The sequence continues at coordinate 12,893 of JBCQWE010000017.1, read as the reverse complement.
TTGCTTCATGCGAAAGTTGATTTTAAATGATTAGAATCAACTTTCGTACCAAATCTACATATCGAAGCAGCTGCGCTTAGCGGTTATGACACCATCTGTTAACTCGACAACGCCCGCCGATGCTCGCATCATGCTTTTAAATGTTGTGGTATCAATATTATAACACTCAATAATATAATCACCGAAACTATAATGCTGGCCAAGAGGAGCTTGAGGCGACACAACAACGGTTTTTTCACCCGACATCATAGCCTTCGCAACATACTCTTCGATACGTTTTTTGCATCCAGGCCGAAGAGAGTCGAATGCAGTAATAGCAATCAAATTCAACTTGCCATCGCCCGCAAGAAGCTGCCTAGTTGCATCGCTGCCATCTGCCGAGGTCAACGAGAAATCGCTCACCAAACTTTGTGGTCTGCCCTCTGGGGCATCTGTGCGAGTTTCGACCCACTCCCACAACGAGGAGTCTTGCCACTCTGTGTCGTCCAAGCTAAACTTGCGGAGTTCCCCTGTCGACACATTGCGATAAATGAGCGCGACACTGTAATCGACATCCGCTACAGTTAGCTCAACCTCTGAAAGCATATCTATACCAACTTTATATGGCAAAAAATCTATCATAGGCAGGTGAAGATAATTCCACGCCGAAAAAGACATGGTCCCAATACAAAATAGTGTTGCTAGGATCACCTCGCGGGGTTTATAAACCAAGATCTTATCGGGACGATAACGCCACCAGATAGTTATGATCATGGGTAAAAGCACCAGATTTTTTATCAGGGTCTGCCGCGGCGTTAGGTAGAGAACATCGCCAAAGCAACCGCAATCTTCGACAGGATAAAATGTCACACTTAAAATTGTAACAATTGTAAATATCGTCATCGAAATCAATGCAAAAATCGATATTAGACGCAACCGCACCCTGCAAAGTATCATACACCCCATCATCATCTCCGCACCACACAACCACACGGCCAACACGCGAGCCAGAGGCATCAGCATATTAAAGCCATAGACGCTGAAATACTCTTCGAATTTCATTGCAGTGCCCCAAGGATCAATCGCTTTGGTGAATCCAGACACTATAAATGTAATTCCAATTATAACACAAAAAAGATGTGTCGTTTTTTTAAGTATTGGGTTATATCGGTTAGGTTTCTTCATTGTTGTTATTTTATAGCAACTCTGTTAATTTCTTCGCAAATACGACTAAATATTTGTTGTGGACTTGCCATCGAACCATTCTCGGTAGAACAGCCAACCACATGCAAGGTTGGATCGCTCAATGCCGCTTCTAGGTAGACTCTCCTTACAGATTCTTGCAGAGACAGCGATGATTCGTGAATATCCTCCGCTCCTTGCAGGTAACTTCTATCATCTCCTTCGCGCTGCTCACCTAAACGAGCTACTGTGAATTCGAAGGGCACATCGAGAAATAGCGACATGTCGGGTCGAGGAATACAAAAACGGTTATATTCGGTATCTAAAATCCACTCTTTCAACTCTTTGCGCTTCTCACTATCTGCGACTTTAGCACATTGATAACCAATATTAGAGTAGACGTAGCGATCAACAATAACAATCTTACCCTCTGTTAACCACGCATTGATCTGCACCGCAGCATCGGCTCTATCTCCCGCATAGAGCAGTGCCACTAAGTAGGGGTTCACCGACTCTAACGAACCCAGATCGCCCCTCAAAAAACGTGCGATAAGGTCGCCATACACAGGTGCATCGAAACGCGGGAAGTGCAAATATTCACACTCCATGCCTTTTTCTGCAAACATGTCACGCAGGAGTTTAAATTGGGTCGATTTCCCTGCTCCGTCTAATCCTTCAAGTACTATAAACATGGTTTATTTAAATTTGTAGGTAATATTATTTCAATTATCTTAACATCGACACCGCCCGCTTAACTCCACTTACAAGTGCGGCAACATCCTCTTCATTGTTATATATTGCAAATGAGGCACGACACATACCCGTGACCCCAAAATGGTGCATTACTGGTTCGGCGCAGTGCATTCCTGTGCGGATTGCAATCCCTAACTTGTCGAGTATCATACCCAAATCGAGGTGGTGAACACCTTCAACGTTGAACGAGATAATTGCACTTTTCGAGCTATCTGTTCCATAGATCGTCAATCCTTCGATCTCTTGCAAACCCTTTGTGGCTTGTTCTAAAAGCCTATTTTCGTGATCCTCGACTTGTTGCGCGTCGAACTGCGAAACATAATCGATCGCCGCAGCTAGACCTATAGCACCGATATAGTTCGAAGTTCCAGCCTCGAATTTAAGCGGTGGCTCTGCATAGGTTGTCTTTGCAAATGAGACTTTATCGACCATATCGCCACCATACAGAAATGGGGGCATAGACTCTAAGATCTCTCGCCTAGCATACAACACACCAACACCCGTAGGGCCGTAGAGCTTGTGACCCGAAAAAACATAGAAGTCGCAATCCAGCTCCTGAACATCTACGCCGCCATGCACAACACCTTGACAACCATCGACCAAAACCAACGCTCCGCAATTATGAGCCATCTCAATTATTGGCCTTAGGCAAGGGCGAGTGCCCAAAGTGTTCGAGGCTTGCGTTACCGCGACCAATTTGCTCTTTTCGTCCAGAAGGAGTGACAGTTCCTCGACCATCAATCGACCACTATCATCGAAGGGCAAAACCCTAATTTCTGCGCCTCGCGCCTCGGCAATAGCTTGCCAGGGAACAATATTCGAGTGGTGCTCCATCTCCGAGATGATTATATTGTCTCCTGCCTCTAAGAATTTGGTACCCCAAGCGTATGCAACCAAGTTTATAGAGGCTGTAGCGCCTGCCGTAAAGACAACCTCGTCGCTCGATTTAGCCCCAATAAAGCAACGCACTCTCTGGCGAGCTCCCTCGTACATCACTGTAAGTTCCTCCGAGATATAGTGCACGCCACGATGGATATTGGCGTTAAGCGAGGTGTGCAGATAATTTACCTTATCTATCACAACTTGTGGCTTCTGCGCCGTAGCTCCACTATCGAGGTAGATCAAAGGTTTATGGTAAACCTTTGTCGACAAGATTGGGAAATCGTTACGTATATCTTCGACTTTAAACATAATCTACATGATCTCTAATTTCTGGAAAACAATATCGCCCAAAATCTCACTCATATTCGATATAGAGCACCTGCCAACAACATCGGCAATGAAACCCTCCATTTGAACTCGACGCGCCTGCGCTTCGCTCAAACCTCGTTGGCGCATATAAAATATCGCCTCTGTATCCGTCTGACCCATAGTTGCACCATGCGAACACTTCACATCGTCGGCATAGATCTCCAATTGAGGTTGAGCAACAATGTGGGCCGTATCGCTTAGTTCGATACAACGGCAGTTTTGCTCCGCTGCAGTACGTTGCGCATCGTGAGCCACATATACCAAACCTTCGAAGTGCAGGTTCGATTCTCCCGCAGCAATACATTTCGAAAGTGAGCCACTCGAACAGTCGGGTGATTTATGGCGCATGTTTATAACTAGCGAATTGTTATCGATCTGCGCACCCATTTGCAGAGTGTTAACCTCGCAGTGAGCGTTAACGTCGCACAACTGCATATTGTAGGTCACGCTATTGCTACCAAGCGACACCGCAACTGCCTCTACCGCAGAATCCTCACTTTGATTCACCACCATCTCGATGGGAGCTGTACCATTATATAATTGCACCAAATTTAGTTTTGCGCCTCTACCCAAAGAGATGATAATTGATGTTTTATCCGAAGCACCATGTACCATCACCAGGTCGAGAGTTGCCCCATCTTCGACACGCAACCTAAAATCCGAGGGGTTAACAGCAGAAAATTGAGCAGTGCTCCCCGAGCTCACAACACTCTCTGGTTGCGAGACAACAGCGAAACCTAAATCGTTTATAGCTTGCAAGATATGCTGCATAGTTAGGCCTTTATATCGTTAATCAACCAATCGTAACCCTCCTCTTCAAGCTTGAGCGCCAACGATTTATCACCAGAATATATTATTCGCCCTTGGTAAAGAACGTGAACATAATCGGGCACAATATAATCGAGTAAGCGTTGGTAGTGAGTAATCACAACCGTTGCATTGTCCTTAGTTTTAAGTTTGGTGACACCCGTAGCAACGATACGCAAGGCATCGATGTCGAGTCCACTATCCGTCTCGTCGAGAACCGATAACTTTGGCTCCAACATTGCCATCTGGAATATCTCGTTTTTCTTCTTCTCACCACCCGAGAAGCCCTCGTTCACCGAACGCGACGTGAGCTTTGAGTCGAGCTCAACTATCGCGCTCTTCTCGCGCATAAGTTTCAAGAATTGACCTGCGGCGAGAGGCTCTTTGCCCTCGTATTTAAGTTTCTCGTTGACTGCAATCTTCATAAAATTGGCCATCGAAACACCAGGGATCTCCACGGGGTATTGAAAACCGAGAAACATACCTGCGCGCGCACGATCCTCTACGGCCAAATCGAATAAGTTTCCACCATCGAAAGTTACCTCGCCTTGGGTAACAGTGAACTTTTCGTTGCCCGCAAGCACAGAAGCGAGCGTACTTTTACCAGAACCGTTTGGCCCCATGATAGCGTGTACCTCGCCCGCTTTAACCTCTAGGTTAATGCCCTTTAATATCTCTTTATCGCCAACAGCGGCATGTAAATTTGTAATTTTTAACATATCTCTTTCTTATTCTTTATCTATCCTACACTACCCTCCAAGCTAAGCGAGAGCAACTTTTGAGCCTCAACGGCAAATTCCATCGGCAACTTCGACAACACCTCTTTGGCGTAGCCGTTGACAATTAGCCCCACTGCCTCTTCGGTGGCGATACCACGCTGATTGCAGTAAAAAAGCTGATCCTCAGAGATCTTAGAGGTTGTTGCCTCGTGTTCGACAACTGCCTTGCGGTTGTAGTTATCGATCACGGGGAAGGTGTGAGCTCCGCACTTGTCACCAATCAAAAGAGAATCACACTGAGAATAGTTGCGGGCATTATCTGCCGCCTTTGCGACCTTCACCAATCCTCTATATGAATTTTGACTAAAGCCCGCCGAGATTCCTTTCGAGACAATTCTGCTGCGTGTATTGCGACCTATATGGATCATTTTTGTTCCTGTATCGGCCTCTTGGTGGTTATTGGTCATCGCGACCGAATAGAACTCACCGACCGAGTTATCGCCCAATAAAACACAACTTGGGTACTTCCAAGTTATGGCCGATCCTGTCTCGATCTGAGTCCACGAGAGTTTAGCGCCACTATGACACACACCTCTCTTAGTCACGAAATTATATATGCCACCTCGCCCCTCTTTATCGCCTGGGTACCAGTTCTGCACTGTCGAGTATTTCACGTCGGCATCGTCGTGAACCACGATCTCGACAACGGCTGCGTGAAGTTGGTTCTCGTCGCGCTGAGGCGCTGTACACCCCTCCAGATAACTCACATAAGAACCTTGGTCGGCAACGATTAAAGTTCGCTCGAATTGACCAGTTCCCATCGCATTGATTCTAAAGTAGGTCGAAAGCTCCATCGGACAACGCACCCCTTTAGGGATATAGCAGAACGACCCATCGGAGAAAACCGCTGCGTTGAGCGCTGCATAGTAGTTGTCGGTGTAAGGCACCACACTGCCTAAATATTTTTTTATGAGTTCGGGGTGCTCCTTAATAGCCTCGGAGATCGAACAGAAAATAATACCCTTTTCGGCCAAAGTGTCGCGGAAGGTAGTTTTAACCGAGACTGAATCCATCACCGCATCGACTGCCACACCCGCCAAAGCCATCTGCTCTTCGAGAGGGATGCCCAATTTGTCGAAAGTTCGTTTCAATTCAGGATCAACCTCATCCATCGAATCTAGCTTCTTGACAGCTTTGGGTGCTGCATAATAACTTATATCCTGGAAATCAATTTTTGGAATATTCAAATGCGCCCAAGCAGGATGCTCCAAGGTAAGGAAGTGGCGATAGGCCTCTAATCTTCGCTCGGTCATCCACTCTGGCTCCTCCTTTTTAGACGAAATAAGCCGAACGACATCTTCACTAAGACCTCGCTCTATGATTTCTGTTTCAATATCGGTAACGAAGCCATACTTATACTCTTCATTACCAATATTTTCTATTGTATCTCTATCGTTTTGTTCAGACATTAATCTTTTAATTTCGTATGTAACCACGCAAAGATACAAAATTTTAGCCTAAAATAGAAATTAACTACGACCATATAACGCCTATTTACATAAAAAAAGAGAGCCTATGCAGACTCTCTTAAATAATACGACCTATTTTTGTAGGCTTCTTTATATTCTACACCTTACATTAGAAGTAGAAATTCAGGGTAAGGTTCGAACCAAAATTATTGGTTCCAACATACAAAGCGCTCGATGCAGGCGACGAGAGGTTGGTGTAGGTCTCCACGCTCGATGTGTTGGCATTATAGCCCTCGTACTCGCCATAAGCTTGTGTTGTATAAGCGTAAGCTGCTACTAAATTCACCTCTAAACCTAGCGAGATGCGACTCGCAACGAACCACTCTACTCCAGCAGTACCCATAAGTCCAAGCATGTGAGTTGCACCACCACCAACTTTAAGTGTACGCAAAGTCGACATATAGCTTACCGTTGGGTGATTATTAGTATCTAATCCGCCACTCGAAGGTGACTGATTTAGCGAAGTGATTGCATTGCCGTAACTATACGAATAGGACTCTGTGCTGTAAGCATAAAGAACGTTACCGCTAAAAACACCCTGAATTCGGCCTTTGCCAATTCGGTACTCCAAACCCACCGCCAAGCTCGCACCCGAACGTGCAGTAGTTTTACCATCTACAACTTTTGCCTCCGATAGAGGATTCTCCGCCACTGCCAAATCGTCGGTTGCGTAGGCTGTATTGTATGAATTATCGATTATAAGACCTACGTTTGCACGAACCGCAAGGTCACCAGAGAGCATATAACGACCCAAGATAGAGATGTCGGGGGTTACCAAGCCCGAAGAAGAGGTAACTGGCGTGCCACCAATATCGTCGAGAGTTTGATTCATGGTACCATTAAACATGTTACCCAGGAAGTTAACCACAGGCGCGGCATCGATACCAAATGAGTAATCGCCAGCTTTGGGTGCAGTAAAGGTTTTGGTCTCTTGCGCGCTAGCACCAAGAGGCAGAGCTACTATCGCCGACAGTAATGCTGCTACTATATATTTAATATTTAGTTTCATAACTTAAAATTATCAAATTATATTACCATCCCATTGGATTGTAGCACTCATAATCAGGCGAGCCATCAGTAATACCCAACACATCACTAATATTAGATGGCGTGAAGTAGATTTCAGAAGTGCCCATATCATAATCCAGGGTCTCCATATATGAATCCGACAATGACACCGACTTACTAATTGCACTATATGTACCAGTTAAATATTGAATATTACGTGTTGTTTGATTCTTTAGAACGTAATAGTGAGTAAACTTCTCGCTCGATGAATCATCCTCTTCAACTGTTTTTGCAGTCTTCATAAGAGTCACTATAACATCACTAAAGTCCCAACTATCGTAAAAGTTAATAGTCTCGTCGAACAGACCCTTACTTACACCTATCGTGTAATAGATTTGGCGCGAGTCACTGTTGTGCGAAACTTTAATTGTAACATCGTCGTTGAGACCGTCCAAAGTCTTAACAATACTCTCCACAGCACCTGTAGAATCATAGCCAATCGATTCTGCGGCAACATATACCTCACCATAAACATCTACAGAACGGTCGAGGCTCTCGGTTGCAAATGTTGGTTTATCAGAGATGGTTACGTTGACAACCTTCTGATCACCAGCCCCTACTAAGAACGAAGTAGTAGATATATTTTGATAAATAGCATCGTCGTAAGAGTAAGTTACACCATTGACGATCTGGCTATAAGCCCCAGTAAAAGAGGTCACCTCAAGATCTTCGTTGATCTGTGTCTGCCCAACAGGGATTGTGATCGAGTAGTTACCGTACTCGTCGGTGATAGCAGAGTAACGCTCGCTGCCAATTGCACCAGTTTTGTAGTTTGAAAGGTCGACTTTAACGTAAACCTCTTGACCCTCGACAGGAACCAAGTAGTTCTCGTAGAGAGTATCTCCACTAACCTTGATGCCTTGGTTATAGAGAACTTGACCATAGATAGTAGCCGAGTCGCTAACATCACTTAAGTTAAATTCCGATTGCTCCTTTGTACAGCTAGACACTGCAAGGGCAAACATTAAGGCAAAAGCCAAAAGAAAGTTGTTTGTTTTCATAAAAAACATCATTAAAAAGATTTGAATTATACTGTATTGCGTCGCAAAGTTAGTATATTTTTTTAATAAATACAAACATGCCCTGTATTTCTCTGGTTATATAGAATCTTTGAGGATCGATTCAATTTTGATCTGCACATCGTCCGATAGGTTTTCCAACGCTGTTACAGCTGCTATTTCCTCGATTTGGGAAATTTTGCTTGCTCCAATCAAGACCGAGGTTACCAGGTTTCTATTGCTTCTCAGTAGCCACATCACGGCTAATTGAGCCAAACTAATATTTAGGTCTTTAGCGATCTGGTTCAATGCTACGATCTTCGAGAGCTTCTCTTCGGTAATATCCGCCTCTTTTAGGAATAGGTTACGCGTAGCTCGCGAATCCGAGGGGATACCACCGATATATTTGTTGGTCAACAACCCTTGGGCCAAGGGTGAAAATGCTATAAAGCCCGTGCCGTTATCTTGAACAGCATCCAGAAGCGACTCTTCGGGGGTGCGAACAAACATCGAATACTTCGATTGTTCGATCAAACAAGGCGTTCCAAGCGCCTTAAGCACCGTTACCGCCTCGGTGAATTGCGCCGAAGAGTAGTTCGATAGACCGATATATAATGCTTTGCCTTGACGTACGACGTGGTCGAGAGCCGCCATAGTCTCCTCTATTGGGGTGTTGGGGTCGGGACGGTGGTGATAGAAAATATCGACATAGTCGAGCCCCATGCGACTCAAACTTTGATCGAGGCTAGAGATTAGGTATTTGCGACTACCCCAGTCGCCGTAGGGGCCCTCCCACATGGTGTAACCCGCTTTGGTCGAGACTATTAACTCGTCGCGATATGGCTTAAGATCGCTGGCTAAAACTCTGCCAAAATTGGTCTCAGCACTACCAGGCACGGGGCCGTAGTTGTTGGCCAAATCGAAGTGGGTGATACCCAAATCGAAGGCACGTAGAAGCATCGCGCGACAATTGTCGAAGTTGTCGACACTTCCAAAGTTTTGCCACAATCCCAGTGAGATCTCGGGTATAGATATTCCACTTCTTCCACATTTGCGATACTGCATAGTTGAGTATCTATCCGCTGCTGCTTTATAGCTCATAATCATTGTAATTTAAAATTCGATCGTAAATTTAAACAATTTTATCGTTCAATCCAAATTATCTTCTTTCACATCAGGGTAAACGCACGAAAACAATTTACTCTTTTACGATTATTGGGCTTAGAGCTTTGCTTCTTGTGAGTTGCAGCGGACTCAGTAAGACTCAGTAAGACTCAGTCCAATGATAGCAAATTACTAGTGATGCGTTAATTTTTTAAAATTTATTGTAACTAATTAATATATAACTATTTGTATCTAATATTTAAACAAACGATTTGAATTTAAATTTTATTTAGCACGTCATTGCGGACTTGATCCGCAATCTCTAACACTCTGATAATTAGCGATAATTTGAGATTCTGAATCAAGTTCAGAATGACGACTTTAGTTTAACGCATCAGTACTAATAGCAAATTACTAATAAGGTGTGTAGTAAGCGAAGTATAAAAGAGGAAAAAACTATTTTCATACGTTTGCCATGTCTTTCGCATTACAATTTTTTATACCTTTACAACGTAATAAAAATGTTATGGAAAAGTACGAAGAATTGAAAATGCACAGCGCTAGCACCGATAAAAGCGTAGAATTACCACTAGCTCAGGGAGGTATCTCCGCAGGCTTTCCCTCGCCCGCCGACGACCCGATGGAGCTAAAATTAGATCTTAACAAAGAGCTGATTCGCAATGCTGCATCTACGTTTTTCGCTCGCGTAAGTGGGGTTTCAATGATCGATGATGGGGTCAACGATGGCGACCTATTGGTCATCGACAAGAGTGTCGAGCCTTATGATGGGTGCCTTGCGGTCTGTTTTATCGATGGAGAATTTACCCTCAAACGATTTAATGACAATGGCGATCATGCGCTTCTTGTGCCCGCCAACAAAGATTATAAAAGCATAAAAGTAACTGAAGATAACGACTTTATGATTTGGGGAGTCGTGCGCTACCTAATCAAAAAGATGTGATGATTGGACTCTGCGACTGTAACAACTTCTTCGTCTCGTGTCAGAGAGTATTCGACCCCTCGCTCAACGGTCGCCCCGTGATTGTTCTATCGAGCAACGACGGTTGTGTCATTGCGCGCTCCAACGAATCTAAGGCATTGGGGATCAAGATGGGACAGCCTCTATACCAAGTGCGCGACATTGTCAAGCGGCACAACGTCACTCTATTTTCGACCAATTTCCCGCTCTACGGCGATATGTCGCGCAGAGTGATGGAGACCCTCAGAGCTGAATTACCTGCGATCGAGATATATTCTATCGACGAGGCATTTCTCGACATGAACGATATAGATATTAACACCCTAAAAGAGTATGGAGAACATCTCTCAAAGAAGGTACACCGCAATACAGGTATACCCGTAAGCATCGGGATAGCACCAACTAAGACACTTGCCAAGATCGCGAGCAAACTCTGCAAGCAGTACCCCAAGCTCAACGGTGCGTGTCTACTCTACCGCAAGGAGGACATCGAAAAGGTGCTTTCGACCTTACCAATAGGCGATGTGTGGGGAATTGGCCGACAGTCGCGCAAGATGCTGCAAACCTACAACATAACAACGGCTCAACACTTCTGTGAAGCGCCCAAAGAGTGGATAGAGAGGAAGATGGGGCTAACTGGACTTAGGACGTGGCTAGAGCTAAATGGAGAAAGTTCCATACTATTCGACCAGAGAGCTGCCGACAAGAAGTCAATCATGGTATCCCGCTCTTTCGCCCACGAGATCTACTCACGCGAAGAGCTGCATGAATCCCTCACTGGCTTTGTCAGCTCTGCCGCCGAAAAATTGCGCCAACAACAAAGTGTCGCAGGGGCCATGCAGGTATTTATCCTCACCAATCGACACCGCGAAGATATGCCACAGCACAACGGTTCTGAGGTGATTTTATTCGACACACCCACACAAAGCACAATAGAGTTAATGCGCTCTGCAACAAGGGCGCTAAGCGTATTATTTAAAGAAGATTACGGCTACAAGAAGGCTGGTGTAATACTCTACGATATACGCTCTGATAGCGGCGTTCAGACCTCACTATTTGAAAGCGTAGACCACTCGAAGCACAAGAATTTAATGAAGCAACTAGATTCGATAAATAGCTACTACGGCAAAAATTCCGTTCGATTAGGCGCGCAAAGCAAGACAAGCAAGGTGAGCAGCGAATACTTATCACCGCGCTACACGACCGAGTGGGAGGATATACTTAAGGTCAAGGTGTGATTACTCACCCAAGTAGTCGGGATAGAGAAGATACTTTTTTCTCATTTTGCGGTACTCTGCTAGCTCTTCGGCCCAGGTTGCTTTGATCTGCTCTTCGCTCATGCCTGCTACGAGCATCCCCTTTAATTCTTTGTCGCCACTTAGCATATTAAATAGCTGTGTACTAGAGATAAAGGCTGCGCCCTGCGACGACCTTTGCATGAAGTCGATGAAGTATTGCAACGAGAAACCTTTTGGGGGTCGGGCGTTGCGAAGGTCAACACCATAACACCTTTTGCCTTTTTGTAGCGGGTTTTTATCGAAGCCCGCAAGTGGCTGGGGCGTAAACTCGAAGGAGCCAAATTTAGGATCGGGAAACCCCAAAATTTGAAACGGCATGTAGGTACCTCGCCCAACGCTTACCTTGGTTGCCTCGAACAGGCACAACGATGGGTAAAGCGCAATTGCTTGAGCATTAGGCAGGTTTGGCGACGGCTTAATGGGTAACACATACTCCTTGCCATGGCTCCACCCCACAATGGGCACAACACTCAGATCGACTGGCAGCTGACCACACCACCCCTCGCCATTGATCATACAAGCCAATTCGGCCACCGTAAGGCCATGAAGGATCGGGATAGGCAGAGCGCCGACGAACGAAAAGAGATCGTCGCTAATAATTGGTCCGTCGACATAATCGTTGGGATTGGGGCGGTCCAACACGATCATCGACACACCGTACAGCGAACAAGATTGCATCGCGTAATACATCGTACTTATATAGGTGTAGAATCGCGCCCCGACATCCTGAATATCGAAAAGCACAACATCGAGCCCCGACAACTGCTCCTCGGAGGGTCGTTTATTTGCTCCATAGAGCGAGATTATTGGTGTATTGGTTTTAGCGTCGCGCCCATCGGCAACACTCTCACCTGCATCGGCATCGCCCCGAAAACCATGCTCGGGAGCAAAGACACGAACCACATCAATACCCAAACTTAAAAGCGTATCCAGAAGGCAAACTTGTGACTCGCCTACAACCGAGGTGTGGTTGATTATAAGCCCTACGCGCTTACCTTCGAGCAGCGAGGCTACTTTACCGATCTGATCGGCACCACACTCAATGGCATGCAACTGACCGATTGAACATAAAAGCAGAAGCAGGATGGAAAAATATCTAAATCTATTCATTGGTTTATACTCGATCTATTAATGCGAATTAAGGTTTGAAAACAACCTAAAAAAAGTGGTTAAAAAGTTGGTTAATTCACTGATTTTCACTATATTGTAGTGCTAACAATGCTATA
>JBCQWE010000016.1:0-46607 GCA_047172505.1 Rikenellaceae bacterium | reverse complement strand
CAGCAAACAGGGTGATTTTCTCCTTGATGGTAAGTTCACCTTCGAGGTTGGAGGTAAAGGCAAAAGCTATAAACAGATCAAAGGTGTAGAGGATAGCTATATCGCAATGGCAGATGTAGAGTCTGGATTTGGCAATAAGATCCCTCTTTGGCTTTTTGGGTTCTTATACTAAACAACAACGGAGGCTAAAAACAGCCTCCGTTTATCGTTTCTAATAGTCATCCGCCCAAGCCTCTTGATAGTGGGCTGTAATAAGACTCTCAACCTCCGACTCAGCATACATCACCTTACCTTTTCCCTCGAACTGCACATAGGCAATTTTGCCAGTTGTGCGCCACTCTTGAGTGGTGCGGTCACTTACGTTGAGCTGTAGATTCTACTTCTAAATGCAACTCTTAATTCAAAGATACGAAAAACATTTGTTTTGGCGGTGCGAAATTTAGCTTTTTCCGTGGTCTGTTATTTATTTCGTATTGTATGTTCTTGATTTGCTGATCGTTATAGTCTTTAAGTTTTGCATCTTTTGGTATGTATTGTCTGTACAGTTTATTTGTGTACTCGATGAGTCCTTTTTCCCACGATGAGTATGGGTGTGCAAAATAAATTTGTGTATTTAATTTTCTTGCTATGGTCTTGTGGTCGGCAAATTCTCCTCCATTATCCGTTGTTATAGTTTTAATAAATTGTTTGTATGGCAGCAATGCTCTCACCACCACTTTGCTTAACTCTCTGGAGTTCTTGCCATAAGGTAGATTTTCGATAATTGAAAACCCTGTGCTTCTCTCCACTAAAGTTAGCATTGCATCTTTGTTTCCTTTGCCAATAATCAAGTCCATCTCCCAGTCGCCAAAGCGAGTTCCATCGGCTTCAGGTGGTCGAAGATCTATGCTCACCCTATCTTTTATCGGGAAGCTGCCCCCAACAGGTCGCTTGCGATGTTTGAGTCGATGCCTGCAATATTTATAGAGCTCGCCCCCTCGTTGCTTATCCTCTCTGATATAGCGATAAATCATCTCGCAGCTCACCATTTTAAGGTTCTTGCGCTTGCAATGACCCACGATCTGCTCTGGAGACCAACGCTGTGCAAGTAACTCCTTGATGCGATCTTCGACCTCCTTGTTGAACTTGCGAGGAGTGCGGTATCGCTCCTTTCTCACATCAACGCACATTTGAGCATAGGTAAAGCTATATTTACCTTTGTTGTTTTTGTTGCGATGTATCTCCCTGCTAATCACTGATTTGCTTTTGCCTATTGCTTTTGCAATATCAATTTGTTTGTAATTCTGCTGCAACATCGCAGAAATTGTGTACCTTTGTTCTCTGGTTAAATGTGTCATATTAAAACTTTTGGACGGGTGCTAATATAGCAATTTATTCCATCAGCGGAAAAGGGAGAGAGAGTTTTCTCTTCGCAAAGTTCAACCCAGAAAAGGTTATTGTCGTAGGTAGTGGAGGTATACCAATTGAGGAGTTTCTGCAAATGAACCCATTAGATTTATTCTAAAATTTATATATATGATAGCACTAATCTCACCTGCTAAGACTATGCAGGGGCGGGCGCAGCTCAATGTTGGGTCGGCGATTTTCTCGGAGCCTCGGTTTGGCGCACAGACCGAGTATATCATCTCGTTGATGGTGCGATACTCTGCGCTGGAACTCGCGGAGATATTCAAAGTTAGCACGACGATTGCTCGTGCGTTGCAGGGGCGATTCGAGGGCTTTTACGACGATGAGGTGGAATTGCTGCCCGCCGTCGATAGTTACGATGGGGTTGTTTATAAGCACTTTAAGGGGAGTATAAATACTGAGTATTTGCAAACCAGAGTGCGTATTAGTTCGCTCATGTATGGTCTGCTCAGACCATTTGACCTTATTCAACCCTATCGAATGGAGGGGTTTGTGAGGCTTGCAGGAAGCGACGAGAGGGTCGACAAATTCTGGCGAGATATTCAGACCCAAACCCTCATCGATGATGTCAATGCTGCGGGTGGTACGCTACTTTACCTGGCCTCGAAGGAGGAGCAAAAGGCATTTAATTGGCCAGAGGTATGTGCCAATGTGCGGGTCATAGATTTCAAATTCCTACAACACAAAGGCGGCAAACTCCGCCAAGTGGTCATCTACACCAAGATGGCACGTGGTGAGATGATCCGCTACATGATGGAGCACAACATCACCGACCCCGAGATGCTAAAGGAGTTCGAGTGGAGCGGTTATAGATATGATGAGGTGCTTTCTGTAGCCAACGAGTGGGTGTGGGTGCTAGTGTGATTAGCAAGGCGATTTTCGGCACTTTTCTCCGCTTTTTAATCCTCACGTACCTTTAGTACGCTGCGGTTAAAAATGCTCGCAAAGCCCCAAAAAACATCCTTGTTAATCACACTCTGCTTTCAAGGCGATTTTCGGCACTTTTCTCCGCTTTTTAATCCTCACGTACCTTTAGTACGCTGCGGTTAAATGCTCGTCTTGTTAATCACACTTTGCACTCAGGCGACCTGTGGGCCGCTTTTATTGTATCGTTTCGGACTAAATTACCAGATCACAACACGATCCTCTGGCGCAAGGAACATGTCGCCCTCGGTGATGCCGAACGCCTGGTAGAATGTGTCGATATTCTTTATCGATTGGTTTACTCTCAACTCGCCGAGTGAGTGAGGGTCGATGTTGGTTAGTCGTTCAATCTCCTTGTCGCGAATATTTTGAGCCCAAACAGCAGCATAACCTAAGTAGAAGCGTTGCTCGGCCGAGAAGCCGTCGATTGCTTCTGGCTCTACACCTCCTTTGGCCTCCTGCATCGCGGTATATGCCACGCGCAAACCACCTTGGTCGGCAATGTTTTCGCCCAGTGTGAATGCGCCGTTAGCGTTGATTCCTGGCAACACCTCGATAGCATCGAACTGAGCGACAAGGCCTTGTGCTCTCTGGTCGAACTTTTCAGCATCATCAGCGCTCCACCAATCATTCAAGTTGCCATCTTTGTCGAATTGTCGACCTTGGTCGTCGAATCCGTGTGTCATCTCGTGGCCAATCACGACACCGATTGCGCCATAGTTCACCGCATCGTCGGCCGTTGGGTTGAAGAATAGCTGCGGGGAAACAAATCTCGTTAGTGGTTGGGTTGTAATAAGCATTAACCGTTTGAGGCGACATTCCCCATCTCTCGCGATCCACGGGTTTGCCTAGGTCTGCGAAGTTGTCAGCCGTGCTCCAGCGGCCAATAGCCTTGATATTTTCCCAATATGAGAGCGATGGGTCGATGTTGAGCGATGTGTAATCTTTCCACTTGTCGGGGTAACCTATCTTGATATAGATAGTCGAAAGCTTCTCTTGCGCCTTGGCCTTGGTCTGGTCGCTCATCCAATCCAGGTCGGCAATGTGCTTCGAGAGCGCTTTTTGAAGGTTGTCGACAAGTGTAAGCATCTGCGCTTTGTACTCCGCAGGGAAGTATTTAGCCACATACATCTCGCCAACAGCCTCGCCAAGTGAGCTGTTAGGTACTGCCAAAGAGCGCTTCCATCGTGGTTGCTCTGCCTCGCGCCCCGACATCTCGCGCCCGTAGAAGTCGAACGATGCGGAGTAGATCTCGTCGCTAAGGTACGAAGTTGCACCATCGAGAGTGTTAAATGCAAGATAATCTTTGAGTTGCTCTTTGTCGGCGCTCTTTATAAGGTTATTTACCTGGGCCATCTGGCGCAGCTGCCCCACGTTGATCTGCGAGGGGAGTTCGAAACCAATAGTCTTTGCGTATAGATCCCAATTTAGGGCATCGTACCTAGCCTTGAAATCGGCAATATCCATCATGTTGTAGTTGGCGTAGTTGTCGCGCAACTCCACGTTTGAGCTCGAAGCCTCGGCAATAGCCATCTCGATGGCCATTACAGACTTAGCTATGCGAGCTGCATCGTCGGTGGGGTAGCCTGCGAGCGAGAATAACTTCTCGATATAGCCTTGATACTTCTCGCGCAGCTCCTGGTAGCGCTCCTCGACGTAGTAATCTTTGGTGCCCATCGAAAGACCTGCTTGCGCAATATACATAATATTGTCGGTCGAACTCATGAGGTCGGTCGAGATATATGCACCAAAAAATGGGTTGGCGATTTCGCGGTGCATCGTCGCAATGACCTCTGTGATCTCGTCTTTGCTATCGATCGACTCGATCGCCTTTAGATCTGGAAGAACGGGCGCTGCACCCTGCTGGTTGAGGCGAATGCTATCGAGTCCCATCTTATAGAGATCAGCAATTTTTTGTCCTACGCTGCCTTTCTTATTCTTTTGCGATGTAAGTCCCGCAAAAAGTTCGTTGATGCGAATCTCGTTGTTTTCGCGCAACACATCGAACGATCCGTAGCGAGAATACTCATCTTTGAGAGGTACGCGCTCCTGCCAACCACCAGTAGCGTATTGGTAAAAGTCGTGACTTGGAGCCGTTGTTGTGTCCAAATCCGCTAAGTTGATAGCGGGCACATCGGCCGCCTTGTTACCAGATCCTGCACAACTAGCCAGAGCAAATGCTGATAAAGCAATCATTAATTTCTTCATTTACTTAATTTGTTGGGTTCTGTGTTAGGGTGTTGGTGCCGTAGGCGGTGATTGCATCCGTGGGGATGTAGTGCAAGATTCTGTAATCGTCGGATGAGATCGCATCGTAAGTATCGTGCGGACCAGGGTATTCGCGGGTCAAGGTGCCACCGTTGCGGTAGATGTCGTAGCTGCGCTCGCCTTGATATGCGAGCTCCAAGTGGCGCTCTTTTTCGATCAGTTCGGCTAACTCGGCGTAGCTTTGGCCCGAGTATGTGTAACCTGCGCCTGGGATCGAACGTTCGCGGACAATATTGAGGTATGTGATCGCTTCCATGCTTTGTCCCATTTTAAGATATGCCTCCGCCATGTTGAGGTATATCTCGCCCAAGCGAGAGATCACTGGCGAGTGGAGGTGTGTCTCCTCGGTCTCGCGCGAGCACTTCACGATGTAGAATTGTGGGTAGCCCCTATTCTCGGTGATGAACCAGTCGATGCAACCCTCGTAAGTTTCACCGTTGAAATTAATAGAGTAGGTATCTTCCTCGGCATTGATTGGCGTTAGTGTGTATTGCGTGTCAGTGTTTGAGTCTGTTGCGATAACATCGTTGTTGCTATATGTTGATACAGGGAGTTGATAGTATAGGAAGCCATTAGGGGCACCCGAATCGTCGTAGACGTTAGCCACAAAGCGGAAATAATCGTTGTAATCGCTATATGTAGGCTCGATAAAGGCTGCGCGAGCATCCGAGAAATCGTTTGTGCGCCAGTCGTTGCGACCAGTTTCGTCGAGAAGATCGAGGTATTTCTTACTTGCATACATCTCGCCCCAACCCATACCGCCGATATTTGCGTACAGACCACTAAAGCCGTAGTAGTGATCGTAGCCAGAATATTCCCATGATTCGCGCTTCACAACGAAGATCGATTCTGCATTAGCGTCGGGGTCATAGGTGTTGTATTGCTTGAACGACTCTGTGCCGAGTAGGCTGTAGCTGCCCGAAGAGGTTACACTCATCGACGCTGCGATAGATTGTTGTGCGTAATCCGTATTTGGATTATCCCACGTGCCACTCATATAGAGATAGATGCGCGAAAGAAGCGCATAAGCAGCACCGCGCGAAGCGTAAGCGGGCCCCTTATCCTCGTTCATAAGCTCGATACTCTTCTCCAAGTCGGATATAGCTTGAGCATAAACCTCGGCAACGGTCGAACGGTCGGGGAGTATTGGGGTGATTGCGGTATCCATGAATCCATTTACGATGGGCACACCCAAATTTGTCGTTGGGTTGTCGTAGTAGGGGCGGCCATAAGCGCGGCAGAGGTAGAAGTAGACCATACCACGGATGTAATATGCCTCGCCGAGTCGTTGGTCGATCTCGTCGCTCACACCTTCGTTTGCGTACTCCATCACCAACGACGCGTAGCGTATAGCCTCGTAGCCGTAGTTCCAGAAATTTGTCATGCGGTAGTTGTCGGCGGTGTGTGTATAGGAGATAAATTGGTAGTAGACATCTGTAGAAGTACCTCTTAGCATGATATTATCGCCCGCATACTCGCCACTGCGGTGCATTGGATCGGACCAAGTTTTCAGTTGCGTATATGCCTGGGTGAGCATCACGTCGGTGCTTGCCGCGTAATCTGTAATTACCGCCTCGATGTCGCAAGTAATGTTGATATTGTTGTATGTTGCGCGTTTAAACTCAATAGCTCCCATGTATTCGTTTGTGATAGTTTTTGTTGTAACTATACAGTTACCATCGTCGTCGACAAGGTAGAGCATAACCGAGATGCTTGCGCCCGATTCCAAATAAAATGCTGGGATGTTGAAGCTTAGTTCACTGTCGCCTGCGCTTACTGCGATAGGCTCCTCTGGGTTGAGTGTGATTGAACCGTTTGAGAATGTGTATACTGAGATGTAGAAATCATCGTCGACTACATCGGCATTGTAATTTATATCTATATCTGTTGGGATCTCTTTCGAAAGGTCGACTGTAAGAGATGTTGGCACGCCACTAACAACGGCTTTTGCAAGATAATACTCCTTGTCGCCAAGGTTTGTATATCTAACATTGAGTACAGCCGCGGCGCCTAGGTGCATCATCGAAGGTGTGGCGTCGGTGTCGGCCTCTTCAGCATCCAAAAGTGTGGTGCTTATCATATATGTGGCGTTCAAACCTGGAGTTTGAGTCGTTGGAATATAAAGCTTGCAGCCGCCTGTATGAATAACATACTCTTCGGCTTCTTCATCCCAAATATAAATATCAAATATTCCAGGGTCATTCGCACCCTCGGGCATGGTAAGCAGGCGATACGTGCTGCCGCTCACAGTTCCTGTGAAGGTCGAAGCTTCGGGGCTATAGTTGCCAGTCATTGAGAAGGTGCTGGTGGCGTTATCCTCCTGCGACCAGGCGAAAAGTGATTCGCCTTCGCTCCAAGTTACTCGCCACTGCTCGTCGACACTCACGCGGGTGTCGGCATCGCTAGAAGCCGCAACTGTTACAGTCACTTGGGTTGAGTTTGCATTTGCCGATGGTGCCGCAGGCTCGTCGACATTCACTTCGGTACACGAAATTGTAGCACATAGTAACGCTAAAGAGAGTAGCGTTTTCTTCATAATTTATATTTTTTGTTTGAGTTGCAGTGTAAAATATCGACCAGTTAATGATAATACTGGATCGTATTTTGGCGCAAGGTAATATAAATTTATGAATTATGCAATGCTTTGCCCTGATAATTAAGCGGCAAACGCACGAAAAATTATAGTTTATCATCGTCTCCGACGGGCGCAGATAGCACCTGCGCGGGTGCAGTTATTGTTGCCCTATTGGGCTTAGAACTTTGCAGTTCTAAGATTTTAGCGGTGAGGGAGTTGCTACAAATGAATTTGCGCAACTCCCTCACCGCTAAAATTTATTAAATACCGAAAGGTATTTAAAACCCAATATCGAGGCTGAACTCGATGATGTGTGATGACAACCATAGGTTGGCATAGATATATGGAGTGTGAAGAGCGTTGAAAGTTCACTTTCAAAAGCTCATCGCAATTCATATATTGGCAAGGCGAAGCCTCACACATCGGCGCAACAAAAAGTCAAAAACGAAAGTTTTTGGATCCAAGCTAAGCTTGGCGCCCGCGCGGCGTAAGCGCAGTAAGAAACTTTTTTTTCGTGCGTTTTCCCTACCTGAGTGATAATGAAAGTCTAAGCTCTACTTCGTAGCTCCGATCACAAGGCGGATAGTGGGGTAGGAGGTCTTGAGGTTTGCTTCGAGTTGATCGGCTTTGCACCATGCTACCTCCTCGATCCCCTCTTCGCTCTGCCCTTTGGTTGTTGTGCAGTCGCTTGTCATGGCCCACCAGTGGGTGGTTTTTATTGCCCACTCCTCGTTGAGGATGTAGGCGTGTTGGGTCTCGACGATCTTTTCGCCGAGTGTGATCTGGTCGATTCCGCACTCTTCCTGCACTTCGCGCACTGCGCACTGGTCGAGGGTCTCGCCACGTTCGAGGTGACCTTTTGGTAGGTCCCAGCGGCCGTTTCGTAGGATCATCAAGGTCTCCCCTTTGCTATTTTTCACCACTCCGCCAGCGGCTTTGATACGGCGGAACGAGCGGCAGAAATCGCTATAAGCCTCTTCGGGGGTGTTGCACAAAAAGAGTATCGAATTGTATTTTTCAAAAAAGTTCATTACCTTTGCTCGTGATATTTCAGCTATGGTGTCGGCACGTGAGTCGATCGTAAGGTCATAGAATTGAAGGGGTGAAGAGGCGAAAGTTATCTGTTTATCGGCGAAAAATATTGTCTGGTTCATCTTGTTTGTTTTATGTGGTTAATACAAAAATAATAAATAAATTGGTAAAAATGAAAAAAATCTTACTATTTATGTTGTCTATTGCAGCAATTGCGACTGGGTGTGGCGATTCACTCCAGCCATTAAAGATTGATAATGAGCTTACTCGTGCCGAAAAGAAGGCGGGTATCTTAACCCCCGAGGTGATGTGGAAGATGGGTCGTTTGGGCTCTTCGTCGCTCAATGCCGCGGGTGATAACTTACTTTACACCATCTCATATTATAATATGGAGGAGAATCGTGGCATCACGGCGATCTACCTCGAAGATGTAGCGACAAAGAGAGTGAAGCAACTCACCTCGCACGATTCAAACAACGTCTCGCCCGCGTGGAGCGCCGACGGCAAGAAGATCTACTTCATGTCGAACCGCAGCGGTAAGATGCAAGTTTGGTCGATGTCTCCCTCGGGTGGTGACCTATGTCGCATAACAAATTTCGAGAAGGGTGTCGAGGGTTTTGGCATCGCGCCCACGGGTGACAAAATGTACTACTTGCAGAGCGTGAAAGTGTCATCGCGTACTTCGTCGGACTTCCACCCCGACATGCCAAAGTCGAAGGCGAGGATCTACGATGACCTTATGGTGCGCCACTGGGACTACTGGGAAGAGGGCGAATATATGCACATCTTTGTAACCGAGATAGACCCCAAGCGTTCTTGCGCCGAAGAGGGTGTCGACATCATTGGCGCCGAGGCGGCGTGGGATACTCCACTTGCCCCCTATTTCGACTCTGCGGAGATCGCGTGGAGCAACGCGGGCGACAAATTGGCCTACACCTGCAAGCCATTGGTCGGCACGCAGTATGCTACATCGACCGATTCAGACATATTTATATACGATGTTGCCACTGCGCGAACCGAAAATATCTGCAAGGCGGCCGATCGCACAGCTTTTGTGGGCTACGACAAATATCCAGTATGGTCGCCTAGCGACTCGTCGATCGCCTTCATCTCGCAACGCCGTGCGGGAAATGAGTCGGATAAAGGGCGTTTGTTTGTCTACAACTTCGCTTCGAAGAGCATGAGCGATTTGACGGAATCATTCGACTATAACGCTTCGAATGTGATTTGGGATGGCGAGAAAGAGCTCTACTTCATCGCCCCAATCGAGGCTACGCACCAACTCTGCAAGGTCAATTTGAGTGGCGTGGTAGGTGTGATTACGCGTGGCGACCACGACATCAACTCGGTGAGCATCGCCTCGGGCGCAGCTTTTGCCGAAGTGACAAAGATCTCGCAAGCTACCGAGCTCTACTCGATAAATTTGGGAACTGGCGAACTCTCGCAATTCTCTTCGGTAAACAAAGAGGTTTACGACAATATCGCGATGGGCGAAGTGCAGAAACGTTGGGTCAAGACAACCGACGGCAAGCAGATGCTCACCTGGGTGGTTCTACCTCCCAACTTCGACCCCAACAAGAAATATCCGACCCTGCTCTATTGCCAAGGAGGCCCACAGAGCGTAGTTTCGCAATTCTGGAGCTACCGCTGGAACTTCCAACTAATGGCTGCGCAAGGCTACGTGGTGGTTGCTCCCAACCGTCGCGGTCTCCCATCGTTTGGCCAAGAGTGGCTCGACCAGATCTCGGGCGACTACTCGGGTCAAAACATCGAGGACTATTTAGCCGCTATCGACGACGTTGCTGCCGAATCGTGGGTCGACCAAGAGCGCTTGGGATGCGTGGGAGCTTCGTATGGTGGCTACTCGGTGTATTACCTGGCGGGAGTGCACCAAGGGCGCTTCAAGACTTTTATCTCGCATTGCGGAATCTTTAACTTCGAGGCCATGTATGGCGAAACCGAGGAGCTCTTCTTCGTGAATAACGACTACGGCGGAGCATATTGGGACAAGGAGAACCCAACGGCGGTACGTTCCTACGAAAACTCGCCACACAAGTTGGTTGCAGCGTGGGACACCCCAATTATGATCATCACGGGCGAGTACGACTTCAGGATCCCCTACACCCAATCGTTGCAGGCCTTTACGGCGGCACGCCTCATGGGGCTTGATTCGCGCTTGGTGGAGTTCGAAGATGAAGGACATCAGGTCTTTAAACCCCAAAACGCGCTGGTGTGGAACCGCGAATTTTTTGGGTGGCTTGATAAGTATCTTAAGTAGGGGGCTGGGAATTGCTGAGAATTGCTGTGAATTGCTGAGAATTACTGAGACTTGCTGGGAATTGCTGGGAATTGCTGAGAATTACTGAGACTTGCTGGGAATTGCTGAGAATCGCTGAGAATTGCTGAGAATTGCTGAGTGAAAAGCTTAATAATCTATGCCGAAGGCATACCTTCGGAACTCCCCTCCTACTAGGGAGGTGCCCGAGCCAGTGGGCTCGGAATAGCGCCGAGTGAGGAGGGGGCGGGGGTGGTGGTCGAACATAACCACCACATTATTAAACACATAACACCCGAACGCTGCAACTCGTTTTTGGGTCAAGCGCTGCAGGAGCTTGATAAATTTTATGCTACGATATATTGCGACCAAGCTTGCTTGAGGAGTAATATATCGTATCATAAAACTTTGAGCGAAGCGAAAAGCCTAAAAGCGCAATCAAAAAAAACAAAGCCAAAAGAAAGCAAAAAACAAAGCAACGTTTTGGCTCTATTATTGTTAGTCTGCTTTACGTAGTTGAGACTCTGAGAGATCGCCGTTTTTGGTCGAGCAGCAAAAAAAAACAAAAAAAAGTTATAGTTTGTTGTGAGATAATAAAATAAAGCGTATATTTGCAGTCCCAATGAACGGGTAATTAATAACATAATAAAATAAAATTAAGATGACAAAGGCAGATATCGTAAGCGAAATCGCTAAGACAACAGGTGTAGAGAAGTTGCAAGTGCAGACTATCGTTGAGGCGTTTATGGAGACCGTAAAGGACTCTATGGCAGCTAATAACAATGTTTACCTACGTGGATTTGGTAGCTTTATTATCAAAAAGCGCGCACAAAAAGTAGCTCGTAATATTTCTAAAAATACTACAATCACTATCCCAGAACACAATATTCCTGCGTTTAAGCCAGCTAAAAGCTTCGCTGCGAAGGTTAAGTAATTTAATACGAACAAATAAAAAACTAAGATTATGCCAAGCGGTAAGAAGAGAAAAAGGCATAAGATGGCTACCCACAAGCGTAAAAAACAATTACGCAAGAATCGTCACAAGAAAAAATAGTGACCTTTCTGGGCAGACAACTTATAATGTCAACGAAGTATTAAAGCTAAAGAGTCAACTCTTTAGCTTTAATACGTTAATAAACAAATTAATTTGCTGTGTCGCACTATGTTGGGGCTGTGAGGCATTTACGTGCCATGCGGCGTGCAATATAGCTTTTGCGACGGAAGCTACTACCTAATACGAAACAGAAGTTTCGTTAAAAAAAAGATTTCGATTTTATGAATCGAGAATTAGTAATAAATGTAACCCCATCGGAAATTTCTATCGCCTTGTGCGAGGATAAGGTTTTGGTCGAGCTCAACAAGGAGCAGAGCCAAAACGGATTTGCCGTGGGCGACATATACTTTGGTAAGGTCCGTAAGATAATGCCAGGTTTGAACGCTGCATTTGTCAATATTGGACACGAGAGGGATGCGTTCCTCCACTACCTCGACTTAGGCAACCATTTCGAGAGCCTCGACAAAGTTGTGTCGAGCCACCAGCCCAACAAAAAGGGCGTTAAGGTGGAGTCGCTCAAGCTCAACGACTCGTTAGAGCGCGGCGGAAAGATTGCTTCACATCTTCAATCAGGCCAAATGGTGATGGTTCAGATCACCAAGGAGGCAATTTCGACAAAGGGGCCACGCCTCACATCGGAGATCTCGCTTGCGGGGCGCAATGTGGTTTTGGTTCCATTCACAAATAAGGTTTTTCTTTCACAAAAGATCTGCTCTTCGGAGGATAAAAAGCGACTTCGCAAGATCGCTTCGACCGTCCTTCCCAAAAACTTTGGCGTTATTATCCGCACGGCGGCAGTCTCGGCCAAAGATGAGGACATCGAGCAAGACATCGAGCAGCTGTTGTTGAAGTGGCGCGAGATTTTGCAAAATGTGCGCAAGCATGCAACTCCCGCGCTTCTGATGAGCGAAATGGGGCGTGCAAACGCCATTATTCGCGACACGCTCAACGGATCATTCTCGCAGATCGTGGTCGATGACCAGGCGATGTATTCCAACATCCGTGGCTACATCCGCACGATCCAACCCGAGCAGGAAAAAATTGTGAAGTTGTACCGTGGCAGTGTGCCGATCTTCGATAACTTCGACATCTCGAAGCAGATCAAATCGCTCTTTGCCAAATACGTGTCACTGCGTCGAGGAGCCTACCTTATCATCGAGCACACTGAAGCGATGAATGTGATCGATGTAAACTCGGGCAACCGCACCAAGGCCGAAGATAACCAAGAGCAGACGGCGCTCGATGTGAACCTTGCTGCTGCGGCAGAGATTGCACGTCAACTTCGCTTGCGCGATATGGGTGGAATTGTGATTGTTGATTTTATCGACCTGCACAAAGCGCCTAACCGCCAACTGCTTTACGACGAGATGGTTAAGTTGATGTCGACCGACAAGGCAAAGCACACCGTGCTGCCAATCACAAAGTTTGGATTGATGCAGATCACGCGCCAAAGAGTGCGCCCTGTGCCGATAGAAAACACCGAGGATGTTTGTCCCGCTTGTCAAGGTACAGGTAAGGTGCAACCCACAATTTTGCTCGATAAGACTATCGAGAACCAAGTGTCGTTCCTGGCTATCGACCGCAAGAAGAAATTTATAAATATCCGTGTTAGCAACTACGTGTCGGCATATTTGAGCAAAGGCTTTTTCTCGCTTCGTCGCCGTTGGGCATGGAAATATAAGTGTAGAATTAAGGTCTCTACCGACCAGAGTATGGGTATTCTCGATGTAGGTTACTACGATAAGGGAGGTAAGAACTTAATAAAAAAATAAGTTTTACTCGATAGATGGAACTCAAAGAGAGTATACTACAACGAATTGCCGCCTCGAAGGGGGTAGTTCAGTTAGAGAGAGAAATAAAATCTAAAAGCACTACTATCCACCTCAGCGAGTTGGTTAGTGGTGCTCTTTCGTCGTATGCTGCTGCTGCGGTCAAATCGCTGGGTGGGGTGCATATCTTTGTGGCCGAGGATCGCGATGCGGCAGCCTATATGCTCAACGATTTTTATACTCTGCTTGGCGATGAGAATATCTTTTTCTTGCCTACATCCTACAAACGTTCAATCGTTTACGGCAAGGAGGATGCCAACGGCCTGGTGCAACGCACATCGACCCTTAATAGGTTGCAGGGGGCCGATAAGTGGCCCTTCACGGTGATCTGCACCTACCCCGAAGCCTTTGGCGAGTGCGTGGTCGACAACTCGGTTATGAGCCGCGATCAACTCTCGATTAGTGTTGGCGATAAGCTCTCGGTCGATTTTATCGCCGAGACCTTAGAGGAGATGGCCTTCGAGAAGGTGAACTTCGTCTACGAACCTGGGCAATACGCTCTTCGCGGTGGCATTGTCGACATCTTTTCATTTAGCCAGTCGCGCCCCTATCGACTCGATTTGTTCGACGACGAGATCGATTCGATTAGATGTTTTAACATCTCGAACCAGCTCTCTTGCGACAAGGTTGAGCGGGCCGATATTCTGCCTAATTTCAACCAACGTAAGCAAACCGACGAGCGCCGAGTGAGCTTTGCGGAGTTTGTGGGCGCAGTGACATATTGGTTTCTCGATGCCTCGTTTGTGTTAAATAAGGTTAACGATGTTCGCCGAAAATTACTCGCCGACATGGAGGATCCTTCGCTTATCGACACCAAAGTTTCGAGCCGCAATCGCCTCTTGGCGGCTATGGCTAGCAGTAAAGTTGTCGTTCTGCGCGACAACATAGCGGAGCGCACGGCCGACAAACAGATACAATTTGCCACGCAGCCACAGATGGAGTTCAACAAGAACTTCGAGATGTTGGCAGGCGATATTGTCGCGGCAAATGAGCGAGGATACAAAACTTATATCGTCTCGAAAAATAGGGCGCAGGTCGAGCGCCTTCAAAATATTTTCCACCAGATCGGCTATCCTGGGCTCGATGTCGAGTCGGCGCCACTGGCTCTGCATAGTGGCTTTGTGGATAATGACCTTAAATTGAGGCTCTTTACCGACCATCAACTCTTTGGGCGCTACCAACGCTACACCATCAAAGATGAGATTAAGCGCGACGAGCAGATGACAATTGCCGAGCTCAACGAGTTGAAACTTGGCGACTACGTCGTGCACTACGACCATGGCGTGGCTAAGTTTGGCGGCTTGGTGAAGATTGATGTTAATGGCACTATGAAGGAGGTTATCAAGTTGATATACAAGGATCAAGACCTTCTCTTTGTGAACGTTCACTCGCTGCACTGCATCTCGCGCTATAAGAGTGGCGAGGGCGAACCCCCGAAAATATATAAACTGGGGGGTAGCGCATGGCAGAAACTCAAGAATACGACCAAGAAGGCCGTTAAAGATATTTCGCGCGAACTTATCGCCCTTTACGCCCAACGTAAGGCGAGCCGTGGATTTGCCTTTGCGGCGGATAGTTACCTGCAACAAGAGCTCGAAGCGTCGTTTATGTACGAAGATACGCCCGACCAAAATGTGGCCTCGGAGGCTGTGAAGCGCGATATGGAATCGAGCGAACCGATGGATCGTCTGGTCTGCGGCGATGTGGGCTTTGGTAAGACCGAGATCGCTATCCGCGCGGCATTCAAAGCTGCGACCGATGGCAAGCAGGTGGCGGTGTTGGTTCCCACGACTATTTTGGCGATGCAGCACTACCGTTCGTTCTCTTCGCGCTTGCGCGATTTCCCCGTTCGCATCGAATACCTTAACCGCACAAAATCTACGCGCGAGGTGAATTTGATCCTTGCCGATTTGGCCGACGGAAAGGTTGATATATTAATAGGTACCCACAAGATTTTGGGTAAAGGGGTGAAGTTCAAAGATCTAGGCTTGCTTATAATCGACGAGGAACAGAAGTTTGGAGTTGCGGCGAAGGAGAAACTTACGCAGATTAGCGTTAGTGTCGACACTCTTACGCTCACGGCAACCCCCATCCCGCGCACGCTGCAATTCTCACTTATGGGCTCGCGCGACTTGTCGGTTATTTCGACCCCTCCGCCCAACCGACAACCCATTGTCACCGAATCACATCTTTACTCCGAAGATATTGTAGCCGAGGCTATCTCCTTTGAAATTGAGCGAGGAGGCCAGGTCTACTTCGTGCACAATAGAGTTGATAATATCCTATCTATCAAAGCAATGCTGGATAGAATTTGCCCCAAAGTCAAGGTGGCCGTAGGTCACGGACAGATGCCTTCCAAAGAGTTGGAGACGGTGGTGATGGACTTCATATATGGCGAGTACGATGTGTTGCTGGCCACCACGATCATCGAAAATGGAATCGATGTACCCAACGCCAATACCATTATAATTAATAATGCCGATAGATTTGGCCTCTCGGCGCTGCACCAACTCCGTGGGCGTGTGGGTCGAAGCGACCGCAAGGCTTATTGTTACCTACTTTCGCCGCCCGACGAGCTTCTGACCGCGGATGCACGCCACCGCTTGCGCGCTATCGAGGAGTTCTCGGACTTGGGTTCGGGCTTCAATATCGCTATGCAGGATCTCGATATTCGTGGCGCGGGCAACTTGTTGGGTGCCGAGCAGAGCGGATTCATCGCCAATATTGGCTTTGAAACCTATCAGCGAATTATGCAGGAGGCGATCTCGGAGCTCCGCCAAGAGGGTCTGGACGTGGCGGGACTCTCGCCCAAGGAGCAAGATGTCGTGGAGCAGTTAAACTACATCGAAGATTCGCACATCGATGTCGAGGTGCCAGCCTCACTGCCTGATAGTTACATCGGATCACCTGCCGAGAAGCTGAAACTTTATCGCGAATTGGACTCAACGCGCAACGAGGAGGAGTTGCAAGCTTTTGCCGAGCGCTTGGTCGACCGTTTTGGTCGTATGCCGCGCCAGAGCGAAGAGCTGCTCAATGTGGTGCGCCTGCGCCGCGAAGCTATCCGCCTAGGTATGGAGCGTGTGAAGGTGAAAAATGGCTTGATGATTGTGCAATTTGTCGCAGATCAGAACTCGGCATATTACAAAAGCGAGTTGTTTATGTCGATATTAAAGATAATAACTTCGCGACCCGAGAAATTTGTGTTGCGCCAAAACAATAACCGCTTGGCAATGACCGTTAGAGGAGTGAAAGATATTGAGGAGGCATACAATGTGCTCCTTTCGCTCTAACTCAAACAGGAAAAATAATGAATTTAGTTATTGACATAGGCAATACTTTGGCTAAAGCCGCTGTGGTCGATAAGTCGAAGGTCGTGGCACGTTATAGTGCCCAGACTCTGCAAGAGTTGCCTTTGGCGCAGATCGCGGAGCAGTACGCCGTCGCGAGGTCAATCGTTTCGACCACAAGGGGTTGCGCCGAAGGGTCGGCGACTTATCTGCGCGAGGTTGTGGGCCATTGCTTGCTTTTCGATGCCACGGTTGCCACACCATTAAAGGTGGAGTATTCTTCCGAATCGTTGGGTGCCGACCGACTAGCCGCAGCTCTCGGAGCCTTTGTGGAGTATGGAGGTGTCGACCTAATGATAGTCGATTTTGGCACGGCGATCACCATCGACTTTGTGTCGAGCGATGGGCGCTTCGAGGGGGGATTTATCTCGCCAGGAGTCAACACTCGCCTGCGTTCGCTCCACGACTATACCGCAACTTTGCCGCTTTGCCAAGCCTCGGCGATCCCCGAAGGGGTGGCACGCACGACAAAAGATGCAATAGTGGGTGGAGTAATCAATGGCATCACCTACGAGATTGAGGGTTACATAAAAGCCAAATTTGGAGAAAATTGCAAAAAAAATGTAATTTTTTCGGGTGGAGACTCAATTTTTTTTGATAAACGAATTAAAAATGCGATATTTGCAGACCAAGACATTCTGTTTAGAGGCTTGGACACAATTTTAGATTATAATGCGTAAGTTTAAAAATATATTCATAGCAGCCATAGCTGTAGTTGTAGCGATGATTCCATCTGTCCTTATGGCGCAGAGTTATGGTAGTATCAACACCTATTCACCTTATTCGATGTATGGATTGGGTGAATTGAACACCCAGGGTACTCTCAACACCCGTTCGCTTGCGGGCGTGGGTGTGTCGATGCGTTCTCCAACAGAGATCAACTTGTTGAACCCCGCAGCGTATAGTGGTGCGCTGAGTCGTAGTGTTTTGTTTAGCTACGGCATGGAGGGCTCAAACTACTTTAACAGTCAGAGCCTTAACGGGTCGACCGTTAAAAATTCTTACGCAGCGTTCAATATCCACGATATTGCCATCCAGATCCCAATCACCAAGAAGATGGGTATGGCGATCAGTGTAACCCCTTATAGCAGTATTGGTTACAATATCGCAACCACTGAGAATGTTACCGATATAGGTCTTTTGAGCTACACCTACGAAGGTGGTGGCGACCTTACACAAGTTAAACTTGGCGTGGGTTGGGAGATCGCCAAAAACCTATCTGTCGGCGTTGCAGCGCAGTACTACTGGGGTGGCTTGTATCGTTCGTTCACCATGAGCCCTTACGTGGTTACAGGTTACGGCACTTACTACACAACTGTCGGCGAGACAAGTTACGATATTTCGAGCATCAAAGGACAATTGGGTCTGCAATGGGTGGCAATCGCAACTACGAAGCGCAACCTTAACTTCGGTCTTACCTACGACTTGGGCGGCGACCTTAACCCCGATATGATTCACAAGGTCTATACCGACGGAAGTTTGCTTACCATTATCGCAGACTACGATGCTGAGACCCTAGATTTGGTCTTGCCAGGTCAACTTTCGGCTGGAGTGTCGTACCAAACCCCAAAATGGCTTCTCGGGTTCGATTATACCTACCAAGACTGGTTATCGAAAAATAGCGATTTTGTAGAGACAACATCTTCGGGTGTAGATGTAGCGTACAACGATTTCAGTACCTACAAACTCGGTGCGCAGTGGACTCCCAACCGCAACGATGTGCGTAAATATTTCAAAAGAGTCTCTTATCGCGCAGGTCTTCGCTACGGTGGTTACCAACAAACCTTTAGTGGTGAGGAGCTTACTCAATATGCGGTGACTCTCGGAGCTAGTTTTCCAATCAAGATGTCGGGAATCTCGAAGGTCGACGTAGGTTTGGAATATGGAGCGCGTGGTTCGGATAACGTATTTATATCAGGAGAATCTAAGGTGGGTCTTATTCGTCAAGATTACTTTAAATTTGCCTTCGGATTCACCCTCTTTGGCGAGGATTATTGGTTCCAACGACCGAAATTTGATTAGTTGAAAATTTTAAAATAATAATATTTAATGTACGTATGAAGAAATTTAAACTTTTTATGGTTTGTGCCTTTGCAGCACTTTCTGCGAGTGCTGTAGCACAGATTGATTACAGTGATCCGCAATGGGCTCCGTGGGGCGAAACCGTCGAACAGAGACAAGCTAACATGCTCAACAGTAGCTTCTTGAAAGAGGCTATAGACAACAAGGACTACGACGCTGCGTCGAAATACCTTGGCCAATTGATAACCGATGCCCCAAAGGCATCGCATACTATTTATGCACGTGGCATATTGCTTTACCGCAACAAAATCAACCGTGCGCGTAGCTTGGCCGACAAAAATACCTACATCGACTCGTTGATGATCATGCACGATCTTCGTTTGGAGCACTTCGCAGAGCACGCAACTTATGGCGCAACGCTTATCCTCGACAGCAAAGCTCGTATGTATGCAACCTACAAGAGCAAAGACCGTGAGGGTTTGCGCGAGGTATTCAAGGCAGCGATCGAGGTTGGTGGTGAGCAAACTAAACCCGATTTGGTTTGCATCTACTTCCAAAACCTTTGCGACGACTACCAAATGGATGAGGTTATGGCCGACGAGGTACTTGCAGAGTACGACCGTTTGACCCCATACTTCGAAGCTTTGGGCGACGAGGGCGCCGAATATAAAGAGAAATTCGAAGGAATGTTTGGTTTGAGTGGTGCTGCAAGTTGCGAAAACTTGGAGGCTCTATTTGCCGAGAAGTTGGCCGCTACACCCGACGATGTTGATCTTTTGACCAAAACTGTAGCTTTGATGGACCGTGCACATTGCGACTCACCATTCTACGTAGCTACAGTTGAGCAACTCTACTCTGTTCGCCCAACTGCACAAGCTGCAATGGCGCTAGCTGCGATTTTCCAAAACCAAGGTGACTACGACAAAGCGTCGTTGTACCTCAACGAGTCGCTTGCAGTAGCAGAGGATATGGAGTCTCGCGAGGCACTTCTTGGTCGTATATCGTTGGTTAAATTCGCAGCTGAGGATTACACCGCGGCACTTAAAGCGGCTAACGAGGCTATCGCAATCGAAGACGGCACGCTCGAAGATAACGCAGTTGCACTCTTCGTGAAGGCACAATGTTACGCTCGTTCGATTGGTTCTTGCAGCGACTTTGCTTGCTTGGCCGTTTACTGGGCAGCTTACGATGTGATGAATCAAGCTATTGCTAACTTCTCTGCCGACGAAGCAGCATACGTAGAGCCAGCTAAGGCGTTGGCTGCTAGCTACCGTAGTGTCTTCCCAACTCAGGAGGAGTGTTTCTTCAACGAGGTTAACGAGGGTAGTTCATACCGTATTTCTCGCGGTGCAGCTTCTGGAGTAACAACTACAGTAAGATACCGTTAATTTTCGCTGCGTTGATGCGCAAAATAGAGATAAATAATTGCTTGGTAGCACTTCTAATTTTGTGGAGTGCTACCATGCTGTTATCATGTCAGGAGCATAAAGTCGCCTCTGTCAAGGTGTCGCTAGAGACTTTGATGAGTGAATCGAGTGACTCTTTGACGGTTGTAGTTTCAGAAAATGGACGACCCTCGTATCGTTTCTTTGCACCTCTTGTCGAAGGTTACACCCTTGCCCGCGAGCCCTATCGCGAGTTTCGAAAAGGTGTAAATATCATCACCTATCTCGACGATTCGCTTCGCTCGGTGGATGCAACGCTACGGTCGAATTATGCAATTTATTACCCCAACCTCAAATTATGGGAGGCCAAAGGCGACGTTGTAGTTGTGAAGCACAACGGCAAGGAGCTCTATACACAACAACTGTTCTGGAATTCGCTCACCAAGCGAATCTACTCTAACGTCGACACAAAGATCGTCGACACGGCAAGCGGCGACCTCTACAATGGCGAAGGCTTCGAGTCGGACGAGGAGATGAAGGTGTGGAGCTTTAGAAAGATGAAGGGGACGATGCGTGTCGATGTCTCGCCCACGCCAGTCGATTCCACGGCGGTTGATACGCCGAAAAATGAGTCGGCAGTAGTCGAGAACAAGAGCGTGCCGCAGGCCACCGCCGCGCGCGAAGAGGCCGATGCAAAGCAGGTTGTACGCGATCGCGAGCACGACGAGCGCATGCTCAAATTGCGCGAGGAGCGAGGAGCCCGCGAGCAACTACCCAAAGATGAACGCGAAAAATTAATGCGCGAGTTACCTCCACGCGATAGTGCTGTGGGGCAAAAAGTTAGACCAAGAGAGTAAAGCTATGATCAATATAATAATTGTTATCGCTTCGATGTTGCTGCTTTCGGCCTTTTTCTCGGGCATGGAGATCGCCTTTGTGAGCAAGAATCGCCTGAAATTGGAGATCGAGCGTAAGCAGAGCCGAGCGTTTGACTACCTGGCCGACATCTTCGAAAATAACCCTGGCCAATACATTACCACTATCTTGGTGGGTAACAACATAGCGCTGGTTATCTACTCGCTATTTATGTCGACCCTTGTTCGCGCCATGGCGGGTGAATTTGGCTGGGCTTCGATCCAAGCCAATGGTTCGGTGGCGCTAGAGACTGTGGTCTCGACTCTTCTTATTATCTTCATCGGTGAGTTCCTACCCAAGTCGATTTTTAAACACAATCCCAACTTTTACTATCGTATTTTCGCAGCTCCAATCTACTTTTTCTACCTGCTGCTCTACCCCGTAGCTAAATTTACAACCTTCCTCTCGATGCTCTTTTTGCGCCTTATAGGCCAGCGAGTCGATGCCGAGGGTGTCGATTCAACCTTCGACCGTGCCGACCTGGCGAGCTTGCTCGACACGACTAGCCCCGAGGTGCAGAGCGAGACCGAAAACGAGATTAAGTTGTTTCAAAATGCGTTGGATTTTGCCGATCTTAGGGTTCGCGACTGCATGACCCAACGCGTTGATATTGAAGCGGTTGACATCGATTCAACTTCGATCGAGGAATTGACTGCACAATTCGAGAAAACTAAATATTCGCGACTCTTTGTTTGGCGCGGAAGCATCGATAATATAATAGGTTACGTCAACTCCAAGACTCTATTTTGCGAGCCTACGAGCCTGAGACAGATTGTCAAGAGCGTGCATTGCGTTCCCGAATCTATGCCACTGCATCAACTGATCCAGACACTGACCAAGGATAAGCGCAATATCGCAGTTGTGATAGATGAATTTGGTGGCACGGCAGGAGTGATTTCGCTCGAAGATGTTCTCGAAGAGATCTTTGGCGAGATCGAGGACGAGCACGACGAGCCCGAGATGATCGAGCGCCAACTCTCGGAGGGCGAATACCTATTTGCAGGTCGTCTCGAAGTGGAGTACCTCAACGAACGTTACGATCTAGCGCTCGACGAGAGCGAAGATTACGACACTCTGGCAGGATACATTATCTACACCCACAAAGATATTCCAGCGCAAGGCGAGAGTGTGAGGATTTCCAACTACGAATTTAAGATTTTGCGAACTACCGACACCCGAATCGAGTTGGTTAAGGTCAAGGTGATCGACCCGAGTTGACATTTTAGAATATTTTTGTTTGTTTCTTGGTTGGTGATTGGAAATATTTTATTATCTTTGGAGTCAATTTAGTATCGAATATAACAATTAAAATAAATATATGGCAAGTTTAAACACGCTACGAACCAAATTTGGTTACGTGCTTTCGGCGATAATCGCCTTTGCACTTTTGGCTTTTATCTTCTCGTTGAAGAGTGAGATGGGTTTTTCAGGATCTGATCCTAAAGTAGGAGAGATCAATTCAGAGGATGTGTTGTATTCGGAGTATTACTCTGAGTACGAGAACATTAAACGTCAATACGGCGCTTCGGAGTCAACCGAGCAGGAGGCTGCGATGTTGGCTAACGCTACATGGCAATCTATGGTTTCTAAGAAACTATTCATGCCAGGTTTGACTCAACTAGGTCTTACAATGAGCGAGGCAGAGCGCATGGCAGTAATCAACGGCGAGGTTGCGACCCAAGCCTTTGGTTCGGCCTTCACCGACCCTAACACTGGCATCTACAACTCGGCTTATATCGCTGAGTTCTTGTCTCAAGCTTCGGCTTCAGCAGAGGCTGCGGCAGCTTGGAGTGCGCTCAACGAGCAAGCTCGCCAGGAGCGCGCAATGATTAAGTATAGCGCATTGGTTCGTGCAGGCTCTTTCGTTAACAGCTTGGAGGTTGCCCAGGGCGTTGCGGCTGCAAACAAAACTTTTGCAGGTAAATGGGTGAGCAAACCTTACACATCGCTTCCCGACTCTTTGTTCACGGTTTCTGATGCCGAGATCAAGAAGTATTATCAAGCAAACAAGGCGGCTTACAAAAAATCGCCAACCCGTTCGTTGAACTACGTGTCGTTCGCATTCGAGCCAACCGAGCAAGATATTGTCGACATCGAGAACACAGCTTTGGTTGCAAGTAAAGAGTTTGCTGCTGCCGATAACCTTAAGAGCTACGTTCGTGGCAACCTTAACGGTTCAATCTCGAACAACTATATGTCTGCGAATCAACTAGGTGAGGCTACAGCTTCGGCTTTGGCAGCAGGTAAGATGTATGGCCCAATCAACAACAACAATGTTTGGACAATGTCGCGTGCAGAATCATCGATGATGGTTCCCGACTCACTTGGTCTCCGTCATATTGTGCTTAACTATAGCCAAGAGGCTTTGGCCGACAGCCTTTACACTGCACTTAAAGGTGGTGCTAACTTCGCTGTTGCTGCTCAAATGCACTCGTTGTACACTCAAACCGCACAGATGGGCGGCGAGGTTGGCGTGATGCCTTTCTCGGCTTTCACTGGCGAATTTATCCCCGCTTTGAAATCTGCAAAGAAGGGTGACATCGTGAAAATCGTATCGGGCGACATGATCCAACTTGTCGAGGTTTATCGTGCCGATGCTCCAAAACCTCACTACCAAGTGGCAACAGTTGAGTACCCAGTGGAGCCTTCGCAAGCTACAGTTGGCGCGCTTCACAGTGGCGCAGGCATGTTCTCTGTTGCAGCTAAGGGCGGCGTTGAGAACTTCAAAAAGTCGGCAGATGCCTCTGAGGTTGTTGTTCGCACAGCATCTCTTACAGCGGGTGAGCGCACAGTGCGTAACATTGTTGACTCTCGCGAAATTGCTCGTTGGGCTTATGGCGCCGAGGTAGGTGACATCTCGGATGTATTCAAGACCGACAACGGCTACGTTGTTGCGATGTTGACCGAGGTAGACGATGAGCCATACCGCTCACTTGCAACTGTTAGCCCAATGATTCGTACAACGTTGTTGCGCGACAAGAAATTTGCTGCGGCAGCCTCTTCTATGGCAGGTTCTTCGATCGAGGAGATCGGAGCTGCAATCGACAGCGAGGTTAAAGAGTTCAGCGGTGTGCAATTTGCATCGCCATTTGCTACAGGCTTGGGCTACGACCCTAAGGTTGTAGGCGCAATCACTCTTGGTGGTGTCGAGGGCCTCACAGCACCAATTCAAGGTACTAGTGCTGCTTATGTGTTGGAGGTTGCTCCAGCAGAAGTTGCAGAGACTCAAACCGAGGCTATGGAGCGTGCTCGTGCACAAGCTACAGCCGAGGATAAAGCTAGTCAAGCTGTATTTGGCGCTGTCCAGGGAATGGCTAATATCAAGGACCTTCGTGGCAAGTTCTTTTAATTAAAGGGGGCTGAGAAGGACTGAGAAGGGGCTGAAAAGGCTGAGAAGGTCTGAGAAGGTCTTTTTTTTTGTAAATTCTGATTATGTGTTAAACCTTAGCGTCATCCTGAACTTGATTCAGGATCTCCAATTCTATCATGAATATTAGCAGTTTAAAGATTGCGGTTCGTAGGCCGCAATGACGCATGCGGGTTAGGCCGCAATGATGAATGAGAAGTGACATTAGAGTAAAAACTTTTGAAAAATTAAAATCAGGGAGAAAGAACTCCCCCTATAGTGTTATGAGAAGATTTAAGCAAATTATGTTATTATGCTTGCTCGGAGTTAGTTGCTCGGGAGAGCGGGCACACAGGGTCGATGTCTACCCAACGCCGCAATCTGTTGTTTGGGGCGAGGAGTCGTTGTCGCTTGCGCGTGGTGTTAATATAATCGCGGGCGAGGGTGCCGACGCTGATGCCTTGGAACTTCTGGCCTCGCACTTCGAGCTCTCGGTTGCGGGAGTCGACTGCGTGATTGGTCAACGGGGCGATGCGGCGATTGCCGAGTTCGAACAATTTATCCCATCGCGCAGCGAGGGTTACTACCTCGGCGTGTCGCCCGAGAGGATCGTGGTGGCGGGAAACGATGGCAGCGGTACATTCTACGCTGTGCAGACACTGCTCCAAATTGCAGCTAGTGGCAAGGTGCTGTCCGTGGAAATTTGCGACTTCCCCGACGTGGCGGAGCGCGGTATGATCGAGGGCTACTACGGCAACCCGCTGGGCTTTGAGGAACGAGTGCGACAATTTGAGTTCTATGCTCTTCGCAAGATGAATGTCTATATTTATGGCCCTAAGGACGACCCCTACCACGGTTTTGCGGATCAGTGGCGCGAGTTTTACCCCGAGCCACAGGCGGCACAAATGGCCGAATTGGTGCAGATCGCCGCTCGCAACAAAGTGCAATTTGTGTGGGCTGTCCACCCTGGTAACGACATCAATTGGACCGAGGCCGATTTCGTTGCTACGCTCGCAAAGTTCGAATCGATGTATGGTCTGGGTGTGCGGTCGTTTGCGATTTTCTTCGATGATATAGGTGGCGTTGGTGCCCAAGCGGCGCGCCAGGTGGAGTATTTGAATTACCTGCAACGCGAGTTTGTCGAGAAGAAAAGCGATGTGACACCCCTGATCCTCTGCCCCACGCAATATAACCAGGCGTGGAGTGGTGGCGACTATCTCGATGTTTTGGGCGATGGTCTCGATCCTAAGATTCGGGTTATGTGGACTGGAAAGAGCGTTTGTCGGATGATCGACGATCAAACCATGGAGTGGATCAATGCGAGACTTAAGCGAAAGGCCTATATTTGGCTCAACTATCCTGTCAACGACTACGTGATCGACCACCTCTTGATGGGCCCCTTTGTAGGTAATAGTCAAACTATTGCATCGCAGTTGGGTGGCTTCGTGTCGAACCCCATGGAGTATGGCGAGGCTTCGAAGGTGGCTCTATTTAGCATCGGCGACTACGCGTGGAATATGGAGGCTTTCGATCCCCAAGAGTCGTGGCAGGCTGCAATTGATCACCTTATGCCCGAAAATGCGGAGGCTTTTAAGGTCTTTTGCGAAAATAATATAGACCTGGGTTACACCTACCATGCACTGCGTATGCCCAACGAGTCGGCACCTTTTGCTGCGGAGGCGGCGCAATATATGGACTCTTTCTCTCCGACTGAGTTCCCTTTGCCGCAAGCCAAGGCTCTCAGGGCGCGCTTCGCGGAGTTCAGAGCCGCGGCCGCAGAGCTAAAGCAGAGCAGGCATAACGTGCACCTCACAGGTGAGATCGCGCCATGGCTCACGGTCTTTGACCTTGTAGCCCAGCAGGGTGAGGTGGCGCTTTCGATGCACGAGGCTCTGACTAAGGGTGACAGCACCGCATTTGTCGATAACTACGTGAAGTATAAGGTGATTGAGGGGCAGCGCGCAGCTGTCAAATCTCGTGATTTCGAGGGCTCGATCAAAACTCCAAACCCCAAGTCGGCCAACAATGTGGTGTTGCCCTTTATCAAGGAGTTAGTGGCAGAGCTTGTCGAGAACTACAAGGCGAATTATAGATATAAGTTAGATCAGTTCCCCGAATTGGTGCTAGACAATGGCAGCTACTACATCAAAGTAGGTGGTCTCTACCTTTCGAATCCGCGTGATGGAGAGGCGCCAATCCTAACCGCCGAGGAGGATAACATCAACCCGCAACGTCAAGAGTGGGTGGTGACACTCGACCCAAATAGCGAAAGGTATAAAATTGTAAGCGCTCATGATGGCAGATACCTCAATCAGTGGTGCACTTTTAGTGGGCGCGAATTTATGCACGAAATCAACACCTACGCTATAACGCAGCAAGGTTCTGCCTACGCCATTGTGAACAGCGAAAAGATTGGAGGGCGCTATTGGAACATAGAAAATGGTGTCGTCACTGCTAAAAGTGCAGCTGCAAATTATATCTTCGAGTTTATTCCATTAGTTGCTAAGTAGTTATAAGTTTAGCTTAGTTGCTGTCATATTAATTTTTTTAAGTTTTTTATTAAAGATC
This sequence comes from Rikenellaceae bacterium, assembly GCA_047172505.1. Classification (GTDB taxonomy): domain Bacteria; phylum Bacteroidota; class Bacteroidia; order Bacteroidales; family Rikenellaceae; genus Alistipes. The sequence goes on along the minus strand of JBCQWE010000016.1, from coordinate 19,660 downwards.
CGTTTAAAAACCATACCTTTGCGGTGTGATTATTTAAACGGATTTTTAGATGTATACGCAAAGCATAACACGAAAGAATAGAACTCTTTTGTCGTGGTCATAGATCAGTCGGTATCGATGGCAGGAAGCGTGGTTATCGGCGCGGAGATTATCGAAAAGAGTGTGATGGTTGCGCGGGTTGCTAACGAGCTTATAGCAGAGCTTGTGGAGCGTACTCGCCGACTCGATGGTTTGCGCGACTATTACGATGTAGCAATTGTTGGGTATTCTGGCCTGGGTGTGCGTTCGCTTTTGGGTGATGATGATTTTTTGCCTATCACTCAGTTAGACCAGAGGTGCGCCCAAGAAGCTAAGGTCTTGCGCGAGTATCGATTCTCCGATGGGCAAACTATGATCTCTGATCTGTGCGAGCGCAGGTGGGTCGAACCTTTGGCAACTGGCTCCACGCCAATGTTCGAGGCGTTGTTATATGTGCGCGATATTGTCGAGCAGTGGTGCTTGAGAGAGGAGAATCGCGATAGTTTCCCTCCAGTGATCTACAATATTACCGATGGCGAATCGACCGATTGTGACTATCAAGATATTTGCGATATATCGTCGCAGATCAAAAATATTGCAACGCGCGATGGCGGAGCCCTACTTTTCAATACTCATATTGCTTCGTCTGCTTCGTCTGGCTCGCTGTTGTTTCCCTCCGAGGAGCAGATGTCTGCCTGGGAGGAGGTTTCGCGCAGTGCTCGCTCGCTTTTCGATGCTTCGAGCCACCTCCCGCCGCCTTTTGTGATTATGTTTGTCGTGTAAAGAGTGTAGATGTTCGCCAGAAGTTTAAGGCTGCTAGCTTCAACTGTTCACCATCGGAGTTAATCACAGTCTTGAATATTGGCTCGCGTAGCGTAAAATGTAAATAACAGTGAGTTATGGCTGCAACAATAAATAATTTTATCTCGGCAATAAGCCATCCTATCAATTATATGCGAACGTTGCACTCGTTCTCTGTTGTTCGCGACGGGCTCTATGATGGAGTGGTTGCGCGTAGTTATCACTTTGCGCAAGTGGTTGTGGAGTGGGACTCAAAACGATATATTTTGGCCATGCCACTTAGCGACGATGCGCAGAGAATGGCACAGAGGGCTGCGCTTTTGTTGCGACAGTCGGCCTCGACAATGTTGAAGGAGTATCGAGTACTTTTGTCGGAGATGAGCTATATCAACTCACAAGGTGAGCAATGTTGTTCGGACCTGGTTCTGTGCGAAATTGCCGAGGGTAAACCCCTTAGACTCTGTGGCGAGCAGTTCACGCCTGCCGAAATTTCGAGTAAGATCCTAGAGGTGCGCCGAGAACTTTCTAGGCTGCACCTAAAACACGCCAACCTCACAAGCGACAATATTATTATCGACTCCGAGGGCAATCTCTATCCTATTGCGCTGCATTACGTTACGTTCGATAGCGATGCTCCTGGGGTGCGTGAAGAGCGCGCAAGTAGCCATAGCGGCGGGCACCGAGGGGCAATGTTTGGCTATCAGAGTGTCGGCAACCCATTCGAGGGGATGTGTGTGGCGCAGAGTGCGGCAGGGTATGGCTACATCGGCGAGAGCGGCGAAGAGTTAATTGCTCCGCAATACCTTTGGGCAGGCGATATGTGCGAGGGTCGAGCCGAGGTGGAGAGTGCGAGCGGCATGGGAGTCATCGACCGCGAGGGTCGCTATATCATCGAGCCGCACTACCAGATTGTGGAGTACGATGTGGCGAGTGGGCGCAGCCGCGCGAAGCTGGGTGATGAGTGGTTTGTCTTTGACTATCAGGGTCGCCCCATAGAAACGTGAGGCAATGGTAGCGATGGCTTGATAAAAATTTTTAGTAATTGATATTTGTAATTCGGGGTAAAAACTAAGTTTTTACCCTTTGTTTTACCCGAAAAGGCGATTTTTTATAATTTTTATTTGGCAAACAATAAATTTATTTATAAATTTGCAAAATAGCACTTGTGTGCAGATCTACAAAAATAAGATTACGTTAGGCGTTTACTATTAAAAAAGAGAATATGCAACAAAATCAGAACTTAAAAAAACAAGGTTTATACGACCCAAGCTTCGAGCATGATGCGTGTGGTGTTGGATTGTTGGCCAACATTCATGGAGTAAAATCGCATGAGATCATCGAGAAGGGTCTTCAAGTTTTAGAGCACATGGTTCACCGTGGTGCCGAGGGTGCCGACCCTTTGACTGGTGATGGTGCAGGTATTATGGTGCAGATTCCCCACGAATTTATCTTGCTTCAAGGTATCGCAGTCCCCGAGAAGGGTCGCTACGGTACAGGTTTGGTTTTCTTGCCCAAAGAGGAGCGAGAGCAAAACATGGCTTTGGATATTATCGAAAACGCCTTGCTCGAAGATGGTCTGTCGCTCTTGAAACTTCGCGATGTGCCTGTCAACAGTTCGCTTTTGGGTGTTGGATCTGGTGCTACGGAGCCTTCGATCAAACAAATTTTTGTTGTCGAGCAGCGCGAAAGTAAGCTTCCCTTAGAGGTGCGCCTCTACTGCGTGCGTAAAAAGATCGAGTTTCGAATTCAAGAATCGACCATCGTAGATAAGGTGTCGTGCTATGTGGTGAGTCTCTCGACGCGTATCATTATATATAAAGGTATGCTTTCGTCATTGCAGTTGCGCCACTACTTTTTCGATTTGGTAAACCCACAATTCACTTCGGGAATGGCGCTTGTTCACTCTCGATTCAGTACCAACACATTCCCAACATGGTCTTTGGCTCAGCCATTCCGCTGCTTGGGTCACAACGGCGAGATCAACACGGTTCGTGGAAATAGATTGTGGATGGAGGCTCGCGAGAGTGTGCTTTCGGCCGAGATGATCAACGAGCGCGACTTGGGCCCCATTGTCCAAAAGTCGATGAGCGATAGTGCTTCGCTTGACAACGTGTTGGAATATTTCGTTATGTCGGGCATGAGCTTCCCTCACGCCTTGTCGATGTTGGTGCCCGAGAGCTTCAATGATAAGAACCCAATTTCGCCCGAGTTGAAGGCTTTCTACGAATATCACAGTATCTTGATGGAGCCATGGGATGGCCCCGCGACGCTTCTCTTCTCCGACGGTCGCTACGCTGGAGGTATGCTCGATAGAAATGGACTTCGTCCTGCGCGCTACGTCATCACGCAAAACAATACAATCATTATCGCTTCGGAGACTGGAGTTTTGAACTTCGAGGGTGCCGAGATCAAAGAGCGTGGTCGCCTCAAACCAGGTAAGATCATCATGGTCGACATGGAGAAAGGCGAGATATATGGCAACGATGCACTCAAAGAGGAGTTGGCTTCGGCTCAACCCTACGGCGAATGGTTGTCGAAGAATCGCATAATGCTCGACCAGATCAGTTCGGGTCGTGCAGTTAAGAATACCGTGGAGGATTATGCGCGCAAGCTACAAACTTTTGGTTACACTCGCGAAGAGGTCGAAAAGTTGATGCTTCCGATGGCGGCAACGGGCAAGGAGCCAGTTAACTCGATGGGTAACGACACCCCTCTAGCTGTGCTCTCTAAGGAGCCACAACGCCTCTTCACCTACTTCCGCCAACACTTTGCACAGGTGACAAACCCACCAATCGACCCATTGCGCGAGGAGTTGGTAATGTCGCTTAGCAGCTATATTGGAGCCATCAACAAGAATTTGTTGAAGCCCAACCCCGAACTCTGCAAGATGGTGGAGCTTAAGCGTCCAATCTTGACAAATGCCGAACTCGACATCCTTTCGAACCTTCGTTACAAAGGGTTCAAGATGGTGAAGATCGATATGACATTCCCCGCCGCGCAGGGTGCCGAGGGATTGAACGCCGCAGTTGAGCGTATCTGTGCCGAGGCGGAGCAAGCGGTCGATGGAGGTTGTAACTATATGGTACTCAGCGATAGAGGTGTCGATGCCGACAACGCTCCTGTGCCATCGTTGTTGGCAGTTTCGGCTGTTCACCACTACCTTATTAGTCGTCGCAAGCGTGTTCAATCGGCACTTGTTGTCGAAACGGCCGAGGCGCGCGAGGTGAACCACTTCGCGATGTTGTTGGGCTATGGTGCCAGCGCCATTAACCCCTACCTTGCATTTGCGGTGATCGACGATTCGGTAAAACGTAAAGATATTCAACTCGACTACCACACAGCCGAGAAAAACTATATTAAATCTATCGACAAGGGTCTGTTGAAGATCATGTCGAAGATGGGAATCTCGACTGTTTGTAGCTATCGTGGAGCACAACTCTTCGAGGCTGTCGGAATCGGTCAAGAGATTATCGATAAGTGGTTTACAGGTACCACATCGCGTATTGGGGGAGTGGATCTAGTCGACCTTACAGTCGATTTGCTTAAAGAGCACTCGAAGGCTTACGCCGACGATTTCGACGATAATAAGGCGTTGCGTTTCGCGGGACTTTACTCTTTCCGCAAGGATGGCGAGCACCACGAATGGAACCCCGACACTATCGCAACGCTTCAACTCGCAACGCGCCTGGGAAGCTACAAGAAATTTAAAGAATATACGGCTCACGTCGACCAGAAAGAGAGCCCTGTGTTCATCCGCGACTTCTTCTCTTTTAAGAGCAATCCTATCGATATTTCGCTAGTTGAATCGGTCGAGAGCATTACTCGCCGCTTCACCACTGGAGCGATGTCGTTCGGTTCGATCAGTAAAGAGGCTCACGAGGCTATCGCTATAGCACTCAATAAGTTGGGTGGTCGCTCCAACACGGGCGAAGGTGGCGAGGATCCCGAGCGTTTCAAACCTCGCGCCGATGGAACTTCGGCTCGAAGTGCCATCAAGCAGGTTGCATCGGGTCGTTTTGGTGTCACTTCGGAATACTTAGTTAACGCCGACGAGATCCAAATCAAGGTCGCTCAAGGTGCAAAACCAGGTGAGGGTGGTCACCTCCCAGGATTCAAGGTCAACGAAGTGATCGCAAAGACGCGCCACTCGATCCCTGGAATCTCACTTATTTCGCCTCCGCCTCACCACGACATCTACTCGATCGAGGATTTGGCGCAACTTATCTATGACCTTAAGAACGTTAACCCCAAGGCGTGCATCAGCGTTAAATTGGTTTCGGAGAGTGGCGTAGGTACCATCGCTGCGGGTGTAGCTAAGGCTAAGGCAGATCTTATCGTGATTAGCGGTAGCGAAGGTGGTACGGGAGCTAGCCCAATCAGTTCTATCCACCACGCAGGACTGCCCCCCGAGCTTGGATTGGCAGAGACGCAACAAACTTTGGTGCTCAACAATTTGCGCGGTCAGGTGACCTTGCAGACCGATGGACAGCTCAAAACAGGTCGCGACGTAGTTGTGGCGGCACTTTTGGGAGCCGAGGAGTATAGTTTTGCAACCAGCATCCTAATCGTTTTGGGTTGTGTGATGATGCGTAAGTGTCATCTCAATACCTGCCCTGTGGGTGTTGCGACTCAAAACGAGGAGTTGCGCAAGCGCTTCTTGGGCCGCTCGGAATATGTCGTTAACTTCATGACTTACCTAGCGCAAGAGGTTCGCGAGATCTTGGCAGAGATGGGCTACACCTCGCTCGACCAGATCATTGGTCACCCCGAACTTTTGGAGGTTAACCCCGCGAAGAAGGCCGCTAAGACCGACCACCTCGACTTCGAGAATATTTTATATGTGCCAGCCGAGGCTGCAACAAATGCAATCCGCAAAGTCAAAGATCAGGAGCACGACATCGTTAAGATCTTGGATCGCAAGCTAATAAGTGCGACAATCCAAGCGGTTGAGTCTCAAATGCCAGTGGAGATCGAAATGCCGATCTGCAACACCGACCGCTCGACAGGAGCGATGCTCTCGGGCGTTGTGGCGACAAAATATGGCAATGCAGGTCTTCCCGACAATACGATCACTTGTAAATTCAAAGGCTCGGCAGGTCAGAGCTTCGGTGCTTTCTTGTCGCACGGCGTGACCTTCCGACTCGAGGGAGATGCCAACGACTACGTGGGTAAGGGTATCTCGGGTGGTAAGATCGTAATTGTCCCACCAAGTGGCGCAACATTCGAATTTAGCGAAAATATCATCGCAGGTAATACAATTTTATATGGTGCAACCTCGGGCGAGATCTACATCAACGGCCGCGTTGGCGAGCGCTTCTGCGTGCGTAATAGTGGCGCTATAGCTGTTGTCGAGGGCGCGGGAGACCACTGCTGCGAATATATGACAGGTGGCCGCACGGTGGTTCTAGGAACCGTAGGTCGTAACTTTGCCGCAGGTATGAGCGGTGGTGTGGCTTACGTGTGGAACAAGGAGGATAACTTCGATTACTTCTGTAACATGGAGATGGTCGAGCTATCACTTATAGAGGATATGTCGGACAGTCGCGAGTTACGCTCATACATCACCGAGCACTACAAGCAGACTGGTAGCCCCTTGGCAAAGACCATGTTAGACTCGTGGTCAGACTACGTAGAGCAATTCATCAAGGTGACACCAATCGAGTACAAGAAGGTGTTGCAAGAGGAGAAGATGCAAGCTTTGCAGCAGAAGTTAGATAAAGTTCAATGCGATTATTAATTGGAGGTAAGAAATGGGAAATCCTAAAGCATTCTTAACAATAAAGAGAAAAGAGGCTGGCTATCGTCCAGTCCAAGATAGAATTCTAGACTTCGGAGAGGTTGAACAGACTCTCAACGAAGAAGATAGACAACTGCAAGCATCGCGTTGCATGGACTGTGGTGTGCCGTTCTGTCATTGGAGCTGCCCACTGGGCAACAAGCAGCCTGAATGGCAGGAGTTGGTCTACAAAGGAAAATGGAAGGAGGCGGCAGAGTTGTTGCTCGAAACCGACGATTTTCCTGAGTTCACAGGTCGCATCTGCCCAGCACTTTGCGAGAAGGGCTGCGTCCTAAGTAAAACAAAAGAGCCTGTGACTATTCGTGAAAACGAGGTTGCAATCATTGAAAAGGCTTTTGCCGAGGGCTACATCGTTCCCACTGTGCCAAAGAGCAGAAGTGGCAAAACAGTGGCTGTAATTGGTTCGGGCCCCGCGGGCTTGGCTTGCGCTAACCAGCTCAACAGAATGGGTCACACGGTTACTATCTTCGAGAAGGATGAGTACGCAGGCGGATTGCTTCGCTTGGGTATCCCCGACTTTAAACTAAGCAAGGGTATAGTTGAGCGCCGCGTGAAGCTTATGGAGGCTGAGGGTGTGACATTCAAATATAACGAGAATATTGGCGTGACAACATCGGCTAAAGAGTTGATGGAGAGCTTCGATGCCGTTTGTGTCGCTATAGGTTCGGGCGTACCTCGCGACCTAGCCTCTGTCGAGGGGCGCGACCTAAAGGGCATCTACTTTGCGTTGGAGTACCTCCAACAGCAAAATCGTGTTGTTGCGGGTCAGAGTTTCGACGAGAAAACACGAATTAATGCCAAAGGTAAACACGTGTTGGTTATCGGTGGTGGTGACACAGGCTCAGACTGTATCGGAACCGCGAACCGCCAAGGTGCAGCGCATGTTACTCAGATCGAGATCATGCCGCAGCCACCAGTCGACGACAACCCCGACACCCCATGGCCATACTTCCCCATCGTGTTGAAGACATCGAGCTCACACAAAGAGGGTTGCGACCGTTTCTGGTCGCTCGACACAAAGCGTTTTGTGGGCGAGAAAGGTCAGGTAAAAGAGGTCGAAGTGACTGAGGTTGAGTGGATTAAAGATGCCGAGGGCCGCATGAGCCTCAGCAAAACAAATAACCACAAGGTGATCAAGGCCGACCTCGTGTTCCTCGCAATGGGCTTCGTGAATCCACTCTACGAGGGATTGCTCGAAGAGCTAGGAGTAGAGCTTTCGGCTCGCAAAAATGTCGAGATCGATGGCAGCAACCACACTTCGGCAAGCAAAGTCTTTGCAGCGGGTGATGCCGCAATGGGCGCAAGCTTAGTTGTGAGAGCAATAGCATCGGGCCGTGGTGCCGCTAAGGGAATAAATGAATTCTTGAAAGCTTAAACGGCTACAAGCGTGTAGTTTAACGATGGAGGTGCTGTGAATCTAGCATCTCCATCTTTTTTGAAATTAGTAATGATGTGTTAAACTAAATTCGTCATTCTGAACTTGTAAATTCGTCATTCTGAACTTGATTCAGAATCTCAAAAATTAGAGGATGAGATTGCGGATCAAGTCCGCAATGACGTGTTAAATAAAATTTAAATCGTTTATTTAAATTTTAGATAGAAGTAGCTATGTGTCAATTAGTTGCAATAAATTTGAAAAAGTTAATGCACCACGAGTATTTTGAAATATGAACACAATCTCTGCAACATACCCCTCGCCAATAGGCTATATTTGCATCGAACACCACGATGCCAAGCTGCGCCGTGTGCAGATCCTAGGCGCAGAGCTCGCCGCGTGTGGCCAGCCCGATTCTTTCACCGATGGGGTATACTCACAGATCTTAGAGTACCTCGCTGGTGAGCGCCAACACTTCGATGTCGAGATAGATATAAGCCCCTGCACCGAGTTCCAACAGCGCGTATTTCGCGCATTGCAGAATATCCCATACGGCACCACCCACACCTACAAAGAGGTCGCTGCGACCATCGGACAGCCCACAGCCGCACGCGCCGTGGGAATGGCAAATAATCGCAACCCAATCCACATAATCATCCCCTGCCACCGCGTAGTAGGCTCAAATGGCTCAATGGTAGGCTTCGCCGCTGGTGTCGCCGTGAAAGAAAAACTCCTAAAGTTGGAGCAGGATTTACTCCTGATGACTGACTCCGTCGGGCGGGGATAGCACCCCCGCCCGACGGAGTCAGTCGGCAAGAGTAAAGCTAGTTAAAATCAATAAGTTACCAGAAGAGGTAGACCAAGGCGATGGCGGCGATAATTCCCATTAGGTCGGCTATAAGTGAGTAGGTTAGGGTGTATTTGATTCGCTTGATCGCCACCGAGCCGTAGTAGAGTGCCACCACGTAGAATGTGGTGTCGGTTGAGCCTTGCACGATGGATGCTAGTCGCCCTACGAGCGAGTCGGCACCGTAGTTGTTCATTGCGTCGATCATCATTCCGCGGGCCCCGCTGCCACTGAGTGGCTTCATTAGAATTGTGGGCAGGGCCCCCGTGAAGTCGGAGTTTATCCCCACCATGTTAAGTAGCGAGGCAATGCCGTCGATCAGGTAGTCCATAGCTCCCGATGCGCGGAATACCCCAATTGCGACAAGTATCGCCACGAGGTATGGAATTATGGTTATGGCGGTGGAGAAGCCATCTTTGGCCCCCTGGATGAAATTTTCGTAGACGTTGACCTTGCGCGCTAGGCCCGCAGCTATGAACGAGCAAATTACGATCATGAGAAAGACGTTGGAAATCACTGTGGCGTAGGCAGATAGCTGCTCATTGTCGCCCGATGTGAATAGATATGTCAAAGCGGCAATAAATAGAATAAATGCACTAGCTACGGCGATGATCTCCTTTTGGAAGAGGTTTATTTTTTGCTTTATGGCCGTTATTGTTATCGCCGTTATGGTGGATACTCCCGTTGCAATCATTATCGGAACGAATACGTCGGCGGGGTTTGCGGCACCCATCTGTGCGCGATACATCATCACAGTTATGGGGAGCAGCGTGAGGCCCGAGGCATTGATCATTAGGAACATGATCATGGAGTTGCTAGCCTCCTCTTTTTTTGGATTTATGGCTTGCAGTTGCTGCATGACGTTGAGCCCGATTGGCGTTGCGGCGTTGTCGAGCCCGAGGAGGTTGGCCGAGAAGTTCATGAACATAGCTCCAGTAACAGGGTGATCTTTAGGTATTTCAGGAAATAATCGTCCAAATATCGGTGCCGACTTGCGAGCGAGAAAATCCACTACGCCTGCCGCCTGGCCCACTTTGAGCACTCCGAGCCAAAGGCACAGAACCCCCGTGAGCCCTATCGAGATCTCGAAGCCAAGTTTGGCGTAAGAGAATGTTGCATCGACCATTGCCGAGAAGGCTTCGCCGTTGCCGCCGAGGAGTGAGCCTATTGCTGCGACGAGGAATGCGACGAGGAAAAATGCTGCCCAGATGTAGTTTAGTACCATATAATTACTAGTGATTCGTTAACTTTTTAAAATTTATTGCAACTAATTAATATATAACTATTTGTATCTAATATTTAAATAAATGATTTGAATTTTATTTAGTACGTCATTGCGGACTTGATCCGCAATCTCTTTTTTTCGTCATTGCGGACTTGATCCGCAATCTCTTCCTCAAATTTTTGAGATTCTGAATCAAGTTCAGAATGACGACTTTAGTTTAACGCATCAGTACTATCATATAATCAACAATTACTGTTTTGTGAAATGACTCTTAAGATGTTGCCACCCATGATTTTAGCGATATTTTCGGGGGTGTGACCTCGGCGCAGCAGCTCGACTGTTATACCGAGGAAGTGGTTTGCGCCATCCAGCCCAATCACCCCGCCGCCACCGTCGAAGTCGGAGCCTATGCCCACGTTCTCGTAGCTCTCTGTGATGCGAATTACGTGCTCGATGTGAGCCACTACATCGAGTAGCGTAGCCTTGCCATCGTGCCCCAAGAAGCCGTGGTAGGCGCACACCTGAACCACGCCACCCTTGGCGGCGATGGCACAAATTGCCTGGTCGGAGAGGTTGCGCGGGTGGTCGAAAAGGGCTCTGCACGACGAGTGCGAGGCGATTATGGGTTGTGTGCTGAGTCGCAGGGCATCGGCGACGCTTTGCTGGGCTGCGTGCGAGATGTCGATCGTTAGTCCCAGGGCGTTCATCCGCGCGATGACCTCTGCGCCAAATGGGCTTACGCCACCGTGGAGAGGATCCCCTACGGCAGAGTCGCAAATGTCGTTCGAGCCGTTGTGGCAGAGGGTGATATAGATAACCCCCTCGCCCTTGAAGAGGTCGATATTATCGAGCGAATCGCCTATGGCAAGTCCATTTTCGATGCCGAGCATCACACTCTTTTGCCCCAAGCTCTTTGCGCTCAAAACCTCGGAGGCGGACTTAGCTACAGTGATTTTGCCCTCGATCTTTGCGATGTCGCCCTTGAAGCGGCGCAGGGTGTCGAGAGCCTTTGCGGTAGCTTGCTCGCGAGGGGTGCTCTGCGGGATGTAGGCCACGGTTATGGTGGTATCGAGCCGCCCTTCGTCCATCTTTACGATGTCGACTTTGGCCTGGGGGCTGCGCGAAGCAAAGTCGAAGCCTCCTTGGTCGTAGAGCATTGGGGTGTCGCAGTGCGAGTCGACAATGGGGTTTAGGGAGTGTATTTGTTTTGCCTGGCGGTAGAGTTCTGCCTCGTGCACGAAGTGCGCGAATATCTGCTGCATCTCTCTGTTGCAACCCGTGGTAGCCATGTTTTCGGGGTGCCACTGTAGCGCCAAGATCTTGCTTGTGGGGTGCCCCTCGATAGCCTCGATGACCCCATCTTGAGAGTGAGCCGTGGCGGTCAAGGTTGGTGCTATCGCTTTGAGCGCCTGGTGGTGGCGCGAATTCACAGCTAGTTCTCTGCTCCCGACAATCTTGTGGAGGAGCGAGCTCTCGCTGATGGTGATTTTGTGCGCGGGCAGGTGCCTCTCGGTGAGTATCGAGTGGGGTAGTGGTGGCGTGGGGTATTGCGTGGGGAGGTCTTGGTAGATCGAACCACCGAGAGCGACGTTGATCACCTGGCAGCCGCGGCAGATTCCAAGGATCGGTAGCCCGCGATCGATTGCCACGCGCAGCAGCGCAAATTCGTAGTAGTCGCGTTGCAGGTTGAGCTCGGTGAGCCCAGGGATATTCTCCTCGCCGAAGTAGCGGGCATCGATGTCGTCGCCACCACTGAGCAGAAGCGCATCGACACTGCCACAGAGCGCCGCGAGCGCTTCGGGGGTGCAATTTGCGGGGATGATGAGAGGCACCGCGCCAGCATCGACTATCGCTTGCGAGTAGGCGAAGTGCAGCGTGGAGGTCTCGCCGATTATATTTGCGGAGATAGCAACGATTGGCCTCGGCGACGAGGGCATGTTGTCGAACCCTTGCTCAAAATTATATATCATCTGCTTGTTAACAACTTTAAAGGTTAGCGTAAAGTTACACTATTTTTCTCGAAACGTCAAATTTTTCCTATCTTTGCACCTTGAGAATTGTAAAAGTTAATGGTAATGAGCGATAAAGAAGAGCCAATAGGAGCCTACTCGGTGACATTTAAGGGTCGCAAGCCCGAGGAGGGCGATGTGTTAATAAGAACCAAAAAGCGCTATCGCCAAAAGGGTGAAGTGATCTCGGGTGCAGCAAAAATGCGAGCCGCCTACAAAACCCGAATGGCAAAGAAGGGGCGCAAAAAGTAATAAAAAAGTGGTCTATATTCTGGCGGTTGAAGCCAAATATAGACCACTCGTTATTTACAGTTGGCTATTTCTTAAGCGTAATGTAGAAGTTCATGAGCCCATCTACATAACTAACTTCCCAATATAGCTTGCCTGTTTCGGGGTCATACGTGCCGTTGCTCATGCTGTCGAGTGAGTCACCCCAACCCGATAGGTATGAGCTTTGTAGTTTTACGGTATTGTTGTCGGTGATGTCGATGTAGCCAATCATTGCATACAAAGAGCCGTAGCCCACATATTGGTCGTAGTAGCCACCAATAAGGTCAGATACATAAATCTCGCCAGGGCCATCGTGTCGCACTGTGACTGTTTGTCCCGAGAAATAAGTCAAGTTGCCGCCGCCGTAGTCTCTATAGCTACCCTCTTGAACGGTGTATATACCTGAAATGTATGGCATGTCGGGGTCGGTGTAACTGACTGTAATTCCGCGAGTTGCGTAAGATGTGTACCCGAAGGCGCTATCTACGGAGTATGTTATGATGTAGGTGCCAAACGTGTTAAAATCGACTGCCGACAGATCGACCACCACTTTGTCGGTGATGTCGGTGCCATCTAAGTCGGTTGCTGTGTACTCACCTGGGTCGACGAATGTCTCACCTAAATTTGCCTTGTATCCAGTGCCACTAAGAGTGATAAGTGGATCGAAAGTTTGACCTGTAGGGGTTTCAATGGAATTAAACTCATAACTAATCTGCTGCGCCGTGAAGGTGTTTTCACTTACGTATTTGCCATTTTGTGCACCTACGATAAGGGTAATGTATGGCGATGAGTCGAATACTTCGTTGCCAACATAACTGATCTCAACGCCTTCGCCTGTTGCAAGGTTGATGGTGCGTTCTGTGTTGTATGCTGGGTAATCATAGAAGTAAAATGCATAGTCGTAGATAGTAGTTACCGAAGGGAGGTTGATTTCGGTTGCAGGGCAGGCAGCAAATGCGTATAATTGAAGCGTTGTTGCCGCAGGAAGGTCTACAGAGGTAAATTCGCAATACTCAAGGGCCCAAGGTTCGACAGAGAGCACGGTGTCGGAATAGAGCTCACCCTTAGCTAGAGTTATCAACGCACAGATAAGGCTTGTTTTTGTGCCCGCATCGTCAAGACCATATATAATGCCATCTTCGAGGGCGAAGAGTGGTGAGTCGATAGTGATGTCGGTTAGTGCATCACAAGCAGCGAATGCGCCACCACCGATAAATTCTATATCCTTAGACACCTCTACATTATTCAACGCCGAGCAGAAACAGAATGCCTCTTGCTCAATCGAGGTTACGTTTGGCATATATATATCGGTCATATAGTAGCAATATAGCAACGCGCATGTTTCGATCGTTGTAGCGACAGGTAGGCTGATAGACTTAACCGCACTCTTGCCCCATAAACATGCATCTGGCAGAGTTTCCAAATTGGGGAATTCGAGCGAGATTGTGCCCGCCTCGAAGTTCGATAAAGCGGTTTGTAAGCCATAAAAGTCTGAATAGGAAGCCGAGGAGTCTGCGATAACCCACGTTGTGCCAAATGGGTAATTTGTAGAGCTAAATGCGTCGAGGGTAAAGATTTCGCCCTCTGTTAACTCTTCGATGTCGCATGAGCAGTTGATGTTGTTGTACGTTGCGCGCTTGAACTCAATGTCGTCGGCAGTGTTATTAGAGATGGTCTTTGCGAGGCTATACGTTGCACCCTCTGCATCTTCGAAGCTGAGGATGATGTCGAGTCCGTCGCCAGGAGCAATGGTGAATGGGAAGATGTTGAAACGCACCTCGGTATCCACGGCGCTCGCGGCGATTGGCTCTTCGATCAGGATTGTCGATGTGCCGAAATCGTCCCATCCATCGTCGATTATAAACTCTTCGTGGTCTACGTCTGTCAAAAGGTTTACCATGACAACAACTGGGATCTCTCCAATTTTGACACCAGTTAGGAAATACTCCTTCTCGCCAAGGTTTTCGTATCTGATGTTGAGCGCTGCGGCAGCACCCACATGTTTCATCTCGGGGATAACGTTGGTGTCGGTTGCATCGATCACCTCGCTACTGATCATATAAGTAGAGGTTAGACCCGCCACCTGCGTAGAGAGGTTGACTTCGAGCCACTGAGACTCTTCTGCGAATACGTAGAAGTTGTCATCTGTGTTGTAGGGGGGCGATCAAGCGATACTTGGTGCCACTAATGGCTCCAGTGAATGTCGAAGTTTCTGCCGAATAGTCGCTGGTCATGGTAAATTCGCTAGTGGTGTAGTCCGAAGTAGACAACGCAAGGAGCGATTCGCCCTCGTCCCAAGTCACTCGCCACTGCTCGTCGACACTCACGCGGGTCGATTCGTCGCAGTTTGCGGCAACTGTTACGGTTACTTGCGTTAAATTTTCATCGTTTAAAAGAGCCGTAGTCTCTTCGATGCTTACTTCGGTACAGGAAATGGCGGCGCAGAATAGCGCCATGTTAAGTAATAGTTTCTTCATGCTGATATATTTTTTGTTTGTGTTGCGATTAAATACGCTTCGACCAAAAATAATGTGAAACTGTATTTTATGCAAAGGTTTTTTAAAACACAATATTTTAATCTCTTTTTTTGTTGAGCATAAGTTAGTTGGCAGAATTGTTTAATATCTCTTTTTGCTCGGCGTATCGGTGCGAGATAGGCGCAAAAGGGGGGGTGGTAACAAAAAAATTATATAAAATTATAAAAAAGAGATACAAAATCTACTCGATAAATGCGGTGGTAATAGTCGATACGTCATAACTTTGTTATCGGAAATTACTAGTGGTGCGTTAACTTTTTTAAATTTATTGCAACTAATTAATATATAACTATTTGTGTCTAATATTTAAATAAACGATATGAATATAAATTTTATTTAATACGTCATTGCGGACTTGATCCGCAATCTCTAATACTCTGATAATTAGCGATAATTTGAGATTCTGAATCAAGTTCAGAATGACGACTTTAGTTTAACGCATCAGTACTAATCGGAAATTTAAAACTCTAAAATATACCTAATCACATGAAGATTTTAACAAAAACATTGAGCCTTGTGGCGTTGCTGCTAGCTAGTTGCACTAACGGTGAACTCTACAAAGATAGTTCACAACCCATCGACAAGAGGGTGGAGAACCTCCTCTCGCAGATGACATTCGAAGAGAAGGTGGAGCAGATGAACATTCTGCTCTATGGTCGCAACACCAACGAGAACAATTTGGAGAGTCGCGGAACGCTCGACCTTTCGCCACTCACTGGCGGTTACATCTACTTCTCGGAGAGCGTGAAACACGCTAACAATATTCAACGCTTTATCCTCGACGAGTCGCGATTGGGGATTCCCGCAATCATGGGGCACGATGTGATACATGGCGTGAAGACAATCTTCCCAATTCCATTGGCTCAGGCATGTAGCTGGAACCCCGACCTAACTTACCAGAGCTCTCGCGTGGCTGCGCAGGAGAGTTACACGTCGGCAATTAGGTGGACTTTCTCGCCTATGATCGATGTGGCTCGCGACTTCCGTTGGGGGCGCGTGGCGGAGTCCTATGGCGAAGATAGTTACGTCAACTCGGTGTTTGGAGTGGCGGCAGTCAAGGGTTACCAAGGCGAAAACCTTGCAGATGAGAACGCTATCGCCGCATGTCTCAAGCACTTCGCGGGCTATGCCTACTCGCAAGGTGGTCGCGATTATCGCCCTACCGACATCTCGGATTTGTCGATGTGGGAGTGCGTTTTCCCTCCCTACAAAGCGTGTGTCGAGGCGGGAGCTGCTACGGTGATGAACTCTTTTAACGATCTGAACGGTGTGCCGACAGTTGCCAATGCCGAGATCTGTCGCGATATATTAAAAGGTAAATGGGGCTTCGAAGGATTTATTGTCTCTGACTGGTTTGCTGTGGATCAGCTCGTTAACCAACGTTACGCCAAAGATGAGATGGATGCAGGCCTCAAAGCCTTGGAGGGCGGCACCGACATGGATATGTACGATGGAATCTATGTCAAGCACTTCGAGAAGGCGCGCGAGTTGGGCCTTATAGATATGGAGAAGGTCGACGATGCTGTGCGCCGTATCCTTAAGGTGAAGTTCCAACTTGGACTCTTCGAGAACCCCTATAGCGAAGATATTCCCACCGAGGAGCGTTACCTTTTGCCCGAGAGTGTCGCCTTGGCCGAGAAGAGTGCCGAGGAGAGCATGGTGTTGCTCAAAAATAGCGGTGTGCTTCCCCTAGCAGCTTCGGTGAAAAATATCATGCTTGTGGGTGTTATGGCGCAGGATAGTGTGCACATGATGGGTACCTGGAGATGCTATGGCGATAGTGCCGATGTTGTTTCGGTCGAAGAGGGATTGCGCCAAGAATTTGGCAGCAAGGCAACGATAAACTACGTGGCGGGTGCCGCGCTTAAAAATAACTCTTCGTCGCTCTTCCCCGCAATGAAGCGCGCTGCGCAGAGTGCCGACGTTATAGTTGTCGCGCTAGGTGAGGATATAAAATGGAGTGGCGAAAATGGCTCGAAATCGACCTTGGCACTGCCCGAGGCGCAGGAGCAGATTGTCATCGAGGCTAAGAAGAGCGGCAAGCCTGTGGTGCTACTCTTGTCGAGTGGTCGCCCCTTGGAGCTATGCCGCGTGGAGCCTTATGCCGATGCGATCATCGAGATGTGGCAGCCAGGAACATGTGGTGGTAGTGCCGTTGCAGGGATCATCTCGGGTCGCGTAAACCCATCGGGTCGCCTGGCGATAACTTTCCCCTACTCGACAGGGCAAACCCCAATCTATTACAACCAACGTGAACCAGCGCGCACTGGCACCGAGGGCGACTATGTTGATATCACAACCGACCCGATGTATGAATTTGGTCACGGCCTAAGCTACTCGACATTTGAATACGGCGCCGTGAAGCTCTCGAAGAGCGAAATCACTAAGGGCGAGACCCTTGTGGCCTCTGTTGAGGTGACTAACTCTAGCGAGGTCGATGGCGCAGAGACCCTTTTGTGGTTCGTCGACGATCCAGTGGCTTCGATCACGCAGCCCGCCAAGAAGCTCAAACACTTCGAAAAGGCAGAGATCAAGGCGGGTGAGACTCGCGAATTTATCTTCGAGATCGACCCCGCGCGCGACCTTAGCTTTGTCAACGACAAAGGCAAGATGCGCCTCGAAGCGGGTGACTTCGGCATCATCGTTAAGGATCAACGCGCTGCGTTTGTTTTGAAGTAAGTGCCTAACTTCTTGTAAAATAGAGAGGGTGACAAACAAGATTGTTTCTTGAATGTCACCCTCTCTCTATTCGGCGTCGCTAGCAGAAACGTCGCTAGCTAAACTATCTATTAGCCTTACGATATGTTGCGCTAAATCCAATGTCGTTGAAGATGATTTGGTCGTCTATATCTTCTATCTTTATGCTTATACTTACCGTTGAGTTTGCCCACCAGCTAGAACCATCGGTGCTATCTGTCACAGTTAATTCATTGCTTAGCAAAGTGACACTTTCGACTTTTAGTGGGAGGTAATCTTTGATTAAGAAGTAGTTACAGAATGTTGTGTTTTCGTAGAGGAAGTAGATTGTATCTTCATAATCTTCGAATGTAAACTTAATTGCCTGGTACCAATCTGTGTTGGTGATAACGTTGTAGTTGCGCTCGCCATACTCGTCTAACTCTCCGCCATTGTCGCTGATGTTATATTGCACAGGGTCGCCATCGAGTGCTACCGTACAATCGTTCTTCGTTGGAGCTTCTTCAACATCCTCGAAATAGTGGGTGGTGTAGTCAACTCCGCTTGTAGAGGGGTTATCGAAGGTTACCACCACCGATACTGTACCTTGTACCTCTAACACATTAGCCTCGGTGCCATCGGCATAGGTAGCTGTGAACCACATATATGAGTGAGGAAGGTTGTCAAACGCGTCCAGAGAGGATGAAATATAGTCGTAATCGATGATGTAGAGTCCCAAATCGAAGTCATATTCAGCCTGCATAGATAGCGTAAGTGGAGGATTCACCGAATAGGTGTAGTCGCCAAAGGCAATCTTCGCAGGGAAGGTAACCAATCGACGAGCGTAGGGTATAGTTGCATTAATCTCAGGCTCCAGGTTCGACATAACCGCTCCCGAAAGAAGCTCGTAAGAGTCATCGTCGAAACGCTCGTAAGGCATGGTGTAGGGGGTGCCATCGACATCGATAACAGCCACCTGGTAGATAAAGCTGTGGTCGAAGTCGTAACCTCGAAGAGGCGTAATAACCTTTAACATAGAGTCGATGATGGTCACACGTGAGTCGCTACCGCTTTTTGCACGGCTCACCTCGCTTCTCTCGAAACTCAAATCGGTAATTGGCCACTCGCTGTGCCACAAGCGCATAACATCGCGCGTGTTTCCCTCTTCGACATAGGCCTTAAGGGCTACAGTGACACGCTCCGAGCCGCCGTCCTCTGTGGCAGCTTCGACCCATGTGTTGTATGTAATGATGTCATCATCGAAGTCGACACCAATGTTAACATCGGTGTAACCCTCTGTGTCAATGTCGGTTATGATGGCATCCTCCTGTGAATCGCAACCCACGAGCAGTGCGAAAAATGATAAAAATAGAAATGGTCTAACTAATACTTTCATGCGACATGTTGTTAAAAGTGAATTGATTTAGTAAATACTAAGTGCAAAGATATATAATTTTTTAGCATTGTTTTTATTTATTCAATAAAATAATCTTCTCAATTACAATGTTTTCCAGTGGTCGATCATTCTCATCGGTTTCGACCGAGATGATCCTCTCTAGTACATCTAGCCCCTCGGTGATCTCGCCAAAAATGGTATATTCACCATCGAGGTGGGGTGTGCCACCAACGGTGGTGTAGGCTTCGATTTGCTCCTCGGTGAGGGCGAATGGGCGGTGTTCGAAATGAGGATCATCGATGGTTTTGGCTTCATTCTCGCGCCTCTCCACGATCTTTGCGCCCCACTCTTCCAACTCCTCGGGGGTGTAGACCTTGCCTTTCACAAAGTAGAAGTGCGAACCACTCGACATGCGAGTTGGATTCTCGGCATTGCCCTCGCGAGCAGCGGCCAAGACCCCTTTGCGGTGGATGTGCGCAGGGGTGATCTCGCTTGTGACCTCCTCACCCGCCGAGGCTTCGCCTAGGGGTGCCCCAGGCTCGGCATCTTTAGATGTGGGGTCGCCCGCTTGGATCACGAAATCATCGATCACTCGGTGGAATAGCATCCCCTCGTAGGTTCCTGCGTTCACCATCTCTATGAAGTTGGCTTTGTGGAGTGGGGTGTCGTTGTAGAGCACTACACTAATCGACCCTGCGGAGGTGACTAT
>JBCQWE010000015.1:0-52292 GCA_047172505.1 Rikenellaceae bacterium | reverse complement strand
CTTGAGTATATCATTGAAGATCAACACCAACACGACTTTCTGGGCAACTATCGACGACGAGGACGACTGGGTTAGCACCACTGCCGAGGATAGCGCCTCGAAGAGCGCTCCATCGAGCAGCTACACTACGATCACATGCGAGGCTAATGAAGAGAACGAGGATCGCACTGCGACAGTAACATTCTCAGCGCGATACCGCACCGACATCGAACCTATTATAATCACCATAAACCAAAGTCACGAGGATATAATAGAGTTTTCAGCCGACCAAGCAACAAGCCAAAGAATAGGCGACGAGGGCGGCGACTTCACAGTTGAGTTCAGCGCTAACATGACCCTTGAGATCGAATCGATGCCCGACTGGATCACGCAAGTGACCTCGCGCGCCATCACCGAGCGCAGCTACAACTTCACCGCAGAGCCCTTCACCGCCACAGATAGTTATGGCCGCAGCGGAGCTATAGTTTTCAAAAACACCGACACGGGCTTCACCTTCGAGTATGGAGTTTCGCAAGGTAACGCCGTAAGTTACTACACTGGATCGGAGCCTTTCGACGACTTCTCGGTATACCTACAATTGCTCTTCGGCACAACCACGCTCAACGCAATGGAGGGAATCGTGATCTCGGGTGAGTTGAGCGAAACGGAGCTCAACGTCTTGGGCGACTTGGCTAAGAATCAGAGCTTGGTGGACATCGACCTCTCGGGAGTGACCGTGGTCGGAGACATGGATTTGAAGTACTACCTGGTGGAGGATTATATTGTTTCGGGCAACGCTATCCCCACCGAGCTCTTCCGCGATGCTAGCTACATGACGCGTTTGGTGCTCCCCAAAAATATCAAGTACATCGCCGACTACGCATTCTACGGCTGTACACGATTGCAACTCGACTTCGGTGAGCTGCTCCCCGACCTAGAATATATAGGTAACTACG
Source organism: Rikenellaceae bacterium (assembly GCA_047172505.1). Classification (GTDB taxonomy): domain Bacteria; phylum Bacteroidota; class Bacteroidia; order Bacteroidales; family Rikenellaceae; genus Alistipes. The sequence goes on along the minus strand of JBCQWE010000015.1, from coordinate 51,357 downwards.
CATTCTCGGGCTGCGCTGCGGCAACGGGCGATTTGACACTCCCCGAGAGCTTGACCTTCTTGGGCGCGAGCGCCTTCTCATCTTGTTCGAGCATGACTGGTAGCGTATCGATCCCAACGAGCATAACCGCGATTGAGAAATCTACATTTAGCGGCTGCTCGAGGCTCTCGGGCACCCTAGTGATCCCTAGCCACGTCACATCGATCGGCACATACTCGTTCTCGGGCTGCTCGAACCTCTCGGGCACCTTGGTGATCCCCGCAACGCTCAGCACGGTTCCAACTTACGCCTTCTACAACTGTACTTCGATCTCGTCTGTCGTTTTGGAGGAGGGTGTAACCACAATCGACGCTGCGGCATTCTACGGCTGCTCGGGTATAACCACCTCGCTCGTGTTACCATCGACAATCAAGACGCTCGGCAACTGGGCATTTAGAGATTGCATGATCACAGGCTGTCTCACCATCCCTGGCTCGCTAGGCGAGTGGAGCAACACACAGGTATTCCGTGGCACCAAAATCACCTCTTTGGTATTGGAGGAGGGTCTTACAACTATCGGCGTGGGAGCCTTTGCCGAGTGCGCCGATCTCGATGGAACACTCACTCTCCCTTCGACAATGCTCTCGATCGATGGCGAGTATTTGAATGCCTACCAGGGAATTGGAGCATTCTCGGAGTGCACATCGCTCGACGCTATCGAATTCAACACCAAGCTCTCGTCGATCGCCGACTACGCATTCTATGGCTGCTCTGCACTCACATCGCTTACATTCCCAACGCGCCTAGAGAGCATTGGTCGCTACTCGTTCGATAGGTGTTACGATCTAGCATCGGTGACATTCAACGAGAACCTAACATCGATAAGCCACTACGCATTCCAATACTGCACAAGCCTTAGCGGCAACCTCCAGATCCCCGCAAGCGTTACCACGCTCGGCACAGATACCTTTAGAGGTTGTTCGAGCCTCGACAGCCTCGAAGTGTTTTGGGCAGATGCCACAGCGCTCGATGCGGTGAGTGTGAGCTCGACAAGCTTCCGCCTACTCCCCGATACATTCTCCGATGGCGTGAGCGCAAAACGAGTATATATCCCTAGCGGCTCGATGGATGCCTACAGCGCAAACTCGAAGTGGAGCGACTACAACCTTGAAGAACGCACTGAGTAGGGGCATACAAATATTTAAATACAAGAATCCCCCTAGAGCTGATTTTCTTGACAATATCCCCCTATCCGTCATTGCGGACTTGATCCGCAATCTCGAAAATAACTGACAGTAAATATGTTAGAGATTGCGGCTCGGAGGCCGCAATGACGCACTGGCGGGTTAAATTGCATAGGTTTGATTATTATGTAAATTATTTTGGACACGATTGGCTCGGAGGCCGCAATGACGACTAGGGAGATCACAATAACAAGCATAGAAACTTATAATATCGAGGTTGAACTTCGCAGATGTGTGTTGACAACCGCAGGTTTGCATAGATATATGAAGTGTGAGGAGCTTATGAAAGTGAACTTTCATAAGCTCGTTGCAATTCATATATCGCCCAGGCGAAGCCTCACACATCGGCGCAACAAAAAGTCAAAAACCAAAGGTTTTTGGGTCCAGGCTAGCCTGGCGGCCGCCCGCTGCAAGGGCAGAAAGAAAAGGCAGAAAGAAAAGGCAGAAAGAAAAGGCAGAAAGCAAGGGCAGAAAGCAAGGGCAATAAGCTACTTCAGTGCGCGAATAAGCTCGTCGAAAGGGAGGTACTGGGGTGTAAACATAGCCAAGAGCAGGAGCAGTAGCAGCGCGAAATAGATGATGTTTGCCGCGAGGCCTCGCAGGTGCGCTATAGCGAACGAGCTCATGACTGCCACGGCGGGTGCTACGAGGCTAAATGTCAACATATTAGCCGACGGAAGTAGGTAGGTTGCAGGCAGAGTGAAGATTAGGGTGAGGCACATGCTCAGCCTAATTTTATTCTTGGGTATACTCTCACCGACCCACACAACAGAGATGAGGGCGAGCAGCAAGGCAATTAAAAAAAATATCGCCCTAAAGAGCAGTAACGTATTGAAACTAAGCACATTGGAGTAGCCAAAAAGCTGATCCTGGAATTGTTGCGCAGCATAAAGAAAGTCGTAGCCACAGAGCCAAAAGATGTAGGAAGTCACCACTAAGGACAAAAGGAAGCCGACAAGAGAGATCAGCCACTCCCTCAGTGTCATACCCATCTGCACGAGGATTAGCAGAGCCGAGAGCCACAGCATCACCGATGGGGCATATAGTAGCGGCAGAAGCGAGATAAAAAACGAGATGTCGAAGATGTGCCCGAGGTAGGTGTTACTTCGTGCTGCGAGCATAAGTCGACCAAGGTAATAGGCAGAGACAGAGGTGATTAAGGCGGAGACGAGGTAGTCCTCGCCCAAGGTCACGCACCACATAAGCATCCCGATAATGGGTAGTTGGATCGATGTTGCGGTGGCGTAGAGGTTAAGGATCGAGACGATGTGCCCCAAACGAATTGACGAAAAGAATATGAGCGCGGAGGTCAGAATCGACGACCAGAGGGGGTGTTGCAATTGGAATGAGCTAATCCACCCACCAAGCAGAGAGACGTTTGTAGGGAATGCCACGGGCGAATGATAGCCCGAGCAGAGAGCCCAACAACCCGCAACACTCAATAAAAATAGGGTCACTATCGAGGTGAATACCTGTTGTTGAGTGATGTCAAATTTTAATTTCTTTACCTCTCGCACTATGTGTTGTATTAGCTTTTAAATCGCCGATGTGCAGCGAGTTGCCCCACTACTCGTTACCTACAAAGTTCAAGTAAACTTGGCTATGGAAAGTCTCTTTGAGCGACAGCGATGTCTGAGTCGAAGCCACGCCAGGAATCGTGAGCAAGTTGTCGAACAGCGTGTTCATCATGTGCTCGTTGTCGGTGCAGTAGACCTTCACCAAGATGTTGTAGTCACCCGTAACGAAGTGACTTTCGACGATCTCGGGGATTGATATAAGGTGATTCATCGTGTCGAGCAACATCCGTGGGTCTTTGAGGGTGATGCCGATAAAGGCACAAACATCGAAACCTAAAGCTTTGGGGTTCACCAAGATACGGCTTCCCAATATCACATTCTGCTCCTCTAGCTTGCGAATTCTTTGATGAATCGCTGCACCAGAGACTCCACACTCGCGTGCGATTTCAAGGTAGGGCATGCGTGCATTTTTAATCAAAAATCGTAAGATCTTGCGGTCGATGTCGTTGAGTTGAGACTTTGCCATAATGTTTAACTTTAAGTTTTATCTCTCATCGGGGAGTGGCTAGCAGTCAAAAAAAGTAATATGTTCGTCATTGCGGCCTACGAGCCGCAATGACGCATATCAATAAAACTTCGACTTATTAGTCGCACTCTAAAGAGTTATTATTATTTTGTCGTTTGCTTATTTTATTACGCCCAATTCGCGGCCAACTTTCACGAAGGCCTCAACGCAGTTGTCGATGTCCTCGGTAGAGTGTCCTGCCGAAACTTGAACGCGGATACGAGCCTGACCCTTAGGCACTACGGGGTAGTAGAAGCCCGTCACGAAGACACCTTCTTCTTGGAGCGCAGCGGCAAATTTTTGCGATAGTGGAGCATCGTAGAGCATCACAGCGCAGATCGCCGAAACCGTAGGTTTGATGTCGAATCCCGCAGCGATCATAGCGGTGCGGAAACGCTCGACATTGCCAACCAGGCGGTCGTGGATCTCGTTACTCTCGCCCAAAAGCTTAAACATCTCGATACCAGCGCCTACAACAGCAGGTGGGAGCGAATTCGAGAAGAGGTAGGGGCGCGAACGTTGGCGCAACATATCGATGATCTCTTTGCGACCAGTGGTGAAACCACCGATAGCGCCACCGAAAGCCTTACCCAAGGTTCCTGTGATGATGTCGATTTTGCCGTGCAAGTTGTAAAGTTCGGTGATTCCGCGACCTGTAGCGCCCAAAACGCCTGCCGAGTGGCACTCGTCGACCATCACCAAAGCGTCGTATTTGTTTGCCAAGTCGTAGATCTTGTCGAGTGGTGCAGCGTTGCCATCCATCGAGAAAACTCCGTCGGTAACGATGATTCTAAAGCGTTGTGCTTGAGAGAGTTTCAATACATTTTCCAACTCCTCCATGTCGGCGTTGGCGTAACGATAGCGCACAGCTTTACAAAGGCGCACACCGTCGATGATCGAAGCGTGGTTGAGCGAATCCGAGATGATTGCATCGTCCGCCGAGAAGAGAGGCTCGAAAACACCGCCGTTAGCATCGAAACATGCAGCGTAGAGGATAGTATCCTCGGTGCCGAAATAGTTCGAGATAGCTGCTTCGAGATCTTTGTGGATGTCTTGGCAGCCGCAAATAAAGCGTACCGACGACAAGCCATAGCCGCGCGCATCCATAGCTGCTTTGGCAGCATCAATCAAACGTTGATTGTTCGATAGGCCTAGGTAGTTGTTGGCACAAAAGTTCAACACTTTCTTGCCTGCCACCTCGATCTGGGCACTTTGTGATGACTCGATCACACGCTCACTTTTGTAGAGTCCAGCGCTTTTAATCTCGGCCAACTCTGCTTGTAGATACTCTTTAATCTTTCCGTACATAGTAGTTATAGTTATTTTGATATTTTTCGATTAGCAAATATATAAAATTTCAACAACAAAAAAGAGTTTTTTATACTAAAATGTTACAAAATCGTACTATTTTAGTTATAATATCTATTATTTGCGTGTATACACTACTTTCTTGGTGAGGAAAAACTCCTCGTCGAAGAGATCCGAAATCTCGTATATATCCCACCTCTTGCCAGTGAGAGCCAACTCTTCGGCCAAGTCGCCACCTTTGAGGTAGAGGATGCCGTTGTGGAGAGTTCCGCGCTTGCCACGCTCGATCTTGCCCCAGATCCAATTCACGAAGGTGGGCATCGCGGTCACCGCCCGCGAGACAACGTAGTCGAAACGTGCCGAGATCTGCTCCACGCGCCCGCAATGAGCAGTCAAGTTCTCCAATCCCAAGGCCTCGCTCACCCCACGCACTACCGTAATCTTCTTACCGATGGAGTCGGCCGCCACAATTTGCACCCGCGGAAAGAGAATCGCCAACGGAATCGAGGGAAAGCCACCCCCGCACCCCACGTCGAGGATCCGCGCCCCATCGTCGAACTGACAAACCTTAGCTATAGCTAAGGAATGTAGGACGTGGCGCAGGTAGAGCTGGTCGAAATCTTTGCGCGAGACAACATTGATCTTCGAATTCCACTCTTCGTAGAGGCTGTAAAGAGCAGCGAATTGCTCGATTTGGCGCTCGGTGAGCGAAGGAAAGTAGCGAATTATAAGTTCCATGAAAAGTTCTATTTATCGCCGTCGAGCAGCAATTTACACATCTTAGCTCGGGCGCGGTGAATATTTGTTTTGACACTGCCCAGGGGCATTTGCAGCCGCTCGGCGATCTCCTCGTAGGTGTACTCGTCGAGAAAACGCATGCGGAAAAGTTCGGCATGTTTGGCCGATAGCTTCTCGATCGAAGCTTCGATCAGACCTCGATCCTGACCATTTATCACGCTCTGCTCGGGGGTGGGGTTTTTAATGTCGGAGATCGAGAAGCGGTCGTCGATCGAGAAATCGTCGTGACGGCGGCGCTGCGAGTCGATCAGGGTGTTGCGCGCGATGGTGTAGATCCACTGCCCAAATGTGTAGGCTTTGTTGTAGCGCGACAAGTTGAGGTAGACCTTGATAAGGGTCTCCTGGATCAGATCGTTGGCATCGTGCGAGCTGCCCGTGCGGGTCAACATAAGGCGATATATAGCTTCGCGGTAGCGCGTAGTCAACGATTCGAAAGCGCGGTGGTCGCCCCCAAGTGCCGCGTCGACCAGCGTTGTGTCGTCGGCAATGATATACTCCTCTATCTCCATACTCGCTTGTCGCGTTTAATCATTTTGGTGGCCATAAAGAGCGCAAAGAGTGGTTGCAGGAGGTCGAAAAGGAGGTATCTGCCCACAATTCGTTCCTCGCCCACGCGTTTTGCAACTTTATTTACAGTGCTGAGCATCACCCATATACGAATCAAAACAAAAAACAGAATGAGAGCCTTCAGCTCCAGGGGCAACAGAATCACACCCGCCACGATCAGCACAAAGAATAGCACTCGACTAGCCATCTCCCACGCCACGAAGTTTCGAGCGTGCGAGGGGTAAAACTTCGTTGCCGAACCATAATAGCGCGTGGTGTCGATAAGTCCGTCGAGTCGCCCCCAATTGCGCTGAAAGACCGTTGCGCGGGGCGAGAGGATCACGCTGGTGTTCTCGCGAGTCATTATGCTCTGCATAAAGAGGTCGTCCTCGCCAATATTCATATTGAGGCGATTGAAGCCTTTGACCCCAAAGTAGAGCGAACGGGTGAATCCCATGTTCGAACGTATAGCCCTGTAGGGGCGCGCCGCGGTAGCTTTCGAGAGCCACATAAGCGACTCGGCGAAGCGCGAAGCACGGATAAAGTAGGAGTCGAATTTATCGTCTACGGTCTCCACGCCGCAGTAACCCACAACCACATCGCCGCGTTGGAAGCCGCGCGACATAAGTTGCAGCCACTTCTGCGACCAGGGTCGAGCATCGGTTGTCGAAAAGAGGATATGTTCGTAGCGCGAGGCCTTGATTCCCACGTTCAGAGCGGTCTTAACCGAGATCGGGAAGCGCTCGTTGCGTTCGATCTTAGTTACCGAAATGTTGTGGAAAACCCCTTTGAGGCGCACCATATCTTCGAAAAAGTCGTTGTCGCAACCCACATACACTATCACCACCTCGAACTCGACACCCTCCTGCGAGAGAAGCAGCGGCAGAGTCTCTTCGAGGTAGTCGTAATCTTCGGAGAACATCGGCACAATAAGTGAGATGGGAGGTGGCGTGGGGTGCAACGCCTTGCGTTTCTTGTTGAGATAGTTGCCCAAACGCCTAAAGCTTGCGCCATAGTAGCAGAGTTGAATCACGAATAGCACTATGATAAATGCCATAAGCGCTAAACCCTGCCAACCGTACGAAGAGATGATTGCCTGATAATATTGCATTTTAAAATGGTCTACAACTGATTAAATAAAACGCAAAGATACAATAAGTTTTGCTCGATTCCTAGCTCACGCATTATGCTTTTTTTACAAACGTGCGAAAAAAGCTCTGCTATATATTTTTTTTGTGGATGTACAAGCACCACCCAGCCCCCTCCTCGTCGGCAGCTACTCCTCCCTGCGGTAGGCCACCTCGCACATCAACGCAACAAAAAGTCAAAAACCAAAGGTTTTTGGATCCAAGCTTAAGCTTGGCGCCCGCGCGGCGTAAGCGCAGTAAGAGTGTTAGTGATCGTGCGTTTGCACTAAGGAGACCCTACAAGCAATTATTCTTGGGCATGCCTTGGCGCTCTAACTCGTTATCTTTTTCGTCTTTAAGTTTCTCGTCCTCCTCCCATTCGAAGTGCGGGAATTGGGTTTGCCCTCCCAGACCGAAGCGGGTGTATGTTATTGGCAATCTGCGCTTTAAGAACATTGTCTCGTAGGCGGTTTTCACCGATAAAGTTTGGTCGGCAAAGCCCGAGCCGTAGATGTCTGCGTTAGCTACTTCGAGTGGCAGAGCGAAGTGGCGCACCACCTCTTGGGTGTAGTTGTAGAGGTGTTGCGAGTCGCTTTTAAGGTTTATAACTCCGTCGGCGGTAAGCATTTGCGCGTATCGTTCCAAGAATAGTGGCGAGGTTAGGCGCTTCTTGGCACGGCGGCGTTTGAGCTGCGGATCGGGGAAGGTGACCCAGATTTCGGCGATCTCGCCAGGGGCAAAAAATGAATTTATAAACTCTATGCGTGTGCGCAGAAACGCAACATTTGTCATCTCGGCGGCTGTAGCCTGCTTGGCACCGCGCCACATGCGGGCGCCCTTGATGTCGATTCCAATGTAGTTGTGCGACTCATCTCGCGCGGCTAAAGCCACGGTGTATTCGCCTTTTCCGCACCCTAGTTCAAGGATTATCGGCTTGCCGTTGCCGAAGAACTCCTCTGCCCAGCGGCCTTTGAGGGGGTGATCTTTGTGGAAAATATCTTCAAATTCGGGCTGCACGAAATTCTTGAATGTAAGATTTTCGGCAAATTTTCGTAGTTTATCTTTTCCCATAATTCAATTCTTGCTGTTTATAATTATTTATTTATTCTTAGTACTGATGCGTTAAACTAAAGTCGTCATTGTGAACTTGTAAAATCATCATTCTGAACTTGTTAAGTCATCATTCTGAACTCGTAAAATCGTCATTCTGAACTCGTTAAGTCGTCATTCTGAACTTGATTCAGAATCTCAAAAATTAGAGAAAGAGATTGCGGATCAAGTCCGCAATGACGTGTTAAATAAAGTTTATATTCAAATCGTTTATTTAAATATTAGATACAAATAGTTATATATTAATTAGTTACAATAAATTTTAAAAAATTAACGCATCACTAATAATTTATCCTCTTAAAGAAGTCGAATAGCAAGGTTAGTTTTGGGGCTTTGTGAGCATTTTTACCGCCGCGTACTTAAAGCGTGAGGATTAAAAGCGGAGGAAAGTGCCGAAAATGACCTTGGTAGTCGGCTTCTTTATTTGTTATATAAGACATTAACGCCTACCGCCGAGACTCCTTTATAGGGCTGCTTCGGATGAAACGTCACCGTATAGTTGCCCACCTGCCCCCACTTCACCTGGCTGCGGTAGAGGCTTTCGACCATGTGGATGGAGTGGTTGCCCTGGGGCGTGTGTATCGCATGAGGCTCGTTCCAGGTCACACCATCAGGGGCGGTAGTGGTAACAACCACCTCGACACTATCGGTGGAGATGATGTTGGTGTAGCGCAGCACGATATAGATCTGCGCGTAGCTAACTGTATCAGTTACAGGCAATTCCACCCTGGCAGGAGTAAACCAATCCACGGGGTTCACCTCCGCGACCTCGGCTGTGCTATTTCGCTGCGCACATGCAGGTAGCAGCAAGACGACCCCCAATGCTAAAATTGCTCTCAGAGGCAACATTGTTACTCCTTTTTTGGTTGTTGTCCTTCGCGTGGCGGTTGATTTGGGCGCTCTCGACGCTCGCTCTGTGCACCCGCTGCCGCCTGATTCGCAGGGCGCGGGCGACGATTGCGATTGCGGTTATTGTTGTTGCGGCGCTCTGCGCCCTCGTTGTTGCGACGTTCTGAGCCCTCGCGGTTTTCGCCCACCTCTCTATTTGGCTGGCGTGGCGCACGTGGCTCTTTATTAGGGGTTTGCGCGGCTGTAGCCTCGGCGTTTTGCTGCTCTGCAGAGTCATCTTCGCGGCGATTTTGGTTGTTCGAGCGACGACGATTCTCGTTGTTATCGCGGCCACCTCTGCCACCACGACCCGAGCGGCCACCTCTACCCGATTGTCGCGAGCCCTTAGCCGAGTCGAAGCGGGTGATGCTATCTTCGGTCGAGCAGAATTTAGGCTCGTCGGAAGGGGGCACAATGTCCTCTTCGCGTTGAAGTTGGTCGACCTTTTTACCTGTTTTATTAATATTTAAGATCTCCCACACACGCGAAACTGGCAAAGTAATCATATTCACAATCGCATCTTTGCTACTGCTGAACGACATTGTGCGAGCCAGGATGTCGTTCTTGATAAGGTAATATTCGCCATCGAGCGCCTGCAAAGGCTCGCGCAAACGAGGGAATTCCTTGCGGGCATCGACGTAGGTGTCGTACTCATACATCATGCAACACTTCAACTTAGAGCATTGACCTATAAGCTTTTGCGGATTGAGCGAGATCTCCTGCATACGCGCAGCATTGGTGGTCACACTAGTAAAGTTCGACATCCAAGCCGAGCAGCAAAGTTCGCGACCACAAGGGCCAATACCACCAATCTGACCCGCCTCCTGGCGCGCTCCGATCTGCTTCATCTCGATGCGGATGTGGAAGCGGTCGGCAAAGACCTTGATCAATTCGCGGAAGTCCACGCGTTCGTCGGCGATGTAGTAGAAGATCGCTTTGATTCTATCTCCCTGATACTCAACATCTCCAATCTTCATATTGAGCCCCATATCGGCTGCGATCTGGCGCGAGAGGATCATCGTTTCGTGCTCCAAGCCAATAGCCTCCTGCCACTTTTCGATGTCGTAGGGCTTGGCCTTGCGGTAGATCTTCTTAAATTCGCCATTGTAGGGGTTGAACCCTGTGCGCTTAATTTGGCGTGCCACCATGTCGCCCATGAGCGACACTGTGCCAATATCGTGACCTGGCGACGACTCAACAGCCACAATATCACCAACTTTAAGGTCGATGTTGTGGACATTTTGATAGTACGAACGGCGGGTATTTTTAAATCGTACCTCGATAATATCTGTGGGTAGATTGTTGGGATATTCCCGCAACCAATCATTCTCACGGTGCTTATAACACTCCTGGTGGGCCGTAGCCTGAGGTTCAGATTCACAATTGCAGAAGATAACGCCTCTACCTATATCGGGTCTGTTTTTACATTTACAGCTTTTACAACTCATTTTCGGTAATTTTGTGTAAAGATAATAAAAATTATTCACACTCCAACTAAATCTTTTGAGCTTTCATGCTGAGCCGCTCGGCTGGGGTTTTTCTGAGACAGACTGAGAATTTTCTGAGACACTAACATAAGAAGCAAAAAAAATATGCACCCACAAAGGGTGCATATTCTAGCGTCAGGTACATGGCAGCAAAAAAGCCATGCCTGGTTATTTAGTCTCTCGCTGGGCGACGTTCGCGGCGTTCGCGATCCTCGCGTGGCTTGCGCTCGCGCTCTACCCAACCTTCTGGTTTTGGTAGCAACGCCTTGCGAGAAAGCTTAAGTTTATTGGTCTTTGGATCTACACCAATGAGCTTAACCTCAATCTGTTCGCCCTCTTTAAGGCCAGTCTCGTCCATAGTCTCGAAACGTTTGTAGTCGATCTCCGAGATGTGAAGCAGAGCATCCTTACCAGGCATGATCTCGACGAAAGCACCGAACGCTACAATCGAGCGGATAGTTCCGTTGTAAATCTCGCCCACTTCTGGAACGGCAACAATTCCCTTGATGCGGTTAAGAGCTGCATCCAAAGAGTCTTTATCGATACCGAAGATGTCGACCAAGCCCTTGTTATCGACTTCGGTGATGGTGATTGTTGTGCCAGTGGTCTTTTGGATGTCTTGAATGATCTTTCCGCCAGGGCCGATGATTGCACCAATCATCTCTTGTGGGATAGCGATCTGTACGATGCGTGGCACGAATGGACGGTAATCCTCGCGTGGCTCAGGCATACAATCGGTGATCTTGCCCAAGATGTGGAGACGACCTACGCGCGCTTGCTCCAACGCTGCTGCCAACACCTCGTAAGAGAGTCCGTCGACCTTGATATCCATCTGTGTTGCGGTGATACCATCCTTAGTACCAGTAACTTTAAAGTCCATGTCACCCAAGTGATCCTCGTCGCCCAAGATGTCCGAAAGAACAGCCCATTTGCCTGTTGCAGAGTCTGAGATAAGACCCATTGCGATACCAGAAACTGGTTTTTTGAGCTTCACACCAGCGTCCATAAGTGCAAGAGTACCAGCACATACAGTAGCCATAGATGATGAACCGTTAGACTCCAAGATGTCCGACACTACGCGCACTGCGTAAGGGTTCTCCGACCCTAGTGGAACCATCGGTTTAAGACCGCGCCAAGCGAGGTTTCCGTGACCAATCTCGCGACGGCTTAGGGCGCGTTGTGGACGTGCCTCGCCAGTTGAGAATGGAGGGAAGTTGTAGTGAAGCACAAATTGCTCTGAGCCAGTCACCAACACTTCGTCCTTTTGTTTTTCGTCCATCTTAGTACCCAAAGTCACTGTTGTAAGTGACTGAGTCTCACCACGTGTGAAGATTGCCGAACCGTGAGCCGCAGGGAGGTAACCCACCTCGCAGCAGATCGGACGAATTTGGTCGGTCTTACGACCGTCGAGGCGTTGACCCAAGTCGAGGATCATGTTACGCATCGCCTTTTTGAGTACGTCGTCGTGGAAATATTTCTTGATCAAAGTGAGTTTGCCTTCCAACTCCTCCTCTGAGAAAGTTGCGATGAAGTCAGCCTCCAAAGCCTCGAATGCCTCCGAACGCTCGTGCTTCATTGTTCCGCTAGTTGCGATAGCGTAAGCTTTGTCGTAGAGCTCCGCTACGATTCTGTCGCGAAGTTCAAGGTCTGAATCCTCGTGGCAGTATGTGCGTTTTACGGTTTTGCCCACAGCCTCCATAAGCTCTGCTTGAGCTATACAGTGCTTTTTGATCTCTTCGTGAGCAACCTTAATCGACTCTAGCATAACATCTTCTGAAACCTCTAGCATCTCGCCTTCGACCATCATGATGTTATCGATAGTACCTGCAACCATGATATCCAGGTCTACGTCTGCCATCTCCGAGAAGCCAGGATTGATCACAAATTCGCCGTTTTTGCGAGCTACGCGAACCTCCGAGATTGGGCCTTGGAATGGAATATCAGATACCGCAAGCGCTGCCGAAGCTGCAAGACCTGCAAGAGCATCTGGTTGAATATCTTTGTCTGCCGAGATTAGGTTCACGGTGACGAAAACGTCGGCGTGGTAATCTGCGGGGAATAGTGGGCGAAGTGCACGGTCGATCAAACGAGCAACGAGAATCTCGCTGTCGTTGGCACGAGCCTCACGCTTCATGAAGCCACCAGGGAAACGACCGCACGAAGCGTATTTCTCTTTGTACTCCACCTGCAACGGCATAAAATCTGTGTCTGGTTTAGCATCCTTTGCGGCTACAACTGTTGCAAGGAGCATCGTGTCGCCCATCTTTACAACTACGGCACCGTCTGCCTGTTTAGCCAATTTTCCTGTTTCGATCATGATCTCGCGGCCGTCGGCTAGCGTGATCGTCTTTTGTACAATGTTGTACAATTCTTGTCCTTCCATAATTTCTATTGATTTGTCTTTTGCATCCAAAATAAAAAAGGAGCAGTTCTCCCGAAAAAGAACTGCATCCTTTGATCCTCTTACTTACGAAGATTCAACTCTTTAAGAATCGCACGGTAACGCTCGATCTCAGTGTTCTTCAAGTAATTAAGCATCTTACGACGTTTACCTACCAATGCCAACAAAGAACGTTGAGTTCCGAAGTCGTGGCGGTTTTTCTTAAGGTGCTCGGTAAGGTGGCTAATACGGTATGAGAACAACGCGATTTGGCTCTCTGGAGAACCTGTATCGGTGTTAGACGTTCCGTACTTACCAAAAAGCTCTTGCTTTTTCTCTGGTGTTAAATATGCCATTTTTTATAAAATTTAGTTACACTCTACAACGCATTACCCTTACTCGTAATCACGCCAGAGCGCTGGCAAAGGTACAACATAAATTATTAATACGCAACGACTAGGCAACTTTTTTTAAATATTTGCACCGCTTTAATATAAAATAAGTAAAATATTGCATATTTTTACGCAAAAATAGAGCCAAGCGATGAGAAAACACATTATAAGTTTTGCGGTTGCGACCTGCTTCGCAAGCAGTTGCGCCAACCCCACAACACAATACACCAAGGTCGAAGGGGCGATGTTGGGCACCACACTGCGCATCATCGCCGACACGGAATCGAGCGGTGGCGAACTCTACGCCGCAGCGATGGAGGCCGACACCCAATTCAAGGGCGAGATGTCGCTCTTCGATCCCACATCCCACCTGAGCCGCATCAATCGCGGCGAGTGCGATTCGCTCACCCCCGCACTGATCTACAACCTCCGTTTGAGCGATTCTGTGAGCCGCTTGAGCGGTGGCGCTTACGACATCACCGTGGCTCCACTGGTCAAAGCGCTGGGCTTTGGCGCAAAGGAGGAGAGGGTAAAAGAGCCCAATATCGACTCGATTTTGGAGTTTGTGGGCTACCAGAAAATCAGCATCGAGGGTCACCGCCTGGTGCGCCAAGACCCTCGTACTCAGATCGACCTGAACTCGATAGCCAAGGGCTACGTGGTCGACGTGTTGGGCGAATTGACCCGCGAGATGGGTGCCGAGAACTACATGGTCGACATCGGCGGCGAGATCGTCTGCCGCGGCGTGAACCCCTACGGCAACCCCTGGCGCATAGGTATCGAAACCCCATTCGAGGGCAACATGAGCGATGGCGAGTATATCCAACGCCGCGTGGCTATCGCTGCCGACTCGCCTTACCGAGCCATGGCAACTTCGGGCAACTACCGCCGTTTCTACCTCGACGAGCAGGGCAATAAAGTGGCCCACACCATAGACCCCACAACGGGTGGCAGCAAACTCTCGCAGCTACTCTCGGCCACCGTCGTAGCTCCCACATGTGCCCTGGCCGATGCCTACGGCACCATGCTCATGGCGCTAGGCTCCGATCGAGCAATCGAGGTTGCCGAGTCGCTCACCGATGCCGAGGTCTACCTGATTTTCGACAACGGCCAGGGCGGCTACCGCGAATATATCTCCGAAGGGATGAAGCCCCTTTTGATGGAGTAAAATAGCGTCCTCAGTAATTCTCAGAAAGCCTCAGAAAGCCTCAATTCTTCTCAGTCGGTCTCAGTAAAAAAAACACAAAAGTGGCCAACAAGAAAAAACCTGTCAGCCACCTTATTATAGATTGTGCGAGCTTGCTGCTCGGGGTCACTATTTCTAGTATCCCATTGATTTGCTTGCTGCGTAAGAAACTTTGAGTGCGTTAGCACGGCGAAGCTCTTGTTTGATGTCACTTACGATACCCATTTTGGTATTCTCGTCGGTCTTAAGACACACTGTAAGTTGTGCGCGGTCGGCCTCGTTGAGGTTGTCGCGTTCAGCTGCGATGTAGTCCAAGATGTCGCGAGTTGTACGGTATGAGTCGTTGAGTTGGATACGTGTTGCTGTACCGAACTTAGCCTGCATTGATACTGCTGGAGGACCAACGTGGATGTAACTTACCAATGATTTCTTCTCCAATTTCTGAACCTCGGTTGCTCCTGGTAGTTTTGTCTTTACCAATAGCTCTTGGTCACGCATGGTTGTTGACACCATGAAGAAGAAGAGAATCATGAAGATAATATCGGGCAACGATCCTGATGAAATTTTTGGGGTACCTTTGTTACCCTTCTTTTTGATTACTGCCATATCTCTTACTTTTTAATTTCGCGTGGTTCAGCCTCTGAGATCTTAACTTGGATAGCTTTGACAACTACGTCGCGGGTATCTGAGTCGAGGTCGGCGAAGTTTACACCAAATTTTGCGTTACACACCTCGTCGCGGATCTCGTTGAAGGCACGAGTAAGTTCGTTTTGCACTTGGATGTAAACACGGTAGTCGGTCTCACGTGCTGTTTGCAACG
Source organism: Rikenellaceae bacterium (assembly GCA_047172505.1). Lineage (GTDB taxonomy): Bacteria > Bacteroidota > Bacteroidia > Bacteroidales > Rikenellaceae > Alistipes. The sequence goes on along the minus strand of JBCQWE010000015.1, from coordinate 36,010 downwards.
ACACGACACCCGAACTAGTTGGGTAGAGCCACGTGCTGCCGTCGGGGAGTTCAAACTCCTTGGTCTCCTTCTCTGGCATGTTCTCATCGTCGGCGATGTTGAGGACAAACTCTTTAGTTTTGTTTGTCAACGCCTTGATGTCGATAGGTTCGCCACCTGCCATGATGTTACCGCTACCAGAAACAAATACTAGGAGGATGTTACGCTCCTTAATATCGATCTCTTCTTGTTGTTGATCGTCCTCGGGAAGAGGTGGTAGCATACGAGCCAAACCAGTGTCAACGTTCATTGTAGTGGCAACAAGGAAGAAGATAAGCAACAAGAAGGCGATGTCGGCCATAGAACCAGCATTGATCTCTTGTATTTCTCTTTTATTTTTTCCCATTGTTTAGCCTCCTGTTTATTTGAAAGCACCCATCACCTCAGAAGCGATTGCTGCAACGATTGCTGCACCCATCACAACGTAGGTGATAATAATAGAACTTTCGGTGATGATTGTGTCTACCGCTGGGAAGAAGCCACCGTTCTCGATGTTAGTGATCTCGATTGTGTGACTTGCAGCGATTAGGTATGAACCAACCACGATTGCTGCAACAGCAATAAATGAAAGGATAGTCTTAAGCAGACCTGTCGATGCTTTAAACATTCCGTAAATTGAGCCGAAAAGAGCCGAAATCACAACCAATGCAAGTAGTGCGTAACCCCAGTAGAGGTTGACACCGATCGCAGCTGCGACAGCTTCTTCAGAGCCTCCAGTAAATGCTGTGTAGACAGGGTATGCGATAACGCACACTGTCACTGCTAGCATTACTCCAAGCAATATTTTAAATATATTTTTCATTCTATTTATCTCTTAAGTAGGTTGTTGCTTATTTCTTGCTGTAAGCGATAAGGATGTCTAGCAAGATGATTGATGAATCCTCCATGTCGTTAACCAAAGAGTCGATCTTTGCTACGATGTAGTTGTAGAAAATTTGAAGGATAACCGCAACGATAAGACCCATAAGAGTTGTCAAAAGCGCAACCTTGATACCACCCGCAACGATAGTTGGAGAGATGTCACCTGCTGCTTGGATCATATCGAACGCACCGATCATACCGACTACGGTACCCATGAATCCCAACATAGGAGCAAGAGCGATGAAAAGACCTACCCAGCTAAGACCAGACTCCATTTGACCTGTTTGAACAGAACCATAAGAAGCAACTGTCTTCTCTACTGCGTCGAGACCTTGGTTGTAACGGCTCAAACCTTGGTAGTAGATAGAAGCGATAGGACCAGGAGTGCTTTGGCAAAGTGCTGCCGCTGCCTCAACGCCCTCTTCCATGATTGTAGTCTCAACTTTCTCTACAAATTTCTTTGTGTTGATAGTTGCAAGTGCTAGGTAAAGGATACGCTCGATGGCTACAGCCAAACCGATCACCAAACAAACAAGTACTGGAAGCATCCACTCCCAACCTCCTTCGAGGAATTTTTGCATCAAAATGTGGTGCATGCTATCACCAGCAATGTTCTCAACTGCCGCAGCAGCCTCTTGAGCGAATGTGTTTACAGTACCTAGAGCTAGCGAGGCAACTGTTAGAATCGAAAATTTTTTCATAGTTGTGTTAAGTAATTAATTTTTGTTAGTTAAATTTTATTTTTTAATTATTTTTTTTGTTTACCTGGCAAATTTTCATCTCTTTTCTCTATCAAAACAAAATTTTGCACCATTTTCTCAATTTCTTCCTCTTGGCTTTTTCGCAAGCTAATCTGCATTAACACATTAACGCACAAGCGATTAACCCCCCAAAGCTACGCATCCACTCTTATTCAACTACATTTACGTTGCGAAATATATAAAAAAAAATTCTTTTATGCAACGCCTATATTCTCTTTAAATTTGTGTTCAGCGCTTTTTTCTCCTCTTTTTTTGGGCGATCTACAAACAAAGCTCGCCGCGCAAATCACGATTAAGTTCCGCTTTGACCCGCTCGGCAGAGGCATATTTACCCAGCAAGTAGCTCATCTTTGTGGTTGCCGCCTCGATGGTCATGTCGAAACCACACTCCACGCCGCTCTCTGCCAGCGCTTGCCCCGTCTGATACAGAGACATCTCGACCCGACCGTTGACACATTGCGAAATGTTGAGCACCACCACGCCGCGCTCTACAGCTTTGCGAATGCTATCCAAAAATAGCGGATGGGTGGGCGCATTGCCCGCTCCATAGGTCTGGAGGATCACACCGCGCAGCCCCTCGCACGAGAGCATCTGCTCGAAAATCGAGTAGTTGAGCGCAGGAAAAAGCTTCACCACGGCCACCGAGTCGCTCACCGAGGTCGAAACATCGAGCGTAGAGCTCGGGTCGGCGGGTCGAATAACATGGGTGTTGTAGGTTATGTTGACCCCCACTTCGGCAAGGGGTGGGCAGTTGGGCGAACGAAAGGCATCGAGCTCTTCGGCACTCCACTTTGTGGTGCGATTGGCACGGTAGAGGCGGTTTTGGAAGTAGAGCGACACCTCGGGCACACGAGCACGCCCCTGGTGGTAGGCTCCCGCGATTTCGATTGCGGTGATTAGGTTCTCTCTACCGTCGGTGCGGAGTACTCCGATAGGGATTTGGCTACCTGTAAAGACCACAGGTTTGGCCAAATCCTCCAACATGAAGCTCAGCGCCGAGGCGCTATAAGACATGGTGTCGGTGCCGTGCAACACCACGAAACCGTCGTAGAGCGCATAATTTGCCGCGATGAGTTGGGCGAGTTCTTGCCATAGTGCGATCGAGACATTCGACGAGTCGATAACCTTGTCGAAGGTGTGCACCACGATCTCGACGTTGAGTCGGCGCAACGAGGGGAATTCGTCGTAAATCGAGCTAAAATCGAAAGGCACCAGCGCTCCACTGGCTTGGTCGGTGCGCATTCCTATTGTACCACCCGTATAAATTATAAGTATAGATCTACCTTTTGTCATTGTTAAATCATAATTCTACGACTCAAATGTAGTTATAATTTTTGAATATATAACTATCCGCGAAAAAATCACTACCTTTGCAGTTGGTTCGCTCCGATTTATAGGAATTCAAAACCGCAAATCGCAGGAGAACTGGTGAGGAGATTTATTAGGTAGAATACAATGAAAACTGATTACCTTGTTATTGGCTCTGGCATAGCAGGGCTCTCTTTTGCGCTGAAGGCGGCCAAAAGAGGAACGGTGACCATCGTCACCAAAGACCGAATTGATGAGTGTAACACCAACTACGCTCAAGGGGGTATATGCTCGGTGAGCAAAGATCCCGACACCTTCGATAAACATATCCACGACACGGAGGTGTGCGGCGCTGGCAAGTGCAACCACCAAGCGGTGGAGCTCGTGGTACGCCGCGCCCCCGAACTTATTGCCGATTTGGTGGCGTGGGGAACTCGATTCGACAAAACAGAGCAGGGCGAGTATGAACTCCACCGCGAAGGAGGCCACTCCGACCACCGAATACTTCACTATCAAGACCTTACGGGAGCCGAGATCGAGCGTGCATTGGTCGAAGCTGCGCGCCAAGAGCCCAACATCACCATCATGGAACACCACTTCGCCATCGACCTATTGACCCAGCACCACTTGGGCGAGATCGTCACGCGACACACCCGCGGCCTGGCTTGCTTTGGCGCTTATGTTCTTGATCTGAAAACAGATGCTATCGAGACAGTGCTGGCTAAATTCACCGTGGTAGCGGCAGGTGGCGTGGGTAACATCTACAACACCACAACCAACCCTTCGGTGGCCACGGGCGACGGCATCGCGATGTGTCACCGCGCCAAGGCGCACACCGAGAACATGGAGTTTATACAGTTCCACCCCACATCGCTCTACAATCCTGGCGAGCGTCCTTCGTTTCTTATAACCGAGGCGATGCGAGGCTACGGAGCAATTCTTCGACTACAAAATGGCAAGGAGTTTATGCATAAGTACCACCCGATGCTATCCTTAGCGCCGCGCGACGTTGTGGCACGATCTATCGACCACGAGCTTAAGATCAGTGGCGAGGAGTTCGTCTACCTCGACGTAACGCACAAAAAAACCAAAGAGACCCCCGAACATTTCCCAAACATCTATAAGAAGTGTCTCTCGCTGGGCATCGACATCACACGCGACATGATCCCAGTGACCCCCGCGGCACACTATTGTTGTGGAGGTGTGCGAGTTAACAAGAATGGCGAGAGCTCCATCAAGCGCCTCTACGCCTTGGGCGAAACCTCGTGCACAGGGCTCCACGGGGCCAACCGACTAGCCTCAAACTCGCTAATCGAGGCGGCAGTATATGCCGACCAGGCGGCCGCACACACCGCACCTCTGATCGACAAGGTGCATATCCAAGAGGGGATTCCCAATTGGGATTTCGAGGGGACATCCTCGGCCGAGGAGATGATCCTGGTGACCCAGAACCGCAAGGAGCTACAACAAATAATGTCCAATTACGTGGGCATCGTGCGTTCGAACCTCCGCCTAGAACGCGCAATGAAGCGCCTCACGGTGATCTGGCAGGAGACCGAAGGGCTCTACAACAAAACCACCCCCAACCGCGAATTGTGCGAATTGCGCAATATGATTGCCGTGGCGTACCTCACCATCAAACAAGGTGGCGAGCGCAAGGAGTCTGTGGGGTTGCACTACACTATTGATTATCCGCCAGTTAGGAGTTAAGAGTTATAAAAAACAATTACCGTCATTGCGGACTTGATCCGCAATCTCGAAAACCATTACCGTCATTGCGGACTTGATCCGCAATCTCGAAAACCATTACCGTCATTGCGGACTTGATCCGCAATCTCTTGGGTTGAGATCCTGAATCAAGTTCAGGATGACGGGATTAAAAAGTTAAAAACCATTACCGTCATTGCGGACTTGATCCGCAATCTCGAAAGCAATTACAAAAAACCAAAATATGACACAACAAGAAGAGATAGCGCGCCGACGGACATTTGCCGTTATTGCACACCCCGATGCGGGTAAAACCACACTCACCGAGAAGCTACTTCTATTCGGTGGTGCGATCCACGTTGCGGGAGCTGTAAAGAGCAACAAAATCAAAAAAGGGGCAACATCCGACTTCATGGAGATCGAGCGCCAACGTGGAATCTCGGTTGCCACCTCGGTGATGGGATTCGAATATTGCGGCACCAAAATTAACATCCTCGACACCCCAGGTCACGAGGATTTTGCCGAGGATACCTACCGCACACTCACCGCTGTGGATTCGGTGATCATCGTTATCGATGGCGCAAAGGGAGTTGAGGCCCAAACACTTAAGCTGATGGATGTCTGTCGCATGCGCAAAACGCCTGTGATAGTTTTTGTCAATAAGATGGACCGCCCCTGCAAGGATCCATTCGAACTGCTCGACGAGATCGAAAAGGAGCTTAAGGTGCGTGTGCGTCCTCTGTCGTTCCCAATTTCGAGTGGCCCAACATTTAAAGGAGTCTACAACATCTACGAACACAACCTTTCATTATTCCTCGACGAGGATCGCCAAACAGCAGAGGGTGAGACGGTGGAAATCAGCGACTTGAGCGATCCAACGCTCGACTCAATTGTCGAGGAGCGCTACGCAAATCAGCTACGCGAGGATGTGGAGATCGTCGAGGGAGTCTACGACACTTTCGACCGCGAGGCATACCTAAATGGCCAGTTGGCACCTATATTCTTTGGTTCGGCGGTTAATAATTTTGGTGTTCGCGAGCTACTCGACTGCTTCATCCGCATCGCGCCATCGCCCCGCCCCGCAACCACCGAAAGCCGCTCAATTGAGGCTTCGGAGGCCAAGATGACGGGTTTCATCTTCAAGATCCACGCCAACATGGACCCCAACCACCGCAACCGTTTGGCATTTATGAAGATCTGCTCGGGAGTATTCGAGCGCAACAAAAATTATCTGCATGTACGTAGTGGTAAGCAACTTAAGTTCTCGTCACCCACAGCCTTCATGGCTGAAAAGAAGTCGATTATCGACTCGGCATACCCAGGCGACATCGTGGGTCTGCACGACACAGGCAACTTCGCAATTGGCGACACATTCACCGAGGGTGAGAAGCTTAAATTCACAGGGATCCCATCGTTCGCGCCAGAGCAATTCCGCTATATAGAAAATGCCGACCCCTTGAAATTCAAACAGTTAGGCAAGGGAATCGACCAGCTTATGGACGAGGGTGTGGCGCAACTTTTCACTTCGAGCCTCAACGGTCGCAAAATCATCGGCACTGTTGGAGCGCTCCAATTCGAAGTTATTCAATACCGCCTCGAACACGAATATGGCGCTGCATGCCGCTGGGAACCTATCTCGATCCACAAAGCGTGTTGGATCGAAAGCGACAACGCCGAGCAACTTGCCGACTTCAAACGTCGCAAGCACACCAATATGGCAGTTGACAAACACGGACGCGATGTGTTCCTTGCCGACACAAGTTATGGCTTGGCCTTGGCACAGGAGAACTTCAAGGATATACGCTTCTTCTTCACCTCTGAATTTTAAAGCAAACAATTAATGGTAAGCTACTTACAGGTCGAAGGACTCACGAAAAGCTACGGCGATCTCACCCTGTTCCGCTCGCTAAGTTTCGGCATCGCCGAGGGCGAGAGGGTGGGGCTCATAGCGCGCAATGGAGCGGGAAAATCGACTCTTCTGAACATCATCGCAGGGGGCGAAGATTACGACGCGGGTAGCGTCACCTTCCGCAATTCGATTAAGGTCGCTTACTTGGTGCAAACCCCCTCTTATGACCACCGACTGACTATCCTAGAGGCTTGTCTTACAGGCGATTCACCTGCGCTACGCACAATCGCAGAGTATGAACAAGCCTTGGCCGCGGGCGACGAGAAGCGCATAAATGCAGCTATCTCCGCGATGGATCAAGAGCAGTGCTGGGACTACGAGGCCAAGATCAAACAGATACTTTCACAGTTGAAAATCAACGACTTCGAGCAAAATATCGGGCAACTTTCGGGTGGGCAACTCAAACGGGTCGCATTGGCCAATGCCCTGATCATAGAGCCCGACTTGCTGATCCTCGATGAGCCTACCAACCACCTCGATCTCGACGTTACATTGTGGCTCGAAGGGTACCTTTCGAAAAGCAAACTATCGCTATTGATGGTGACCCACGACCGCTATTTCTTGGATCGAGTATGCAACAGAATTTTAGAGATTGACGAGCGCCAAATATTCTCATACAAAGGTAATTACAGCTTCTACTTAGAAAAGCGCGAGGAGCGCAAAGCCGCCTCGGCAGCACAACGCGAGAGCGACGAAAACCTCTTTCGCAAGGAGCTCGATTGGATGCGCCGCCAGCCCCAAGCGCGCGCCACAAAGGCAAAGTCGCGCATCGATGACTTCTATGAACTCGAAGAGCGACTCAAGCGCGAGCGCAGCCAAGGGAGCGTCAAAATCGAGATGAAGGGGAGCTACATCGGCAAGAAGATCTTCGAGGTGGAAAACCTCTCGAAAAGCTATGGCGAGCGGGTGATACTCAAAGATTTCAGTTACCTCTTTGCGCGCTACGAGAAGATGGGCATTGTGGGCGAAAATGGAGTCGGTAAATCGACCCTACTCAAGATGTTAATGGGTGAGGTAGAGCCAGATAGCGGCAAGATCGACATCGGCACAACGGTGCGCTTTGGCTACTACTCTCAGGCGGGAATCGCCTTCAACGATGGTGACAAGGTGATCGACGTGGTGGCAAATATCGCTGAGGCGATCGACCTAGCGGATGGCCGCAAGATGACCGCCTCGCAACTGCTACAACACTTCCTCTTCGAGCCAAAACGCCAATATGACTACGTGGCGAAGTTGAGCGGTGGCGAGCGCCGACGATTGTATCTTTGCACAGTTTTGATGCAAAACCCCAATTTTTTGATCCTCGATGAGCCTACCAATGACCTCGATATTATGACTTTGCAGGTGCTCGAAGAGTACTTGCAAAACTTCTCGGGCTGCGTGATCGTCGTATCGCACGACCGCTACTTTATGGACAAAGTCGCCGAGCATCTATTAATATTCCAAGGCGAGGGTCGCATCAAAGACTTCCCCTCGTCGTACAGCGACTACCTAGTTTGGCGCGACCTTAAGGCTCAACACGAAGCCGAAGAGCGCGAGACAAAAAATGCCACAGAGAAAAAGAGTAACGCCGCTGAAAAACCTGCAAAATCCTTAGCTACTGCTAAGATTAGCTACAAGGAAAAGATGGAATTAGAGGCGATAGAAACAGCTTTAGCGGAGTTGGAAGAGGAGAAAGCTCAGATCGAGGTCAAGCTCAGTAGCGGCACTCTCGATATAGACGATTTGACAAAAAAATCGGAGCGCATCGCGCAAATTATCGACCTGATAGATGAAAAAACCATGCGCTGGTTAGAGATAAATTCGTAATTAATGTTCCTTCCAACAACAGCAAAAGAGGTCAAGGCCCTGGGTTGGGATTACATCGATGTAATCCTCTTCACGGGAGATGCCTATATCGACCACCCCTCGTTTGGAGCGGCTGTGGTGGGTAGATTGCTCGAAGCCGAGGGCTACAGGGTGGCGATTGTCCCGCAGCCAAATTGGCGCGACGACCTGCGCGATTTCAAGAAATTGGGCACTCCACGCCTCTTTTTCGGGGTCACCGCGGGCTCGATGGATTCGATGGTCAACCACTACACGGCCAACATCCGCCTGCGCAGCAACGATGCCTACACACCTGGTAACAAGGCGGGCTTTCGCCCCGACTACGCAGCTTCGACCTACGCCAGGATCCTAAAAAAATTGTTCCCAAATACCCCTGTGATCTTGGGTGGAATCGAAGCTTCGTTGCGCCGATTGACCCACTACGACTATTGGAGCAACAAATTGTTGCCTTCGATCCTCTGCGAGAGTGGCGCCGACCTTTTGATGTATGGAATGGGCGAGGGAGTGGTGGAGAGAGTAGCCCGCGCACTTAGCAATGGCTATGAATTCGAAAAGTTACGAGAGATTCCACAAGTTGCATTCATCGCTGATAAGGAGTTTATTAGCTCGCTACCAAGCGATAAAACAATAAAATTGGCTTCGTATGAAGAGTGCTGCAAAAGTAAACAAAAATTTGCCGAAAACTTCAAAACTATAGAGTTACAAAGCAATCTTAGACTTAGCAATAGCTATGTATTGGAGCAGGTCGGCGACTCCTTTGTGGTGGTCAACCCTCCACTTGCCACGCTTTCGACCGCGCAGGTCGACCACTCGTTTGACCTGCCCTACGAGCGAGCGCCACACCCTCGCTACCGCGGCAAGGGCGACATCCCCGCGTGGGAGATGATCAAACATTCGGTCAACCTCCACCGAGGCTGTTTCGGCGGTTGCTCGTTCTGCACAATTTCGGCGCACCAAGGTAAATTTATCGCTTCGCGCTCCGAGAGATCGATCCTTGCCGAGGTAACAAAAGTGACTCAGATGGATGATTTCAAGGGTTACCTTTCAGACATTGGGGGCCCCTCGGCAAACATGTATGGCATGGGTGGGCACGACACCGACCTCTGCGACAAGTGCCGCCGCCATTCGTGTCTCCACCCCAAGGTGTGTCGCAACCTTAATAACGACCATCGTCCACTGTTGAAACTTTACGCTAAGATCCGCGAGATCAAGGGGATAAAGAAGGCTTTTATAGGTAGCGGCATCCGCTACGACCTCTTCGACAAAAGCCCCTACCTGGAGACCATACTGCGCCACCACACCTCGGGACGACTAAAAGTTGCGCCCGAGCACACCGAGGATAAAGTATTGAAAATCATGCGCAAACCCTCCTTCGAGCAGTTCGAACAACTCAACAGCGACTTCAAAATGATCTGCAAAAGAGAGGGGCTACCCTATCAGCTAATACCCTACTTCATATCGTCGCACCCTGGATGCACCGAAAACGACATGCGAGCACTCTCCAAGAGGGTTCTCGGGCGCCTGCACTTCAACTTGGAGCAGGTGCAGGACCTCACACCTACCCCCATGACACTCTCGTCGGTGATGTTCTACACGGGGATAGACCCATATAGCGGAGAGAAGTTATATATAGCTAAAAGCCAGGACGATAAGCGCCGCCAAAAAAGCTACTTCTTCGATAAAAAACCTCGCAAGACTGGGAAATAGGGCTTTCGCTTGCTTGTTGCTTTTTTACTGCTTTCTTACTGCCCTTGCAGCGGGCGGCCGCCAGGCTTAGCCTGGACCCAAAAACTTTCAGTTTTTGATTTTGTATTGCGCTGAGTGTGAGGCTTCGCCTGGGCGATATGTATACTACAATAACCTTTTGAAAGTAAACTTTCAACGTTTATTATAGCATACATATCTATGCCAACCTATTGGTTGTCATCACACATCTGCGAGGTTTGACCTCGATATTGGGTTTAAATGCCATAAGCATTTAATAAATTTAGAGATGTGATATGTTGCGCAAATAAATTTGCGCAACAAAAATATGCACCCGCGGGGGTGCTATCACCGCCCGACGGAGTCAATGAGAAACTACACCCTGCCCCGCAAGTAAATGTCGACGCAATTAGCAACTCGCTCGCCGTCGAGTGCGGCCGAGATGATGCCTCCTGCGTAGCCAGCACCCTCGCCCGAGGGGAAGAGGGCCGCGATTTGCGGGTGCATCAAGGTCTCTTTGTCGCGGGGGATTCTCACGGGCGACGAGGTGCGTGACTCGACACCTGCGACCAGTGCGTCGGGGGTGATGAAACCACGCATTCGGCGGTTGAAAGTGGTGAGACCTGCGCGCAATCCCGAACCTATGAAGTCAGGCAACCACTGATCGAGCCTCGAAGGGCAAAGTCCTGGTATATAGGATGTTTGCGGGAGCGAGGAGCTCGCCTTTCCCGCCACGAAATCCGAGACTCTTTGGGCGGGAGCGATCTGATTTTCGCCTCCATTCGCTCGCGCCAATTGCTCTAATTCTTGTTGAAATTTCAACCCCGCAAGCTCGCCCCAACGCTCCGCGAGGTGAGCAAAATCGCTCAATCGCACCTCGGTGACCAAACCAGAGTTGGCGTAGGGCGACGAGCGCTGACTTGGCGACATGCCATTTACCACCGACTCACTTTGATCGGTCATCGCGGGCACGATGAAGCCTCCTGGGCACATGCAGAAAGAGTATACACCGCGCCCATTCTCTTGACTCACAAGCGAATAGGATGCCGCAGGGAGATAATCGCCACGGCAAGGGGCATGATATTGAATCGAGTCGATAAGTTGTTGTGGGTGTTCGATACGCACACCCATCGCAAAGGGCTTCGCCTCGATGGTAACCCCCTTATTATAAAGCAATTCGTAGATGTCTTTTGCCGAGTGGCCCGTAGCTAAGATAACCGCGGCACCCTCGTAAAGCGTTGAATCACACCACACTCCCTCGATCTTATCGCCTTTGAGTTTCAGGTCGGTGACCTTCGCTTCGAAGATAAAATCGCCGCCTGCATCGAGTATCGCTTGGCGCATATTTGTCATTATTCGGGGGAGCTTGTCGGTGCCAATGTGGGGGTGCGCCTCGAAAAGGATCTCCTCGGTAGCGCCGTGAAACACAAGGGTTTGCAGAGCTTTATTATAGTCGCCGCGCTTTTTGGAGCGAGTGAAAAGTTTACCGTCGGAGAATGTTCCCGCGCCACCCTCGCCAAAGGCGTAGTTAGAGTTGGGATCGATCCCTTGGTTGCGATTTATCTGCGCAATATCGCGCTTGCGAGCCGAGACATCGCGCCCACGTTCGAGCACTATTGGTCTGTAACCCAGTTCGATAAGTCGGAGCGCGGCGAAAAGACCCGCAGGTCCCGACCCAACAACCACAACGGGGGTGCGACCCACCACCGAGGGGTAGTCGAAGTGGATGGGCTCGGGCGTAGGCTCTTGGTCGACAAAGAGTTCGAGCGTGAGGTTGACCTTGGCTTGGCGCTGACGTGCATCGATCGAGCGCTTGACCACCCGCACCAAAGCAACGTCGGTATCTTTAACTCCCACTTTATGAGCAGCTTGGGCCGTGTAAAACTTTGAGTCTGAGGCCTGCTTGGGCGAGAGTACAAGTGTAATTTTATGTGGCATAGTGTTGCTATTTTATGCGAGCCAAAGGCGATACGTCGAGATCTGAGATCAGACCTTCGCGATAGCGGAAAAGTCCTGTGATTGCAATCATTGCAGCGTTGTCGGTGGTGAATTTTCGCTCGGGGATAAAGGTGCGCCATCCGCGCTTAATGCCCTCAGCCACAACTGCATCGCGCAGACCAGAATTTGCCGATACGCCACCTGCGATTGCTACGTCGCGGATGCCAGTTGCCTTCGCCGCTTTGACGAGTTGTTTGAGCAAAATCTCGATTATGGTGTACTGCAACGATGCGCAGAGGTCGGCTTTATTCTCCTCGATAAAGTTTGGATTTTCTGCCATGGCATCGCGCAGGGTATAAAGGAATGAGGTTTTGAGACCTGAGAACGAGTAGTTTAACTCGCCCGCGTTGGGTCGTGCAAACTTAAAAGCCTTCGGGTCGCCCTCCTTAGCCAAGGCATCAATCACGGGGCCTCCAGGGTAGGGCAAGCCCATCACTTTGGCACATTTATCGAACGCCTCGCCCGCAGCATCGTCGATCGTCGATCCGATAATTTCGAACTCCAAAGGGGAGTCGACACGCACAATTTGCGAGTGGCCACCGCTCACCAAAAGGGTGAGGAAGGGGTATGAAGGATGTGGGATTTGTTGGTCGGGAAGGTCGATAAAGTGCGAGAGGATGTGCCCTTGCAGGTGATTGACCTCCACCAGCGGGATGTTGTGCGCGAGCGAAAGACCCTTGGCAAACGAGACACCAACGAGCAGCGAACCCACCAAACCTGGGCCACGAGTGAAAGCTATGGCATCTATTTTGTCGATACTCACACCAGCCTCTTTGAGTGCGGTGTCGACCACGGGGATAATATTTTGCTGGTGAGCCCGCGATGCAAGTTCGGGAATTACGCCCCCATATTTGACGTGAACTGCCTGAGAGGCAATCACATTCGAGAGAAGTGTTGTGTTTCGAATCACTGCCGCCGAAGTATCGTCGCACGAAGACTCGATTCCTAAAATTGTAATATCCATATATAGCGCAAAAAAGTTATTTATATTTTTTCGTTTTTTTGTTAAATTATGGCTATTTTTGTAGTTTGAATAGCCTTTACGCTAAAGCGTAGAGTCCCACAAACCAGAAGTGTAACCAACAATCAATGCGCAAAGTTACAAAAATATTGGCAATGCTCCTATCCGCAACGACTTTGTTGCTGATTATTTTGCCATTGACTCTCTCGCTTGCGCTCTCATTGCACACCGTTCAGAGCTTCGTTGTGGAGCGTTTGACAAACTTCGCAACCGAAAAAATTGGGGCCAAGGTCGCTATCGGCGGGGTCAACTTCACCATCCCCTACGACATCGAACTTCACGATCTGATAGTCGAAGATCTGGCGGGTGACACACTCGCCTACTCGAAATGTGCGACGGCTAGAGTCTCGGCGCTCTCGCTGCTCAAAAAAGAGCTTGTCGTTAGCAAACTCACGCTCAAAGATTCGGAGCTCCAACTGCGCGAGGTGGAGGCAGGAATGCTCAATCTCAAAGAGATTTTGTTGAAGATCACAAACCCCGACAAAGAACCAAATTTTAGAACTTCGATCGGCAAAATCGAAGTCGAAAATTTAGATTTTAGCCTTACGCGCTTAGCTATGTCTAAGGATAGATATGGTGTTGACCTAAGCAATATTGTTTTTGAGGGGATCAACGGAAGCGTCTCTAACTTTGTATCATACAAGCGAATAACCGAATTTAACGTCGACAAATTTAGCGGTATCGAGCAAAGTGGCCTCTCTATCCTCTCGCTCTCTACCCAGATGGTCACCTACGAGGGCGTTGTCGATTTCATCGACTTCAAAGCGACCACCTCCACCTCGCAAATTAACCTGCCGAAGCTCCGTTTGGAGAGCGACACATGGGAAGATTACAAAGATTTCAACGCCAACGTCAGCATCGAGCTACTCTCGAAGCAGAGTAAACTTGCGGCGTGCGACGTTGCCTACTTTGCCCCCGAGTTAGAGGGTGTCGACTTTGTGGTGAACAACCTTTCGTTTGCGGCAAATGGCACGGTGGACAACATCGAGGCACAGATAGAATCGCTGAAATATGGGCGTAACACACAACTAGTGGGTGATTTAGCCATTCGCGGGGTGGTCGACCTCGCTAACGCCGAGTTCGAAGTTAATATTGCAAAGATGCAAAGTTCCGAGGTCGACATAAATAGCTGCATCGTTGGTTTTGGCTCAGCGGCGCTAAAGGATTCGCCTCGACAGATACTCAAAGCGCTTGGCCTCTTCTCGTTGTCGGGAAAGGCGAGTGGCTCGCTAGACAAGATTAATCTTGCCGCAAGGGTTAGTGGCATTCAAGGCAGCGCAACATATAGCGGAAATGTGCTTAACGCAACCTCCTCGCCCAAAGTGGAGGGAAAGATCACAACCAACAACCTCAAATTGGGCAACCTGCTCTCCAATCAGGCTTTGGGCGCGGTTACTCTCGCAGCAAATGTGGAGTATAACGGCCGCGACGACGTCTCGGTGGTGGCTCAAATTAGTCAACTTGGATACAATAGCTGCACCTATTCGCACCTCGACATCGATGCCTCGCTTAGCGACAACCAGATCCAGAGCGTTGTCACATCGCGCGACAAGAATCTCGACTTCGACCTGGAGACATTCATCCAATTGGGCGAGAACAACGCCTACGACGTTACGCTGCGAGTGCGCAACGCCAATATGCACGCCTTGGCGCTCAATTCGCGCGACTCGATTTCGACAATCTCGGGCTCGGCTAAAGTTAAATTGCGCGGCAACGACCTGGACAACATAAGTGGCTTAGTTACACTACGTAACATCAACTACAAATACAACGACAAGTCGATCTACACCCCAGTGATCGACCTTACGGCACGCAACAACAGCAAAAGTAAATTCATATCGTTGGAGTCGGAATTCGTCGACATGACTTTCAATTCGAAGAGTTCGTACCAGGTGCTCTACGATTACCTACACAACGGAGTCAAGAAGTACATTCCACTACTCTACACCGCTGATTCTGAGCGCAAAAGCAACAAGAAAGTAACTGTCGCCGACAACTATTCCACCCTGAGTGTCGAATTCAAAGAGTTCTCGCAGGTGGCCGACGCTATAACCTCGGGCTTCAACATCGCCGACAATTCGTCGTTCAACCTTATGGTCAACCCCTTTAGCGAGCGCTTCTCCTTAAGACTCAAGAGCGATTACATTGAGCATAAGGAACTTGCAGCGACAGGACTCAATATCAACGCCTCGAACGACAACGACTCACTTTCGCTCTACGCAACGGCTAGCGACATCTTCGCAGGGCGACACTCGCTCTCATCGGCCACACTTATGGCTGGGGCACGCAACAACGTTATCGAGCTTTCGACAGGTTTCCGCGATTCGCTCGCGGGCACTTCGGCAACACTTGGCATGAGTGTCAAATTCGATGGTTATCAGAAGGCAAATATATCGCTTTTGCCCTCGCAGATCTCGATGAATGATCAAATGTGGATGATTTCGGCAAGCGATATTTCGGGAACTGGCGCAAGTCTCTCGATCAAAGACTTTGCAATGGTCAATGGCGACCAAGAACTTCTGCTCGATGGCACAATTTCCAAGGAACCGACTGACTCCCTGGTACTTAAACTCAAAGATTACGACATTAGTTTGATCACTTCGGTGGTAAATAGCATGGGATATTCCATCGGAGGACTTAGCAATGGCTATGTACAGATTAGGCAATTGCTAGAAAATCCGCGCATCGTAGCCGACGTTGCTCTCGATAGCATCTACGTCAACTCGATCCCCTCGCCGCCGCTCAACCTAACGGCGGGATGGGACACAAAAGAGAATCGCGCAAGCGTATTGGTCACCAATCGCGACGATCAGAGGCGAGTGGCGACGGGCTATTATGCCCCTTCCGACGGCAGGTACTTCGCCAATTTGCAGGTCGACAGCCTCAATATGGCTCTAATCGACCCCCTTCTCAAAGGCACAATCACCGACACAAAGGGTTATGCCGATGTCGATGTTTCGCTTCGAGGCCAACACAAAGAGGCTTCGCTCGATGGTACGATCGATGCCTACGACCTAAAGACAATGGTCGACTTTACGCAGGTCGAATACTTTGTGCCCGAAGCACGTATCGAGGTGAATAACAACAAGTTCACAAGCCAAGCCCGCCCAATTTTCGACCGCGATGGCAACGGCGGTCTAATCACACTCAACATGAGTCTCGACCAACTCTCGAACGTCACGTACAACGTGCGCATAGTGCCCGAGAATATGCTGGTACTCAACACCACAGAACAAGATAACGAACTTTTCTACGGCACACTCTACGCCAGCGGAGTCGCAACAATTCGGGGCGATAGGCGCGGCGTAGATATGGAGATCACCGCAACATCGAAACCAAATTCTAGCTTCTTCATGCCTCTGAGTGGTCAATCGGCTGTGGCAAAAACCGACTTTATAACATTCGTGCAAAAAAAGAAAGTTGTAGATGAGAGCCCCACAACCAACTTCCGCCGCACCTATATCAGGGAGCGAAACCAGCGCATGAACAGTGGCAACGCAGGTCGGATGAATATCACCATGGCGCTGCATGCCACCCCCGACCTCGATTTCCAACTGGTAATCGACCCCGTGGTGGGCGACATCATCAAGGCAAAGGGCGAGGGGCGCTTCAATATCAATGTCGACCCCCAGGCCAACCTCTTCGAGATCTATGGCGACTACAATATCACCGAGGGAAATTACCTCTTTGCGCTACTCAACCCCATATCGAAGCGCTTTGTGATCGAAAGTGGCTCGTCGATTCAGTGGACTGGCGATGCGATCGACCCGATACTCAACATCGATGCGATATACAAGGTGAAAACTTCGCTCGACCCACTTATAAGCAGTACTTCGAGCAGCGACGACAGCTCCTCTTCGCGCTCTGTGCCAGTAGATTGCATCATCCATCTGGGCGATAGGTTGAGCCAACCTTCGGTCGATTTTAGCATCGACGTACCCACCGCCGACACCGAGCAACAGGCAATTATCGCCAACACACTCATAGATCAAGAGACCATTTCGCAACAATTTTTCTATTTGATGCTGGCCAATAGTTTTGTCTCCGTGTCATCGAACTCTAGCGGATTGAGCAGCTCTTCGACCGCCTCGACAGGCTTCGAACTACTTACAAATCAGCTTAGTAATTGGCTCTCGTCGAGCAACTACAACGTGGTTATTCGCTACCGCCCCGAGTCGGACCTCACAAGCGACGAGGTCGATCTGGGCTTCTCGCGAGGGCTCATCGACAACCGCCTTTTGATCGAGGTCGAGGGCAATTACTTGGCCGATAACAAGACCATGGACGAAAGCAATTTCTCGAATTTCATGGGCGAGGCCTACGTCACATGGCTTATCGATAGAGCGGGCACATTGCGTCTCAAAGGCTTCACACAGACCATCGATCGCTACGACGAGAACCAAGGTTTGCAAGAGACTGGCATTGGCGTATACTACAGCGAGAGCTTCGACACGTTTAAAGAGTTGAAGCGCAAGATATTCAACCGTTTCAAACGCAAAAAAAACAAATAAAAATAAATCAAAAAACCCAAAAAACATGTTCAATTTTCTTAACTCAGCAGCCGAGGTAGCTGCAACAACAACTCAAACAGAAATGGGGCTTTGGGAGCTCTTCGCAAAAGGCGGATGGCTCATGTGGCCGCTCTTGGCTCTAGGTGGCGTTACGATCTTTATCTTTGTGGAGCGATACTTAGCTATACGTAAGGCCTCGTCGCTCGATATGGACTTCATGAACCGCATTCGCGACTTCATCCTCGAAGGCAAAATGCGCTCAGCAGTAGAGCTTTGCCGCGCAACAGACACCCCAATTGCTCGCATGGTCGAGAAAGGAATCGAGCGCATTGGTCGCCCGATGGCCGACGTGCAAAATTCGATCGAAAACATCGCTAATCTCGAAGTTTCGAAGCTCGAAGAGAACCTCCCAACCCTCGCCAGCATCGCTGGAGGTGCCCCTATGATCGGATTCTTGGGAACTGTTCTTGGTATGGTTCGCACCTTTATGGATCTTTCGGCTGCGGGTGGCACAATCGACATGTCGCTGTTGGCTGGCGGTATGTATGTCGCGATGGTCACTACCGTTGCAGGACTCTGCGTGGGTATCCCCGCATACTTCGGCTACAACTACTTGGTTTCGCGAATCGAGAAGCTTGTATTCCGCATGGAGGCTAACACTATCGCCTTTATGGATATTCTAAATCGTCCTGCCAAACCACAAAGTAATCAATAAGTTATGGCTATTAAACGAGGTTCAAAGGTAGATAAATCCTTTGCGTCATCTTCGATGACCGACTTGATGTTCCTGCTGCTGCTCTTTTTGTTGATCGCAACTACGCTTATCAACCCCAACGCACTAAAATTGATGCTACCCAAAAGCAGCAACGCGCTAAAAGACAAGGCTATAACAACAGTTTCAATAGAACCAACAGCAGATGGTTACCGCTACTACGTCGAGCTCAACCAGGTGGAGGGGATCGCAGGAGTGGAACAGACCCTAACGTCGATTCTCGCGGGGCAGGAGAGCCCCACAGTGTCGCTTCACTGCGATAAGAGCGTGGCTGTCGACGAGGTTGTCAAGGTGATGAATGTCGCCAAGAAACACAACTACATGCTGATCCTTGCCACATCAGCCAACTAACTAGCAATTAGTACACTATGCACTACTACGACCCAGAAAATAGAGAGCCGCGCATGTGGGGAATTGTCTCTGTTGTGGTATATTTTACCACCACAGCACTCCTCATGTTCACGCTGAACTTCTCTGTGCAGCAGACCGATGAGGCCGACCAAGGGATTTTGGTGCAATTTGGCCAGGAGGAAGATGGGTTTGGCCAGGAGGAGCTGCTGGCAACCGACGTTGCAGCAACGCCACCAACCCCTCAAGAGATGGAGGAGGAGGAGCTGTTGACCGACGAGAATCAAGATATAGCCCTGGAAGCCAACGAAGTAAAAGCCAAGCCACAAGAGGACAAACCCAAGGTCGAAGAGTCGTTGGAGAAGCGCGACACGGTGGTCGAAGAGCGCGTTGTCAACCAAAATGCCCTCTTCCCTGGGCGCAAAGAGCAGAGCACTGCAACCTCGCAAGGTGAAAGCGCAGGGAGCGGAAACCAGGGCGGCGAAAGTGGCAGCGAGAGTGGCGCAGCACAAGGCGGTGGCGACGATGGCGTGGAGAGCATGGCGGTGCTCAAAGACCGATCGGTGGTGGGCTCATTGCCAAAACCAACATACAAATCGAACCTCTCGGGTAGAGTCATCATCGACATCACGGTCGACGATTCGGGTCGAGTGAAAACGGCATCGTACCGCGCCGAAGGCTCGACAACAAACAATTCGCAATTGATTGCCGCAGCCCAAGAAGCGGCTCTAAAGGCTCGATTCACACCGAGCGACAACTTTATTCAGGGTGGCACGATCACCTACATCTTTAAAATCAATTAAGTTATGGAAACTCTATTTTACAACGCACAAATTCTCACGATGACACAAGAAAATCCCTCGCTATTGCTAGGCGCCGTGGGGGTGGTCGAAGGGCGAATAGAACTGGTTAGCGACCAGGCGGAAAAGATCAAACTTTTCGAGGTTGCACACCCATCGCTTCGCAAAATTGATTGCAAAGGCAAGGTGCTCATGCCAGGACTAATCAACACCCACACCCACGCCTCGATGACATTGCAGCGCGGTTCGGGCGACGACATCGAACTTATGCCGTGGCTCAACAACGTCGTTTGGCCCTTCGAAGCAAAGCAGAGCGAGAAGGATATTGAGGCAGGTGCGCGCTTAGCTATAGCTGAGATGTTGCTTGGCGGAACCACAACTTTTGTCGATATGTATTGGCATGAGAGCTACGTGGCAAATGCCGTGGAAGATATGGGTATACGTGCCGTTTTGGGCGAATGTTGCCTCGATGGCTGCATGGAGGAGTTCGAAAAAAGGCTCCCCGCACTTGTAGAGCGAGCAGAAAATTGCAGCAGAATCACACCCGTCGTCGCTCCTCACGCCCCATTCACCTGCCCTCCGCCGATCATGGCGCGTTGTGTGGAACTCGCTGATAGACACCAAATTCCACTTATGGTACACTTGGCAGAGACTAAGGATGAGGTGAAAATAGTGAGAGAGCTCTACGATAAAACTCCCACCGAATATCTCGATGATTGTAACATCATAAAGCCCTCTACGATCCTGGCTCATAGCATTTACATTAGTGACCAGGACATTGATATTATTAGCAAACGTGGTGCCAGCATTGTTCACAACCCACAATGCAACATGAAAATTTCGAGCGGCGTTGCCCCAATTCCAAAATTTTTGGCCGCAGGTGTGAACTGTTCACTAGGCACCGATGGTGTCTGCTCGAACAACGACTTGGATATGTGGGACGAGATGCGAACAGCCTCATTTTTACACAAGCTAACTTCGGGTGACCCCACATCGATGCCAGCATACCAGATCCTTAAGATGGCGACCGTTGGCGGAGCTACCACAATTGGTCGCAAAGGGGAATTGGGCATCATCGCCCAAGGAGCTTTGGCCGATCTGTTGGTTGTCGACACCACGAAGGTGCACTACCGCCCCCACATCGACCTTATCTCGTCGCTTGTCTATTGTGGCAAGGCTGCCGACGTGGAGTATGTGATGGTCGATGGCAAATTGCTCATCGAGGAGTTCCAACTCAAAGGGTGCGACATCGAAGCTCTATGTGCCGATGTTGAAGAGCGTAGCAAAGCGATTTTTGCATCAATGAGTCGCAGTTAAGTCCAAATCTGCTTCATAGAGATCCCACCCGCGTTCGACTGTTGCCCAGTCGGCTGCCTCGCCGTTTTCGACATACGACATCGCCGCAACCAGGGGCACCATCGCCTCGCGTTGATCGGTGTTGATCGGGGTGTCGGCATCGAGCATCGCGCGGTGGCTCACCGTATTTATATAGGTGTCGGTGTGATTCTCGATGGGCGGAGCCCAACGCGAGATCATTTGGCGGATCGTCGTGAGCCCATATTTTTTGTTGTAGGTGTTCAGTATCACGAACATAGCACGATAGCCCCACGCCGCCCCACGAAACTGCTTAAAGGCAGAATCTGTGCTCTGCACCTCGCCCTTGAATTTTGCATCCGAAAGGCGGATGTTGCCTGGGTTTCTATTTCTAATTCCTCTAGCCATTTATCAAGTTATTATAATTCATGGTTTTACAACACAAATCCACCAACTAACTTGCAACGATTCATCACATTCTCCTCGGGGTCGTACTCGGCAAAATTGTCGCGTTCCGCATTGAGGAAGTCGGAAAGGGTCTGCAAAAATAGTTTTCCTCGTTGGCGCTCAGCCGCAGTTGGAGGGTAAGCATCCAAGTTGGCTTCGATGCGCGCAAGGATACCCAACGTGGGTGCTATATACTCCTCGCGCAGGGCCTCGTAGCGCCCTTCTACGACAGCCTCGAAGAGTTTTTGACCCAAAACAGGGATCAGGTAACGCTGCTGAGCTGCCATAATTGCGCATGAGGTAATCGCCCCCACAGCAACGTATTCGCCCGTTGCAAAGGCATAATCGACCACTTCGGATGGCGACATCAATAATTTCAGATCCATACTTAACTCTCTTTTATTGTTGAAAAACTGTTAGCTATTTGAGCCAGGAAAACTTGCTGAGCAGGGTCTTCGGGGTCGTAGGCCAATCCTTCGGCCTTGCGGGCCTCCCACACCTTCATATATTCGGGCTTCGAGCTCGATGGCGGGCGGTTGATGATCATCAGCGACTCGGTAGATTCGCCTAAGAAGCGCTCGATCAGCATCTTGATAGGCTCCATAAGTTCCTCCTGCTCGGAGAGGATTATGGTGTTGAGCGCCACCTCGTATTCGTGAATTATGCGGTCGGCACTATACGACGAGGTGTAATCCAGGCCACTTAGCGCTCGGAACCACGAGTGGGCAATGACAATATCCGAAACCGCTTGGTCGTGCAGGTCGGTCCAATCGCCATCGCTCGACGAGGTGAGCGGAATAAAACGCGAGTTATCGGTGTCGCTACCATCTTTCACCACGAATAACACCTGCCCTGGCTTGCCGCCGAAGCGCTCTTGCGCCGAACGAACCACCTTTTCGGCCTCGGCCTCGGAGTCTACGGCATCGTCGAGCAGCATCACGCCCGACATTTGGAACGAATTATCGAGTCGCGAGATATTCCAAACATCTGTCTTGTAGGCTATTGCCGACACGTTCATACCTGCAATATAGGGTGGCACACCATAATGTTCGAAAGTCGGTTCGTAATCCTTGTAGTGGATCATCGAACGCAAAGTGCCATCTTCTTGTGGCTCGAAAAGCGGGTAGAGAGGCAATTCGACCGACTCGCTAGGGTTGAAACCCACCCACGTTGGGTGCAAGATGATGTGTCCCTCATGCTTCGAGACTCTACAATGCGAGGCATCGTGGTGGTAGAGACTAAGGAAGCTGTGCTGAGCATCGGTCACCACCTCGACAAAGGCATTTCCGAAGAGCGCCTTGTCGAACGAGAGTTTGTAGAGTAGTTGGCGCAGCGTTTCGCTCGTGCCATTTACGCTACCCACGAAGTGCGATGTGAGCTTCATCTTTTCGTCGACCACAACCCCTTTACCTGCGATGTAGTCGGCCTTGTCGTTGATTATACGGCGATGGATTGTCGAGCGGCGCGACATTTGAGCCAGCGCCAAAGGAAAAAGGTTGTCGTCGCCCCAGTGCCAATACTTATCGCTCACCGCCGAACGGTTGCCCACAAGCATATATGGCTCGTGGCTATTGCTAACTCCTATTTTTGTTTTAGTCATAATAATTGATTTTAAATATTTGCAGCGCCATCCACCGACTCGAAGAGCCACTGCTTATAACTTCGCGAAGCGGGTTTTTCGCAACTCGACATAATGCAACTTACGAGCCGCAATGGCCTATCCGAGGCAGCTTCTGCACTCCACCCCACAACTACTTGGTCGAGCGAATTCATCGCAACAAGTGCCACGAAGCCCGCCTCGAAGCCTGCTTCGACCTCTTCGGGCAGCGAGTATGTTGCCGCAGTTATCACACTCAGCGAGTGTTTCACGCTACGCTGAGTTCCCACCCACGTCACCGATTCGGTATAAGTCGACCTATCTTCTAAAAGCGGGATGCTCACTCCATCGTCGGGAAGTGAGGGTGCCGCCCCAGTCGAGGAAGCGACACCCAGAGTGAGAGCTGCAATACCACCTAGTGGTCTACTTTTGCTCTCCATTTACTACTCCTCCTCGGCTACTGTGAGTCGCGCAAATGAGATCAACTCCTCGTCGACGATGTCGCAACCAGCCATAAAGACTGCACGTTGGCGATTCTCCATCTCGTCGGGGTTGTACCACATTCTGATCTCGGCACCTGGGAAGTCCGAGGTGTTCACCGCCATAACCATATTGCGGCGATCGGTCAGGATGCAGAACGACGAATCGTAGGCCGTATCCTCCAAGTAGCTGCCGATGTGGATGTCGACAACGGGGATTCCGTGGTACATAAGCGCCGTGCGACCATTGATTGCATCGACATAGGCGGTATCTACCCCCTTGTCGTCGAGGTACTTCTCGTAGAGGTTATAGATGTCCGAAGTGACGAAGTAGACCAATTGACCCTCGCCCTTAAGATCCTTAAGTTTCTGATCGG
Source organism: Rikenellaceae bacterium (assembly GCA_047172505.1). Classification (GTDB taxonomy): domain Bacteria; phylum Bacteroidota; class Bacteroidia; order Bacteroidales; family Rikenellaceae; genus Alistipes. The sequence goes on along the minus strand of JBCQWE010000015.1, from coordinate 12,230 downwards.
CAGCACTCCACGCATCGTCGAAGCACTCCACGGCAAACGATGCCGAAGCTAGATCATCTTCCGAATACTCCTTCACGGGGATCGCAGAATCCTCGACATATTCGTAGATGGTCTTCAAGAAGCCGTTGAAGGTGTTGAAACCAGTCGAGTTGTCGGTGTTGCCCACCCACATCGTAGCGCGGATCGACTCGGCGATCGAACGGCGGAAGAGCTCGGTTTCGGCTGTCTCTAGTTCGCTACCTGTCAAATCATCCATGTTAATATCGCTTCGCGAGGCGATCTGCTCGAAAACAAGCGAGAAGTAGTCGGCCGCCGAGAAACCAAGTTCCGCCTTCACGCGGTCGAGGTTCAGGGTCTTTTGTTGCTTGATAGCACCGCTGCCGCCGCTCCAACCGTTGGTTGTATAACGCTGCAACACATTGCTTTGACCCTTCCACAATTGAATTGTCGTTGGGAGTGGCATGTTGTAAAGCACCTTCACACCCAACTCCTCGGCCGATGGGCCCGACAACATTGGACGGAAAAAGATTGTTTCGAGGTCGTTACCTGTGTAACTTTTTGCTGATTCTATGTAACTCATAATTTTTGTTGTTTTTGTTTTTGTTTGTACTGATGTGTTAATTTATTTGTACTGATGTGTTAAATATAAATCGTCATTCTGAACTTGATTCAGAATCTCAAACCATTGCTGATTATCAAGATATTAGAGATTGCGGATCAAGTCCGCAATGACGTATTATAGAAAATTAAATTCAAAAAAAGTTAACGCATCATTACTGTTTGTTTTTTAATACTAGCCTCTAAACGCCTGAATATCGGCGGCATAGGCCTTTTGATTCTTAGTCGGTGTAACATCCATAAGGGTCGGATCCTCCACCTGCATTAGAGTTGTTGGGACCGCAGCAGCTTGGTTCTCCGCAAAGATGCGAACGTCTTGCTGATCTTGGATTTGTTGATCTTGTGAGTGCAGCACGCTGTGACCCACCTCTTGCAGTGCCAACTCCTCTGGCGACTCTGCCGCAGCGCTCAGGCCCAACTTAGCACCTAGTTTGCGCCAGAAGTTCTTGATCGACGAGTTGTCGTCATCCTCGCGCGCCGTGTTGTCGATCAGAGCATCGGCAAGTCCCGCCTCGATGGTCTCTTGGGCTGTGAGCCAGCGGCCATTGCCACTATCCTCGGCCATCAGAGCTGCGAACTCCTCGGTCTCTTTGCCCGAACGACGTGCGTAGAGTTCGGCCAAGCGCTCATCGGTTTTGACAAGCAGGTCGACCCGCGAACTAAGTTCAATGGCGTTACCCTCGGCCATGCAGGTTGAGTTGTGCACCAAGTAGAGGGCATTCGCCGAAATCTGGCGACACCCCTGGCTTGCCGCCTGAGCGATCACCGTTGCTGCCGAGGCCACGTAGCCGTAGCAGCGGGTTGTGATGGGGATGTTGAGCGAGCAAAGAGCCTCGTAGATCAACATCGCATCGCCCACGTCGCCACCCGTCGAACGGATGTTAACCACCACGCTCTGAGCCTCCAACGCCTCGATCTGTGCCACCGACTCACGAAACTTTTCGTAGGTCGCCACACGCGTGCCAGCATCTTCGAACTGCCACTCCTCGGCAACGCCTATCACCCCCTCGATGTCGATCACGCAGAGGTCCAGGGCGTTCATAATTTTAATGTTTTGCATACTTTTTTTGATTAATCAATTGTTAAAAATGAGCATTTTGCCACCCCGCTCACAGGGTTGTAACTCTCCACTGCACTAAGCGTCGTCTTGAAACTCTCGCCACCTATCGTAAAGCAGAAAATGCTTCGCAACGATGCACTCTGCCCATTATCGTTGAACAAGTTAGTGTAGTCGAACACCGACAGTTGCAAGCTTAAAGATATTACTTGCGCCCTCTGGGTGAGTGCCACCTCGCTTAGCATCAAGCGATTGAGCCCCGCCGCCCCATCGCGATCTTCGAAACAGAGCGTAAAACCATCCTCGGGCGAATGGAAAGCCACATAGGGCAGTTGATAGTTCTCACCCTCGACATCCTGCAAACGGAAATAGCGAGCTATGCGCGGTGAGAAGTTCAGAGAGTCGACCATCGTCACATCGTCGCGGTCACCCACCACCAACACCCCGTCCTCGTCGTTTGTCGAGGCGCAGAATAAAGGGTTGAGCTCGGTCGAGCTTCCACTCGATGCGGCGTATGAATCTATCTCGAACGACCACTCTCCGAAGTAGATGTTGTCGCTCTCGCCCAATCGATTCACCACGCCATCGGTTTGTTGATAGCCATAAGTGTTCGAGCGGTGTGCCGAGTGCGCCACATCGACAAATTCGATCGCCTCGCCCTCCACAATCTTCTCGCTCCAGTCCCACTGTGAGCCGCTGTAAAAACAATCGAAACTCTCGATTGTGACGCGCTTTGCGGCTTCGTTGGTCCAGAATCGCAGATTGAAAAGGTGTTGCAGGGCACTCAAAAAGTCGAGCGCCGAGACCGAATGTTGTGCAATATCTTCGAAAGTGATAAGAGAGTTGTAACTAGGATAGGCCGCAAAGTAGGGCCTGATCGACGAATCGCTGTAGAGGGTGAAATCGACCCCAGGGTCGGCACCCTCCAAGAGTTGAAATTCGAACTCCATGGGCGAAGTGGGCGAGTAGGTGTGTGGAGCACTTCGCACCGTGGCTTTCACCTCGGTAAGGCAGGTCTGTTCGACGTAGCCGAAGTAGAGCGCCCAATCACCCTCGTAACTCACATAGGTCGACCCATCGAGGCGTTCCAAGAGAAGCGAAGTGAAAACGTCGGTCATAACCACCGAAGTCATCATGTCGGTTACACCGCTCGCAATCACCACTTTCGCACCACTTTCATCGTAAGCAGAAAGGCGGTAACTTTCGCCATCCTGGTAGTCGAAAATCGTCACTTTGTAGGTCACACCCATCTGTGGCGAGTCGCGTTGGTCGGTGTAGCGATTGTCGATTTCCCAATTGATGTAACCGTCACTGATGGTGTTGAGCGAATCGATTCCTTTGAGTTTGCTTCGCGACTCAATCGAGCAGAGGCACTTGTAGTGGAGGTAGTATTCGAACCCCACACTAATCTGCGTGGTGGGCTTAAAGATCAACGCCTGCCCATCGATCTGCAAGCAACCGCCATGGTTGTAACACTCATAATCACTGTCGATTGTCTCGATCGAGGCGAGGTTCCCCACCGTGTGGAAAATGTCGTAGGGCGACATCGACACGCGACCCAACGAGTCGGTCGTAGTGGCGGAATCGTCGCTGCGCTTGACATAGAAACCCATCGCCTCCTGCGCTGTCGAACTGCTGTCGGCCGAGCTATAGTTGCCACTCATGTAGAGGTTTGCAAACCCCTCGCTCTCGAAAGTCTCGCTCTCGATGGTGTAGCCGTAGGTGTCGAAAATCGCCTCGCAGAGAGCCTTGACATTGAAAAATGGGTGGTAGTCGTCGATGGTTCGCACCAACCGCACCCCCGTGACATCTGTCGACGACCCTTCGGCCTCATAGCTGTCGCGCACAATGGGGAAGAACTTCACTGCCGAATCACTTGTCCAACTCGCCTTGATCATCGCCTCGGTGAGGTATTCGGAGAATGATATGTCGATATTTTTAAATAACGATGTCGCGGCACCTCCCGCCCAAGCTATCACTCCACCACGACACTCCACCACCACGTAGCGCTCGCCTGCCTCCCAAACCACCTCCATCAGGTAGGCGGTTCCATCGAGCAGGGTCACCCCATCGGCCGCAACGGTCATCGAATGCCACTCGGAGTTGAACTTTTCGAGGGGATGGACGTCGCCCCCGATGCCAAAAATTTCGCAATTAGTGGGGGTGAGCCCCATCTTGAACTCTAGGGTCACTCCCGTGCGCCCACTCTCCAAGTCGACCAAGTCGGCACTGTTGTAGCTCAGCGAGATGGGCTCCAGAAGCTCAAAATCGCACGTTTTGCTATCTATACTAACCTCAACCATTCTCCTTGATTTTTATGGTTGCTACGCTCAAAGCACCATTCTCGCGAACGACATGTTCGGTTGTAACCACCTCGATTTGAGTATAATGCGTATAGTCGTCGCGCCACACCTTGGGCGATGAGATGATCTGGCTCAAAGCCTCAATTTCGGCGGCCGTGCCATAAGCCGAGCGAAGTGTCTTTGTTGTGGCACCACTGCTCAGGTAGGTCTGATCGAGGATCGTGGGGAAGGTGTAGTGTTCGATGCTGCCGCTCTGCGAGATCCACGCTACGCGATAACCATTCGAGGGCTCCCGACTTAGGGTGTAGTTGATCTCTTGTTGCAGCTCTGTGCCGCTGTAGAAGCTCACCCTCAACACGTTGTAGTCGCTAGAGAATTGGTCGGCGCAGAGGTAAAAGATATTTGCCGAATCGCTCGACGAGCAAACCTCCTGCTCCAAGTCGACCTGGTTGCCATCGGCGGCTGTGGCCGAGACCTTGTAAGTTGCCTTAACACCCACTGGCACAATGGTATAGATCGCATCGCGCTCACCCACATTCAAGATTCTTTCTTGGGGCATGGTTGTCATCAGCGCAGGCCCCGCCAACTCACTTTTGGCATAGGTGAAGTAACGATCGATGGTTGTTGTCGAGCCCGAGGTGAGCGATATGCGCGGAAAACCAAGGGCGGGATCGACAACACCCGAAAGCGTCACGGCCTGGGGCTCGGGGAGCATCGAATCGAATATTAAGGGGGCAATATTAAGCTTTACTGTGCTTGTAGAGTAAAATTTTTTAACTCCGATCACCTCGTCGGTACGTGTGTCGTTAATCTCTATTACGACATCACTTTCCTCGTCGTACTTAAACTCATAGACAAGATCTTCATAGATCGAGGAGAAGTTGCTGGGAATGTTAATAACCATATAAATGTCATGTTATTTTTTTGAACTATGTGAATTGTTTTTTTTTAGAAATACGAGACCACCGAGGCGCTGCAAACTTGGGCAACATCGCCAAAACGAGTGAGGTGCGTAACGCGTGGAGTGAGGGTCAAATCTTCGATCTCGACCACCCCTTCCGCCTTGCTCAATTGGGCCATCACTTCGAGAGCATCGCGGTGCATATCGTCGAGCCTTAATCGCTTCTCTTCGAAACTTTTATCGCCGTAATTGTCGAGCAAATTAACAATCACTTTGTGGCAAATGACCCCTTGGTCGCGACCCTCGACATAGAGCACTTTGGGGAGTTGAATCCAAGCTGTTGGAAAGGTGTGAATCGCCCCTTCTAACCCCTGCTCCGATTCGATTAGCGGAGCATAACCCTTGGTGCGAAATAGGGCTGAAATTGAATTTTCAAGTTGTGTAATATCCATGTTGATAACTATGTTAAATTAGTGTTTATTTCGTGTTAATAGCAGAGTTCACCGTCGAAAAAACAAACGCCTCTTTGGATCGCCACCAAAAGTTATTATCAATTGTTGACAGTGCAAATATATAACACAAAAACGCAAAAGTCAAATATTTTAATCAATTATTTTTACCTTTTGTTAAATTATTTAATTCAACGGTTGAATTTCAACACTTTACCAATTGTTAATTTATTTTAGTAATTATTCGTTTTTTAACATATTAAATCTTAAATTTGCAACATGACTATTTTTTAGCCATACAATGATTACCTATAATCTTATTCTGACAGCACTATGAAAGAAACCACAATTGAAGAGTTACACGACGTAGTCATCCGTTTTTCGGGCGACTCTGGCGACGGTATGCAGCTCACAGGTACTCTCTTTTCCGAGACCTCGGCACTGCAAGGAAACGGCATCTGCACCTTTCCCGACTACCCCTCAGAGATTAGAGCACCCCACGGAACCGTAGCGGGAGTCTCTGGATTTCAAGTTCACTTTGGAGCCAAGGGGCTCGACAACCCTGGCGATTACAGCGACGTATTAGTTGCGATGAATCCCGCAGCTCTCAAAGCAAACCGACAATGGTTGAAGAAAGATGCAACGGTGATCATCGATGCTGACACCATCACTGAACAACTCCTCAAAAAGGCTGGTTTCGAAACACTTGACCCCATCGAAGAGCTCGGCCTGGCAGGCTATAACGTAGTGGTGGCACCCATCACAACGATGACCAAAGATGCACTCGCCGAGAGTGGCCTGGACCACAAATCAGTTGTCAAGTGTAAAAATATGTTCGCCTTGGGCCTCTGCTTCTACCTATTTAATATGTCGGAGGAGCACGCCAATGCCTTCCTTCAAACCAAATTTGCCAAGAAGAACCCACTCATAGCCCAGGCCAATATCACCGCAATCAAGGCGGGCTTCAACTACGGAGCTGCAACTCACGCCTTTGCAAATACCTACCGCACCCCCGCGGCACCGCTCGAAAAGGGACTCTATCGCTCGATCAGCGGCAACGTCGCAACAGCTTGGGGCTTGTGCGCAGCGGCCGAGAAGGCGCAACTGCCACTCTTCTGCGGCTCGTACCCTATCACCCCCGCAACGGTGATTCTCGAAGAACTCGCCAAACGTAAAGACTTGGGCGTTAAGACCGTACAGGCCGAGGACGAGATCGCAGGTATCTGCACCTCTATCGGAGCAGCCTACGCGGGCAACTTCGCGGTAACAACCACTTCGGGCCCTGGCCTCTCGCTCAAGAGCGAGGCTATAGGTTTGGCCGTGATGGCCGAACTTCCACTTGTCATTGTCGACGTGCAGCGCGGAGGCCCCTCGACAGGACTCCCCACCAAGACCGAACAGAGCGACCTTTCGCAAGCGCTCTACGGCCGCAATGGCGAAGCTCCACTTATCGTGGTTGCTGCATCGACCCCAAGCGACTGCTTCCACTACGCTTTCGAAGCTAGCCGCCTTTCACTCGAACACATGACACCTACGATACTCCTCACCGACGGATTTATCGCCAACGGCTCACAAGCGTGGCGCATACCCTCGATGAGCGACTACCCCGCGATCGATGCACCGATAGCAACCCCCGCCGCAGATGGCTCGCCCTTCATGCCCTACGCGCGCAACGAGCGCCTAGCACGCAGTTGGGCATTCCCTGGCATCGATGGACTGCAACACCGCATCGGCGGATTGGAGAAAGATCAACTCAAAGGTTCGATCTCGACAGTGCCCGCAAATCACCAAGCGATGGTCGACACACGCGCGGCGAAAGTTGCCAAGGTTGCCGACTACATCCCCGCGAAGGGAATCGACGTGGGCGAAGAGAGTGGCGAACTTTTGGTCGTAGGTTGGGGCGGAACACGAGGCAACCTCACCACAGCCGTTGAGAAAATGATCGACGAGGGCCACAGCGTCTCGCTCTGCCACTTCAACTACATCATGCCACTTCAACACGGCGTAGAGGAGCTCTTCTCGCGCTTCTCCAAGGTCGTTGTCTGCGAGCTCAACATGGGTCAATTTGCTGGCTACCTACGCCAACAATTCCCCAAAATTGACTTCAAACAGATCAACAAATGCGAGGGTCTCCCCTTCACATACCACGAGCTAAGTGAAAAGTTTATCAAATTAATCGAAGAGTAAAGCCATGAAACCAATTTGCAAATATACCGCTGCCGATTTCAAAAGCGACCAAGAGGTACGTTGGTGCCCAGGTTGTGGAGACCACGCCATCCTAAGCGCCGTACAGCGCGCCTGTGTCGACATTTCCGAGCAACGCGGGATTCCACACAATAAATTCACATTCATCTCGGGTATCGGCTGCTCGTCGCGCTTCATTTATTATATGCGCACCTTCGGATTCCACACCATCCACGGCCGCGCCGCAGCTGTAGCTACGGGAGTCAAGGTGGCGAACCCCGACCTCAGTGTCTGGGTGGCAACGGGCGATGGCGACTCACTGGCGATCGGAGGTAACCACTTCATCCACGCCATCCGCCGCAATATCGACCTCAACCTGATGCTCTTCAACAACGAGATCTACGGCTTGACCAAGGGTCAATATTCACCCACCACACCCCTAGGACGTATCACCAAGACATCGCCCTACGGAACTGTAGAGAGCCCATTCAACCCTGGCGAGCTTGTCATCGGCGCCAAAGGAACCTTCTTTGCCCGCTCGATCGATGTGGAATTAAAACTCACTGAGGCGTGTTTGGTCGCGGGAGGTAACCACAAAGGACTCTCTGTTGTCGAGATCCTACAAAACTGCGTGATCTTCAACACCACCACCTACGCCGCTTTTGCAGCCGACAAAGCCTCGCGCGCCGAAAATACCATCACTCTAACTCATGGCGAGAAGATGTTGTTCGGAGCCGACAAGCAGAAGGGCCTAGTATTCGAAGATATGCGCCTCAAAGCGATCACAGTGGGCCAGGATGGCTACACCATCGACGATGTTTTGACCCACGATGCCCACACTCCCGACACCACGCTCCACAATATGTTAGCCGCGATGAAATACCCCGAACTACCTGTTGCAATGGGTGTTATACGCTGCGTGGAGGATGCCCAAGTCTACGACGCGGCAGTTACGGCACAGCTCGAACTTGTTGCCTCTACAGCCAAGATCAGCAGCGTGGAGGAGCTACTTCACTCGGGCGACACGTGGGAGGTGAAGTAGAGTGACCAGACTCAAACTACACATATCACCCTGCCCCAACGACACTTTCATGTTCGATGCCCTAATCAATAGGCGCATCGACACTGGTGCGCTCCAATTCGACGTGGAGTATCACGACATCGAGGAGCTCAACGCCAACGCATTAGGGTGCAACTCGCACGCCGACATCAGCAAGGTCAGTTGCGCCATATTGCCCTCCATCGCCAGTAGCTACACCCTCCTAGAGAGCGGTGCAGCGCTCGGCCGTGGCAATGGTCCTCTGCTGGTAAAACGCCGTGGTGAGGACTCCCCGCTGCGCCAAATCGCCACGCCAGGGCTCCACACAACTGCCTCAGCATTAGTGAAAAAGCTCTGCCCACAGGTCGAGCAGCAACACCCGATGCTCTTCTCTGAGATTGCCGCCGCAGTCGCCAGGGGAGAGTTCGATGGCGGAGTTTTAATCCACGAGGGACGTTTTGTCTACGATAAATTAGATCTAGAATTGGTCTGCGACCTGGGACTCTTGTGGGAGGAGCGCTTCGATTTGCCCCTGCCTTTGGGCGCAATCGTCATGCGTAGCTCGATCGACCAGGCCACACGCACCAACTTCGAACGCCTGCTGCGCCAAAGTATCGAATATGGCTTTGCCAACCCCTTCGCCTCGCGCACCTATATTAAGGAGCACGCCCAAGAACTCGACGACGAGGTGATCGACAAACACATCGATCTCTTTGTCAACAAATACTCTTTACACCTCGGCGACCTTGGTCACCAAGCAATTAACACACTTTCTACCAGGTAGCCACAAAAACTTCATGAATAAAAAATTCCTCTGCGCCGCACTCTGCGCCGCTGCCGTCGCAATATCGATCACCTCGCTCTGCTCGCACACACCACCACCCGCGAGCGCGACACCTCCCACCGAGCAAGCGGCCATAAGTTCGCACCTGAGCAACGATATGAGCAGCTTCGAACAGACCAAAGTTCTCGACCGCGACATCGAATCCTTCATGCGCCGCTGGGAGCTCAAAGGGGGCTCTTTTGCACTTATGCGCAACGACAGCTTGCTCTACGCCAAAGCGTATGGCTACGCCAACGACACCCTAAAATGCGAGGTCGACAACACTTTCCGCGTAGCATCCATCTCGAAGCTACTCACCGCCACGGCCATAATGAAACTCACAGAGGAGGAGCAACTTTCGCTCGACTCCCAAGTCTTTGGCGCCGAGGGAATACTCAACGATTCGCTCCTGCTCGACCTCTACAACAAGAATCTCGAACAGATCACCGTTGCGCACCTGTTGCGCCACACGGCGGGCTTCTCGTCGCCACATGGCGACCCCGCATTCGCAAATTATAGCATCGCCCGCATCTTGGGCACCTCGCTTCCGCTCTCGCTCGACGACATGGTGCTCTACGCCACCAAGAACCGCCTGCGCACACGCCCTGGGGGCAGCTACGACTACTCCAACTTGGGTTACATGATCCTCACAAAGATCGTCGAAAAGGTGACAGGGCAAGAGTACGAGAGCTACGTGCGCGACTCAATCCTCTCATCCGCAGGATGTTACGAAATGTATATCGGAGAAAATTTCCGCCAGGATCGCAACCCCAAAGAGGTCGACTACTACGAGGTCAAAGAGGCGACCCCCGTCGAGGCGTTCGATGGCAGTGGCCGCATAACGATGAAGAGCAACGGAGGCAACAACGTCACACTGCTAAGTGGCGCGGGTGGTTGGGTTGCAACCCCCACCGAACTGCTTCGTTTTGTGGCTTCTATCAATGGTAGCGGCACCAAAGAGGATATTCTCTCGGCGCAAAGCATCGAGACGATGACCTGCAACGACGACGACCTACGACCCATCGGTTGGGCAACAATCCACGGCAATGAGTGGCTCCGCAGTGGCTCCATGGCGGGCACCTCGGCACTTATTAAACAGCAATCCGACGGCTACACCTGGGTCTTCGTGAGCAATAGCTCGGCGTGGATCGGCCCGCGCCTCTCGAACTATATCTCCACGCACATCTCACGCGCCATTGCCAAAGTCAAGGAGTGGCCCGAACGCGACCTATTCCAGATCAACGCCGAGGAGTAAACAGGCGTAACTTACTCATGCGCCCTCTAGCGCGCCACAACAACGTTGAGTAATTCGTAACGGTTGCCCTTCACCTTGTGCAAATGGCCCAAAAGTTCCAACTCGGTAACCATCACAGCAAGCTCGCTCACCGCAAGCTGCGTAAGGTCGCACAGCTCTTCGATGCTAAGACTCTCGCCACCCTCAAAGTGCTTTATAAGTGATAGTTGCGCAGGCGACAAATCCGAGTCAAGAGGCGCTACCATGGCCCGATCCGAAGGCTCCACACCGTCCCACATAAGCTCGCGAATGAGATCATCGGCAGAGGTATATAACAGAGCTACTCTCCTATTTATCAACATATTACAACCCGCAGAATTTGCATCAAAGAGCCTCCCAGGCATCGCCTCGACCAAGCGCTCGTAGCCGTGGGCCGTGTTTGCCGTAAAGATCGAACCTCCCGAAAGAGGCGATTCGACAACCACCGTGACCTCGCTTAACGCCGCAATGATGCGATTGCGAGAGAGGTAGAGATTTCCGCGCTGCTTGGTCTGCGAGTGACACTCACTCAGGATAGCACCACCACCAGCAATAATATCGGCAGCAAGACCAGTGTGCTGAGTCGGCACAACACCAGGCAAAGCACAGGGCACAACCGCCACTGTGGGCACCCCAAAATGAACCGCCGCACGATGTGCCGAACTGTCGACCCCAAAGGCCAAACCACTCACAATCGCCACATCGGAAAGCCGTGCATGCAGATCCTTGACCAATTTAACACACGCCCGATCGCCATACGACGATATGCGCCGAGTACCCACAACCGACACCCCGCGCTGCTTCAAAACCGCGGGGTTGCCCATCACATAGATAACATGGGGATAGTCCGCCACCTCGCGCAAAAGCGGAGGATAAGCCTCATCGGTCGAAGCTATAGCCACAATATTATGCCTGCGACAATACTCCATCTCCTTGCGCGCCTGGGCAAAAGCCACCCGCCCCACAACAGCATCAGCAACCTTGGCATTAAGCTCGGCAAAATGAATCAACTCCTCGCGCGAAGCACCAAAAATCCGCTCCGCCGAAGAAAAAACCTCCAACAACCGCACAGCACCACGAACCCCCAAACCAGGAGTCATAGTAAGCGCTATATCTTCAAGTCCCATAAATAAAACAGATATTTAGAATTAATAAAACCCTTCAACTCCACATCACCCCGCACTAGCAACCGCCCAACACTAAGCCCAACACACTAATCCTCAACCCATTAATCACAACAAGCAACACAAAGTAAAGGTAAAGATATAAAAAAAACCACAACCAAAAGAATTAAAAAACATAAAACGCGCACCAAAATAAAAAAAAATTACTATATTTGCACTCTCGGAAGCAACAAAACCCTTCCGCCCCCGTGGGAAGTAACCCGCAACAAGTGTGGAACTCGCAACAAGTGGAAACCACAACAAGTGGAAACCCCACAACAAGTGGAACAACCCGCAAACGCAGGAACACCCACAAAAAAATGGTCCGATGGCCGAGTGGCTAGGCAAAGGTCTGCAAAACCTTGTACAGCGGTTCGAATCCGCTTCGGACCTCATTGTAAAAACGCAACAAGCTAATAT
>JBCQWE010000014.1:0-52537 GCA_047172505.1 Rikenellaceae bacterium | reverse complement strand
CGCTTCAATCTATCGTACAGACAGCTAAAAAGTACGGTCAAGATCCACTAGTGGCTTTACTCGCTGTTGCTGAATTGTAGGGGCGTGAGTAGTTACAAAATGATGCAGACTAGGTGTAAAAAATGGTCGAGAGCGCAAATTAGCGCCACATTGCAACACAATGAGGGTGTAAAGTGATAATTTTTGTGATTATGTTAATTATCCCTTCCCACCAAATTGATGTGCATACTCCGAAGGAGATTTTCCGTAGTGTTTTTTGAAAACCTTGGCGAAATATTTAGGGTCGGAGTAGCCAACTTTGTAGGCGATCTCCGAGATCGAGAGTGTATTCATCACCAAAAGATCGGCAGCAACTGCCATGCGGGTCCACAAGATGATCGCTATTGGACTCTTTCCCGTGATCTTCTTGATTATTCTATAGAAGTTGCTGCGGCTCATCTGCATCGACTCGGCGAACATCTCCACCGAGAGATCCTCGTTTGTGATATTATCCAAGATAAAGGTATTGAATCGCTTGATGAAAAGTTCCTCGGATGAGGTGGCCGCGAATTTATTGGATAGCGACGATATTCCTTGGTCGTAGACCAGTTGTGTCTCGTTGGAGATTGATTCGCAGGCCACTTTGGGCTCCTGCATGCGCAGCTCCACGACCGAGCGCAGATACTCCATGTTGAATGGTTTGGGCATAAAGATGTCGCCGCCCGCATCGATAGCTTCGGCGCGCTCTGTCTCGGAATCGGTAGCGCTAACCACGATAACATAGACTTCGCTAAGCGCGCGATTCTCGCGAATACTCCGACAAAGTTCCGCACCACTGAGTTGAGGCATCACCAGGTCGGTAATAACGATCTCGGGCCGATGTTTGACAGCCAAGAGCAGGGCATCGTTGCCGTTATCGGCGCGAAAGATATTGTATTCATCCTCTAAAGCAGTTGCGATAAGTGAGAGCATATCGATATTATCGTCGGCAATTAAGACCGATTTGCGCTTGGTGTTTAGTACAATATCGGGCTTAGAGTGCTCTTTGACAAGCGACGAGAGTCGGTGAAAGTCGGTGATCTCGGCCCCAATGCAGCTCTGAAGGTCGGAGGTTGGCTCACAGGCTTGCGTAGGAATAATTATCGAGAACTTACTTCCAACGCCCACCTGGCTCTCAATTTCGAGTCGCCCTTGGTGCAGCTCCGCAAAATATTTTGTTAGGTGTAGCCCTATGCCCATGCCACCTCTATTGTGTTTTGCCTGATAGAAACGGTCGCAGATCTTTGGAATATCTTCCTGGTCGATTCCAATGCCATTATCCTCTACGCTGAGGATAAAACAGGGGGTAGAGTTGTCAATAATAGATTCTAAATAGATAGATATTTCGCCCCCTGCATTGCTAAATTTTATGGCGTTTAGCACCAGATTGCAGATCATTTTGTCCAACATCGCGGCATCGACCCACGCCGAGAGATCTTGGCTGAAGTTGCTATTTAAATTGATCGATTTTGTGTTTGAATAATCACTCAAAGGCAGAAGTGCAGCATCTAAGAATTGCCCAATGTTAATATGTTCGACATTGAGTTTAAAATCCTCTTTATTGAGTTTTCTAATCGAGATAGCCTCTTCGATAAGATTTTGGAGCTTGCGGCTGTTTCTATATGTGAGCGATAATTTACTTTGGTGTTGATAACTTAGCGAGCTCGACTTTAACAGGCTCTCGATGGGGCTAACGACCAGCATCAACGACGAGCGCAGTTCGTGCAACACATTTGTGAAGAAGACAAGCGACTCCTCCACCTGTTTATTACTAGCATTATTCTGCGTGATGAGTTGGCGCATAGCAAGGTAGTCGCGGCGTTTCTGCACGATATAATAGCCGATAGCCGAAAGGATGGCAATATAGGCCAGGATCGCCCACACGCTCCTATAAGCTGGAGGCAAAACGGTGATATGCAATGCTTTGACAGTTGTCGCCACCTCCCCGTTTCTTGTTTCGCACTCGATATTAAGATCGTATTCGCCAGGTGGCAATCCATTAATTTTTATAATGTTATTCTGCCCGTTCGACACCCACTCATCGCTCAACCCTACTATCTGATAATTGTAACTTTCGTGTAGCGGGCTCACAAAGTCGAGCGACGAGGCGTGAATCTCTAGCGAGGCAACACTCGCCAATACGGTTATCGAGTCTATTTGGCTTGTGAGTTGAGGCGAGTCGTCGACTACGATCTTAGATATTACAACTTTTTTGTCGAAGACCACAGAATTTGGTAATTTATTGGTGTTGATGATATTAATACCATTTTCGCCACCAAAATAGAGCGTGCCATCCGAGGCAAAGAAGTAGGCGTTGCCATTAAATTCGTTCGATTGCAGACCATCGGCTTTGAAGTAGCGGCTAATCTTGAAGTCGTTCAAGTCGATGCTGTTGACTCCATCCGAAGTAGAGATCCACATACGATTGTGCTTGTCGATCACAGAGCTATATATCGAATTGTTGGAGAGCCCATCTTTGGTTGTAAAGTAGGCATAAGATGAACTATTGAACATCTTTTGCACCAATCCATTATCTGTGCCTATCCAGATATTTTTCTCTCTATCTTCGGCAAAGCTGTAGCCCGAGAGCGAGATGCTAACATCGTTGAGTTTGGTGTTGAAATTCAAAAATATCAACGAGCTATCCACCTGCGATTCGAAAGTTGCATTTTTCTGATTTGCAACATTATCGCCTATTGATTGGATCTTGCCAAAGCCTTTGTAGAGCGTTCCATACCAAATATTGTTATACGAATCGATGAACAACGAGTAGATGGCATTGCTCCGCACCGAGTTGGGGTTATTGTTGTTGTGGTGGTAGTTCAAGAAACGCTTGCCTGCTCGGCGCTCGCTGTGTATCAGTCGACTAAGTCCATTTTCTGTACCAATCCAAATATCGTTGTTTCTATCCTCTTTGAGCGTATAAATATAATTGTCGCATATCGAGTGCCCCTGGTCGCTGGCCTGGTAGCTGTCGATAACACGAATTGAACCCTTGTGGTAATCGACCTCTACTCGGAAGAGTCCTTGACCTCCTGTTCCGATATAAAAATCACCATTTTCGCATCTTAAGAATGACCTTATGGTGCGGAAGCGTTCGTCGTCGATATGCGTTAAACTACGTTTGTCGCTGCTAACAATATACAATCCACGTCCCTTGGTACCAACAAGAAGCGCCCCCGAATCATCGTCGCAGTAGATCGCGTGTATGTTTTTGACGTTGTTCTGTTCGATTATCGAAATCTCGTTGAATGCCGCAATCGAAGGGATGACGTTGATGCTGGCATCGGTGCTTAGAAAAATATTGTCGCTATGATCTACAAATATATCTCGAATATAGTTGTTGTCTATATTCAATCCGTGAGGATTGTCCGAATGATAATGCGAGATCTCGCCTTGCGCGGAGAGCACATACAACCCCCAGCCATGCGTTCCAATCCAAAAATTATCGTAGGCATCTTGCGCAATGACAGAAATGTCGGTCAGGGCTCTACCCTCGTGGGTTATCTCTCGGCGTCTTATCACCTTATCTTCGCTGTCGATCTCTATGATAAACAGACCTTTGCGGCTTGCTAGAATCACCTCCGCGTTACCCTCTTTGCTGCGCTGTGCGATCTTTGTCACCCCCTGCATTTCCAGAAGCATGCGAGGAGTCGAAGCGCCCTTCTCAAGTGAGAGAAGTCCATCATTATTAGCTATATATATGGCGCGATCTTTATCCCAAGCAATATCTGAAACGCGACCCATACTGTGTAGAGAGCCGCCACTAGAGTACTCCGTGTAGGTGTGGGAGAGGCTCTTTCCCTCGACGCGATGAACTCCAATATCCGAGGCTACGTAGGTGAGAGAATCTACCTTTATCATCTTGTTGATATAGGGCGCGTATTCGTTGTGCAACGAAACCATCTCTAAGCTATCTCGGGCAGCACCCAGGGCATAGAGCCCCACGGGGGTACCCAATAAAATAGTATTGGGACTGCACCAACTAACGCTCTTTATCGAGTTTGTTGGTAGTCCCTTAATGTTCTCTATCGAATATGTTATAAACTCTTGGCCATCGTAGCGCGACAACCCGCGGTCGTAACCTATCCAAAGAAAGCCCTCACTATCTTGCGCAAAACAGTTGACCGAAGAATTTATCAACCAGTCAGAAGCCGAGAGTTGAATAAATTTAAAATCGTGACCAAAAGTGATCTTAACCAATGCTAAGCACAAAAAAAGCAAATAGTATTTTAGCCGAGAGCGAAAAAGCATATTTTCTAGATAGATTTCAAGGGTTAATAATTAAAAGTATTGTGAGAGATTCATTAAGAAAAAGTAATACATATCGTCATTGCGGCTACCTACCACCACTCCTACTCCTACTCCTACTCCTACCCCCCTAGCACGTCATTGCGGCCTACGAGCCGCAATCTCTACCCCAAGGGATAATCGGCAATATTTCGAGATCCTGAATCAAGTTCAGGATGACGGGTTTTATAGCACGTCATTGCGAATCGGAATCCGCAATGACGTACACGGGTAAAATTAAGACTTATTAGTCACACTTTACACTAAGCGAGTCTACTGCACATCGAGCAGCAACCAGTTGTCGTTAACAATACCTTCAAGGATATTCCACACACAGAGGTTCCAACTGATGAATCCAACAAATTTACCGTCGGCATCGACATGACTATGGTCGGGGGCAAGAGGTGCACCTGTATCTGCGTGATAGTTTTCGTGCATCGTGCCATACTTCTCGAAGTCGTCGACTAGCAATTCGCCCAAGGTTCCAGCTTGCCAAACGATCTCTTCGTCGAAGCCATATTTGTGGAGACCAATCGAGTAGATGTAGTTGGCGATAGGCCACACGGGACCTTGCCAATTGGAGAATGGGATAATGATATTTTTGTTGTTGTAGTCGGGGTCCTGCTTCGAGAGTGTTCTGTAGCCGTATTGAGCCTTCATGTGGTCGGGGCTGAGAAGGTATCTCTCGATCATCGCCTTGCCATTCTCTTGCGAAAGTGTTTGAGCCATCAGAGGCACAAAACTCGAATATGATACGCGTTTGTAGTGTTCGCGGGTCTCCATGTCGACATTGTAGTAGATCTTATCTTCGTCGCACCACAAATATTTATTCATCGCCTCCTTTAGGGCTTCGGCTTTTGCAGCGTAAGCCTCTGCATCTTCGCTGTAGCCAAGGCGTTTGGCGATCGCAGCTTGTGCAAGATACTCTTTGTATTGCAATCCACTAGCATCGCACGAAAGGAACATGCGCGTATCCTCGGTTGGGAAATAGTTCATCGCGACGTTGTTGTCGGCACCACTCTGCATAGCATTTTGCCAGAAGAAAAGACCCGAAGCTTTATCTTGTTGTGTTGTCTCGCGATAGTCTATTACGCGCTTCAATAGATCGTACTTTTCTGCCACCCACGTAAAATCGTCCATCGCTTGAGCCGACATATAGACACCTTGCGAAAGGAATGGTTTCATCGAGAAATCGCCAAAAATTGGTCGTGGTCCTTGTGTTGTTGCACAGCCCGAAACATAACCTTTGTCGTCGACTCCAGCCATAAGGTTAAGCGCCCAATATTTTAGGTATTGAGGTTCGCCGATCGACAAGAAGTGAGAGCCCATAAAGAAGGCATCCCAGTCCCACATCTGCTTGTAGAAGCCCGCGGGAATAAGGTAAGGGTATTTGAAATAACCCTCGGCAGGCATAATAACTTTGGGGCGTAGAACCTCGTATGCCGCACCTAAATCTTTGTGAATTTGAGCTATCTCCGCCTGCGTGTAGCTCTTGAAGTCACCGCTAGTACTCGCCGCCTTGGGGCTCTGGTTGCAGCAACCTGTAAGTAGTGTTGTCATTGCAATAAGTGTGAAAATAAGTTGTTTCATAATTTATTCTAAGTGTTTAATTTTTACTTGATAACCATCACCTTTTCGCTGTAAGGTGCGCTGTACGACGAGTACCAAACCGAGGGCACAAAGTCGAGATCTTTCTCCGAATAGCCCATCACAAATACTTCGATCTTTTTACCTGCGTATTCGCTTTTGAGTGGGAAGTAGTAGGTGTAGTTCGACGACGACGTGTCGTTGAGGTATTCCCAAGTATTCGATTGATATGAAGTGGCGCGACTAGGCGCACCAACATACTCTCCATCTACGATAAGTGCTGCGTAGGCACCCTCGACTCCGTGCTCACCGTCGAGCGCCACCGAAAGGTACGACCCCTTTGTAACTTGGCTCAAAGTAAACTCGCTTTGCCACATCGCCTTAGGCTCCATCCTACCGCTGTCGGCAAAAAGGTTGCTCGCACGGAACTTTTCGCTCGATAGTTTCTTACCGCCCGAATAGACCTCCACCTCGTTGATTCGATCGGGGAAAGTAGGTAATTTAATATATCTTATAGCTCTACCAACTGGTATTTGGCTATCGAGGGTTGCGATATATGTAACTCGCTGCCAATCTTTTAGATCGTCAGAGAGGTAAGCGTAGTTACCCTCGTCGATAAGAATTGGTTGTAGCTCGTAGGTGTTGTTAACTCGATAAACAATGCTATCAACTTCGAGAACCTCGCCCAAATCCAATCTAAAGCATCCGCCCTTGATCGTATGATCTTTGGTGTAGCGGCGCGTAGGCCAGAATCCAGTCTGAGTGTCGCCATCGAACAAGAAGTCGTCCCAACATCCTCGTCCTACAAAGGCCTCTTGGGTGAAGAAAGCATCGCGCGCAGCCTTAACCTGCTCGATATGGCTATCGCCCGAGCGCTCCAACGAGCGAACCTCCAAAGCGTTGTTGTCGGCAGCAAAGGCTGTAGCCTCGTAGAGTGTTGCTGCATCGTCCTGCACCTCGATTTTTTTGGCTTTGCCCAAGAATCGATTGTAATCCTCGGCGAGGGGCTCGCCCCCAAATTCGATCTCTACGCTTTTGCCCTGGGCTAGTGCGGGGTAACTCACCCCATCGATCTTGACGCTCTTGGCTTTAGTCCCTTTGGCTAGCTTCACGCTCGACCTCGAACCAGGCATGCCGAGCAATTTTAGCTCTTTGGCAGCACCATCTATGCTTTTAACAAGCTCAAAATCGACACCCTCGACACCTGCTTCTTGATACTCGTCCGAGGTGCTAACGCTCACTAGCAACGAGCGGAAAGGGTCGATAGAGAGTTCAATCTTATCGCCATATTTATAGTTGGTGTAGATTCTCTCGTAGGGGTGGTAAACCCTAACGCTAACTCGGCCTCTCTTCTCTAGGCCGATCTCTTTGTCGAGACTAATTTCGACCTTCTTGGCATCCCAACTCAAATTTCTAAGTGTGATAATGCGTGTTGCCTCGTCGCCACGCGCAACAGCGTAGTCGCCATAACTCTCGGGTAGGGTCGTGCCATCGACCAAAATCTCGCCCCACATCTTATGCAGGTTGTAGATACGCGCCAATTTTGGGAATTCGCTATCGGCCAAAAGCCAAGGGTTACCATAAATTTCGGGCGCTAGGATCAACGAGCGATTAAATGCTTGCAGAACCAAATCGTCGTCCCAAAAATCTACGCACGACGAGATGCACACTCCGTGATCTTCGGTCAAACGTTGTAGGTCGGGGACCAAACCGCGCTCCATCACCCCTGCCCTATTGTGGGGCGCGGTGGTAGTGTTCGAGGTGTGAACATCGACATAGGTCTCTTGGCCACCCCACAAGAATGTTGTGGCATAGGGCAACGATTTTTCTAATCCTAAACGGTGGTTCAACAAAATAAGATCGGGTGAGTATTGGCGTGCACGTTGCATAAGGTCGATAAAGTGATCCTCCTTCTCCATGCGCAAGGGACCACATACGGCATCGAACTTGAAGAGCGCCCACTGATAATCCTCACAAAGCGAAACCATCTGTTTTTTGCGTACCTCGGCCTCTTGATCTGTGTCGCCAAATCCGTCGGGGCCACCCCACACACCCAGGCGCGTTTGGATGCTTTGTGCCTTGCGGTACACCGAATCTAAACCATTGGGGAACTGCTTGTTGAATCTATCCGACCCGATCTGGCCATAGAATAGACGACCGTCGATCAAACCAGCATCGAAAGCATAGATGTCTAAGATCATACCATAATCTTTGTGTAACCACTCGAAGAACGAGAGGTTGGTGAGCGATTGCTCTTCGCTTGCACCCTCATTGGTGTTGTTAATCCAACTAAAGTATTGGGTGCGCGATGGTGTTTTCTCGTCGGCACCTGCCAGGGCATATCCCTCGGGCTTAGCTGCAAAGGAATTTACTGAGCCTGCCAGCAGCAAAAATGCTGCGCTAAAATATAATTTTTTTCTCATTATTATCTATATTATTCAATGTTATACTTTTGTAGAATCTTGCTCATCTTTGCCTTGTCGAGCGGAATACGATACTGCGCGTATAACTCCGACAGGTCGCCTCCTGCGCACTTGTCGAATACCGAGAGCGCCAATTCTACTCGATCCATGCCGTGTGGGTAATTATCTGCTCTTTTCGACAATTCCCCAAAGGTAGCATAAAAATCTTTAAGTACACCCCATCCCTGCTCGCGAATCACGGCCATAAATAGAGAGTGGTAGTCGTCGCTAATCATCTCGGTCCACGCTTTGTCACTCGCTAAATAGGCCTTAGAGTAGGGGACAAAGAACTCATCGTTAAATTCCACACCATCCATAGGGGTCTTTTTATCGACCCACGAATTAATTTTAATCTTCGATTTTGGCTTGCACATCATCTCCACAACATACGAGAGCTTTATGTTGGCTTGAAACTCGGTGAAGGTGCCCCAATTATACCAGTTGCCAATTACATCGTCGAAGTCGTGACCCATCTCGTGTACCCATCCGAACTCGACCAAGTCGTTGTCGAATGTCGCAGCAGCCTTAGCCACAAATTTAGTATTCATCACTATAGGGTTGCCCGCGTAGGCATAGTATGGGTTCTCGGGCGCTTCGAGAAGAATCATCAGATCGCCATTGTAGGGCGTGTTCGAAGTGAGATCCTGCATCCACTTATAAGTTTGGTCGACATATTTCACAATTTTCTTGTCATGGTCGACCTCTGCCCAGGTGCTTTCTTGAAGCTCGATACCTATATATTTACCTTTTATAATCTTCATGGGCGATGGCAACGAAGCGATAACGACATCGACCTTGTATGGTGCAGCAGCTTTGCTTCCCTCGATCTCGTATCGCACCTCGCCACTCACAAATGGAGTCGCGCCACCTGCCATCTCTTCGGTTTGAGGCGACATCCAAACAATGGTGTCGAATTTCTTCGTTTCGTTGGCCGCGAGTGTCATATCTTGGTGTTGGTTCCAACCATTGTAGCTCTGGCCGCCAGCATTCCAGCTACTCTCCACGCCGTGCACATGTATGGTTTTATCCGACGTATTGGTCAACTCGTAGACAATAGTACCATATCCGTTTAACATAATAGCACCGCCGCGCTGAGAAACAGTAGCTTTGACATCGAGCTGTGTATTATGCGCAAATAAAGAGCATGACAATGTCAACAAAAGTGAGAGAAAAGTAATCTTTTTCATAACATTCATTTAAGAATAATTTGTGGTTAACAGTTAATTGTAGTGCAAAATTAACTCTAATCTTCTGCCACGAGGGGTATTTTTGTTGCAAGCTAGGATTAAAATTGCACAATTGCAACTATTAACACACGTTTTGGGTAAGAAAATAGACTATTCCACCCCAATCAACGCGGGAGCTGAAACTAATCGAACGAGGATATTGCTTAGGCGAGATAATATCACTCCTAAAAATAACTAGACCACCGACCCGTCACGCTTTGTGTGACAGATCAGTGGCCTCTTATTTATTGCTTATTAGTACTGATGCGTTAAACTAAAGTCGTGATTCTGAACTTGATTCAGAATCTCAAATTATCGCTAATTATCAGAGTATTAGAGATTGCGTATCAAGTCCGCAATGACGTGTTAAATAAAATTTAAATTGAAAATAACGACAAAAAAAGGTGCAGCCTTTTGGGCTACACCTCTTCTAGTATATATGTGTCTATTGCTTACTCGGCAACTTACTTGACCTCCTCGAATTCGACATCTTCGGGTTGTGCGCCTTGCGCGCCGCCTTGGGCTCCTGCTTGGGGCTCGCCTTGTGGGGCTCCTTGGGCTTGTTGTTGAGCGTAGATGTCTTGTGAGGCCGCTTGCCATGCTGCGTTGAGCTCCTCCATCGAAGAGTCGATTGCAGCTAGGTCTGCGCTCTTGTGAGCCTCTTTCAACTTAGCCAAAGCACCCTCGATTGCTGATTTCTTGTCGGCTGGAAGCTTCTCGCCGTACTCTTTGAGTTGCTTCTCGGTAGCGAAGATGTTCGAATCGGCCGTGTTCATCTTCTCGATGCGGCTCTTCTCCTCGTTGTCTTTCTCCTCGTTTGCTTTGGCCTCGTCGCGCATGCGTTGGATCTCGGCATCGGTAAGACCGCTCGATGCTTCGATGCGGATAGTTTGCTCTTTGCCTGTGCCCTTATCCTTAGCCGAAACGTTGAGGATACCGTTAGCATCGATGTCGAAAGTAACCTCGATCTGTGGTACTCCACGTGGCGCAGCTGGGATCCCGTCGAGGTGGAAGCGGCCGATAGACTTATTGTCGCGTGCCATTGGGCGCTCACCTTGGCAGATGTTGATCTCTACCGATGGTTGGTTGTCCGAAGCTGTCGAGAAAACCTCGCTCTTGCGAGTTGGGATTGTTGTATTGCTCTCGATAAGTTTCGTGAGTACACCACCCATTGTCTCAATACCGAGCGAAAGTGGAGTAACATCCAACAAAAGCACATCCTTAACCTCGCCCGTAAGTACACCACCTTGGATTGCGGCACCTACAGCGACAACCTCGTCGGGGTTCACGCTACGGTTTGGAGTCTTTCCGAAGAACTCCTCAACAACCTTTTGGATAGCTGGAATACGTGTAGAACCACCAACTAGGATAACCTCATCGATCTGTGATCCTGAAAGACCTGCATCGCGAAGAGCTAGGCGGCAAGGCTCGATAGTCTTTTGTACCAAGTGGTCAACAAGTTGTTCAAACTTAGCACGAGTTAGGGTCATCATCATGTGTTGTGGAATTCCGTTAACTGGCATGATGTATGGCAAGTTGATCTCGGTCGAAGTAGTCGACGAAAGCTCAATCTTTGCCTTCTCGGCAGCCTCCTTTAGGCGCTGAAGAGCCATTGGGTCTTGGCGTAGGTCGATTTGGTGCTCTGCCTTGAACACCTCTGCCATGTAGTCGATAAGAACGTGGTCGAAGTCATCACCACCCAGGTGAGTATCGCCATTTGTAGACTTAACCTCGAATACGCCATCGCCCAATTCGAGGATAGAAATGTCGAAAGTACCACCACCAAGGTCATAAACTGCGATCTTCGCATCGGTATCTTTCTTGTCGAGGCCATAAGCCAAAGCTGCTGCTGTAGGCTCGTTGATGATACGGCGAACCTTCAAACCTGCGATCTCGCCCGCCTCTTTGGTTGCTTGACGTTGCGAGTCTGAGAAGTATGCAGGAACTGTAATTACAGCCTCCAACACCTCTTGACCAAGATAATCCTCGGCTGTTTTCTTCATCTTCTGAAGGATGATTGCCGAGATCTCTTGTGGAGAGTAAAGGCGCGAGTCGATGTCGACACGTGGGGTATTGTTGTCGCCCTTAACAATTGCGTAAGGAGCGCGCGAGATGTCGTTTGTAACTTTGTCGTAAGCCTCACCCATAAAACGTTTGATCGAGAAGATCGTGCGCTTAGGGTTAGTAATTGCTTGGCGCTTCGCTGGGTCACCCACTTTGCGCTCGTTGTTGTCGATAAATGCTACGATCGAAGGAGTTGTTCTGTGTCCCTCTGCGTTAGGAATAACGACTGGCTCGTTACCCTCCATTACAGATACACATGAGTTTGTTGTTCCTAAGTCAATACCAATAATCTTTCCCATAGTAATAAATATTTTAGTTGTTTAAATTTTACTTTATTGCTTTTGACCATATATGAACAAATGGTATACCAAACCTTTTTTTATGACACGCCTCTGCCATTTTGTCATAAAAAAGAAAAAATGCGACACATTGGGGTGTCGCATGTGACATAACTTCAGAATGTTTTTTTGGGGGCAACTGAGAATTGCTGAGACAGACTGGGAATTACTGAGACATCTATGATTCGCTTGGGTCAAGCGCCCGCAGGTGCTTGATAAATTTTATGCTCACCTAAATTGGGTTTCAAGCTCGCTTGAAACCCAATTTAGGTGAGCATAAAATCTTTGAGCGAAGCTTAAAGCCCAAAAGCGCAACGCAAACTGCACCCGCGGTGGCGCTATCACTGCCCGTCGGAGACGATAAGAAACATAAAAAAGACTAAGAACTACGAAGCGTTTCTGCGAGCTATAAGTTTGCTAAGATAGATATGGAGTGAAGTCCAGACAACAATATCGATTGCCACGATTGCCGTAACATTTATCCATTTGGCAAGCAGCAGGTTTAGCGCTACGAAGAAAACATTTATCGACACAATACACATCAGGGCTACCCTAGCGCTGCATCCTAGTGCCATAAATTTGTGGTGAATATGGTTCTTGTCGGGCAGAAATAGTGGCATTTTGGTGCGATAGCGGTGCAAGATAATCCTCACCACGTCGAAACAGGGAACAATCAACATGGTGTATGCCAAAACATAATATACCGAGTCGATGGGTTTCAAGCTATCTTCAACATAGGAGATATTCCAAATTTTAACGGCCAAGAAGCCAAGAATGGCACCTATGACCAAAGCTCCCGTGTCGCCCATAAAGATCTTGCTTCCTGCGCCTCGTTTAATTCCATAGACATTGTGGTAGCAGAACGGCACCAAAGCACCCAGAGTTGCTATTGCGAAGATGCTATCATCGATCATTGAGTTGTTGAAGAGCAGTATACCATAGACGAAAAGGGCCATTATCGAGAGTAGAGAAGCTAGGCCATCGATTCCGTCGATAAGATTAATTGCATTGGTGATAAATACATATATGAAAAGTGTCACTGGGATGCCGACGTATGCAGGAATTGCATCAACGCCAAACAGACCATGAAAAGTCTTGAAGTATGTCCCCGAGGCAACAATCAAGATAGCCGCAAAGATCTGCACAGCAAACTTTTTGCGGTAGGCAACACCCAACACGTCGTCGTAGACACCAACCAGGAAGAGAGTCAAGAGCGACAATGATTCGAGGATTAGGTGCACGTCGAGTTCTATTTCGAGACCAAAAACACTCTGCGTGAGGTGTGTGAGCGAGATGCACAACCACGCCGAGAATAGCAGCGAGGGGTAAAAAGCCAAGCCGCCCAACCTCGATGCTGGAACACTGTGGATCTTTCTATGATCTATATGATCGACCAATCTTTTTCGCAACGAGAGAATAAGAATATGTGGCAGCATGTAGGCTACCAGCACAAAACTTATTACAAATGACAATAAAATTATCAGCATACACAACAGGTGTTTTCAGTTTAAAGACTCAGCAAAGATATAACAAATAAATGATTAATTACAATTTTCAAATAAAAAGATCTAATTTGGATATGGCATCAATCAGTCAGATTCTCTGCAAACTACGCACAAATCCGCCTCATGGGCTCTTTACCTCTTACTCAAAGTGATAAAGAGTGGATAGCAAAAAGTAACTACCCACTCTAATCAATGTTCTAAAAAGCAGCACGAAGTACTAACTCTTAGAATCTGTTTAAATTACTCTCATCTATTTTTCTAAGGATCTGTCACTTGAGCCCTTTGGGCTCTTCATCCCTTACGTTCGGCATAGCCCAAATAAATTTGGTCTCTGCTCTCTCTTAGCAAATTTAGCGAGAAAAACTTAAACCGATTCTTATTTACAGCACCCTAATTCGGGGCGAAGAAAAAAACTTAAGAGTTAATAATACGCATCGCTGCGTCGAGAATCGCAGTGTCGTCAAGTGTCACAACACCTCCGTCGGGACCTTGCTCGAAGTGAACACCCGAAGCAGACTTCGCGTTACCACCGAAGTAGTTTCTAACTATTTCTACATCAATACCTTGTTCGTCTGCAATACTCTGCAAACTGCCGCTTGGAAGACGATCCTTAATACGGCGTAGTTCATTAAATGTGATAATCATAACATTATTATTTTTAAGGTTGATAATTTCTACATCACTAAATTAATACATTTTTAACAAACTACAAAATATTATTAAATATTTTTTACAAAAAAATATAAAAAAAGCAGAATGTACTATAAATACACTCCGCTTTTTAAAATTTGCGAGTCAAAGAAGGTCGACTCTTTCGTGCCGAATTACTCTACAACCTCTTCTACTTCTACCTCAACAGGAGCCTCAGCTTGTGGGATTACCGCTGGAGCTTGCTCCATTTGGTGCTCGATTACCGCCGCAGCATCTTTCGACACTTTAGAAGTGCCAGCAGACATTGAGTTGCCCATCGCAACAGTCGCCAAAAGGCTGATTACCAAGATTGCAACTGCCATTGACCAAGTGAACTTCTCCAAGAAGTCGGTTGTTTGGCGCACTCCCATTACTTGATTAGATGCTCCAAAGTTTGCAGCCATGCCGCTTTTAGGACTTTGAACCAACACTGCGAGGATCATTAAAACACTCGCTACTAAAACTAGTCCAATACAAATTGTGTATAACATTACTCTTATTTATTTAAATTATTATTCTCTATAATCGCTATAAGTTTGGCAAAGTAAACACTTTTTTCTGAATTTAACAAACTTAATTTGCGATAAATCTCGATTGCCTCGCGATTAAGCCCCTGAGTGAGATAAATTTTAGCTAATTCTTCGCTTACAATATCATCCTCTTCTGTTAAATTGGGCTCGATCTGCACATCGGCATCTGCCTTCGCGGAGTCGTCGACCACGATCCGTAGGTCCGAACAACTCAGAAAACGATCGATTACATCGTCGGGGGCTTGCCCCATCAGAGCCTTAACATCGATTTTGTCGAATGCTATCCGATCCTCCTTGCGTTCGGGCTCGCTGCTTTTCTTTTGTCGCGAAGAGCCAAAGGGCCATAATCTTCTAAATATATTTGCCATACTCTACCAATCTGAAGCCGAAGCTTGGAAAATATCTAACACTATCTCTTCGACAAGTTCGGGGATCAACGTATCCTCAACCTCGGTCAACAGACTCGTCGAGGGGTAATCCTGGTATGCCGAGAAGCTCTTATTAAACGACTTAGTGTCGTCGATAACGTTGGTAAAGCGCACCTTAACGCCCAAGGTCAAGCGGTTCATCAATGCGTAATCGCCACTCGAAACCGACGAGGTAGTCGAGGTGTAGGTTGTGATCTCACCCTCGAACGCGAAGTCGCCACCTGCACCCACCTCCGTGAGACTCGTGCGACTTAAGTAGATATTCTTAAGTTCGTCGGTGAGCGTCGAACTCAAAACTGGCGCTACCATCGTCGCGTTGTTGGGGAAGTAAGCCACCGAAAAGGTCTTTGCATCGACTGGGATCGAGGCTCCCGACAAAGTGTAACTCACCCTAAAGGCACAACTTGCAAAACAAAATGCCGCGATGGACAACAATATAAATAATATTTTTTTCACTTCTCTCTCCTTATAATATAATAGGTATAACATCTACTCTTCGTCGATACCCAACTCCTTAATTTTTCTGTACAACGTTCGCTCCGACATAAATAACTCTGCCGCAGCTTCGCGCCTACGGCCATTGTGGCGGCGCAGTGCCTTGGTGATTTGCTCGCGCTGAACATCGGCCTTGGTTCGTTCGCGATACTCCTCGGCGTATACCTCGTCGGCAGAATACTCCACCTGCGGCGTATACGAGGGCGCAGACGAAGGCAACAAGCCAATTAGGGGTTGCTGCTGCGACGAGCTCATCGGCTCGGCCGAAGGTTTGTGCATAAGTTCCTGCAACATGCGCTTCAAGTCGTTAATATCGGAACGCATATCGAAGAGCACCTTATATAATAACTCTCTTTCCGAAGAAAAATTGTCCGCCGCACCCTGGCCCGCGGAGCCTCCAACAACCGAAATTGTCGCCCCATCTTGCTGGGGGAGGTAGCGCATAAGCATATCCACCGAGATCTCGCGCACCTGCTCTATGGCCGAGATCTGCTCCGCAACATTTTTGAGTTGACGGATGTTGCCCCGCCAATAATAGTTCTCCAGAGCGACACGCGCCTCCGATTCGAGCGAGATCACAGGCATACGATACTGCGCCGCAACCTCCGAAGCGAACTTCCTGAACAGCAAATTTATATCTTCGGGCCTCTCACGCAGAGCTGGCACCACGATTGGCACCGTGCTGAGGCGATAGAACAGGTCTTCGCGGAAGGTCCCAGCAGCGATAGATTGCATCAAATTAACATTTGTTGCGGCAACGACTCTCACCGAAGTTTTCTGCACTTTGGCCGAGCCGACTCTCAAAAATTCGCCACTCTGCAACACGCGCAACAACCTAACTTGGGTCGAAAGAGGCAATTCGCCAACCTCATCGAGGAAGATCGTACCACCATCGGCCTCCTCGAAGTAGCCCTTGCGCGCCTCGAAAGCACCTGTAAAAGAGCCTTTCTCGTGGCCAAACAGCTCCGAATCGATTGTACCTTCGGGGATTGCGCCACAGTTCACTGCGATATATTTCCTGTGCTTGCGCGAAGAGTAGTTGTGTATAATTTGCGGAAAAAACTCCTTACCAACACCACTCTCTCCCGTAACTAGAACCGAGAGATCGGTAGGCGCAACTCGCAAAGCAACCTCCAAAGCGCGATTGAGGAGTTCACTATTGCCAATAATGCCAAAACGTTGTTTTATCGAGATAATATCCATCTTGTAAATTGTAAATTTATTGTGCGTCGACCTGCTCGTAGATAGGTTCGTAAGCACCGCCACGCGCGCCACTGCGCAAGAAACCATAAAGGATCACCCCTAAAGCGAGCAGCACCGCCACAACGCCTATCATAAGCCATGGATCGATGCCCGAAATCTTCTTCTTCTGCCGACCACCATAAGCCAATCCCTTAAGGTCGGGGTCGACGCTGTATGCAAACTCCTTGCTTTTGCGCAACAGAGGTTGCTCCTTCTCGCCAACTGTAGGTGCAGGTTTATCAAAGAGTTGGGGCTGCTCCATCTCCTGCACGAGCGGCTCGGCGGCCTCTTCACAACTAAGATCCGCCGCCACTTCGGACACTTCGGGCTCACTGGCGCAGAAGTGTAGCGCCTTGTTTTCGTCGACAGAAAAACAGCCTAGACCAGGGAGCGACAACTCGCCACCATTCTCCACCAAATAGCGCATATCGAAAACCAGGCGCTGAATCATGCCACTAGCCTCGATCTCGCTGATTCCTCGGTCCAAAAGCAGAGCACGCAACACGCCATCATCTCGGGTGAGCAAAGGTGAAAAAACAATCAAATGATCGGGTTGCTTCACCAAAAAAGCACCCAATGCGGGAACCACCAAGCGACGGTTTTCTTCAAGATATTTTGATATGACTTCTGTTAACTCCACTAACTGCCTGATTATTTTGAGGTCAAAATTACAATTTTTCTCGGTAAATAAAAAATTGTTTTCGAAAAAAATAGAACAAACTTACTAAAAATTTTTTACTTGACTTGCAGCTTTGTCGTTGGCCTAGTGGTCGGCGCTAGCTATGCGCTGAGAACTTCGGAGACTTTACTGGGACTTACTGAGTTATCTTGAGCTTACTTTTGGGGTGAGGCGGGAAGCCTAAAGGCGCAAGAAAAACTAAAAAAAATCCATTAAAGATTGTATATTTCAAAAAAAAGTTGAAACTTTGCATCGCTGAAAGTTGAGAAATCCGATCGAGCTACATTGACCTATTTTTCGCAATGTAGCTAAGATGGATTTGTAATTTATTCAAAACTTAAGTTATGAAGAACAAATATATTGACCTAATCGAACAGACATTCGATTTCCCACAGGACGAGTTTTCGGTTGAAGACAACTCGCTTAACTTCCATGATATTCCACTCATGGAACTGATCAAGCAGTACGGAACACCTCTTAAGGTAACCTACCTGCCAAAGATCTCGGCACAGATCAATCGTGCCAAGCGAATGTTCAACGTTGCGATGGCTCGCGTCGACTACAAAGGCTCGTACAACTACTGCTATTGCACCAAATCGAGCCACTTCTCGTTTGTTTTGGAAGAGGCGCTAAAGAACGACATTCACTTAGAGACCTCGTCGGCGTACGACATTCACATCATCAATGCGCTCTACGACAGTGGTATCTTCGACAAGGATCGCTTCATTATCTGCAACGGCTTTAAGCGTCCTCAATACATCGACAATATCGCACAACTGATCAATTCGGGATTCGAAAATACTATCCCCGTGATAGACAATAAGGACGAGCTCGAACTACTTGATAATGCGATAGATAAGGGTTGTCAGATCGGTATTAGAATCGCTTCGGAGGAGGAACCAAAATTCGACTTCTACACCTCGCGACTAGGTATCCGCTACAACGAAATTATCGACTTTTACAAGAGCAAGATAAAGAAAAACAAGAAGTTCAAACTCAAAATGTTGCACTTCTTTATCAATACGGGAATCAAAGATACGGCCTATTATTGGAACGAACTCTCGAAGTGTATGCAGCTCTACTGCGACCTAAAGGAGATCTGCCCAGAGCTCGATTGTCTGAATATTGGCGGCGGCTTTCCAATCAAAAATTCGCTTAACTTCACCTATGATTACGAGTACCTAACCGAGGAGATCGTAGCACAGATCAAGCACATCTGCGAACAAAACGGGATCGACGAACCCAATCTATTCACCGAATTTGGATCTTTCACTGTTGGCGAAAGTGGCGCATCGCTCTACTCGGTAGTCAATCAAAAGCAACAGAATGACCGTGAGTTCTGGTATATGATCGACTCATCTTTCATCACTACCCTACCCGACACGTGGGGTATCAACCAACGTTACATCATGCTGGCAGTAAACAACTGGGATAGGGAGTACCAACGCGTATTCCTAGGAGGATTGACTTGCGATAGCGAAGATTTCTACAATGCAGAATCGCACACCAACGCTATCTTCATGCCAAAACTCGAAGCCGACAACCCCCAATACATAGGATTCTTCCACACGGGAGCCTACCAAGAATCACTCGGCGGCTTTGGCGGAATACAACACTGCTTGATACCTGCGCCCAAACATATCATCATCGACAGAGACAAGGGCGATAGCGAATACTACACCCGACTCTTCGCCAAGGAGCAATCGTATCGTTCGATGATGCGAATTCTGGGCTACTAACCTGAGTTTTAGATAAGGAGAATTTATCATTCACCTACCAGTTTTATTAATTCCCCATATCTAAAACACAGGTTATCGGCTTTAAAAAGCCGATTTATATTCGATAAACCCCTCTAAATCTCCCCAAAACCGTTTGGGGAGACTTTCTTTGAACCACCACTATTATAATGACCTCTAGGTGGTTAACACCCCTTAGAGGTCATTATATTTAGGACGTAGTCGTCGGTGATGTTCATCGCATCGGCACCGATGATCGTGAGATTTTCGATACATTTATCCACATCTTCGTCGATTATTCCCTCGACTGAACTCACACAGCTGCTTTCGATAGCCATAGCCGCGGAGATAATCGCAGTCGAGACACCACTCGATATTTTAAGCGCACAACTCGGTTTAGCTCCATCGCAGATAATACCTGTAAGGTTGGCAACCATGTTTTTCACGGCATAAGTTACTTGGAGATAGTCGCCGCCCATAAGATGCGTGACTCCACAACTCGCCCCCGTAGCAGCTACAACGCAGCCACACATAGCCGAGAGTCGCCCTAGTTTTTCTTTCATATATATCACCGTTAAGTGACTCAGGGTCAAAGCTCTGATCAATTGCTCGTCGCTAGCCTTATGCTCCTGCGCATAGATCACAACAGGCAGCGTAGCAGCAATACCCTGGTTTCCACTCCCCGAATTGCTCATAACTGGAATCATCGCCCCTGCCATTCGCGCATCGCACGCCGCCGAGGTGTATGAGAGAATCTTCGAGAACGTAGTGTCACCAAAAAGCGGGCTCTTCATCACCCGACCAACATTATGGCCAAATTGTCCAGCAAGTGCAGTCTGAGCAGCGCTTAGATTCATTCGCTTCGACTCCAAGATAAAACGTAGAGATTCCAAAGGTGCCTCCATTGCAAAATCGTAGACCTTGCGCATAGTAAGTTCCACATTGCCAAGCTCCTGCAACGCGGCAGCCTCAACCTTTTTATTCAAAAGAACCTCATCATTGCTTGCTTCAAAGATAACGTTGGTGTGACCCGCGGCAACCACAACCTCACTTTGCAGGTCATCGGCATGGCAGATGACTCTAATAAATAGCTTGTCTACATCGCCACCCGAGAGCGAAATATCGATCCTACCCTCGTCGATAAAAGCCTTAGCCAACGCGACCGAGGCGGGGGTAACATCGCGAAGAACCTCCAATCCATACTCCGCGCGGCCAATGATAGCACCCAACGCAATGGCAATTGGCAGGCCCGTCATACCTGTCGAGGGAATACCTACGCCCATCGCATTTTTCAGAATATTTGCACTGAGTTGCACCTCGACTCGCTCGGGCTTCGCGCCTAGGATCTCCGAGGCACGAGCCACGGCAAATGCCACAGCTATAGGCTCCGTACAACCAATCGCAGGGGTCACCTCGCGGTGTAGAAGAGCTAAAATTTGGTCAATATCTCTAGTTTTTATCATAATCTAACTTTACATAATATATAACAAACTTACACAAAATATTTTGATTTATGACAATAACATCAAAAAAGGAGGGTGACTAAATACTCGTATTTCATCTATAGACGTCATTGCGGACTTGATCCGCAATCTCTAAACCATTTAATTACCAGATGGCTGTGAGATTGCGGATCAAGTCCGCAATGACGAAATATGTTACTTTATTGACTTGTTAGTCTCGCTCTTCGTATTTATCGAAGTGTGCTACTAGCACCTACTTACTCCTCGGTCTCTTCCTCGGCAGCAGCTGGGTCAACATAAGGAGTTACCTCTACTAGCTCTACGTCGAAGTAAAGAGCCTCGTTAGCGCCAATATCAGAACCAGCACCACGCGCACCGTAAGCAAGTTCAGCAGGGATCCACAACGAAATGCGGCCACCTACACCTACGAGTTTCATACCCTCGGTCCAACCTTTGATTACGCGGTTAAGTGGGAATTCGATAACCTCACCATCTTCGGGAAGTGAGCCATCTTCGCTACGAGATTTTAGTTGCTCAAGGCGATCTTCGGCCATGTCAGCATAACGAGATGAGTCGAATACTTTGCCCTCGCGATTTTTACCAGTATATTTTACCTTTACAACGTCGCGATCGTCGGTTGCCATAACCTCGCTACCAGCCTTCTCCACCTTGTAGTAGATTCCAGACTCGGTTACCTCAACGCCAGATTTCTTAGCGATAGAAGCCAACCACTCCTCAGAAGCCTTTTGGTTTGCAGCAGGAAGTGTCACGGTGAAGAATTTCTGGATCTCGGTGTTAGCAACTGCATCAGTCAACTTAGCCTCGCCAGCTAGAACGTCGGTGAAAGCTTGCTTGATCCAAACTGTTTGTGCAGGGATCTTAGCCATCGCGATGCTGTTACCTAGGTCGTTACCCAAAGCCGCAGAGATAGTTTTGCGCTCTGCTGCATCTTCGAACATCGACGCATCGGCAGTAAGTTTACCACGAGCCTCACGTACAACAGCCGCGTCGGCACCGTTTGCCAAAGCGATACTATCCGCTGCATCGCGAGCTGCGTTAACATCAGCTGAACGCGCTTGGCGCTTGTTCATAAAGTAGTCTTGAAGAAGCGCTGTAGCATCCTCGCGAGAAACTTTGTTCGATCCATTTGCCGATGAGATCAACGACTTCACCAACTCATCGTAGTCTAGTGGAAGATCCGCTAGCTGTGTAGTTGCCATAGATGCAAGATTCACACCAACTGCGTAAGAAAGTGTGTCGAACTTTGAAAGACTACCTTTTGTGATAGTTGCGTTTTTGTTACCGCCACAAGAGGCCATCACAAATGCTCCTGCGACCATAGCCGCAAAAATTACTTTTTTCATGTTTTGCTATTAATTTATAGTTTTTAAATATTTTAATTCAAAGATGTTTGCACAAAGTTATAAAAAAAATATAGAAACACAAACAACAAGTAACAAATATCAAGGCAAATAGCTGAAAATATACTTTTCTGCGGCCTTGGGGGAGGGAGAATTTGGTGACTGAGAATTGCTGAGAATTGCTGAGAAAAATCCTACTTTTCCAAAATCTCCCGCAGAAAGGCCCCAGTGTAACTTCGCTTACACTTAGCGACATGCTGAGGCGCACCAGCCACAATGAGCTCACCTCCAGCGGCTCCGCCCTCGGCACCGATGTCGATAATATGGTCTGCGACCTTCACCACATCGAGATTATGCTCGATAACAATTGCCGTATTACCTCGATCTACCAATTTGTAGAGCACATCTAAAAGTTGGCGAATATCCTCGAAATGCAATCCCGTAGTGGGTTCGTCTAAGATATAGAGTGTTTTGCCAGTGTCGCGTTTCGAGAGTTCACTCGACAGCTTAATGCGCTGACACTCACCACCCGAGAGAGTGGTGCAGGGTTGTCCCAGGGTGAGGTAGCCCAAGCCGACATCTTGAATCGCTTTGAGTTTTTGGTGGATATTGGGTATATGTTCGAAAAATTCGACTGCGATATTGATAGTCATATTGAGCACATCGTTGACACTCTTACCTTTATATTTCACATCGAGTGTTTCGCGGTTGTAGCGCTTGCCGCCGCACGCCTTGCACGTCACATAAACGTCGGGCAGGAAATTCATCTCGATGGTCTGTACACCCGCTCCGCGACAGGTCTCGCAGCGCCCACCTTTAACATTAAACGAGAAGCGACCCGCCTTGAAACCACGAATTTGAGCATCGGGAGTAGCCTCGAAGAGCTTTCTTATATCGCCAAAAACATTGGTGTAGGTCGCGGGGTTACTTCGTGGTGTGTGACCGATAGGCGATTGGTCGACGACCACCATCTTGTCGATATGCTCCAACCCTTCGATAGAGTCATATTCTAGTGGGCGATCGAGCGAACGGTAGAGCTCGCGACTAATTATTGGGCGCAGCGTACCGTTGACAAGCGACGATTTACCCGATCCACTCACCCCTGTGACACATATAAATTTACCTAGCGGAAACTCGACATCGATCCCTTTGAGGTTGTTGCCTCGCGCACCGCGCAACACGATCGATTCGCCACTCCCCTGGCGCAAACTCTGCGGAATTGCTATCGAGCGTCGCCCTGCGAGGTAGTCCGAGGTGATCGAGCCACTGGCGAGAACGTCGTCGAACGAACCTGCGGCCATGATTTCGCCTCCGCGCCTACCCGCTTTGGGGCCAACGTCGACAATGAAATCTGCTGCTCGCATCATATCTTCGTCGTGCTCGACAACGATGACCGAGTTGCCTGCATCGCGCAGATCCTTGAGCGATTTAATCAAACGGTGGTTGTCGCGTTGGTGCAAGCCGATGCTGGGTTCGTCGAGGATGTAGAGCACATTAACTAGCTTCGAGCCCACCTGCGTAGCCAAGCGAATACGCTGACTCTCGCCGCCCGAAAGCGTTCGCGAAGCCCTCGCGAGCGAGAGGTAACCCAGCCCCACATCTATGAGAAAACGCAATCTTTCGCGGATCTCCTTGATCAATTCGCGCGCAATCTTCTGCTCCTTGTCGTTTAAGTGATCTTCGATTGACGACATCCACTCTGCAAAATCGACGATCGAGAGTGCACTCAAATCGGCAATACTCTTCTCACCTATGCGAAACTGCAACGCTTGGCGGCTCAGGCGCGACCCACCACACAGCGAGCACTCTCGGGTCACCAAAAATTGAGCTCGCCATTTTTGCCCGCGCTTCGAGTCGTCATCTTCGGTGCGAGCTATATACTCGCCCACCCCCTCCCAGGCCAAAAGCTGAATGCCATGCGAGTGCGAGAACTCCGACAAATCGACAGTCAAAGGGTCGGAATCACCATAAATCAGGGCGTTGAAACTCTCCTGGTCGAATGTATCTAACGGATCGTCGAGCGAGAAGCCATGACGGCGCGACAGCATCTCCAATATGGCGAAGAGCATATTATTTCGATATTTCCCCAATGGCTCCACACCACCCTCGCGCACGCTTTTGCTCATGTCGGGGATGATCTTTTCCACTTCGAACACCGCTTCGACCCCCAAACCATTGCAACGAGGGCACGCACCTTTAGGCGAGTTGAACGAGAAAGTATGGGGCGCAGGCTCTTCGAAAGCCACGCCTGTTGTGGGGCACATCAAATGGCGCGAGTAGAAACGTGAAGCATCAGACTCATAGTCATATACAGCCATCGTGCCATCGCCCTGCTTCATCGCCTCGCGGAGCGATTTGAGCAGACGATCCGCATTATCGTCGCTAACTCTGAGGCGGTCGATCACAAGGTCGATGTCGTGAGATTTATAGCGGTCGAGACGCATACCCTGCGAAAACTCGCAAATTTGGCCATCGATGCGCGCATAAAGGTAGCCTTTTTTGCGCAACGACTCGAAGAGTTCGCGATAGTGGCCCTTACGACCCTTGACGATGGGTGAAGTAAGGGCTATCTTCTGCCCCGCAAAGCCTTCGAGAATAAGTTGCAAGATCTGCTCATCGGTATAGTGCACCATCAACTCGCCCGTTTGGGGAGAGTACGCTCGCGAGGCACGCGCAAAAAGTACGCGCAAAAAGTCGTTGATCTCGGTCACCGTGCCAACGGTCGAGCGGGGATTTTTGTTAGTTGTCTTTTGCTCGATAGCCACCACAGGGCTCAACCCTGTGATCTTATCGACATCGGGGCGTTCCATAGTCCCCACAAACTGACGCGCATAAGTCGACAGAGTTTCCATATAACGACGTTGCCCCTCGGCATAAATTGTGTCGAAAGCCAACGACGATTTACCCGACCCCGAAAGACCCGTAATAACCACCAAGCTATCTCTAGGTATCTCTAAATCAACACTTTTAAGGTTGTGAACCCGCGCTCCTAATATCTTTATTTTATCTTCACTCATACACCACACCAAAATATAATGGAACAAAATTAGCAAAAGTCCCGCAAAAATGGTTACTTTTGTAAAAATTATACGAAACAAATGATAAAAGCAGGTAGAAGACAAACACTTACAGTGAGTCGAATTTCCGACTACGGACTATATTTAGTAGATGATGAGCAGAACGAGGTTTTGCTTCCAAACAGATACGTTTCGCTCAGCGACAAGGAGGGTGACACGATGGAGGTATTTATCTATCACGACTCCGAAGATCGTCTAGTAGCCACTACCGAGACTCCATCGATCATGGTGGGCGAGGTTGCATTTCTCAAGATCGTCGACAAAAATCTCCACGGAGCATTCCTCGATTGGGGACTCTTTGGTAAAGATCTTTTCTTGCCCAACCGCAACCAACAAGGAGGAGTTGTGATTGGCAACTACGTGTTGGTCTACGCCTACGAGGATAACGTTACGGGGCGCTGCGTTGCTACAAGCAAACTCAAAGGTTTCATCAGCAACGATGCTCTCACGGTCGACGTGCGCCAAGAGGTCGAGATTTTGGTGGCTTCGGAGTCGGAGATCGGCTACCGCGTCATTATCAACGACAAGCACTGGGGCATGATCTACCGCAACCAAATATTCAAAAAGATAAATCTTGGTGATCGCACCAAAGCTTATGTGCGCAAGATTACCGAAGATAATCGCATCGATCTAACCCTGCAACAACAAGGTTATAAAGAGGTTAAAAACTCTGCCGAAACACTCCTCGAACTTATCGAGAACAACGGAGGCGAGCTCCCCATCAACGACAACAGCGACCCCGCAAAGGTTACTCAACACACCGAAATGAGTAAGAAACTCTTCAAGCGCTCACTCGGCGTGCTTCTAAAACGTGGCGACGTCGAAGCAACAGAAGATGGTATCCGAATAATCAAAAAGTAATGAGCAAGTTACATACAGCCCAAAGAGTTTCGACAGAACTCTCGGATAACTTTGTCTTCCAACGTTCGCGCCTGGCATACCACCACGCTGCAAGTCAGGTGTTTGGCAACGTTCTCGAAATTGGGACTGGGTCGGGTTATGGGGTCGAGATCATCGCGCCACACGCCACTCACTTCACAACTATCGACAAGCACACACCTCCCGCAGGGGCGCTGCAAGGAGCAAATGTTGAATTTCGCAAAGCGGTGGTTCCGCCACTACCCTTCGCCGACAACTCATTCGACTGCGTGATCTCGTTCCAAGTGATCGAACATATCAAAAAAGATAAAGTCTTGGTTAGCGAAGTGGAGCGAGTGCTGCGCCCTGGAGGGAAATTTATCGTGTCGACCCCCAACGCCACAATGTCGCTCACGCGCAACCCGTGGCATGTTCGCGAGTACACCTCCGACGAGTTTCACGCGCTCCTTGCCCAGAAATTCTCATCGGTTGAGGCATTGGGCGTAGCGGGCGATGAAAAAATTATGGAGTACTACGAAAAGAATCGCCGAGGCGTAGAGCGTATCACGCAATTCGATATTCTCAACCTCCAATATCGGCTTCCTCGTTGGATGCTACAAGCTCCGTACGACCTACTCAACAGAATAAATCGCCGAAAATTACTCGCCGAAAACAACGACCTCACGGCCTCGATTGTGATGGATAATTACCGCATAGAGCCAGTTTCGCCCAACTCGTTCGACCTCTTCTATATCGCGCATAAGTAGAGCCGCAGCTGCCTCAGATCGATCCCTATAGATCAATCCAAAGTCGAGCAGCACAGACATCTTTGACCGACTGCGGAACCCCAGGGAAGAATGTAAGACCTGTTTTCTCCTCTACTTCGCTCACCGAAATTGGATCGGGAAGCACCCCCGTGTAGATATTCTCGACCCAGTAGCCAATTGCTTGGAGTTCGCTGGCACTACACTCACTTATTACCTTGCCACTATCGCCACTGCATGTGCGAACCATAACCTTGAAGTAGGCCGCAGGGATAGGACACTCGTTGCCCGCCGCATCGGTGGTTACACCCAAGGTTGTCGAAAAATCGGCACCTGTAACCACGTAGAGAGTATCGGCACAGACCTGTGCGCGCACATCATCTTCGAGCGAGGACCATTGACCACGATTCAGCGAGGCGTTTTGTGGTGTCATATTCGAATAGTAGAAAGTTTGAGCGTTGAGCTCCTCGGTCGCCAGGCGGTCGCCAGAGCTTATTTGGTGGCCTCTATCATACGACACACCGTCGCAGTCGGCATACGAAGAGGAGATACTGGCTTGCAGAAGTTCGTCGATAATAGGATCGAAACCCCACTTGTCGGTTCTGCCAGCATCGCCCGCGTAGACCTCGTGGTAGGGGAATGCCACCCATATCGCAGCTCTTTTCTCCGAGTCGAAACAGAGCGAGAAGTTACGCACCGTGCCATCGTTTAGCTCGGCCGAGTGAGTCACATATTGGTAATTCTCATTCTCAATGTAGGCTGGAACCTCGCTCCACCGCGGAGC
Organism: Rikenellaceae bacterium; assembly: GCA_047172505.1. Taxonomy (GTDB): domain Bacteria; phylum Bacteroidota; class Bacteroidia; order Bacteroidales; family Rikenellaceae; genus Alistipes. The sequence goes on along the minus strand of JBCQWE010000014.1, from coordinate 24,940 downwards.
ATACAGAGTGGTATAGGGAGAGCTCTGCGAGAGTGCATCAACATCGCTCACCTCGCCACTCGACCCCGAACTCTGCTCGTCGTCCACCACATCGGCAACACCACCATAGGCCGTGCCGTAACTTATCGAGATCTCGACAGCGCGAGCCGAATAGCTCGATTCGTTATAAATTGCAAAGTGCGAACAACCACTCGGGAAGGTATAGACCAGGGTTGTGTCGGTCACTTCGGGCAAAACAACTCGCTCCAGCGGGTCGACCGTAGTGCCTGCATAGACCGTAAAATCGTGGCGGTAGCTGCTATCCTCCGAAACGGTGATCACCATCTGCGAGAGCCATTCCAAGGGTGTGGTGTTGTAGATGTAGCCCATCTTACTCTTCATCTGCAAAGGTACGGCATTGACAAGTCGCGCAAAATAGTAATAGGTGTAGTCTACGTCATCGAACGTGGCATCGATAACATCTTCCTGGTAGCCATACTCCATGTCGTCGCCAACGATATAGACCGTGGCGGATTTATCCACCACACACAACTTATTGATAGTGTGGTATGCTCCGCGCACAAAATCTATACTCGACTCCCCATCATTTTCTAGCGTGCAGCTACACTCGAAAAGTGTCGGCTCGCCACCCCCTACACTCTTCGAGAATTTAACTACCAGCTCTAAGCCCTCGCCCACGGCGATCGAAAATGGCAAAATTGAGAGGTTATACGAGTAGATCTCCTCCTCGACAAGCAAGGGCGAGTTTGCCACTTCGAGTGCTATATCGCCACTGGTGGTGGTCAAGAAATCGACATCGTCGACATCGCCACCAATATCGAACGTCCCCGTCGCGGGTAGCCCCTTAAGGGTGATTCTCTCGACCGCGTATGTCGCATCTTGTTCAAGATCGGAAAATTTGAAATTGAGCGTGAGCGCAGCACCAATGTGCCTCATCGTGGCCGAGGGTGAGGCGACAGCCAAGTCGACTAGGCCATCACTCACAAGCGGAATAGTTTGACCCAGAGCATTATAAGGGTCTTGCACATCGTAGTTCTGCAACGAGAGATCGATGCTGTAGCTATCACCCGAAATCGCTCCATCGGTGTAGGGGTAGACCAGCCTCCCCCCATTTACACTTGTTGTACCACTGAACTCAGCTGTGGAGTTGTCGACATCCGACAAATAATTCACTGTGAAAAGGTCGATATTATCTGTCGAGCAGAGCGCTATTTGGTCCTTATCGCACCACTCAACACTCCACAAAGCATTATCATCATCGGGCGTAATCGAAACTCGACTTTGCGCCGCAGAGGGCCCTGCCACAGAGATCGTGCGCAAGACACCCTGCCCAAGATTTAGATCTTGAGAAACAGTGACAACTTGACATCCGACCGCAACAAACAAGGCTGCAATAAGCAAAATTCTACTCTTCATAATTAGGGGTTAATATGCAAAAATAGGCAAAAAAGTCCAAAACTCCAAACTTATCCTGGTGCTTGCCCTAAAAGCGAGTCTAAGAAAGTCTCAGAAAATTCTCAGTTAGTCTCAGTTAGTCCCAGAAAAAACCAACCCTACCCAATCAAAGCATCAGCCAAAGCTTCGAGAGCAGCAGCATCCGAGGGTTTATATCGCGAGCGGATAGTAACTTCGGGTTCCAGGATTGTAATTTTAGGCATCTCTTCGAGCTTCGCGCGCATCACTTTCGCGGCTGTGGGGCCCCACGAGCCATTTTGAATTAGTGCCACGCGGCGATTCTGGAATCGTTTATCTTTGAGGTGGTGCAGGTAATGCACCATAGGGGGGAACAAACCACCGTCGTATGACGAAGCAGCGAGAACGAGTGTCTGAGAGTAGAAAGCATCTTCCACCGCTTGGGCCATATCGTCGCGCGTTAGGTCGCACAGCTCGACATTCTCCTTGCCCTTCGCCTTAAGGATCCTTTGCAGCTCACGCGCCACCTCAGCCGTGTTGCCGTGGATCGAGGCGTGACATATCAAGATGCTATCCTCCTCGGCCTGGTAGGTGCTCCACATATCATACATCTTGACGTAGTAGGCAATATCCTCGCGCAGGATCGGACCATGCAGCGGCGCTATTATCGACACGTCGAGACCCGCCAACTTCTTCAACAGCGTTTGCACATTTGCGCCATACTTACCCACGATATTATAGTAGTATCTGCGCGCCTCACACGCCCAGCTGCCCGAAGCATCCGAAGCGCCAAACTTACCAAAAGCATCGGCACTAAACAAGGTGCGGCTCTTAGACTCGTAGGCCACCATGACCTCGGGCCAGTGAACCATGGGCGCCATGTAAAATGTCAGTTCATGCTCGCCAAGCGAAAGCGATTCGCCCTCAGCAACCTTCACACTACGCTCCCCAAGTCCATCAAGAGAGAAAAAGGCATCGATAAGGCCAAAAGTCTTTGCATTGCCCACGATCTGCATCGAGGGATATGCCGCCGCCAACTTGGCAATACCTGCCGAGTGGTCGGGCTCCACGTGAGTGACAACCAAGTAGTCGGGCGTGCGCGAAGCCAAAGCCCCCTGCAATGATGCGAACCACTCGTCTACTTTGCGCTCATCGACCGTATCGAACACCGCAACCTTCTCATCGAGGATAACATACGAGTTGTAGGTGATACCCTCTGGTACTAAATATTGACTCTCAAAGAGGTCTAAATCCTTATCGTCGACACCGACATAAATAATTGAATCTGAAATATTTTGTTGCATAGTTAATCTTACATTTGGTTAATCAGACAAAAGTAATAAAATTATTGCACCATGTCAAATTTGGCGCAAAAAAAGACTGACAAGGTTTAATCAAAACCCTGTCAGTCATCTAGCTATTGTGGTAATCTTTGGGCTATTGCCCTCAAATTATTCAACCATTGCGTGTCTGTAACCCTTAACTTTGTCCCAAGCGCCACGAGTGAAGTCTGGAATTTGAACTGGTGCAGAACCGTTCTCAAGTGAAAGTTTAGTAAGTGGAGCCATTGAACACCACTCAGCCAAGTCGTATACGTCCATATCCAATGGAAGACCGTTGCGCAAGCAGTAGATCAAACGATAGTCCATGATGAAGTCCATACCGCCGTGACCACCAACTTTCTTAGCAGTCTCCTCCAACTCAACATGAATTGGGTGCTTGTACTTAGCCATCAACTCTTTCTTCACATCTTCTGGAACGTAGCTGTGAGCGTCGAGATCTTCGTGGTTTGTAGAAAGACCCTCGCCAAGTGAACCGCCATCGATTGCGTAACCTTGGTTAGGATATTTGTTTGCAAAACCTTTAGTACCAGTCAATTGATACATGCGGCTGTATGGGCGTGGAGTTGCAACGTTGTGTTGGATGTGGATAGTCTTACCCTTCTCAGTACCGATAAGAGTTAGGGTGTGGTCACCATTTTGGAAGTCTTCAATCTTCTCGCCACGAGTCTCCTCGATGAAAGCAGGGATAGCCAAAGGCTTAGTATCAACTGCAACAAGGAAGTTCATTTTGTCGCCACGGTGAATGTCCAAAAGTTGACAAGCAGGTCCAAGGCCGTGAGTAGCGTAAACGTCGCCACGGTTCTCCTTGTTGAATTCCAAACGCCAGTCGCTCTCGTAAGCGTCCCAGAATGGCTCTAGGCAGTGGATGTAAGAACCTTCAGTGTGGATGATCTCACCGAAAACACCCTCTTGAGCCATGTTAAGTGTAGTAAGCTCGAAGAAGTCGTAAACACAGTTCTCTAGCATCATACAGTGTTTCTTAGTTGCCTCAGCAGTGTTGACAACGTCCCAAATCTCTTCGAGAGTCATAGCTGCGGGAACCTCACAAGCAACGTGCTTGCCTTGCTCCATAGCGTAAACCATCATTGGCGCGTGACGCTTCCAGTCAGTTGCGATGTAGATTAGGTCGATGTCGTCGCGCTCGCAAAGCTCTTTCCAAGCCTCTTCGCTACCGCCATAAAGAGTTGCCTCTGGAAGACCAGCTTTAGTTAGGATTCCTTGAGCCTTCTCTGCGCGCTCCATGTGAAGGTCGCAAAGTGCTTTGATCTCGACTCCTGGGATGTGAGTGAAACGCTGAACAGCGCCAGGACCACGCATACCAAGGCCAATGAAGCCGACACGTACAACATCCATCTTAGGAGTTGCGAAATTAACTAGATCGGTAGCACCCGCTGGGCGAGCTGGGATCTCGGTTGTGATTTGCTCGTAAGTCTTATCTTTGCCACAGTTGCCACAGCTGATTGTGAACAACATCGACATCGCCAAAAACAGAGCAACAGTACCTCTTGTCTTCATAAAAGTAATAATTTTGATTGTTAGATGTTATGTAAATTTTAGTTCTTTTCAGTTTAATAATTACCAAGCCTTCCGATAGGCTCACTGTTATACCAATAACATGAGCAAATGTAAGGATTAATTATATAACTACCAAATAAAAAGTGAACAATATAATAAAAGGTGGTGATTAACTTCTAGAGTTAACCACCATCTTTTTATAAAGTCATATTAACTCCCTTTACAGCAATTAGTTGCTAGTTGGGTTTTGAGTCAACGTGTTAGAACCGTAATCGTTGATTGCATCTGTTGGGATGAAGTAGATAGTACGGTAATCGTTTGGTTGGATCTCCTCCAATGCGTCGTGTGGACCTGGATACTGGCGAGTCAATGACATACCGTTACGATATACGTCGTAGCTACGCTCTGCTTGGTAAGCAAGCTCCAATTGACGCTCTTTCTCGATCAATTCAACGTAGTTGTCAGCTGTCAACGAAGAGTAACCCTCGCCTGGAAGCGAACGCTCACGGATAACATTAAGAGTAGAGCAAGCAGAACCTAAGTCACCAGATTTAGCTTGTGCCTCAGCAAGGTTCAAGTACATCTCTGCCAAGCGAGTGATGATTGGAGAGTGAAGTTGCGAATCCTCGGTCTCGCGAGAACACTTAACGATGTAGAACTCTGGGTAAGCGCGGTTCAAAGTGATGTACTCGTCGATGTAACCTGTAACTGTACCATCTACAGAGTGCTCAATAGAGTAGATTCCTTGTGCAGCATCAACTACTGTTAAGTCATAAACTTTATCATAACTTATTAAGACATATTCTTCATCATACACAGCATTGATAGTACACGTATAAAGGCCACTTTCTTCGTCGTATAAGACATCATCTTGCGAGTAGTCGAAGTTTGTGTGATTTCCCGACGCATTGTAAGTCTTAGTTACGTAACGGAACACTGGCTGAACATATTCACCATCTTTCGACTTTGTGTACTGTGGCTCGATGAATGCTGCACGAGCATCTACGATAGTACCGTTGTACCAGTCGTTGCGGCCAGTTTCGTCGAGAAGGTCAAGATATTTCTTACTTGCGTACATCTCACCCCAGCCCATGCCGCCGATGTTAGAATACATACCACCAATACCGGTGTAGTGATCGTCACCTGAGTACTCAGAAGCAACACGTTTGATAACGAAGATCGACTCAGAGTTTGACTCTGGAGCCAAAGTGTTGTAGGTCATGAAAGCAGCTCTATCAAGAAGAGTGTAAGGACCATCGTTGATAACCTTATTAGAGTATTCGATACATTTAGCAGCGTACTCAGTGTTAGGGCTAGCCCAAGAACCACTCATGTAGAGGTAAACACGTGAAAGAAGTGCGTAAGCAGCATACTTAGAACCGTAAGCAGGACCCTTGTCCTCGTTCATCAATTCAGCACCCTTCTCCAAGTCGGCGATAACTTGTTCGTAAACATCAGCCACTGGAGAGCGGTCTGGAAGCTCGATGTTAGTTACGTCTTCGGGAGTACCATTTACGATGGGCACACCCAAGTTTACTGTTGGATTGTCGTAGTATGGGCGACCGAAAGCACGACATAGGTAGAAGTAAACCATACCGCGGATAAAGTAAGCCTCACCAATTTGCTGGTCAACCTCGTCACTGATACCCTCTTCAACTGTACTAATAATGTTCGAAGCTTGAGCGATAGCGATGTAACTATAATCCCACATGTTTGTCAAACGGAAGTTGTCGGGAGTACGAGAGTATGTGATAAACTCGTAGAATGCGTCGGTAGAAGAACCACGGATCATCATGTTATCACCCGCATACTCACCACAACGGTGCATTGGGTCAGACCAGTTTTTCAACTGGTGGTAAGTTCCAATCATTGTAAGAGATATGGTTCCTTCTGGGTCGTTTGTAATTTGTTCGGAACTCACCGATCCGTATGGAAGTCTCTCTATGTCGCAGCTATTAAAGCTCACTAATGCAAATGCACCTAATAATATTAATTTTAATTTTTTCATTGCACCAAATTATAAAGTGATATTAATACTAAACATATACTTGCGAGTCGAAGGGTAGATATTTGTATAAACCTCACCACCTACTGAACCAGACACTGGAGCAAGCTCAGGGTCAACACCAGAGTACTCGGTCAAAGTGAATAGGTTCTCGCCTGTAAATGCGAATCTTACAGTTTTAAGATTCATCTTTGGGAATGATGTTGTGTAACCAACGCTCAAGCTACGAAGCTTAAGGTAGCTACCATCCTCCAAGAAACGTGTAGAAGCACTGGCTGATTGAGAAGAGTTGTTGTAAGTTGCTACTGGGTGAGTTGCAACATCACCTGGCTCCTCCCAACGGCTCCAATCGTCCATCAAGTTCATTTGGTTACGGTCGGTGTAAGCACCATCTGAGTCATACTCAGTACGAGCGTAGTTGTAGATAGTACCACCTACAGAGTAACCGAATACTGCACCAAAGTCAACTTTCTTGTAACGGAAGCTAGTGTTCAAAGAGCCATAGAAGTCTGGGTGATATGAGCTATCTTGAGCTACATAGTCAGCATCAGCATAGTTGAAAGTAACCTCGCGAGAACCATCGTCAGCAGTTGTGTACCAAGTTGGAGCACCAGTCTCAGTATCAACACCAGCCCACTCTTTGAGGTACCATGTGTCACAGTCAAGACCAGGAGTGATCAAACGGTTAGCACCACCAGCAGAAACTGAACCACCACCGTTAATAATCTCTTCGCAACCGTCGTAAAGCTCTTTAACAACATTACTGTTGTGTGAGATGCTGAAATCTACGGTCCAAGAGAAATCTTTCTTGCGGATAAGCTCACCACCGATCGACAACTCAACACCATTGTTTTCAACAGCACCAACGTTAGAGTAGATGCTAGTTACACCTGTTACACCCGATACAGGAACACTGAATAGAAGACCATCGGTGATTTGTTTGTAGTAGTCCAAAGATCCCCACAAACGGTTATTGAACGCTGTAAAGTCGGCACCGATATTGAATGTGTGACTGGTTTCCCAAGTCAAATCCTCATTACCAGCTTGCGAGTAAAGAAGTCCCGATTCACCGTTGTAGCTCACGCCCGATGCAGAGTAAAGGTCGTATGATGGGTAAAGCGCACTTGGGCGATTACCGTTCATACCGTAAGAAACTCTAAGTTTCAAAGCGTCGATTTTGTTAACGTTGAACCAATCCTCTTTCTCGATGTTCCAACCACCACTAATTGAGTAGAAGTTACCGTAACGAGCGTTCACACCAAAGTTTGATGCACCGTCACGACGGAACGAAACTTGAGCCAAATATTTGTATTTGTAAGAGTACGAAGCGTTGAAAAGTACAGATTGTACTGCCCACTCGCTGATACCACCCGAAACAGATTCAGCCAAAGCTGTAGCATCCATAGCAGAAAGACCTGAGATGATACCTGTACCAGTTGCGTAAAGGTTTTCGTAGTGGTAGTCGTTGAACTCGTAAGCTGCCAACGCACTGATGTCGTGGTCGCCAATTTGTTTCGAGTAACGTAAGATTTGGTTGGTGTAACGACGGTTGTAATCGTATTGTGATTGAGTAACACGACCATCGACACCCGATGCGCTACTTGATTGAGAATCCTCGTAGTAACGGTAGATGTAGCCACCCCACTTGTAGTTGTTTATAGACGAGAACGTCAACTCGTCGGTAAGCTTAACGTCGAAGTCGAGGTTAGCCATGATAGTCTTCGATGATGAAGTACCGTAGTTATACTGCAAGTCGTAAAGGTAGTTAGTAGAGTTACTGTTAACCCACGACGAAGAGTAGTTCTCTGTGATGTTACCATCCTCGTCGTAAGCGCTATCCCATGGCAAGTTATAATACATCGAAGAAACCGAGTATTGACGATCCTCTGTGTCGGTCACACCACCCGAGATAGATGGTTTGATAGTCAAGAAGTCGTAAGGTTTGTACTCTTGTTTCAAACGGAAGTTATATTTTGTGTAGTCGTAACCCTTGATAGCACCGATCTCGTCGTAGACGCTACCAGAGAAGTACGAGCTAATTTTATCGGTACCACCAGATACAGATACGTTGTACTCTTGGATAACACCTGTGCGAGTTGCAAGATCCCACCATGAGAAGTCAGAATCGCGAAGATCAGAGTTCCAACGAGGGAAAGAGATAGCCTCTTGGTTAGAGAATGAAGAGAAGTAGTCGTACAACTCCGAACCATTCATAACAGAGTAGTTACCGCTGTTGACTGTAGTAACACCAACTTTTGCACCTGCTGTAACTGTAAATTGACCAGACTTAGCTGCTTTAGTTGTGATAAGGATTACACCATTAGCACCCTGCGAACCGTAGATAGCAGTAGAAGCTGCATCCTTAAGAACTGACATCGACTCAATATCGTCTGCGTTGATTGTACCTGCGTTAGAACCTACGATAACACCATCGACAACCCAAAGTGGGTCGGTGCTACCATTGATAGTAGACTTACCGCGGATGATGATAGAACCAGTCTCACCAACACTCGTACCAGGAGATACGTAAACACCAGGAACTTTACCTGTCAACATATTCTCAACCGAAGTTGCTGTGGTGTTCTCCAACTCTTCGCCACCAATCACGTGGAGCGAACCTGTCAAACTCTCTTTCTTCTGTGTACCGTAACCAACAACGACAACCTCGTCGAGAACGTCAACCGCTTCGTTGAGAGTGATTGTTAGGTTTTGTGCTGCTGCAACTGTTTTGGTGTCGTAACCGATAAACGAAACTGTTACGGTGCTGTTTGCTGCAACGCGTGCGATAGTAAATTGGCCATTACCGTCTGTAATGTCACCTTTGGTTGTACCATCGATAGCCACTGATGCGCCAACGATTGGTGCGCCGTTTGAATCTACGACCTTACCTTTAACATCAAGCTGTGCTTGATACATATTGGTGTTCGAATTATTTGCCCATGATTCAGAGATAGAACCAAAAGTTAAAGCTGCTGTAAGCGCTATGCAAATAACGAAACTTAACTTTTTAAAGTAAACTTTAGTCATTTAATAAAAAATTTTGTTTGTAATTGAATTTTCTTCGACAATCCAGAATACGCACGTAATATCATATTCCTTTTTTTAATTTTTTGGGTGCAGTATCTTATTAAGCCTAAATACTTTTTTAATTAAAAATAGTTCATCTGCGCTTAGAGTTGGTGGCTTAGTCCACCTCTAATTGATAACCATTTTATACTATCATTAACTATAAATTAACATCGTATTAATACTTAAGGGTATTTTAGCAAAGATATATATATATATACTATCATTCTTGCTGTTTAGGCTATTGCTATACTAAAACCCTTTAAACTTTCCGCAAGATATAAAAAAGATTTTTATTCACCTAACTTTTTTGCAATTATTTTCATAAAAAAAGATCGTTGATTATTATTTATTACATAAATGCGCCTTTTTTCTTAAGATTTTATACTAAACGTCTACATTTAGTAGAAGAAGTACAACTTCGCGCAAACAAAATTATCCACCCGCAAATATGCCACACAGCCAAAATATGCTCTACAGGGCGCAGACGGCAGATTTAAAATACGAAATGCTCGATTACCCAAGTTTTGTAGAATAAACACTATTTTTGATTGAACCGATTTTGCACCTATATAATATAATACGACATTTGTGACAGAATAAACAACCCCAGCCAATGAACCTTGAGAGTACAATAGCGCAATTTGAGAGCATAACGCTCAAAGAGATGGACAAAGTGAAGCTCATGAACCGTACCGACCGCAAGTATTGGTTCCACCGCGACCACCTCTCGCAGATCCTCACGCAGGTTGCCGACAAGTACTACATCCTCGAAATCGACTCGGAGCGCAACATGCCCTACGCCACCACCTACTACGACACGCTCACCGACCAAATGTATGGCAACCACCACCGCGGAAAGCGCAACCGCTACAAGATTCGCCGCCGCAGCTACCTCTCCTCGCAAAGTAGTTTTTTGGAGGTGAAGTTCAAAAACAACAAGGGGCGCACGATCAAAGTGCGCAAACCCTCGCCCTTTTGTGGCGCCGAATTCGACGAGCAGGACCAAAAGTTTATCCAGGAGAATACACCTTATATATATAGCGACCTAAGAAAGACTCTGGAGAATAGTTTTAGCAGATTAATGCTCGTGAGCAAAGCGATGAACGAGCGCTGCACGATAGATAGCAGTTTGAAATTTGCGAGCAGCGAGAGCTCAACCACACTAAGCGACCTTGTGATCGTCGAGGTGAAGAGCGACGGGCGCAGCCACAGCCCCATTATCGATGCCCTCAATTCCCACAGGCTCAAACCCTCGGGCTTCAGCAAGTACTGCATGGGGCGCAGTTTGACCGACAAGGGGCTCAAACACAACAACTTCAAAGAGAAACAGAGAACAATAGACAAAATTATAAATAACCCAATAAACAGAGAAACAGCATGATTGAATGGATTGAAAATATTAGCTTTCTGGGGCTAAAGTTAATTAATGTGGAGGATCTTGCAGAGTTGGTTTTCCGCTTCCTGCTCAACACGATAATGTTGCTGGCCATCGTGAGCTTCCCTTATCTTAGACACAGTTCGCGCCGCAACTACACCTTTAGCTTTATCGCAGTGGGCACAACGGTGTTCCTGCTCTGCTTCTTGCTCAACAGCGTAAAATTGGAACTTGGCTTTGCGCTGGGACTCTTCGCGATTTTTGGCATTATCCGCTACCGCACCGATGCCATCCCCTTTAAGCAGATGACCTACCTCTTTGTGGTTATCGGCCTGTCGGTGATGAACGCATTGGCCAACAAGAAGGTGAGCTACGCCGAACTACTTTTCACCAACATCGCAATTATCACGGGCTTGTGGATATTGGAAAAGTACCTCACAAGCAAACACGAGGGGTGCATGAAGATCGTCTACGAGAACATCGCAAATATCCACACCGAGAAATACGATGCTTTGATGCAAGACCTCAAGGCTCGCACAGGCTTCGAGATCAAGCACTTCGAGATCCAAAAGATCGACTACCTTAAAGACACTGCTGTCATCATGGTCTATTTCACCACCGAGGATAATAGCTATTCTGAAGCCACATACGAAGATAGAGAGGAGTAAAATCGGTACTGATGCGTTAAACTAAAGTCGTCATTCTGAACTTGTAAAGTCGTCATTCTGAACTTGATTCAGAATCTCAAAAATTAGAGGATGAGATTGCGGATCAAGTCCGCAATGACGAAAAAAAAGAGATTGCGGATCAAGTCCGCAATGACGAGTTAAATAAAATTTAAATTCAAATCGTACATTCAAACATCAAACGCAAACAACTGTGTACTAACTAGTTTAAAAAGTTGATACACCACTAGTAATATAAAACATGAAAATAAAGAAGATAATTGCACTACTAGTGCTACTTGTGGCATCGAGCACAGCCACATTTGCCGACGGCGTGCAGGGCGACCCCGAGATATTATACAAATATCAATTTGGTGCCGAGCTGCAATACAAAATCATGAAGGGGTTGAAGGTCGACATCTCGCCCGAGTTTCGTTTCAACGATGGCTACGACAAATTTCTGCTTAGCGGAGGGGTAAGCTACAAAACTTTTGGCTGCATCTATTGGGGTGCCACCTATAGAATCATAGTCGATAGGTATGAGAGTGGCACCACAACGAGCATGTTTGGTGGCACCTCGACCAATTACGAGTCCGAGACTTTCCACCGCTACGCTTTCGATGTGACCTACAAAGATAAATTTGGCCGCTTCACCCCCTCTTTTCGACTGCGCTACAACAACTTCACCGACGAGGGTGTCGACGACAAGGAGTTTATGCGCTACCGTGCCAAGGTAGACTACGACATTCGCAAGTGCAAGATAACCCCCTTCGTCTCGGTGGAGGCCTACCATGGATTAGAAGAGAACCTGCTCTACAAAACCCGCTACTCGGCAGGCTTCGACTTGAAAACGGGCAAAGACTCGGCCCTCTCGTTCGACTACAAGCTAGATTTCTTTGCACTCGAATACAAAAATGCAAATATCTTTAGTCTAGGTTACAAATTTAAATTCTAAGCACCATGTCAAAAATATATACCTTTCTAATTTCGCTCTCGCTGCTGCTCGCCGTGGGCAGCTGTCGCAACGAAGATTACATCTATCAGGACAACTACGACAACGACGACGACCCTTACGACGAGTCGCAAGTCGACACCGAGACATATCCCGATTGGACAGAGGCTACACACAGCAAAAATGCTGAACCCAACTACGACGTGGTCTTCGAGCAGAACACAGTTCACCGACTCGACATCACCATCAGCTCGACGAATTGGAGCTCCATGCTCTCCGATTTGAGCAAGAACATCAGTTCGAGCAGTAACATGGGTGGCATGATGGGCGGCAACAACATGGATAGCGACCTAGGGTTCACCCCCATTTGGGCCCCTTGCACCCTCACATTCAACGACACCGACTGGTACCAGGTTGGCGTGCGCTTCAAAGGAAATTCAAGTTTGAGCACCACCTACTCGTCGGGCAACCGCAAATTATCGCTCAAACTCGACTTCGACCAATACGAAGACGACTACCCCGCTCTCGCAAACCAACGTTTCTACGGCTTCAAGCAATTAAACCTCAATAACAACTACAACGACGAGTCGCTCATGCGCGAGAAAATCGGCGCCGACCTATTCCGCCAATTTGACATTGCGGCGGCACAAACTTCGTTCTGTGTCGTCTATATCGACACTGGTTCGGGTCCAACTTATTATGGAGTATACACAATTGTCGAGGAGGTCGACGACACTCTTATCGACAACACAGATTGGTTCAACAATGGTTCGGGCAACCTCTACAAACCCGAGGACGATGCCGCCTCGTTCAAGTGGGGAACATACAACGCTAGCGAGTTCAACCTTAAGACAAACACCTCGTCGCCCGACTATAGCGATGTGTTGGCTCTCTACAACGCCATCAACGGTTCGAACAGAACATCGAACACCGACGCGTGGAAAGAGACGCTAGAGAGCGTGTTCGACGTGCAAAAATTCCTTAAGTGGCTTGCAGCAAACGCCACAATACAGAATTGGGACACCTACGGAAACATGACCCACAACTACTTCCTCTACAACTACAACGGCCTTTTAACCTGGATCCCCTGGGACAATAACGAGGCATTCCAGGATGGCAACAATTCGATCGATGTCGACGAGATGACCAGTGTAAGCAGTTCGTGGCCCCTTATAAGCTACATATTCGACATCGCCGAGTATGAGGCGCAATACAAACTCTATCTTCGCGAGTTTATCGACGACGTGTTCGTCATCGCCGACATGCAGGCGCTCTACGAGAGTTACTACAACCTGCTGCTGGGTTATGCCATTGCCGAGACATCGGGCAAAACATTCTTCGACACCACCAACATCTCTAGCGAATTTTTGATAGCCGTCAATGCACTTAAAAAGCACGTCGAGGAGCGCAGCTCAAAGGTCGAAACATACTTAAATAAATAGATCATGAAAATAGCAAAAGCGATACTTACCGCAACCGCAACACTTATTTGGCTAGCAGGCAATAGCCAAACCTACAAGATTAACGCCACTGGCCAAACCCTCTGCTACGATGCCGAAGGCAAGGTGATCGAGGCCCCCACAAAAGGCGACCCACTCTACGGGCAAGATGCCTCGTATATGCGCGGTGTAACGATGTCGTTCACCGACAACGGCGACGGCACTGTAAGCGACCAAAACACAGGGCTCACGTGGCAACAAACACCTCCCACCGAGGGCATGACATGGGCCCAGGCCAAGGAATATTGCGAAAATTTGGAGCTCGGTGGTTACACCGATTGGCGAATGCCAACGCTCAAAGAGCTCTTCTCTATAAGCAACTTCGAGCAGGGGTGGCCCTACCTCGACTCGCAATTTTTCGCACTTTCGAGCGAGCATGTATCTAAGGATGAGCAATATTGGGCAGATAATAAATATGTTGGCCAAACTGTCGAGGGTCGCGACGATGCCGCCTTTGGCGTGAATCACGCCACAGGTCACATCAAGGCTTACCCCGCAGGATCGAAAATGGGCAGAGGCGAAGAGGGTAACGGCCAACGCCCTCCAATGCCACAAGGAGCAGATTCTTTGCAGCGCCCTCCAATGCCACAAGAGGCCGATTCTTTGCAACATCCTCCAATGATGGCACAAGGCGACCGCGCAGGGCGACCCCCAATGCAGGAGGGCCGCAACCAAGGTTCGACTCCTCCACCACCCCAAGGAGGCCAAGGGGGTCAAAGAGGCCAAGGCGCTCAGGGCGGCAGACCTATGGGCAACCCAATGGCCAAGCAGGTACGTGCAGTTCGCGGCGCGATCTATGGCAAAAATAACTTCGTGGATAATGGCGATGGCACAATCTCCGACACGGCGACAGGCCTTATGTGGGCAAAAGAGGATAACGGCAAAGGTGTAGAGTGGGTCGAAGCACTACCCTACGCCGAGGCGGCGACCCTTGCGGGCTACACCGATTGGAGGCTACCCAACGTCAAAGAGTTGCAAAGCATCGTCGACTACTCGCGCGCACCTAGCAGCAAAGGGGTCGAGGCGGCAATAGATCCAATTTTCAGCTGCACGCCCTTTGTCAACGAAGCTGGCGACGACGACTTCGGTTATTATTGGAGTGGCACCTCGGCTTGTTTCACCAAGGGTCGACCATTCTACTTTGCGTGGTACGTGGCCTTTGGCCGTGCGGTCAACGGTGCAGGTGCCGACTTCCACGGTGCGGGTGCCGTGCGCTTCGACTCGAAAGCCGACAACGACATCGCTGTCGAGGGTGGCGAAGAGAGATATTATAATTTTGTGCGATTAGTTCGCGATATTGCAATAAAATAGATATATTTGTAGCAATGGCACAAGAAAAGAACATATATAGAATAGAGTTTACAGCGATAATATTGCTGTGGACTCTTGCTATTGTATCGCCTCTGCTCTTCATGGATAACTATGATCATAACTGGAAAGCGGTGCATGTTATGTGGACAGAGTGCGCTGTGGTGGGCTTCGCCTTTCTGATCAATAGGTTATTCTTGATGCCTCGCCTCTTTTTTCGCAAAAAGTATGCTGCCTATGCAGCAGCCCTCGCTGGATTGTTTGTACTAATGGGTACATTTATCCTCTACGCCGATGGAGTGAATATGATTCTCTCGATATTTGGCGAAGGAGAGAGCAGCGTAGCGGCTATGCGCCCTCCTAGGATGGAAGAAGGCATGCCACTTCACCAGACACAAGCACATAGACCACCACACGGAATGGGTGGGCCCGCGCAACATCTTAACGATGCGCCACCTATAAACACCCTTCTTCCGCCCTCAATCACCGTGTTGATACTCACCGCAATTGTCATCGCACTAGATATGGGCGTAAGCATCGCCATAAAGTGGATTATCTCGGAACAGAGACAAACCGAAAGCGAGCGCGAGAGGGTATCGACTCAACTATCAAATCTACAGAGTCAAATCAGCCCCCACTTCTTTATGAATACGCTCAACAACATCCACGCATTGGTTGAGATCGACCCCGAGCGCGCCCAAAAGACAATTATCGAACTCTCGGGACTCATGGATTATCTACTCTACAGCAGTTCGAACAAGCAGACCATATCGCTACCCCAGGAGATGGAGTTTACAAAAAGTTACATCAACCTTATGCGACTGCGCTACCCCGATCGCGTTGCAATAGAGTTTCGATGCGATGAGAATATCCCGACCCACAAGATACCACCGCTGCTATTTCTCAACTTTATTGAGAACACCTTTAAGTATGGCGTGGACTACTCTCAGCCCTCATTCATCAATATCCACTTTAGATTCACGGCCGACTATATCGAGATGGAAACAATCAACAGCAACCACTCAACAACAGTAAAGGCCCAACGACATGGGCTCGGCATCAGCAATTCGCGCAAACGCCTTAAGTTGCTCTACGACGATAAGTTTAAATTAGAGATAACCGACCACAAAGAGGTCTATTGCGTTAACCTTAAAATTCCAATTATATGATAAACTGCATAGTTATCGACGACGAGCCTTTAGCTCTACAGCAGATCGAACAATACGTTGAAAGGACACCAATATTGGAGCTCAAAGGGAGTTTCGATTCGGCAATGTCGGCACTCGACTTTCTACGCCAAAACAGCATAGACCTCCTCTTTGTCGATATTAACATGCCACAAATATCGGGGCTAGAGTTTGTCGAGGCACTGCCCTTCGACATCAAGGTGATCTTCGTTACCGCATACCGCGAATTTGCCCTCGAAGGCTTCTCGCTCGATGCTGCCGACTACCTACTCAAACCGCTGTCGTATGCCTCGTTTTTGAAGTCTGTCGAAAAGGTACACAATCGCTACTTCAACAGAACCGCAGCCGAGAAAACCGACCGCGATTATATCTTCCTACGCTCCGAATGTCGTACCGTTCGCGTAAACTTTGACGAGATACTCTACATTGAATCGAAGCGCGAATACCTCGACATCGTACTGAGTAACAACGAGATAATCACAATTCACGGATCGATGGCGAGCATCCTCGAAAAATTACCTCAAAACCAATTCGTAAAGGTGCACCGCTCGTTTATTGTCAACCTCTTCGAGGTGAAAGTGATCGAACGCAACACCATCGTCTTTGGCAAACAACACATCCCCATCAACGACAACGCCAAAGAGGCCATAATGAAATTTATAAACGCCGAGTAAGTAAGTAATATTAATCTCGCCGCTACTCGCTTTGGGTCAAGCTAAGCGAGTTGCGACACTATGAAATCATCGAGAAGTCGATCGACTCCTTGCCCGAGAATAGGCGTTTAATATTGCGCAGACCCTGGTTTTGTGGGGCTTGCAGCTCGGGGTCAACTTCGAGAGTTGCAGCCGCTAGGTCGCGCGTAAGGTTCAATAGTTCCACATCGAGCGTGGGGTTTGCGATACGCAGATTTAGAGCTTCGCCGCTCTGCATCGTGCCGTTTATATCGCCTGCACCACGCAATTCGAGGTCGAGTTCCGAAAGGCGGAAGCCATCGTTGGTCTCGCACATCGCTTCGAGCCGTTTGCGCGACTCGCGCGAGAGTTTATCACCCGACATCAATATGCAGTACGACTGCTCGCCTCCACGGCCTACGCGACCGCGGAGTTGGTGAAGTTGCGAGAGTCCAAAGCGCTCGGCCGATTCAATTACCATCACCGTGGCGTTGGGCACGTCGACTCCGACTTCGATAACAGATGTGGCCACCATTATCTGCGCCTCGCCACTTTTAAATTGGCGCATCGACTCCTCCTTATCCACAGGCTTCATCTTGCCGTGACAGATAGCTGTATTGTAAGCAGGCAAGGGAAAATCGCGCGCGATAGATTGGTAGCCATCCTCCAAATCTTTGTAATCCATCTTCTCCGACTCGCGAATTAGCGGGTAGACAACATAGACTTGGCGACCACGAGCTATCTGCTCACGCATAAAGCCTTGGACGCGAAGTCGCGCAGAGTCGGTGTAGTGCATTGTTCTTATGGGTTGCCTGTTGGGTGGCAATTCGTCGATCACCGACACGTCCAGATCGCCATAGAGTGTCATCGCCAATGTTCGAGGTATGGGCGTTGCGGTCATAACCAAAATATGAGGTGGTTGCTCGTTCTTGTTCCAGAGCTTGGCGCGTTGTTCCACACCGAAGCGATGCTGCTCGTCGATCACCACAAAACCGAGATTGGCAAATTGTACGCTATCTTCGATCAGCGAGTGGGTGCCCACCAAGATGTCGATCGAACCTTCGAGTGCCCCTTGGGTTGCAGTTCGGCGCTCCTTGGCTTTGGAGGATCCTGTGAGGATACCTATATTTATATTCATCCCCTCGCACATGCGGCTAATGCTTGCAAAGTGCTGGCGAGCAAGTATTTCGGTAGGGGCCATTATCGCCGCTTGAAACCCATTATCAACAGCAATGAGCATCGACATTAACGCTACGATTGTCTTTCCGCTACCCACATCGCCTTGCAAAAGTCGGTTCATCTGAAAACCCGTGACGCTATCTTGGCGGATTTCTTTCACCACCCGCTTCTGCGCACCAGTGAGGGCAAAGGGGAGTTTGGTGGTGTAAAATTCGTTGAAGAGTTCGCCTACGCGACCAAAAAAGAAGCCGTTATTCTTGCTCATTCTCACTGTTCGGCGCGACTGAATGTTGAGCTGAACGCCCAGCAGCTCGTCGAATTTCAGGCGGTAGCGTGCCCGCTCCATAAGCTCGGGCGATTGGGGAAAGTGGATATTGTAGAGCGCATCACGCAACGAAAGCAAAGAGTAGTGCCCGCGAATATATTCGGGACAATGGTCCACGATCGAACTCTCGACAAGGGGCCAGAGGTTGCAGATGATGGTGTAGAACCCCTTTGCGCCGATCAGCTTCGAGATCTTCTCGGTCGAGGAGTAGATCCCCTGCATGCCGCTGTTGGCCTTGCGGCTATAGGCCTTTTCGACACTATCGATTTCGGGATGAACCATCGAAAGCGACATGTTGAAGAACGAAGGGCGGCCAAAGATCAGGTACTCACGTCCCACCTCCACCTGCTTTTCGATCCACTTGATCCCTTTAAACCAGATCAGTTCGGCCGTGCCGCTTTTGTCGCTCACCATCACAACGAATCGGCGTTTGGCGCCCTCGCCCATGTAGCTCACACCTACAACCCGCGCGCGGATTTGCACCAGGCTCTGGTCCGAGGTGCCAACTTGAGCTATGGGGTAGATGTGCGTGCGGTCGATATAACGAAACGGAAAGTAGTAGAGCATATCGCCAAGCGTGCGAATTCCCAGCTCTTTATCTAATAATTTAGATCGAGCTTCGCCAACTCCAGCAACAAATTTTATATCTGACTCTAGTCCCATATCGCAAATTTACAATATTTTTTTCTATTTTTGTTGGGCAATAATATCAAAAAAAGTATCTTTGTAACATATACATAATTTTATACAACTATGGAAGATAATAAATGGGAGTATGATCCCTCAGAATTTGAAGATAATAGAGAGTCTGGCAGCAACGAAGCGGCCAATAAATCGATCTTTGGCTACCGCGTTGTGGTTGGTATCTTAGCGGTGATTTTGGTTGCACTCTCGCTCCTATATTTTAATATACATCGCCAACAAGAGGCCGATTATAAACTGCTATCTATAGCGCGCGACTCGATCCAGAGCAACCTTAGCGACCTTATTGTCGACTTCGACGGGCTCCAAGTATCGAACGATAGCCTCTCGCTGACGATCCAAGAGGAGCGCCACCGCACCGACTCGATCATAAATCAACTTAAGCGCGAACGCTCGTTCAACTACGCCAAGTTGAAACAATACGAGAAAGAGGTGGGTTCTTTGCGCTCGATCATGAAGGGTTACCTCACCACGATCGACTCGCTCAACAGCCTCAACAAGAAGCTTATAACCGAGAATGTCACCTATCGTAAGAAGATCTCCGACCAGGAGCTTCGCGCCGAAAAAGCAGAGGAGAGAGCCAAAGAACTCGACAATATCGTGGCTCAAGGTTCGGTGTTGCGTGGTCGCGACATCTCGATGGTAGCACTCAACGATCGCGGTAACGACGTTTCGCGCATCAAGCGTGCCGAGCGCCTACGTGTCGACTTCACAATCTCGGCAAACGAATTTACCGAGCCTGGCAACGTCGAGATATTCTTGCGCATAATCTCGCCCGACGGCTTCCCGCTTTCGACCGAGACCCTGCCAACATTCCGTTTCGAAGGTCAAACACTCACCTATTCGGCATCACGCACCGTGGATTACCAAAACCACGATCTCGCGGTGAGCATCTTCTACAACGGTTCGGGCTATATCGAGGGTAAGTACAAAATTGAGCTCTACACCAAAGATTACCTCTTAGCTTCGCGCGAAGTGGAGATGCGATAGATATTTGTTCTCTTTTTTGCGCATCGCCGCGGCATCCACCTCCGACTTGTCGCCTTGGCCACAGAGGTGCATCACGCCGTGCACCAATATGCGGTGCATCTCATCGAGGGGTGTCACTCCGTATATCTGCGCATTGTCCTCGACTGTCTCCACGTCGATAAATAGGTCGCCCGAGATATACCCTTCGCTCAGGTCGCTGTAGTCGAAGGTGATGATGTCGGTGTAGTAGTCGTGTTGCAAAAATTCGCGATTGATTTCGAGCAGTCGCTCCGCCGAGCAGAAGATTACATTCACTTCGCCCATGGCGTAGCCCTCGGCTGCGGCCGACTCTTTGAGCCACCTATTAATTATGCGGCGATTTGAGAAGCGATAGTTGCAACTATCGAGATTATATCGGATCATAGATTTCCAAATTTTATTTTATTGCTACTTACAAATAATAATTTTGTTTTCAATTTGAAAATAAATTATTTCAAACTCGTCATTGCGGACTTGATCCGCAATCTTTAAACACTTAGTACTAAGAATTTAATTAGAGATCCTAAATCAAGTTCAGGATGACGATATGGGTTAACACACCAGCACTAATTTTATTTCTTAAAACAGTCGGCTGCCTTCATCTTTTGCGACGAGGATGGCGGATAGATTCCAAAAACTATTTTATACTCTGTGTTCATCGTCACAACATCTATCGCAGCCCCCACCTCGCCAATAACTTGATTCTTGGCCACCGCCTGGTCGCGCACGACCGACGAGTTTTTGAGCCCCGCATACGAGGCGATATATTGACCGTGGGCGATAAAAATATCGTATTTGCCCGTGATACGATTTTGCTTCACATCGACAACCTTACCTTCGTAGATCGAGATCACTTGGGCACCCGAGGCACCAACCACCTCGGCCATGTTGTCCATGTAGCGCTTCACGCGACCACCCTTTACTGGCAAGTTGAGGTTCGAAGTCTTTGCGCTAAACGAAGCTCCCTTCTGGTTGTTTTGCGTGAGTTTGCGCAGCTCGTCAATGGCGCTATCCAGCTTCTGTTGCTGCAAAGCCTTAGCTTGCAAAGCACTGCGCTCCTTGGCCGACATTTGACTTAGGTCTTTGCGCGCCGCGGTGACATCGCGCTGAATCTTAGCCTTTTGCGCCGTGATGTCGACAATAATAGAGTCTAATTCTCCGCGACGTTGAAGTAGCATCACCCTTACCGAGTCGAGCGAAGTGGAGAGCGAGTCGATGGTCTCAATTCGCTGCTCGCGCATTTGTGCCACACGACGAATGTTGACAATCCTACGCGCCACATCGTTGAAATCGGCCGAGGCGAAGATATAACTTACAAAGTTATTGTGTTTGTAGTTGCGATACGCCTCGCGCACCATTTTGCCATACGCCTCGCGCTCTTGCGCAAGGTCGTCGTTGAGTTGAACAGTGCGCACTGCCGTTGAGTCGATCTCTGTGGTGAGGAGTTTTAATTGGCGCTGCTGCGCTTCGAGCAATCGGTTACGCTGCTCCACTTGGCGCGCCAACGACTGCACTCGATTTTGCACGGTGCTCTTATCCTTTTGGATCGAGGCGATCTGCTTCTCCTCTTGGGCTATCTGCTTCTCGATCGAGGCGATAACGCGTTTTTGGGCATCGACACTCCCTTGTTGCGCAACTGCGGGAGCGGGCGCAACAAATAGCAGAATTGCAATATAGAGGGTCAGGTGTCGTTTCATTTTGCCAGGTTGTCAGTTTTTATTTTAGCGCAGACTTTCGCTGCTCGATCACTTGGGGGTCATAACCCAACTTCAGGGCTTTGTCGTAGTAGACCTCGGCCATGAAATCTTCGCCCAGCTTTGCCAGAATTTCGGCATAATGAAATTGGATCTCGGCACTTTGCGTGGTGTCGAGCGCAATGACCTGCCGCATGATCTTCTTAGCCTCGTCGTATCGTTCGAGTTCGAACAAGACCCAGGCGTAGGTGTCGAGGTAGGTGGGGTTGTTGGGCGCGAGCGCAATTGCACGACCCGCCATGTCGAGCGCATTACCTAAATCGCGCTGTTCGAGCGTGAGGAAGTAGGCGTAATTGTTGAGCACCATGGGGTTGCGCGAGTAGAGTTCGAGCGACTTGTCGTACGATTTAAAGGCCTTGCGCATAAGCCCCTTAGCTTTGCCACTGCCAGGCTTTTCAAGCAGACTCTTTTGGTGGTAGCAGTCGCCGATAAAGCCCCAAATAGTCCCTTTTAAAGAGTCGCTCGGCACTATGGCGATCACCTCTTTGTAGTGATCGATCGCCAAGTCGTAACGCTTGGTGTAGCTGTAGAGGTTGGCTCGCGAGAGTCGCAATTCGTGGCGATCGGGGAAGAGTTCGATTGCCCGAGTGGCGTAAAGTTCCACCGAATCGACCCGTTTTTTGTAGCTCTCGATGTCGATTATCGTTGAGTAGTAGTCGTATTGCGCGGGCCGATCTGCCGCATGGCGCTTGTATGTTTGGAGCGCCTGGTCGAGGTTTCCCGAAGCGATTAGGTGCTGGGCGTAGAGCTCAACCACCGACTTTTCTTGGGGGTAGAGCAGGTAGAGCTGTGTGGCTAATTCGCTGATCGAGAAGAGGTTTTTGCCATAAAATTCTCTGTCGGAAGTGAGGCGGTTAAATGTTCCGACCTTACCATCGAGTGGTTCTGCGGGGTTTGCGAAGATCCGCTTCACCGCCCCAAAGTAGCCCAACATATTGCCTCGCTCGAAATGAAATTTCGAAAGCGAGTTCAACACATCGACCGACATCGAGTCGATCTGCAACGCCGCGTTATACTCACGTTGTGCCAAAGAGTCTTGTTTGGTCGAACCATACATCTCGGCCAAAACCAGGCGGCTCTCTAGGTTGTAGGATTCCACCTCGACTAGCTCCACTGTCTCGGCTATCGCCCCATCGATCTGACCTGTGGCGAGTAATATTTCGCGCTTTATCGAACTTATATAGCTATTTTTACCCACGCGCACCGCCGCCGAATCGAGCACTGCAAGTGCCTTCTGGGGTTCGGAGCTTTGGTAGTGCAACATTGCCGACATGACATAGGCGTTGAGGTTTTGCGGTTCGCGCACAATGGCATCGGCGTAGAGTTCTAGAGCTCGGCTATAGTTGCCACTAGCCGCTAAGGCTTGGGCATAAGTCTCGCCATACCATTTATTTAGAGAGTCGAGTGCGTAGGCGCGCGAAGCGTAGTAAACCACCGAATCGGCAGCCGCGCGGCGAGCCATCTGCAACTGCGTGATGTAATAATAGGCTGGCGCATAGGTCGAGTCGGCAGCTAGAGCCAATCGAAACAGCGAATCGCCACCTTTTATGTTGCCATAGAGCTGCATCTGTTTCTGCCCCTCGGTTGCATAGACAACGCTTGGGCGCAGAGGCAGCGAGTCGGTGGGCTCTCCCTTAACGTAAGATGCCCCCTTAGTGGGGATAAATCCCACCAAGAAGAGCATCATAAGTGATATTATTACTATTTGTCGTCTCATCTAATCTTTTTTAAGGGGTGCCAAGCAACTCCCCCCAATGAACACCTGCTCTAGGATAAGTTACAACGCCTTGTCGAATTGGTTCAAGAAGCGCACGTCGTTCTCGAAGTAAAGGCGCAAGTCGCGCACTCCGTAGAGCAACATAGCTATACGTTCAACTCCCATACCAAAAGCAAATCCGCTATATGCAGAAGAGTCAATTCCATTCGATTCTAACACGTTGGGGTCGACCATACCGCAACCCATGATCTCCAACCAGCCACTACCCTTGCAGACGTTACAACCCTTGCCACCGCAAAGCACACACGACACATCGACTTCGGCCGATGGCTCGGTGAATGGGAAGTACGAAGGGCGCATGCGGATGGTAGCGCTCTCACCAAAGATCTCTTTGGCGAAGTAGAGGATCGACTGCTTCATGTCGGCAAACGACACATCTTTGTCGATATATAACCCCTCGATTTGGTGGAAGATACAGTGTGCACGATACGAAATCGCCTCGTTGCGGAATACGCGACCTGGACAGATAACGCGAATCGGTGGTTTTTGTTGTTCCATCACTCTCACCTGGATCGACGAGGTGTGGGTACGGAGCAAAATGTCGGGGTTCTGCTGAATAAAGAATGTATCTTGCATGTCGCGAGCAGGGTGCTCGGGCGGAAAGTTAAGTGCCGAGAAGACATGCCAATCATCCTCGATCTCGGGACCATCGGCAACCGTGTAGCCTAGTCGAGCAAAGGTTTCAACAATTCTGTTGCGAACCAGCGAAATTGGGTGGCGCGACCCTAGCGACTCTACGCTTGCGGGGCGACTCATATCGTCGATGCTCTCGGCCTTTGGCGCTGCCGAATCTTTAACCGCTTCGCGCGCCTGGGTGATAACCTCCGTTGCTCGGTTTTTCAGAGCGTTGAGACGTTGACCCAATTCGCGTTTGAGTTCGGGGGCAACTGTCTTAAACTCATCCATTAGAGCTGTGAGTTCACCCTTCTTGCCCAACATCTTGATGCGCATTGCTTCAACTTCGGCCTCGGCCTTTGGTTTAAAATCCTCTAACTGCTTGAGAAGATTATCTATTTTTTCGATCATAACTTTGTTATATTCTTTTTTTTCACTACTTTTCGAGCGTAGAATATTGAATTACCAAACTTCCACGTTACAAAGATACAAAAAAAATGTAAGAGTAGGAAATTTGGGGTAACATAGTTGAAAAAGAGTTGGTTTTGAGATTTTGGGTAGGTGGCGTTAGGTCAGGA
>JBCQWE010000013.1:0-53912 GCA_047172505.1 Rikenellaceae bacterium | reverse complement strand
GCAAATATAGGTTGTTTTTCTGATATGTGCAAATTTTGGGCTTAAAAATATTTATTTTATTTTTGAGGGTGGGGTGCTTGCTGGTCATTCTCTGTGAGGCTGAGGCGCTTACTTACACAACAAATTAGAGGCGATTCTTTGCGTCACTACCTGCGCCGCTGCCTTTGTATTTGCTGCGTGCGGAGTTAAATTTGTAGCGTACTGTTAGTTGTAGTTGTCGGCTGTCGTTCTTATAGTCGTTTTCGATGGTTGTTTGCGGCATATATAGTGCTGTTGCAGATTTTTTCTGATTGGTAATATCGGTGACGGCTAACTTTAACGACAGCGATTTATCAAAGAAGCTTTTGGTGACTCCCGCATCAAATACTAGATATGGCTCCGAAAGATAGGCTGCTTCTGCATATCCAGTACCCAAGTATGCTGCATCGATATTGATTAAGAAGTTGTTGGGCAGCTCAATAGAATTATTAAAATTTGCGAATATAATTGGTTCGTTCATATTCAGATCAATACCATACTCGCTTAGATCCTGCCAATATTTCATTACTCCCGTGCTCAATTGAGGGTTCCACACCCCTATTGTTGGGGCGTATGCTACAACAGCGGACATTTTTGGCAGCTCGTCGATGTTGTGATAGTTGATAATCGAGATAGGCGAGTCCTCCTCGTATTGGTCAATCCAATATACGATGGCATCTTTTTGGTGCGTGTAGCTCACCTGCATTTGTAGATTCTTCCACACTCCAGCCAGCGAGATGTTTTGTGCGATTGTAGGCGATAGGTATGGATTACCAGTTTGCAACGAAAGGCTACTTGCGTATGTAAGGTTGTTGCTTAACTGCGTGTAGGTTGGTCTCACAACATTAGACTTATAGCTAAGTTGTACTCCAAATGCACCAAACTGATTGGCATAAGAGGCGCTTGGGAACCATTGCCCATAACTTCGGCTCATCTCACTGTCCTTGGTGCCATTGTCGAGATATTCGTAACTCACATCCTCGTAGCGCACGCCAAGAGAGAACATACCAAACTTTGTCGCTGCCTGGTACTCTGTAAAGAATGCAAGGTTCTGCTCCAAGATGTCAGTAGAGGATGAATAACCCTCTAGATCAGAGGTGTATATGTCACTACGATCGATGTTGACATATTCGCTACCCACCGCTATTTGACCTTGCCAAATAGGGTAGCTCACTTGAAGCTTGGTCGCAAGGAGTTTGTTGTCGATGTCGCTGTTGCTGTAAATATATGTCGTTCCGTCGATGTCGCTCAACTCGGAATTTACATTATCGGATGAAGTCCCCGAGGTCATATAATCGGTATTAAAGTCGATCGAAAATTTCCCGATTGTCCCCGCATAGTAGAAGTTTAGCTGCGAGGTCGGATCATTGGTGTACTCCTTATATTCTTCGTTGTCCCAATTATCATATAGCACGCCATCGGTGAATACTGTGCTCAGCAGACTGAAATACTCGGTCTGTTTTAGTGTGCTTTTATGGTCGTAGCGAAGACCAACGTAGTGATTATCATTGATCACGTAATTCGCACCTATCGTTCCTTTTAATATTGCTGTTTCATTGACCGCATCAATATAGCCTTGTTGCTCCCAAATTGTACCGACGTCGGTTATTTGATAAATATCACCAAGTTGAATATGTGTAAAATCTGCATGGTATATGTTTGCAAATAGGTCTAGATCGCCTTTGCGGTAGTTGGTATTGATCTGATTGATGTAATCCTGAGTTTTGCCAGTATAGAAACTCGAACGAGCATTGAAGCTGAAACCATCGCCCTGCTTCTTCGTGGTCTTGATTTTTATGACCGCCGCTACCGAGGCATCGTAACGTGCGCCTGGGTTTGAAATAACCTCCACCGAGGAGATGTCGCTCGAATTGAGGTTGTCGAGCTCCGAGGCATCGCGCACCTCGCGGTTATTGATATATATTTTGGCTGAGCCGCGCCCAAAAACTTCGAACTCACCATCGTCGCCCGTAACCATCGGGATACGCTTCAGCACGTCGTTGCCTGTTCCCATCTCACTGAGTACGGTGTTCTCAACTGTGGTTTGAATACCAGTCGCTGTGAGTTTTGAGATCGGGCGGGTGCCTTTAACTACCACCTCGTCGATATTCACACCACCCTCCGTAAGGGTTATGGTCTGCTCTTCGAGCGCTGGCGCGTATTGAGTTTGGTAACCAACAAAAGAGACCTCTATAATAGCATCGGCGCTCGGTGCTGCGGGCAATTCGAAACGCCCTTGGTCGTTGGTGATTACGCCAGTTACGTATGTTGTGTCGGGCAGATTGTAGAGGATGACATTTACATAACCGATGGGCTCGCTGCTTGGATCCAAAACAACTCCGTTAATATTTCTCTCTTGAGCCGCGATAGGAAACGTTAGAACTATGGCAAGTATAAATAGTAGTACCTTTTTCATGCGAATAATCTATAATTTCAGATGTGATTTGTTTGCAAATATATAGTAAAAATCCTCATAAAACAAACCGTCTATCTATCTATCCATCTATCTATCTATCTATCTATCTATCTATCTATCTATCTATCTATCTATCTATCTATCTATCTATCTATCTATCTATCTATCTATCTATCTATCTATCAGTGATTAAAAGGTGTAAAAAATTATTCTGCACCTATAATATAACGGGGTAATTCTTCTATACTTTGGATCTCTACGACTTCTATTCCCTTGGCGCGCTTTGCACCTTTAGCGGTGTATGCCGAAACGATTATTCGCTTAAATCCTAGTCGAGCAGCCTCGCTTATGCGCTGCTCGGTGCGGGGTGCTGGACGAACTTCGCCCGAAAGGCCAACTTCGCCTGCGCAGCAAACCCCCTCTAAAATAGGGAGATCATAATATGATGATATTACTGCGGCTATAATCGCCAGATCCAATCCTGTGTCGGAGACCTTAAACCCTCCCGCAAAGTTTAGGAAGAGATCTTTTTGGAACATTTTTAATCCTACGCGCTTCTCGATTATTGCAAGGAGCATATTCATGCGCTTTCCGTCGAGACCCGTGGTGTTGCGTTGTGGAGTGCCATAAGCCGAACCAGTGACCAATGCTTGCACCTCGATAAGGTAGGGGCGGATGCCGTCGACAGCCGAACCTACAGCGATACCACTCAGCGGGGTGTCGTAGTGCGAAAGAAGTATCTCCGAAGGGTTGTCGACCTCGCGCAAACCAGAGTCGATCATCTCGAAAACTCCAATCTCGAAGGTTGCGCCAAAACGGTTCTTGATTCCGCGAAGGATTCGATAGATGTTGTTACCATCGCCCTCGAATTGGAGAACCACATCGACGATATGTTCCAGGATCTTTGGCCCTGCGATGGTTCCATCTTTGGTGATGTGACCAATAATTACAATCGAAGTTTGGCGACCTTTGGCATATTTGAGTAGGGTAGCAGCGCACTCTCTAATTTGCGAAACGCTACCTGCCGATGACTCTATAAGGTTGGTATACATTGTTTGTATAGAGTCAATTATGACCAAATCGGGGGCGATCTCATCGATTTGAGCTACGATGTTTTCGAGCAAGGTTTCGGTGTATATCAAACATTCGTCGTTGCCAATTCCTATGCGGTTGGCCCTCATCTTGATCTGTTCTGCCGACTCCTCGCCCGACACATAAAGGGTCTTTAGACCGTTGTTACTCAATGCTAGTTGGAGCGACAGGGTAGACTTTCCTATGCCTGGCTCACCACCGAGTAGGATTAGCGAACCAGGGACAAGACCACCACCCAACACTCTGTTGATTTCGTTGTTGCCAATATCTAAGCGTGAATAGTTTGACTCTTTGATCTCGCCTACGCGTTGTGGTTTGGTGGTTGCTACCCCCACAACTTTGCTTGCAATTGAGCTAGGTTCTTTTGCGATAATCTCCTCGGTAAAGGTGTTCCACTCGCCACACGCAGGACAGCGACCAAGCCATTTGGGGGCTTCATTGCCGCAATTTTTACAGAAATATGCTTTCTTGACCTTTGCCATCGTTGCTTACTTTTATTTAAATAGTCGAACGATGTCGCTACCATTGGCGTAAATAAGTAGCGCTATTAACAGTAACATACCGATGGTTTGCGCTGTTTCCAAGAATTTATCGCCTGGCTTGTGGCCAGTGATCATCTCCCAAAGGGTGAAGAGCGTGTGTCCACCATCCAGACCAGGAATAGGCAATATATTCATCACTGCCAACATGATAGAAAGCAGTGCGGTTTTCAACCAGAAGTCGAGCCAGTTCCAATTCGAAGCGAAGATGTTGCCGATCGCAATGAATCCTCCGACCTCTTTATAGAGCTTGGTTTCGGGTTTTACCATGAGTTTGAGTTGATTCCAATACGACGAAATCATATCGCCCGCTTTTGTGAAACCTGCGGGAATCGACTCAATAAATGTATATTTTTTGGTGCTGAGCGTGAATGGAGTGGCTACGCTCGCGCCAATTTTGCCATCGGCGCTTACAGGAAGCGCGATTGTGATTAGAGAATCTGCCCTAAGTACAGATAGTGAAACTTCTTGTCCCTTGTGCCCAGCAAGCATGCTACCATACATATTAAAGTCGATTTGTGGGGTGTCGTTAAGTCCGACGATCTGATCACCTTTAATTAATAGGGTCGCAGCTGCCTCGGTGTAGGTGCTGTCGACAATAAACGGAACGATTGGCGAGAAGAAATCCACATGACCGCCCGCTTGTCGCATTGCAACAAGGTCGGTAAGTGACAAATCAATGTCGAGCTCGACTCCTTGGCGAGCAACTCGAACAGAGTGATCTTGGTCGGTGATAAGTAGCGCGGGGATCACCTCGGCGATGTTGTCGATCACCGTGCCATCGAGCGAGATTAATTTGTCGCCATCTTGAAAGCCAAGAGCCTCGGCAGATTCATTGAAGCTATAACCCCACTGCGCTTGATCGTTCGAAAAGTAGCTGTCGCCCCACGTGTAGCTGATACCGATGTAGATACAAATAGCCAAGACTACATTCATCACAACGCCCGCGATCATCACCAAAAGTCGTTGCCAAGCTGGCTTAGCGCGGAACTCGTCCTCTTTGATTGGTTGAGCCATCTGCTCCTTGTCCATACTCTCGTCGATCATACCCGCGATCTTAACGTAGCCACCTAGAGGTAACCAACCCACGCCATACTCCGTATCGCCTTTCTTCCATTTGAAAAGCGAGAACCAAGGGTCGAAAAATATATAGAACTTTTCGACTCTAATTTTAAAAATACGAGCCATGATGAAGTGGCCAAACTCGTGAATACCAACAAGGATGGTGAAACACAAAAAGAACTGAACTGCTTTAATTAAAATATCCATTTTTTATAATTTTATATCTTTAGAAATTGTTTTGCTAATCGGCGCGACTCCTCATTTGCTGCTGCGTAGACCTCAAGCGAGGGGGTGAGCGAGAAATCGGCCGTGGTCATGGCGTACTCTATCGTGCGAACGATGTCGAGGTAATTACATTTTTTCGACAAAAAAGCTGCAACAGCAACTTCGTTTGCGCCATTCATCGTGCATGCTGCTGTGCCTCTACGCCTTAATGCATCGTAGGCGATGTCGAGCGCGGGGTATTTGATTCGATCCACCGCCTCGAAAGAGAGCGTGGGGTTATCCAAAAAGCTATATTGCTCCGATGGGCGCGAAGCACGTTGTGGGTAGAGTAGCGAAAGGCTTATCGGCATGTGCATATCGGGCGTGCCTAATTGCGCCTTTATAGCTCCATCCTCGAATTCAACCATCGAGTGAACAATGGATTGTGGGTGTTGTATAACATCGATCTTCGATGGTTCTACGCCAAAGAGCCAATGTGCCTCGATCACTTCGAAACCCTTATTAACTAGTGTCGAGGAGTCTATGGTGATCTTAGCACCCATACTCCATTGAGGGTGCTTTAGCGCCTGCTCGACGGTCACCGAGGCTAAATCTTCACGCTTTAAGTCGCGGAACGATCCGCCACTACATGTGAGTATCAAACGACGAATTGGAGAATATTCTCCAATCAGACATTGAAAAATAGCAGAGTGCTCGGAATCGATCGGAAGGATCGGCACTCCCTTCTCCTTTGCCAGCCCCATAACGTACTGGCCACCAACAACCAACGATTCCTTGTTTGCTAGGGCTAATTTCTTGCCCGACTCAATAGCGGCTACAGTGGGGTGGAGACCCGCGTAGCCAACCAATGCGTTGACCACGGTGTCAATGTCGCTGTTTTGGATCACTTGCACCAGAGATTCACTCCCCGTATAGACCTTTATAGGATGGTTTTCGAGCGCCTTAGCAGTTTTGTCGTAATATAGGTCACAACTTACAACAACCGAGTCAACCTCAAATTCTATAGCTTGCTCGACAAGCTTCTCCCACGAGTAGTTTGCCGTGAGGGTTGTAACCTCGAAAAGTTCAGGGTTTTCGCGAATTATATCGAGCGTTTGGACTCCTATCGAACCAGTCGAGCCAAGTATTGCAATTTTTTGTTTCATAATTTATAGTCGCGTCACACTAGAAAATAATATAGCGCTCGGGGTTTGTTGGCTTTCCATCGCTCCACATCTCAAATTCGAACAATTGTTCCGATGCGTTATCGATACCTTTACTATTGTAGCCTATGATCTCGCCTCGCTTCACAGATTGCCCCTTCTTGGCAAGTGCTTGCGACATATTTCTATATATTGATATTGTATTGTCGGGGTGAAGAATTTGCACAATATTTCCGCTTTCGGGACTCCACATCGATAGTACAACTATGCCATCTTCAACTGCTATGATTTGAGCTTCGGATGTTGCAGCAATACGTATTGCAAAGCGACCCTCGCGCAAGTTAAATCGCTCGGTGATAATACCTTCGATTGGCGACGAGTAGTTTATGATGTTGTTATTGCTTCGAGCTTCGATCGTTGCAGCTTCTAGGTTGTAAGGTCCTACGCCCTCCATTTGGAGACGTAATGCGGAATCTATGGCATTGCTAGGTGTAAAAGAGCGGTTCACTTTCAAGCTGTCGCTAGTTAGAGTTGTGCGCACAACAGGCGTTTTACCCTCCATAATCAAGCCGACATTTTCGTTGTAGATAATAATATCGTTGATTACTCGCTCCATAGAATCTATCCTGATGATGTTCTCGATCAATCGATCGCGCGAACGGTCTGCCGCGGTTCTATAAGCGGGCAATATTTCAAGAATAGAGGTGTAACCAACGAGGATTAGCAACGATAGAAATAGAGATATGACCAGCGCTACAATTACCATTATGCCTCTCACAGGCGAGATGTGTGTGTGCCACTCTTTGCCGTTTGTCGAGTTGAATATACTAATGCGACGACGACGGTTAACCATTCGCCACCAAAGAGATATGTTCTTGAAAATTTTCATTCTTATCTATGGTAAGTACTCACAAAGTGCAAATATAACTAAATGAGTCGAGAAAACATCACCTTGACTCAAAAATAGATTATAAATCTATAAAAAAATAAGACAAATAACCGTTTTGAGCAACAACTTCAATCTCGCGACAAAAAACCAAAAGAAATATTATTTTATCTAATCGAGTGATTTTCACTTGAAACAGTCTCATATTTATGAAAAAAGCATTATATTTGCTTCCCAAAAAAATAAAGATTTTACAGATATAAATAATTATGATACATCCCAAATGGAGTTACAATGCTGTAATATATGAGATGAACGTGCGTCAGTTAACGCCCGAGGGAACGCTCAACGCAGCACAAAAACAACTCCCACTTCTGCGAGAACTAGGAATCGATATTATCTGGTTAATGCCAATTTACCCCATCGGCGAAGAGTCACGAAAAGGTAGCCTAGGTTCGTACTATTCAATCAAAGATTATTGCGATGTTAACCCCGAAATGGGCGATCTAGCTGCCTTTGACGCTTTTCTGACCCAAGCACACAGTTTAGGCTTGCATGTTATTCTCGACTGGGTGGCAAACCACACTGCCCGCGATGCGCGTTGGGTGAGCGAAAAGCCGCAGGAGTGGTACGAAAGAGACGAGCAAGGCGCGCCCCTTGTGCCATGGGATTGGAGCGACACGGCAAAACTTAACTACGAGAATCACGACGTGTGGCAGGGGCAGATCGATGCCATGAAGTTTTGGATTGAGAGAGGTGTAGATGGATTTAGGTGCGACATGGCAATGTTGGTACCGATTGCTTTTTGGCAAGAGGTTGCAGAGACTCTACACGGCCTTAAGCCAGAAGTATTTATGCTAGCCGAAGCGGAACAACAAGATCTTTTTGATCGCGCTTTCGATTGTTGCTACGCGTGGGAACTACACCATATTATGGTCGATGTGGCTAAATCAGTTCAACGAGCAGATTCGATCAGAGATTATCTATACCGCGACTTGTCGAAATATCCTGCATGGGCCATGAGAATGGCTTTCACATCGAATCACGATGAAAATTCGTGGCAGGGCTGCGAGTCTGAGATCTTTGGCCAAGCCGAGCAGATTATGCGCCTTCTCTCGTTTGTGGCGCCTTACACAATGCCACTGTTATACACGGGGCAGGAGGTTGGCTACGACCACCCTTTTGATTTTTTCGACAAAGACAATATTCCTACAGAGAGCTATACGGCGAACGACACCACGGAGTTCTATCGTCAATTAATTAATCTTAAACACTCTTTTAGTTGCTTGAACGCAGGAGAGCGAGGGGGCGTATGGACTACGATTAATAACAATGCCGAAGATTGCCTGCTGGTCCTAGTGCGCGAAAACGCCGACGATCGAGTAATTGTAATCATGAATCTTTCGCCTTACACAATAGAGTGCAATTACGATACAGGAATCTATGCAGGTGATTACCTCGACGGATTCACCTCTGAATCATACCATTATCCACGCTATGTAAATGAGTATATGGATGGCTGGGATTACAAAGTTCTCACTCTAAAGAAGTAGGAGACACACTAAATGAATGAGTGCGACCATAACTGTTTGTTGGTCGCACTCATTTTATCTTCTACTCAACGTATAACACCAATCCCTTAAGGTATTCGCCCTCGGGGTGGTAGATGTTTATTGGGTGATCGGCAGGTTGCGTTAGCTGGTGCAGGATTCTTACTTTGCGCCCTGCGATGGCTGCGGCTGAGAAGACTGTAGTGCGGAATAACTCTTTTGACACAGCTTGCGAGCATGAGAATGTGAAGAGGATTCCGCCGCTCTTAATCTGTGACAGTGCACGAGCGTTGAGTCTTTTATATCCTTGCATTGCATTTCCTAAAACTTTGTGATGTTTAGCAAATGCGGGAGGATCGAGAATAATAAGGTCGTACTTATCTCCAATATTTTTCAAGTACTCTACTGCATCAACCGCTAGTGTTGAGTGGTTTACATCCATGCCAAAGTTTAGCTCCATGTTCTCCTTAGCTAAAAATACGGCGCGCTCCGATGAATCGACCGAGCAAACCTCCTTAGCTCCACCTGCCATTGCGTAGACCGAGAAGCCTCCCGTATAGCAGAACGTGTTGAGCACGGTGCGCCCCGCCGAGTATTGCGCTACAAGCTCACGGTTGAAGCGTTGGTCGAGGAAGAAACCTGTTTTTTGACCTTTCTCCCAGTTGACGGTGAATTTGTGTCCGTTTTCAAATACTACGCACTCTTGCGCAGGGGTGTGCCCCCAAAGGTAGCCATCGACAGCGCCTAGGTTGGCGTTGAATGGGACCGTCTGCGAACTCTTATCGTAGATGGCCTCGATCTTAGAGCCGTAACAATTTTTGATAGCTTCGGCAATCAAAAGTCGTGAATGATACATACCCACCGAGTGACATTGAACTACTGCCGTAGAGCCGTAAACGTCGACGACTAAACCTGGAAGTGAGTCTCCTTCGCCATGAATTAACCTGTAGCAAGTTGTTGATTCATTATCAGTTAGCTGCAATGACTTGCGTACATCGTATGCTGCTTGAATCTTCGAATTCCACCACGCTTGGTCGATTTCTTCTTTCTCGAATGTCAACACACGTACTGCGATCGAGCCAATCTGGTAGTGTCCCGAAGCGATAAAATCACCACTTTTTGTTCTAAGGTCAACAACCTCGCCCTCCTGCAATTCGCCCTCGGAGTCAACTTTGTCGATTGCTCCAGAGAATATCCAGGGGTGGCGGCGTAGGAGTGATTCTTCTTTGCCTCGTTTTAGAAATAGTTGTGGTCTCATTGTATGTTTACTTTTTTCATTTTCATTAATTTGTTGTATATCTCGATACATGCCCAAGCATCTGTTGCTGCGTATTGCATCTGCTGCGCAGTGAATGTTGCAGCTTCCCAATTGCTTAATCGCTGAGCCTTAGAGATACGGTAGCCTAGGACTAATGCCGACATTTTGCGCAAGCTTTTTTCGCCAATGCCGTATTGTTCAATGATCTTTTGCAGGTCGACAAACCCGTTGTCTTTGAAATTTCGAAGTTGGCGAAGTGAGCGTAAATCACCCAGAACATCAGCTCCGAGTTTGATAATATCTTTGCGTTCCAAAATTGATAATATTGCTCTATCTAAAGGTATTTTGTTAAGCCTAAATAGGTAGCATTTAAGCGGCGTAGATAGCTGTAAAAGAGCAACTTTGTAGGTTACGCCCGCCTTAAATGATGGGCGAGTCTCTGTGTCAAACCCAATGATGGGGTAGCGAGCAATATCGCGACATGCAGCCTCAATCTGATCCGCCTTGTCTACGACGATGATTTCGCCCTCAAAGGCGAGTGGTGGCAGCTTGGCGCTCTCTTCGTTGCTTATTTTGGCAAGTGTTGTATTGTTCTGCATATTTCAAAATTGAATATGCAAAGATATAAAAAAATAGACAGATTCTACTTGAACCTGTCTATTTTTATATATGTTTGAGCTAAGAGCCTAAGCAAATAGCTTTGCAGGGTATTCGCCAGCTTCGATAAGAGCTGCAATTTTAGCAACAACCTCTGGACGATCCTCAGCGTAAGTTACACCAAACCACTTAGATGTGGTGTCAAGAACTTTCACCTTAGCCTCGCCGCTCTGAATAAGTTCGTTCACTACGATAGGAATAAAGAACTCAGATTTTGGAGTGTTGATGTTCTCATTAAGGAAGTTGATAAAACTTTTCTCTGAATAATCGAAGTAGTCGGGAGTGAAGCCCCACATGTTCATCGAAACTGGAGTTGTCTCGGCGATAGTTTGAATCTCTTCATTCTCGTCGGGGAATTGAACTTCGCCAGCCTGGTTACGTGCGATTGCTGTACGCTCAACAACTGTTGTGAGGTAGCCCTCTTCGTTAGTTCCGCACACACCACGTGAAACAGTTCCGCTCTCCGATAGGGTGTTGCCCACGCGGTAGCCTACCATGCAGTAGTCGCCTTTCTCTGTGTACTCCTTAGAGAGTTCAGCACCAAGAACAGCAAAGCTGTCTCTGCCGTAGAAGTCGTCGGCATTGATTACTGCAAATGGCTCTTTGATAGCATCTTTACCCATCAAAACCGCGTGGTTAGTACCCCAAGGTTTTGTGCGATCCTCTGGGCAAGTGAAACCCTCGGGAAGAGTGTTGATAGCTTGAAAAACGAGCTCTACAGGAATAGAGTTCTCATATTTTGGAAGGATCTGCTCACGAAAAGCCTCTTCGAAATCACGACGGATAACGAAAACTACTTTACCGAATCCTCCACGAATAGCGTCGAAGATCGAGTAATCCATGATTGTCTCGCCGTTTGGGCCAAGACCATCTAACTGCTTAAGGCCACCGTAACGGCTTCCCATACCTGCTGCTAGGACAAATAGTGTTGGTTTCATATTTTTTAAGTTAGGAGTTAGGAGTTAGGAGTTAGGAGTTACCTCCTGCTCTTAACTTTCTAACTCTTTGATTTATAATTTTTCTTTTGTTGTCTTTGTTATACTTGATAACAAACTCATTAGTTCTAAGCAGTCAGAGTTAATAGAATTATATTCATCTTTACTAAGATAATCACTTGAGTATAGAAGTTCCAACCAGTACAAGGTCTCAGCACACTCTTTATATGCAGTCTGCATTTTGAAAAGAAAATCTTTTCTACTAAAACCACATTGGGCTTCAGTTATATTTGCGCCAATACTAGTTCCACTACGCAGAATTTGCTTCGACAAAACAAACTCTCTAAGGTCATCGCATAAGTATTTATATAGTTTTATTACCCTCTTAGCAAAAGCTAAACTTTTTAATTTAACAACACTATCCATA
Organism: Rikenellaceae bacterium; assembly: GCA_047172505.1. GTDB lineage: Bacteria > Bacteroidota > Bacteroidia > Bacteroidales > Rikenellaceae > Alistipes. The sequence continues at coordinate 41,705 of JBCQWE010000013.1, read as the reverse complement.
ATACCTTACTAAGCAATCGCGTCAGCCAACTCCTAACTTCTAACTCCTAACTCCTAACTAATTACAACTTACGTACTCCGTCGTTAATTACAACAGGAATAATCTCTGGCTCAATACCATACTCTGCTTTGAACTTCTCGATTGCAGTTGCTGTGAACGCATCGTAAAGTTCGTCTTTAACAAGGTTGATTGTGCAGCCACCGAAGCCACCACCCATGATGCGTGACCCAGTTACGCCACATTCGCGAGCAACGTCAACTAGGAAGTCGATCTCAACGCAAGATACCTCATAATCCTTTGAAAGACCCTCGTGAGTAGCGTATACGTTTGCACCAACTGTCTCGAAATCACCAACTTTGAGTGCTTCGCATACGTTGTAAACGCGTTGCTCCTCGCCAACAACAAACGTTGCGCGCATGAAATCTTCCTCAGAAACCTTATCTTTAACTGTAGCCAAAGTCTCAAGTGTAGCACCACGAAGCGAAGGCTGACCAAGTGCCGCAGCAACTCGCTCGCAACTCTCTCTGCGTTTGTTGTATGGAGAGTCAACTAGTTCGTGCTTAACTTTTGAGTTAACCAAAACGAGTTTGTAGCCCTTAGCATCGAATGGGAAATACTCGAACTCCATTGAGCGGCAGTCAAGACGCATCAAGTGGTTTTTCTTTCCGAAGATCGAAGCGAATTGGTCCATGATACCACACTTCACACCGATATAGTTGTGCTCAGTTGATTGACCAATGCGAGCAAGTTCGAACTTGTCGATTGAGTTGTCGTTGAAAAGGTCGTTGATAGCAAATCCAAAAACAGACTCCAAAGCTGCCGAAGACGAAAGGCCAGCACCAGCAGGAACCGAACCTGAGAATGCAGTGTCGAAACCTTCGACCTTGCCACCACGTTTTACAACCTCGCAGCATACACCATAAATATAGCGTAACCATCCCTCAGAAGGTAGCTCTCCACCGATTGTGAATTCTGCGTAAGAGTCAAAGTCAACAGCATAAGCCTTAACGACATTTGTGCCGTTTGGTTTGATCTCTGCGAAGATACCTTGCTCGATTGCTCCTGGGAATACGAAACCTTCGTTATAGTCTGTGTGCTCGCCAATTAGATTGATACGACCCGATGAGGCGTACATTGTGCCATTGCCCTCAAAATGAGCTGCAAAAGCTGCTTTTACTTTGTTTTGCATTACTTGTTAGTTTTAGTTTATGATTGATTTTGTTGTGTTTCTGTAGACAAAGTTAATAAAATAAAATAAAAATTGAAAATAAAATCGCCATTTAATGCAAGAAAGATTGATTTAATTTAACTAATCGTCCTAAATTGATGCAAATAGTGTGACGAGTATGGGTACTGTGACCTCCATAGCAAGTCCGTGAAAGATTGCAATAATTACGTACTCCTTGCCCGAAAAGCGGGTTATTATAGGTAGTAGGGTGTCGATCGATGTGGCTCCAGCGGCCGACACCACCGACAACGGTGAAAAGTATCGAACAAGAAGTGGAGCAGCTAAGATTGTTCCAATCTCGCGAATAACATTCGAAAGAAGGGCGATTGTTCCGATCTCTGCACCACGGTATTCGGTCAAAAGTATACTCGACAGAGAGTAATACCCAAAGCCGCTAGCAACAGCCAACGTATCGTTGAGCGCCATGGAACTCACAAGAGGGTAGAGTGCTAAAGCACCTAAAAGAGAGCCAACAATGGTACCTAGAGGTAAAAGAATGGTGCGCTTGCTTTGCGATGTCAAAGCTCGCAGCGCCCCCTTGTCGCAGCCAATGCCGATACCAACAATGAGCATCATCGCATATAGAATATACCGCGTAAGTTCGCCACTACACATTTGCGCGAGGGAGTCAAAATTTAACCCCAGGATAAGCCCCGCGGCAAAAAATGCTACGATAGTTAAACTAGCTTTCATTTTGCTTTGCGGTTTTTAAACAGATACCTATATAATACAGCGGCAAAAATTGCGCTACCCAAAACCGCACCAGCTGTAATGATCAACGCTTTGAGCCCAATAGTTGGTAGGTTGTTTACAATTTGTTCGTTTCCACCAACCGCAATGCCCATCACTAGCAGAAGCAGGTAAATTATAGCATTGAGGAGCTTTGAGATGATTGATGGTGCTTTTGATGATCGGATTTGAGTTCCAATCAAAATGCCTAATATGATTATTCCTAAGACTATAAACATCTGAATTTAAATTAAAAAGACTCGCCTCTTGTGTGAAGCGAGTCTTAAAGCTGTATGTTATATCACTTACTTTGCTGCTCGCTTACGATCGTTCTCGTTGAGAAGAATCTTGCGCAATCGCATAGAATTTGGTGTTAACTCTACATATTCATCCTCTTGGATATACTCCAAAGCCTCTTCGAGTGAGAATACTTTTGGTGGTGCGATCGACGATTTGTCGTCGTTACCCGAAGCACGCATGTTTGTAAGCTGTTTCGATTTGGTTACGTTGACAGTTATGTCGTTGCTGCGCGAGTGTTCGCCAATAACTTGACCACAATATACCTCGTCCATAGGGTGGATGAAGAACTTACCGCGATCTTGTAATTTGTCGATCGAGTATGCAAATGCAGTTCCAGTTTCACCCGAGATGATCGAGCCATTGCTACGCATCTCAATGTCGCCAACCCATGGCTCAAAGCCCAATAGGCGGTGTGTCATAATTGCCTCACCTGCGGTTGCAGTAAGCATGTTGGAACGAAGACCGATAATACCGCGCGATGGTATCGAGAACTCTACACGCGTGCGCTCGTCGCTTGTCAACATGTTAGTCATGGTGCCTTTGCGGCGAGTCACAAGGTCGATAACAGTACCCGAGCACTCTTCGGGGCAATCCACGGTAAGTTCTTCGATTGGCTCGCATCGTTTGCCGTCGATCTCTTTGATAATTACTTGTGGTTGGCCAACTTGAAGCTCATAACCTTCGCGGCGCATTGTCTCGATCAAAACAGAAAGATGAAGCACACCACGCCCAAACACCAAGAAGCTATCTGCTGTTGCACCAGGTTGTACTCTGAGTGCCAAGTTCTTTTCGAGCTCTTTGTCGAGGCGGTCTTTGATGTGGCGCGAGGTGACATACTTACCATCTTTACCAAAGAATGGCGAGTTGTTGATGGTGAAGAGCATCGACATTGTTGGCTCATCTACAGCAATTGGAGGTAGTGGCTCTGGGTTTTCGAAGTCGCAGATCGTATCTCCAATCTCAAAACCTTCGATACCAACTACTGCGCAGATCTCGCCGCAGTTAACCGTGTCAACTTTCTTTTTACCAAGACCTTCGAATATCATCAACTCCTTGATTCTGCATTTTGTCATCGTTTCGCCATCGCGCTTAGCTAGAGTCACGCTCTGCCCAGCTTTGAGTGATCCGCGAGTGATCTTGCCGATTGCAATACGACCAATGAACGACGAAAATTCAAGTGAAGTTACAAGCATTTGTGGTGTTCCCTCGGCAACTTCTGGTTCTGGGATCTCGTCGATTATGGCATCGAGTAGTGGCGCAATCGAGTCTGTCGGTTCATTCCATTTGTGCGACATCCATCCTTGTTTTGCCGAGCCGTATATTGTTTTATAGTCTAGCTGCTCCTCTGTAGCTTCGAGCGTAAACATTAGGTCGAATACCTGTTCGTTAACTATCTCGGGGCGACAATTTGGTTTATCTACTTTATTAACCACAACAATAGGTTTTTTACCCAAAGCTAATGCTTTCTGCAACACAAATCGCGTTTGAGGCATAGTTCCTTCGAACGCGTCGACAAGAAGGAGCACGCCATCACACATGTTGAGCACGCGCTCCACCTCACCACCAAAGTCGGCGTGACCAGGGGTGTCGATAATGTTAATCTTGTAGTCCTTATATATAACAGATACGTTTTTCGAGAGAATGGTGATTCCGCGCTCGCGTTCCAAGTCGTTGTTGTCGAGTATGAGCTCACCTTGAGGTTGAGCATTTTCGCGAAGGATTTGACCTTCTAAGATCATCTTATCCACCAGTGTAGTCTTACCGTGGTCCACATGGGCGATGATTGCAATGTTGCGTAATTTTTGCATCAGAATATTTTTATCGATAAATTTGATGCAAAGGTAATCAAATTGTGGTAAAAAACTCTATCTTTGCCTTTAAAACAATGGATATGGAACAAGATTTACTACTTAATATCAAGAGAAAGAGTCAAATTGTGATCGGAGAGTCACAGAAATTGCTCGCTAACTATCTCTCTACTAAGACTAGAGTGATTGTAATTTCAGACCTAAACATAGATCGTATTTACAGCGATATGCTCGAACAATACGAAAAGATCTTGATTGGTGTTGGCGAAACAGTTAAGACTTTGCAGACCGTTGAGAATATTTGTCGTCAGTTGCTCGAACTCAACGCCGACCGTTCTACCTTCTTGTTAGGTGTCGGTGGTGGTATCGTTAGCGACATTACAGGCTTTGTGGCTGCGATATATATGCGCGGCATTAACTTCGGATTTGTTTCAACCACACTCCTAAGTCAAGTCGATGCTGGCGTAGGTGGTAAGAATGGTGTGAATTTCGACGGCTACAAAAATATGATCGGCACCTTCTTGCAGCCCGAATTTGTGATCTGCGACGTGTCGATGCTCTCTTCATTGCCCGAGCGTGAGTTTAGAGCGGGTGTAGCTGAGATCATAAAGTCGGCAATCATCGCAAATTCCGAACTTTTTAAAGAATTGGAACTTCACTCACTCGAAAGTCTGAGAGTCAACAAAGCTCTTCTTTCGAGGATAATATTCGAATCGGTGAAGATTAAAGCAAATATTGTTGAGCAGGACGAACGCGAAGCGGGAGAACGCCGAAAATTAAACTTAGGTCACACATTTGCTCATGCCATAGAGAAAAATTCGTCGGTCATGAACCATGGCGAGGCTGTTGGCGTAGGTATGATTATAGTCTCGGAAATGGCACACCGTATGGGCATGTTACAATCGTCGGATAATGATCGTATTCGCAGAGTCATAGCGGGTTACGGATTCGAGTTGGTTTCGCCCGTGCCAATGGCTAAGATGCTTAAATCTATCGTTCACGACAAAAAGGCCCACGGAGCAAATATCGCCGTGGTATTACCAGTGTCGATTGGCAGTTGCCAGGTCAAAGTTATGACAGTAGATGAGATTGCATCCCTTCAAGGTGCGTAATGCCGCTGCTAGAAATATTTGTTTTTTCGTTTTTTTTATTAACTTTGGACTGTTAAACTTTAAAAATATAAAGTAAAATGAAACACGGATACGTATTCCCAGGTCAAGGTGCGCAAGCTCCAGGGATGGGTAAAGACCTCTACGAGAACAATGTAGAGGCGAAAGAACTTTTTGAGAAAGCAAATGAGATTCTTGGTTTTAGAATCACCGATATTATGTTCGATGGTACTGCCGATCAGTTAAAAGAGACTAAGGTTACTCAACCTGCGGTTTTTCTTCACTCGGTTATTATGGCAAAAGCTTTGGGTGTTAAGCCTGATGGCGTTGCGGGTCACTCGTTAGGTGAATTTTCGGCGTTGGTTGTTGCGGGGGCACTCTCTTTCGAAGATGGCCTACGTTTAGTTTCTAAGCGTGCTATGGCTATGCAGGCTGCGTGTGAAGCAGTCCCTGGAACTATGGCGGCAGTGTTGGCTCTGCCCGATGCAACCGTTGAGCAGATCTGCGAAAGCGTTGATGGAGTGGTTGTTGCGGCAAACTACAACTGCCCTGGACAATTGGTTATCTCTGGTGCAATAGAAGCTGTAGACGAGGCTTGTGTCAAGGCAAAGGAGGCTGGTGCAAAGCGCGCACTTCGCCTGCCTGTGGGTGGTGCATTCCACTCTCCACTTATGGCCCCAGCGCGTGAAGAGTTGGCAGCAGCAATATCTGCGGCTCCATTCTCGACCCCAACCTGCCCGATCTACCAAAATGTCGATGCGAAGCCTCACACCGACCCTGTCGAGATCAAAGAGAATCTTATTGCGCAGTTGACAGCACCAGTTCGTTGGACATATATCTCTGAGAATATGATAGCGGACGATTACACAGAATTCACTGAATTGGGCCCAGGCGCAGTGCTTCAAGGGTTGATCAAAAAGGTCAGTGCAGATGTTGCAGTAGAGTCAAAATCAACGCTGTAAAACCTTTTACAGCGTGAATATATAGGGCGAGTGACTTTCGAGTTGCTCGCTTTTTGCTTTTTGCTCGCAATCAAATATTCCAAAGATAGTAGAGCCACTTCCCGACATTGCTGCGTAGAGGGCTCCAGCGTTGAGTATCTCCGTTTTAATTTGATCCAGGAGCGAGTGAGCGCGGAAAATATGCTCTTCGAAATCATTTTTAATGCACCCTTGCCACTGTTCTACGGGGCGCTGAATTAGTTCGGCGAGTGGCACGGCGGGTTGCGCGGGTTTCACTCCCGAATACGCCTGGCGAGTGGAGATGTTAACATCGGGTTTGATCAGGAGTAAAAATTTGCCACTTAGATCAATATCGATGGGTGTCATAACTTCGCCTCGTCCCGAGCAGAGCTGCGGAGTGTTGCGAACAAAGAATGCTGTGTCGCTTCCCAGCCTCGCAGCAAGTTCAATGAGTCTATCCTCGCCGAGGCCGAGTTCAAATAACCTATTTATAGCCACGATAACCGCTGTTGCATCCGCCGAACCCCCTCCAAGCCCAGCGCCAAAGGGGATTTGTTTATCGAGCGTAATCTTAAGGCCACCAACTTGTGGATAGTTTTCACGCATAAGGTTATAAGCCTTGACGCATAGGTTGTCCTTCGGAGAACAATCTATCGATAATCCTTCTCCCACAAACTCCACCCCATCTTGGTCTGCTAGTTCGAAGTGAAGAGTATCGTAGAGCCCCTTCACGGGAAACATAACAGTTGAAAGTTCGTGAAAGCCATCTGCTCGACGCTCAATTACGTCGAGACCTATATTTATTTTACAATTTGCTAAAACTATCATATATAAAATTATCGATCCTAAATATCGTTGTGTGCAAATATATGGGTTATTTATGATCTATACAAATCTTATAACATGTTTTGGGTCGCGGATGCTAATTGTTTAATTGGGTAGAGAATGTAGGCAATGGAATCCCAAAGTTGTTAAACACATCACCTTTGAAATAGTCTTTGTATCCGTATCTTACCGAAACTATCTGCTCTACATCTTGGCACCAGAGGTGGATTGGGTACTCATCTTTACTAACCAGCTTCATTTGAGCAGGGTAGAAGATGCCATCCTCGCCCGCAACCTCGAAATTTTCACTGCTCTGCTTCGATAGACTTAGCCCCATCGAAGCGTAGTTGAATTTGAGAGCTACGCGTTTAGGTAATTTACCCGAAGCGGCCATCTCTTTCATCTCTACAAATTCAGGTGCGCGATACTCAATGCCTTTATATCCGTACGTATCGCACAGTGCCCAATAGGCAAAGCGAACTCCCGCCTGCTCTTTGTATCGAGGGTGAATACAGTCGTGCTCACCAACGTCGGAGAGTACAACCATGCCTGTGCGTTCAACTAAACTCATCAACTTTGTTTGTGTGGCGCGCATCTCAGCTCCTTTTCCCTCGGGGCCAAAAGCGTAGGGGGCAATCTGAGCATAATAGATAGGGAATTGGCCGCAATCGAAGTGCGAGCGCACCATCTTAGCGAAGCGCGTGAATAGGGCGGGGTACTCTTCACATGTGCTGCGATTAGCCTCTCCTTGATACCAGAGCATGCCCTTGAATTTTAAATTTTTCATTGCATGCAACATGCCGTTGTAAGCCAACGTCGGTTGAGTCTGAGCCAATGTTTTAAGCTCCCCCGAGTAGATGGCATCGAAGTCGTACTCTTTGTAATCCTCTAAAACCTCGCGAGACATCCACGATTCGATCTTCGATCCACCCCAACTACAATTTACTACTCCAACGGGCACATCTAACTTGTCTTGCAAGTAGCGAGCAAAGAAAAGAGGCGTTGCACCAAACGAGGCGACATTCTCGGGCGTGTATTCTCGCCACTCTCCCTCGCACTCTTCTGCGGGGGTGTTCGAGTGTTGCTCACGCACGGTAAAAAGCCGAATTGGGATTGATGCCTTAGCCGAGAGTATAACATCGGCAGAGCCCTCGATGGGTTGCGATGGGTTACCTTTCATGGGAACTTTCATGTTCGATTGACCCGAGCAGAACCACACCTCACCGATGAGAATATTGCCACTGACGACATCTTCGCCCTCTCCATCCGAGAATTTTATCGACGCACCTTCGGTCGCTACGGGGGTATCTATGTGACACAGCCAACTGCCGTCGCTTGCCACCTTTGTGGTGTAGTTCTCCTTTGTCCACGATGGCGATATTATCACCTTCTTTCCTGTTGCTTTACCCCACAATAGTACCTTGCTCTGCTGTTGCAGTACTGCGTTGTCTGAGATAAGCGACGGAAGTGTGACTTTAGCTTCGGCAAGCGAGGTCGCAGCGACTAAGATTGCGAGCAATATAATTTTCTTCATTCTGTGTATGTTTTATTGAACAACTGCGTTTTGTGGCAACTTCACATTGTTTGCCTTGCGCCACTGGTGCATCTGAGTAAGCATTTTTTCGGCTGTTTCAGACTCTGTTTCGGCGATATTGCAACTCTCCAAGGGGTCTGTCGCAAGGTTGTATAACTCCACCTGACCTGTTGCAAGGAATTCGATAAGTTTGTAGTCTCCTTGGCGCATGGCCGTGCATGTTCCGTGGACACACTCGCTGCTGAGTTGCCAATAGATTGGACGCTCTTCAAACTCCTTAGCCTCACCTTTGAGAAGTGGTCTGAGGCTATTGCCATCGAGCAACCCTTGGTAAGAATCTACACCCGCAAAGTCGATGAACGTTGGGAAGTAGTCGAGTAGCGAGATTGGTGTTTCGCTGCGACGAGCCGCAACTTGATCTTTCCAGTAGATAAATGTTGGTACGCGCACGCCACCCTCGTAGATCCACCTTTTTTTACCCCTCATCTTGTTGTTTGCACCCATGTTATAGCCGTTGTCCGACGAGAAAACAATAATGGTGTTGTCGAGCTTGCCACTCTGTTCAAGATAATCTATAAGGCGAGCGAAGTTGTCGTCGAGCGATTCGATCATCGAGGCATAAGCGGCAGCACTTTTACGTCGTGCGCCCTTCTCCATACCTTGCCCAAGCACTGGATCACCCTCCTTTTCCATATATTTTTCGTACAATTCGTCGGAGCGTTTGATAAATGGCGCATGGACGGTGTAGTAGTGCAGGTTGACAAAAAATGGTTTGTCGTCGTTGCTCGACATAAACTCGATAGCTTCGTCTGTGAGGCGATCTGTAAGCCACTCGTCTGTAGGTTTCTGCTCGATAAATGGGTTGGAGAATGGAGCGTGATAACCACCTGTTTCACTCTTGTATCCTCCTACCTCAAGTGCAGGGTCGCCACGGTAGGTGCCCGCTACGTTCTTTTCGAATCCGCGCCCTTCGGGGTAATAGTTGAGTTTTATCTCATCCTCCTTGTGACGTTCTACCCAACTGAAATCGGCAGGGTCGGGTTGGGTTAACTTCTCCGAAAGAGGATACTCCATGGCTAGTTCTTGATCGGGGTATGGCCCAACTAAGTGCCATTTTCCGATATGGATATTGCGGTAGCCTTGCTCGCTAAGCACTTCGCTGTAGTAAGGGAAATCTTTAGTCACTGTCCAGCGCGAGAAAATCGAACTTGTTGCATCGCCAGTCTCCAATACAGGAACCGTGTAGACACCTGTGCGGAACGATTGTTGACCTGTGAGCAGGGCTGTTCTCGACGGAGAGCTTGTTGGGTAGGTGTACGAATTTTCGAAAATTACGCTCTTGCTAGCCAGAGCATCGATATTGGGGGTTTCGTAGAATGTCGAGCCGTTGAAACCAACGTCGGCATAGCCTAAATCGTCGACAAATACAAAGAGAATATTTGGTTGTTCTGTTGAGTGAGAACAGCTCATTGCAGCTAGTGCGCAACCATATAATGGGTTGAATTTCATCTTATTGTGTGTTTATAAATTCTCACCCTTACCCTGCATCGAAGCGTCGCCACTCCAAAGTATGAACCATGGATCCGAAGTCTCTTTTTGCCACTCTTGCAATTCGGCAACTAACTGGTCGAGCACCTCCTTGTATTCTTTCTTTGCCGCTAGGTTAACAAACTCATTGGGGTCGCTCTCCACGTCGAAGAGCTCAAATTCGGGGCGAAATAAGAAATCTTGAACCGAGCGGCCGCCAATCTTCTCTGCCGCCGAACGCTTTACCGATTGCCATGTTGACGAGATAAATAGGTCGGATGCAAAAGGATACTCTAAGCGGTGGGCAGCGTTCCAGATAAGTTTGTAGCGACCTTGGCGCACAACACGCATGGGGTAGTACATCGTAATTTCGTGGAAGGTGTGCGAAGCGTGGATCTTATTCCAATTTGCAGGATCTTCCGCAGGGATTATATCCTTGAACGAGCGACCGTGAAACTTGTTGTCGGTCTGAACGCCCGCCATGTCGAGAATAGTTGGTGTCATGTCGACCCACGAGATCATCGAAGAGTTAGTTGTGCCAGCTGCCTGAATAGTGCAAGTAGGATCTTTGATGATGCAGGGAAGTTTGATTCCCGCCTCGTAGGTAGAGGTTTTAGCTCCAGGGAATGCCATTCCGTTGTCAGAGATGTATATAACGATGGTGTTGTCGGCTTTGCCCGAAGCTTTTAGGTGCTTCATTAAACGGCCAAAACCTTGGTCGACACGTGCGATAGATTGATAATATTCGGCGATCTCGCGACGAGTCTCTTCGTTGTCGGAGAGGAATTCTGGAACAACAACATCGCGGTAATCAAAGGTGATGGTCTCGACACCATCATACCCTTCGTCCTTGTTGCCAAAGCGGTTTGGTGAGCGCCAATCGTCAGCTGCGGTGGTGAAGTCGCTGCGGTGCGGGTCGTCGGTGCAGAAGTAAAGGAAAAATGGTGTGTCGGAGTTGAAGATCTCGCTACTCACTTCGGCCATCTCGACCGTGTTACGCGGGTCAGCTTGGTATGTTTCATCGAAGTGGTAGACACTTTCGGGGGCCACGTGGTACTTACCAATGCGTGCGGTGTAGTAACCATTCTCAGATAAAAGAACAGGTAGCGACTTTACGTTTTCGTATGTGCTAAAGTGGTGGTAATCGTGCACATGGCCATAAGCACCAATAGCATGACCAAATTGCCCAGTGAGCAATACCGAACGGCTTGCCGCCGAACTTGCACTAGTGCAATATGCGTTTGTAAAGCGCACTCCCTCGGCGGCTAATTGGTCGAGATTGGGGGTGCTAACTACGCTGTTGCCGTAACAACCCAAGGCATCGAGGCCGTGGTCGTCGGTGACGAAAAGAATGACGTTGGGGTGGTTTGTTGCCTCTGCGAGCGTGCTTTGAGAACCGCACGCTGTGAATAGAGGGGCGCACGCAGCCGAAAATTTGAATAGTGAACTGTAATTTTTCATGATGATATATTTTATTCTAAGTAGGGTAATAGTACTGATACGTTAAACTAAAGTCGTCATTCTGAACTTGATTCAGAATCTCAAATTATCGCTAATTATCAGAGCGTTAGAGATTGCGGATCAAGTCCGCAATGACGTGTTAAATAATATTTAAATCATTTATTTAAATATTAGATACAAATAGCTATATATTAATTAGTTACAATAAATTAAAAAAGTTAACGCACTACTTATCTTTTTTGCCAAATACAAAGTCTGCACATTGTGGGTTGTAGAAGCCCGCGGTGATCTCTTCGAATTCACTCCATAGCTCTGCTACTACCTCGGGGTGTTGTGCCGCTACATTGTTCTGTTGTGCGGGGTCAGTCTCTAAATCCCACAATGTAAGTTGTTCGCAATTTCCTGTTTCGATCTTTTTGATGTTCATCGCGTCGCCAGAATAAGGAGGAACTAGCCCCCACTTACCACTGCGCAGCGAGAGTTTGCCACCCGCCTCATGAATGAGTGATGTGCGAGCCGCTTGGCTTGTGCCCATAAATGCATTGAGGTAATCTTCACCATCCATAGTTGGGATTTCTAAGCCGATGAGCTTGGCAATCGAAGGCATGATGTCGATCTGGCAGACCATCGCTTCGCTAACGGTGGGTTGGATTGTACCCTGCCACGAAACCATGAATGGTACGCGCGTGCCACCCTCGAAAAGACTGTACTTTCCTCCGCGCAAGCCGCCTAACTGGTCGTGCTTTGCGGCGTTTTCAGCTGCCATATCTTTGTAACCATCGTTGAGCACAGGACCATTATCCGACGAGAAGATAATGATAGTATTTTCCAATAAGCCCTCTTTCTCTAGGTGAGCGATAAGTTCTCCAACGCACCAATCCGCCTCGACAACAGCATCGCCACGAGGCCCTAGATCGGTCGCTCCGACAAATCGCGAGTGGGGAGCACGTGGTACGTGAGGTTGGTGGAGTCCATAATAGAGAAAGAAAGGGGTGTCGCTATTCTCAGAGACGTAGTTTTTGACTTTTTCAACAAAATAGTCGGCCATATCTTCGTCAACCCAATAGGCGGACTTGCCACCTGTTTGGTATCCGATGCGAGGAATGCCGTTCATAATCGAGAAGTTGTGGCCATGATCCCATTCCATCTTCATCAGTTCGGGGTGCGAAATGGCTGTTGGTTCACCCTCGAAATTTGTTTTGTAGTTAACGTAGATCGGGTCGTCGGCCTCTAGCCCCACGACCTTGCCATCCTCGACATAGACAGTCGGTACACGGTCGTTTGTTGCGGCGATAAGGCACGAGTAATCGAAACCAATATCGTTTGCCGAAGGTGTGATTTGTTGGTTCCAATCGACGTTCCCTGCTCCCATGCCCAGGTGCCATTTGCCGATGGCCGCTGTTGCGTAACCTGCGCTGCGCATCATCTTGGGTAGCGTGTATTGGTCGACGCTAATTAGCAAGGGTGCATCGCCAGGGAGGATCTTTGCATCGGGATTCTTCCAAGGGTATTCGCCAGTCATCAATGCGTAGCGGCTCGGGGTCGAAGTTGCAGAAGTGGCGTATCCTTGGTTAAATCGAACTCCACTTTGAGCCAACTTGTCGAGGTTGGGAGTCGAGATTGCTGTTGCGCCATAAACGCTTAAATCGCCAACACCCATGTCGTCGGCAAGAATTACTATTATGTTTGGCAGCTCTATTTTGCTATTTTGCGAGCAACCCACAATAAGCGGAGTTGCAGCAATGCAAGAGAGTGTTGTGCGAGTAAGTGTTTTCACTTGTTGATTGATTTAGTTTTGGTTATCTAAGATACAAAATTAATATAATATATAGATATTTATGTCTCCATGAGTAAGAAATAGGTGCGTGAAAATCTTTTTATTAATAAATACAAATTTTTTATTGGCGCATACAATACATATAATTATATGTGGTTACTTTGCCGCAAGATAATTGAGAAACAATACATAAACTTAAAATTTAACCAACAAATGAAATTTACAAATTTGAAAGCGAATAGCAATATTCGAAAGTTCATTGGTGCTTTTGCGGCGCTAATGATTACAGCTTCGGTTGTCTCATGTTCGAGTGAGGATAGCGGTGCTTCTGCACCAACCGTTGAGAGGGGATTAACAACAATTAGTTTGGGCGCAACGATCGCTGACGATGCTGCCGATAGCCGCGTGAACGTTACAGGTACATCTGTAGTGTGGAGCGGTAGTGCCGATTTTCTTTATGTTTATGGCGCCGACGATGTTTTTGCTTTCGAGTCGGGCGAAAAGCAGAGCAATGCTTCATTTACTGGAGAGCTCGCCTTGTCGGAGCCACAAAAAGTGTATGCTGTGTTCGATATTGAAGAGGGTAGTGCCGACTACCTAACAATGAACACAGATGGTCAAATTGAGTATGCGATGACTCAAGAGTCGGTGCAAGCTCAAAACACCTACGTTTCGGGACTTATTAATATCTCGTCGCTTGGTAAAGAGATCGTTCTCTATGGTGTCACCCAGGATGAGGTGAGCGAGGCTAACTCTAATATAGCGATCACAATGAAGCACGCTACAGCGGTTCAAGATTTCGTATTCTCTAACTTGCCAACCACCACTACAGGACCCGTTGCATCGTTGGAGTTTATCACCTCGGAACCATTCTTAACCACAGCGACTCTAAATCTTGATAGCGGTGAGGTTGAGCCACTTACCTACAATACGAACTCTATCAGTGTAGCCATCAACCTTACAAATGTTGTAGACGCATCTAGTGTTGAAGCGATGGCCGATATGACAATTCGTTTGGCAATGCTTCCACAAACGGTTAAAGCTTCGGCGGAGTGGAGCGTTAGAATCACTATGCAGGACGGCACAATGTATGAGAAAGATTTTGGTGCAGGTACTACAGATTACACCTACAACGCAGGTGCTTCTGTCTCAATTGCAATTGATTGGACAACGATGAGCGAGTATACTCCAGACGAGGTTTTAACTTTGCAAAACATCACCGAAGAAAACACCGCAGATAGCGACGTGTGGACAATTACTAGTGGTTCTATCGCAAAGAGTGGTTCTCCAGCGATTGATGAATTGGAGCAATTTAACGAAGTTTTAGCTGCTGCCGTAGCGGATGGACGTGATATTAAGGTTATTTTTAGTGATTTTGTCACGCTTGTAAGTTCTATATTTTCAAATAATACTGACCTTACTGTAATTGAGCTTCCTGCGGTTACCACCGTAAGCAATGCTTCTGCATTTGAGGGATGCACATCGTTGCGGTCGGTTTCGGCACCACTTATCGGTACTGGATCTAAAACATCGTTGGCCAATAAATTATTCTATGGTTGCACCTCGCTCACCTCGTTGAATGCCCCCGACGGCGAAGAGGGAATCTATGTGCCCGATGCAATTGACACCTTTGGAAACTCAGTATTTGCGGGTTGTTCGGCAATTGAAACATTCTATGATGCTACGCTTACCTCTGTGAGTAACTATGTCTTCTCTAATTGTCCTTCTTTAACCTCGGTCGAGATTGCAACGGAATCAACTTCGTTCGCGGCAGGTACAACAATCTTTGGTACAGGTACTAGCAATACAACTGTAATGTCGAATATTGCTCTTGTAACAGGCGTGGGCAATGGTACAACAGTCGATGCAGAGGAGAACACTTGGACTATCGACGGGACAATATACTCAGGTTTCGCATCGGTTTCGACAAAATAATTTAGACCTTTTAAGAATATAACAAAGCTATGAAAAACGAAAATAAAACATATATCGCACCACAGGTCGAGGTTATTGCTATCGAGATCGAAGATGCAGTACTATCAGTCTCAAACACAGTCTCAATTTCGAGCCTATACGAAGAGGATGGTCGTTTCTAAATTATAACCAATTACTTTTACGAGTGGTCAATGGATTGAATCTATTGGCCACTTTTCTTTGAGTCGCAGTAGATATTATTTATTAATTATTTCAGAAAAATATTTGGTGTTTCGTCGCATTTTACATACATTTGCACCGCAATAGGTTCCTCACGTTAGGATTAAAAGGGAATTGGGTGCAAAACCCAGACAGTTCCCGCTGCTGTGAACTCTTGATGGTTGCTTCAACCATTACGAAGGTGCACGACGCCACTGGCCATAAGCTGGGAAGGCGCATCTTTTAGAGTAAGTCAGAAGACCTGCCTTTGCATTTGAGTTTTTTTGCAAAGCACGGGTAAATGTTTTGGAACTACATACATCTTCTTTTAGTAGATTGGGGTCGTTTTCTTGGCCTATGTATAGAGTCTCTTAAGCTTGCTAAGCAAAATAAACTTAAAGTTATTAACCAATTAATTTTAAGTTAAATAAGATGAAGAAAAAACAACTACTAGCCTCGATGCTATCTTTAGCATTCGCAGCCGTGACAACACAAGTGTTGGCACAAGAACAACAGCAACAGCAAGATGAGAGTCAACTCTTGATCGACGAGGTTGTCGTAACAGCAACGGGCACACCCCGCAGATTAAAAGAGAGCCCTGTGCCGATCTCGGTTATCACGGCCGAGGACCTTAAATTGGGCAATATCCTAAACCTCGAAGATGCTCTAATCAAACTAAATCCTTCGTTCTCGGTTATGACCAATGGTATGGGTACAACCATGTCGCTCAATGGTCTTTCCGACGATTACATGCTATTTTTGATAAATGGCCGTCGCATGAATGGTTCAAATCCTTATGCTCAAATAGACATAAACCGTGTGAAAAGAATTGAGATCATGTCGGGTGCAGCGGCTGTTCTCTACGGAACCAACGCAATTGGTGGTGTTGTAAACATCGTTACCGACGATATGGGTGAGGATAAGAAGTCGGTTACAGGATCGGTGCAAAGCCATGTTTCGAGTTACGACAGATATGTTAACTCGTTGGATTTCACCCTGCATAGCGGCGCATTTAGCTCAACAACAAGCTACACTCATAGCGAGTCGGGTGGATGGCAATTCAGCCCCTATGTAGAGAGTGGTGATGAACTTGTGGAGACCGAAAAAGAGGCTTCGACTGGTTACTCGCGAAACTTCTTCACTCAAGAATTTACCTACGATGTAAATGAAAAATTGTCACTCGGTGCGCGCGGTTCGTACTACGACAATATCACCAAACGTCCATATTCGGCATATAGCTACAATATGCACCACGAGGATTACACTTATGGCATTGGTGCAAAGTATAAATTGCAGGGTGATAATCGCTTAGAATTTGATTACTACGCAGATAACTACACATCCTCTTACGACTACATGAAAGCTGTATCGTCGGCAGATGCGGAGGTTGGCGACAGAATCGCTCGCAGCATCACAAGTTATCACAACGCCAACACTAAAGGCTACTTCTTTGTTGGTGACCGTCAGACAATCACAGCTGGAGCTGAGTATGAGTTGAATACGATAGAGAGTATCGCCGACGATTTGGACTACACAACCGCTTATAATATGTCGTTGTTTGCCCAAGACGAGGTGAAGATAGTTGAAAACTTTTACGCTTTGGCTGGAGCGAGATATATCTACCACGAAACGTTTGGTAGCCATCTTACGGCTCATGCTTCGTTACGTTATACATTGAAAAATTTTAATTTTAGAGCCTCGTATTCGTCGGGCTTCCGCACGCCAGATCTGTCTGATATTTATGCTAGCTACGAGTCTAGTTCGAGTGGGGTAGTGGTGCTTCCAAACCAAGAGTTGCAACCCGAAAAGAGCAACTACTATTCGGTGAATGCAGAGTATAACACAAAATGGTTGTCGTTCTCGGCTACGGGATTCTTCAACGACATATATGATATGATCGACTATGAAACGCTTCTGACTGGCGACGAGGCTGCTGCGGCTTACGAGGGTGCAACTGAGGTGCGTATACGCTCAAATATCGCTCGTGCCGAAGTCAAAGGTGTGAACCTTGCTCTTAATATCATGCCAGGGGCAGGTCTTTCGTTTAGGGCTGGTTACACTGGTCTCGATGCTATCGACAAGGAGACAGGCGATCCAATCAACCGTAGTGTTCGCAATATTGTAACGGCAAATGCGATGTGGTCGAAAAGGTGGGATAATTACAACCTAAACATCTCGATCAATGGTCGTTGGAGCGACGAACGTTACTCCTCGACTTATGGCTATGCGCCAGCATATCAAATCTGGGATCTGCGAACTCAACACACATTCTCGTTCGAGGGAATTACCGTAGAGCCAGCTGTCGGAATCGAGAATTTATTCGACTATATCGACGATAGACCATGGAATAGTAACTATGCTACCTTAACCCCAGGTCGTTCGGTGTATGGAAGTGTGACGATTCGTTTCTAAAATGAAAAAAAATATCTATCTTTGTAGGTAATAAAGAGTTTGACTTTCTTTAGGGTGAGTCAAACTCTTTGATGTTAAGATAATGTAAAAGAATATGGCTCAAATAGTTGTGGCTGGAATAGGCCCTGGTGAAGAGAACGAGATAACCCCAGAGGTGATCGATGCTTTGAGAGCGTCGGATGTGATTATTGGATATAAACACTATTTTCAATTTATAGCTCCGCTGCTGCGTGCTCAAACTGAGTGTGTCGATACTGGAATGAAGCAGGAGACTCAACGTGCCGAGAAGGCTTTTGAATTGGCTCACGAAGGGAAAAATGTAGCAGTTATAAGCTCAGGCGATGCTGGAATCTATGGCATGGCTCCGCTTATTATGGAGATGAAATATCAAATAGGAAGCGATGTCGATGTTGTTGTCTTGCCTGGCATCAGTGCCTTTCAAAAGGCTGCTTCGTTGTTGGGTGCACCAATTGGTCACGATCTTTGTATAATTTCGCTCTCGGATCTAATGACTCCGTGGGAAGTTATCGAGAAGCGTATAGTTGCGGCAGCCTCAGCCGATTTCGTAACTTCTATCTACAACCCTAAGAGTAAAGGTCGATTTTGGCAACTACACCGCCTACGCGAGATATTTTTACAATATAGATCGGCCGACACGCCAGTAGGTTATGTACGCAATGCTGGGCGCGACGAGCAGGCAGTTGTTGCAACGACACTCGGCGAATTTGACCCAGAAGAGATCGATATGTTCACGGTGATTTTGATCGGCAACTCACAATCGTTCATCGCACCAGACTTTCGGATAATTACTCCGCGTGGCTACTATCGCAACCAGGCAGCAGAATCGGCGAGCGTGGGGCAGCAGATAATGATACAGAGTTTTAGGAGAATCAGTTCGGAGTTGAGTCGTCAAAATTACGATATTGACCACAAGTGGGCTCTGTTGCATGCGATTCACACAACGGCAGATTTCGACATGGAAGATCTTCTCTTTTGCGATAAAGGCGCTGTTGAGGTGCTGAATAAGAAAATTATTGAGGGCGAATTAAAAACAATAATTACCGATGTTACGATGGTAACTTCGGGTGTGCGCAAGGCGGCTTTAGCTCGTTTTGGTGTCGAGGTTAAGTGTTACCTCTCCGATCCTCGTGTTGTGGAACTAGCTCATGCTAAGGGTATTACTCGCACCCAAGCAGGTATCAGAATTGCAACCGAGGAGCACCCCGATGCGCTATATGTCTTTGGGAATGCCCCCACTGCACTTATGGAATTATGCACTTTGATGCGCAAAGGTAAGGCTCACCCACAAGGAGTTATAGCATCACCTGTGGGCTTTGTCAATGTTAAGGAGTCGAAGTATATGATGAAAAGTTTCGTTTCAACTCCCAAAATTATTGTCGAAGGACGTAAAGGTGGTAGCAACTTAGCAGCCACGTTGGTAAATGCCATACTTTCGTTTGAGGATGCCGCGCTTATGCGACCAGGAAAAGATTTGTAGACGATGAGTATGTGTTTAATCATAATTGGTATCGACGATAATTGTTCACCGCATTTCACAGCTTCGGTGCGAGATGTTATCGCACGAGGACGAGTTTTTTCGGGAGGCGTGCGCCATCGAGAAATAGTATCTTCACTTTTGCCCGACAATGTTGAGTGGATCAATATAATTCCACCCATGGAGTCGCTCTTCGAGGAGTATCGAAAGCATGCCGAGATTATAATTTTCGCTTCGGGGGACCCTCTATTCTACGGTTTTGCACAAACGGCACAACGCCTTATGCCTCAAGCGCAGATTGTTACCTATCCGCATTTCAATTCGCTGCAACAACTCTCGCACAAGATCGCAATGCCATATCAGGATATGCACGCAGTGTCGCTTACGGGTCGTGCGTGGGATCGTTTCGACGAGGCTTTGATTTGTGGATACCAGATAATTGGAGTTCTCACCGATCGCAAAGAGCACACCCCACAAACCATAGCGCGGAGGATGCTCGATTATGGTTATAACAACTACTCTATAACAGTCGGTGAGCTTCTTGGCAACGAGGAGGAGCGTGTAACAACGTTGAGCGCAGAGAAGGTGGTAAATGCAACTTTCGCATACCCTAACAATATAATTTTGAGGCGACAATGGGTTCGAGAACGACCCTTTGGAATTGCCGATAATCGTTTCTCTCTGCTCGATGGCAGGGAGAAGATGATCACGAAAATGGCGATACGTTTGGCAACTCTATCGCAACTCGCATTTCGCAACTCGCAAACTTTTTGGGACGTGGGTTTCTGCACGGGTTCGGTCTCAATCGAGGCAAAACTACAATTTCCACACCTTAAGATCGATGCGTTCGAGATCCGCGAAGGTTGCGATGCGATTATCGAGGCCAATATGCGCCGCTTTGGCACTCCTGGCATATCGTACACCATTGGCGACTTCACCCAAATTGACTTATCGACGAAGGCGCACGAGTCTGTCGATGCCGCCTTTATTGGTGGGCACGGAGGCAAGCTCGTGGAGATAGTTGGGCGCATTGCAACCTACTTAAAAGTGGGTGGGGTATTGGTCTTTAACTCTGTTTCGAAGAGTAGCTACGACGATTTTATACAAGCTGCCGCTAAGTGGGGGTTAAGTCTCGAAAATGAATTTTCGATTAAGGTCGACGATCATAATACAATTACAATAATTAAAGTGGTAAAATAATTGATGTCAAAATATACAATTATAATTAGTTCGCATTCGTCGCTCGCGATGGCTAAAACGATCTCGGTGGAGCTGGATAATGCTCCGATAATTTCTCGTATAGACGATGAGAGCGTTACCCACGTAGAGTCGCTTTCGAAGTGGGTGGAGGCTAATTTTTCGACATGCGAAAATCTTATTTTTATAGGGGCTATTGGCATTGCCGTGCGATGTATAGCTCCTGTAGTAGAATCGAAATTAACAGATCCAGCCGTAATTAATATCGACTCTGAAGGTCAATTTGTAGTGTCGTTATTATCTGGGCACGTTGGCGGGGCAAATAAACTCACCGAAAGAGTGGCCCATATAATTGGGGCGCAACCTGTAATCTCGACACGAAGCGATCGAACAAAAACATGGGCGCTAGATACTTTAGCAGCAGAGTGGGGTTGGAAGAGTTCATACGCTGCAAGCTCGCTCAATGAGCCAATTGCGACTTTTGTAAATGGTGGCGCTGTGGCACTCCTCCTCGATATTCGCGACCGAGGAACCGATTACTTGGAGAAGACGAAACCCGAAAATGTGACGATATTCTATAATTATGATCACATCGACCAGGCTGCCTTCGAGCTAATTATCGCAGTTACCCCTCGCATATACAAAGAAAGTTCGGTAGAGATCGTATATTTCTACCCTGCTGTTCTTCACCTTGGTGTTGGTTGCCGCAAAGAGTGCGCAACCGAGGGCGTTGGAGAGCAGATACAAAACTATTTGACAGAAAATAACATTGCTCCACAGTCGATTAAATCAATTGCGACAATAGAACTTAAGCGCAACGAGCCTTTGATGGTGGAACTTCAACGCTATTTTGGTGCGCAGAGCTTTAACGTCTATTCGAGCGAGCAGCTTGCGCAGAGCCCAGTTGTTAACCCTTCGGCTAAAGTTGCAGAGATCACTGGCGTAGCTGGCGTAGCGGAGTCGGCAGCTATAGTGAGTGCTTCGATGGGCGTATTGCTTGTCGAGAAGCAAAAAGGTGGCACAACACCTGCGGCCAACGATTTCACCTTTGCTCTAGCCACAGAGCGCGAATCTTTGCGTGGCGGTCATATCGAGATTGTGGGTGCAGGTCCTGGCGACCCAGATTTAGTGTCGGTGCGTGGTCGCGAGATGTTACAGCGTGCAGACTTGATCCTTTACGCGGGCAGCCTAGTGCCTATCGAACTGACCCATTGCGCCAAAGAGGGGGCTGTGGTTCGAAGTTCAGCGTCGATGAATCTCGAAGAGCAGTTTGCTATAATGAAGGAATTTTATGATCGCAGACTTTTCGTGGTTCGACTTCATACGGGTGACCCATGTATCTACGGCGCAATCCAAGAGCAGATGGCGTTCTTCGATGAGTACAATATGTCGTATCACATCACGCCAGGAATATCATCGTTCCAAGCGGCGGCGGCGGCATTACAATCGCAATTTACTATTCCCGAGAAGGTGCAGACAATTATCCTTACTCGCGGCGAGGGGCGCACTCCTATGCCCGACAAAGAAAAGTTGCACCTGCTGGCTCGCTCGCAGAGCACTATGTGTATTTTTTTAAGTGCCTCGATCGTTGATCAGGTTCAAAAAGATCTTTTGGAGCACTATGCCCCCACAACACCCGTTGCTGCATGCTATAAACTTACGTGGCGCGACCAGAAAATATTTAGAGGTGAGTTGCGCAACCTTGCAAGTATTGTAAAAGATAACAACCTCACGCTCACAACAATGATTGTTGTAGGCGATGCAATAGATAACCGCGAGGGTCTTTCGAAACTCTACGACGATAAGTTTAAACACCTGTTTAGAAAATAGTTACAACAATGAAAAAGTTTGATGTTAAATCACCAGATGAAGCGATCAAATTGACACTTCAAGAAAAAATCGATAACCTAACAAAACCCAAAGGCTCGTTGGGCGTTCTCGAAGAGTTAGCGCTTCAAGTAGGGTATATCCAACAGAGTTTAACTCCGCGACTAACCTTGCCGCACCACATTGTCTTTGCCGCAGATCATGGAATTGTCGATCAGGGTATTAGCGCTTCGCCCAAAGAGGTTACTCGTCAGATGGTTTATAACTTTTTGGATGGTGGCGCGGGGGTTAACTTCCTTGCTCGACAACATAATTTCTCGTTGAAGATCGTTGATGCTGGTGTCGATCATGACTTTAGTGATGAAGGTCTTGATATAATCGATATGAAAATCCGTCGAGGTACTCGCAGCTACCTGCTCGAATCGGCAATGACTCAAGATGAGTGCGATAGAGCAATCGAATGTGGAGCCAAGGCGACAGCGATGTGCGCCGAAGAGGGGTGCAACGTGATAAGTTTCGGCGAGATGGGAATTACAAATACTTCGTCGTCAGCAATTTGGATGAGCTTATTGGGAGCTATTCCATTGAAGGAGTGTGTTGGCGCTGGTAGCGACAACACTGGGGAAATCATAGCTCATAAATACTCGGTGTTGAGTAGAGCTGTCAAAAATTATAAGGGCGATGGATCCACCGAAGATATTATGCAATATTTCGGTGGTTACGAGATGGTTATGGCAGTCGGCGCTATGCTCAAAGCGGCAGAAATGGGAATGGTCATCCTTGTCGATGGATTTATAATGACAGCGTGCGCCTTGATGGCATCGAAGCTATATCCTGCATTTTTGGACTATGCGATCTTTGGTCACTGTGGCGACGAGGTAGGCCACAAACTCCTTCTCGATCAGATGAATGCAAGGCCAATTCTACACTTGGGGCTTCGCTTGGGCGAGGGAACGGGTGCAATCTGTGCATATCCGATTGTAGAATCTGCCGTCAGGATGATCAACGAGATGAATTCGTTTCAAAAGATTGCTGTTACGAAATATTTCTAAAACAAAAAGGGGGCGTATACAACACCCCCTCGATTTGTCGTTAGTGTGACAAATATCTCACACACTCCACTCCTTACTTATAGCGATCTAATACTCTTCTTCGTTGAAGAAGAAATCATCTTTAGTAGGGTAGTCTGGCCAAATATCTTCGATAGATTCGTAGATTTCACCCTCATCCTCAATCTCTTGGAGATTCTCTAGTACTTCGAGTGGCGAGCCCGAACGAACAGCGTAATCGATTAATTCATCTTTAGTTGCTGGCCATGGTGCATCTTCTAATTTTGATGCAAGTTCAAGTGTCCAATACATGATAGTTGTTATTTAATATTATTATAATTATCTAATTTCTCGCAAATATATAAATAAAATTGCTACAAACAACTAATTAATGATATTTTAATAGTTATATTGTAGTGGCGCAGAATTTTATGGTCGCCACAAAATCTCATCTACCCCTAGTTTTAAGGCAGATATCCGACCTAGAAGGTATAGATAATCCGATAGGCGATTAAGGTATTGTACGACCATATCGCTAATCTCGAAATTTTCGGCAACACTAATACTGCGACGTTCAGCTCGGCGGCAAATTGTGCGACACACATGGCAAAGCGAAATAATCTGATGACCTCCAGGTATCGTAAACTTGGTGATTGAAGGCAATTGCTCTTGCATATTGTCGATGCTCGATTCGAGGAATTTAATTGACGCCTCTGAAATTGCAGGTAGTTTTATGTCACAACCTTCTCCAGCAGCTAAGTGCGCCTCGATATTCATCAACATCGAGTTTATGGTGTATAACTCCTCGGCGTATGATGCAGTTTCGATATTGTGAGCAAGTTTGTCGCTAAGCAATCCAATAAATGCAGAGAGCTCGTCGACTGTGCCGTATGCCTCTACGCGAATATCCGTTTTCGAGACACGTGCCCCTCCAATTAGAGTGGTTGTACCCTTGTCCCCCGATTTAGTGTATACCTTCATAACTTATAATGTTGTTTGGGTAAGTTGTTGTTAAATAATACTATATATCCAAATCTATCAAGTGATGTGCTTCTATTCTCCTTGAGGAGCTGATCGCATAATTTGCGATGTTTGTACGGATGTAGAATCACAAAAGTTATGCCGTTGGTTGCAGCATCGTGGCAAAGTGAAACTATTCTCTGTGGGTGGCAATCGGCGCTACATATAATCAACTCTTTGCCTGCGGAACTATCTATCGAAAAATTGTTAAGGTTGCAGTGAGTGGCTAAATTAGCGATCTCGTAGGCACTTTGCGTATTGCTCGCAATGGCTTGTAACTGTTCGAATAGTGCCACATTCTCGCACTGCAACCGACGTTTCATAAATACGTTGCGCATTATAGAGTAGATAAATGGCGAATGGATACCATGCCCTCTAAAGTGTCTTAGGCGCGAGAGGTGGTTGGTTATTCTACCTCCCTTCCACAACTGATCTTTAGCCATACTTGCCATCTGCCTCCTGACTACTTCTTTAACATGCCCGCTAATTTTCCAGTAGAAAATGCAATTTGTAGGTTGTAACCTCCAGTGTCGGCATCCAGGTCGAGTATTTCGCCTGCAAAATATAAGTTTTTAATTATCTTTGACTCCATTGTCTCGGGATTCACTTCATCGCAGTTGACACCACCCGCTGTAACTATAGCCTGAGTGAATGGTGCATAATCTGTAATTTGGAATGTGTAGCTTTTTAGGACACGGATTAAATCAGATATATTTTGTTCGGTTAGTTTACTCACATAAATTCGAGAGTGCAGACCAATCTCTTCCGATATGGGGATAATTAGCGGTTTGGGAACTAACTTCCAAAGCAGTTCGGAGAATTGCTCTGTTGGTTCGAGTTCTGCAATTTCACGTTCGATTCGCTCTTTGAGCATCTCGTCAAAGAGGGCAGTCTTGAGGTCGAGTACCAATTTAACATCTTTCCCATCGATTAATGCGTCAACTGCTGTGCGACTTAATCGAAGAGCAATAGCACCTTCGATTCCGCGATCCGAAAAACTAATCTCGCCAAATTCTTCTCTTACCATTTGGCAGTCGACCCACAATTGCGCATTTGTGTTGCGTAGCACGATACCACAAAGACGATCCATTTGAGGGTGATCCGAGATCAGAGGAGTCAGCGACGGGCGCAATGGCTCGATTGTGTGCCCCAAATCGGCGGCAAAACCATAACCGTCACCAGTAGAACCTGTTGCGGGGTATGACACACCACCCGTAGCAAGAATCACTTCGGTGCACTCTTCCTTGCGTTCGAAGCCTCGCTTATTGATATATGTCACTCCATAGACCTTGTTCGATACGGCGATAATTGAAGTCACGTCGATGTTATAGACGATCTTTACGTGGTTGTCTACACAATAGTCGAGCAGCGCTGTGGCAACGTCCCACGCCTTTCCGCTTTTAGGAAAAACTCGATCTCCGCGTTCCACTTCGAGTTTGCAGCCCAACTTGTCGAAAAAACGAATGGTTGAACGGTTGTTAAATTCGGCAAATGCAGGGGTGAAGAAATCTGCATTAGCGCGAATGTGCTCTGCGAATTCTTCGGCAGGACGGGCATTGGTGACATTGCAACGACCCTTGCCCGATATTCTAACTTTGCGCCCCGACTTCTCCATCTTCTCCATCAAGAGAACTCTCTTGCCACTTTTCGCAGCGGTTCCCGCAGCCATCATTCCAGCCGCTCCTGCGCCAATAACAATTACGTCGTATCTATTTTCTAATAGATCTTCCTGTGTAGTATCTTTTTGTATATCTTCCATAATGGTGCAAAGATACAAAAAACAATCTGCATTGTTGTAAATTTATTCTTTTAAAACTTTCATATTCGAATTCTTTTACCTAAATTTGTTAGCAGATCATTCAAATAAACCATGAAAATTAAATTAGAAATCGAATATGCGACCCAGCCTGGCGAAGAGGTGCGTATAAATTTTAACGGTGAATCGAGCGCCTTATCAACAAATGATTGCCGAAATTGGTATACTGAGATCGAATCTGTGTCAAAGAATCTGCAATATTCATATTCAATCTATATCAACGATACATTGTCGCGCAATGAGTGGGGTACTCCTCACCATATTTCTCTGCCTCGAAATATTGACAACCTACATATTATAGATAGGTGGCAACAAGAGCCGCAAGTGAAAGCTTTGTACTCGTCGCTCTTTACCGATGTGATTTTCCGTCGCGAAAAGTGCGCTAAGTTCAAACCTAGCAGGGGTGGTGCAACCTTAGTTGTCGATGCGCCTAGCGTCAGGCCCCATCAACAACTTGTGGTTGTTGGTTCTTCCGATGATATGGGCGCGTGGGATGCCTCAAAGGGTGTAAATCTTTGTCGCATCGCATCAAGTGGGTTATGGTTTACCCCCAACCTTAAGTCGGTGAGTGGGAGCTTTAAATTTGCAATCATCGACAGGTCAAATGGTGAGGTCGTTTGGGAGTTGGGTGATAATCGCACGCTCGATGCGCAATTTATGGAGTCGGGCACTAGCATGGTGATCAACGTTGAACCTCCGCAGTTTAGCACATCGCCATGGCGTGGCGCTGGAGTTGCTATACCCGTGTTTTCGCTTCGCACCAACCAAAGTATGGGTGTAGGTGAATTTGCCGATCTTAAGCTTTTGGTTGATTGGGCAAGCAGCATTGGTCAAAGTGTTGTGCAGGTATTGCCCATTAACGACACGACGATGTTTAACACGTGGGAAGACTCGTACCCATATAACGCAAACTCCTCTTTTGCACTCCATCCTCAATACATCGCACCCCTTAAGGTTGGCGAAATTTCAGATCAGCATCTTTTGGCCGAGTTATTGACCGAGGGCAAGCGACTCAACAAATTGTCTTATGTCGACTACGAAGCTGTTATTTCATTGAAAAGCAGGTATCTTAAGGCCATATATCAACAGATAGGCTCTCAGACATTGTCGAGCAAAGAGTATAAAGCCTTTTTCAAGGCTAATAAAATCTGGTTGGAGCCCTACGCATTATTTATGTTTCTGCGAGACAAGTATCAAACCCCCAACTTTGAGAAGTGGGGAGACCATGCTTCGTATAGTTCCGCACTGCTCAAGCGTTACGCCTCTGCAAATTCACGAGAGTATGCACAGCTAGCCTACCACTATTTTGTTCAATATCATCTACATCTTCAACTGCTCGAAGCTAAAGAGTATGCAGCATCGAAAGGCGTTGCCTTTAAAGGTGATGTGCCAATCGGTGTGAGTAGAACAAGTGTCGACGCGTGGGTTAACCCTCGACTTTTTAGACTAAACTCACAAGCAGGTGCTCCACCCGATGACTTTGCGGCGATGGGCCAAAATTGGGGATTTCCAACATATAATTGGGATGAGATGGCAAAAGATGGCTACGCGTGGTGGAAGGATCGATTCAAGAAGATGGCCGAATATTTTGATGCGTATCGCATAGATCACATTTTGGGTTTCTTTCGAATTTGGGAGATGCCAACAGACGCTAAACATGGTTTGCTGGGCTTCTTCAATCCCGCTTTCCCCTATAATCAAGAGGAGATTGCAGCCTACGGCTTTAATTTTCAAGAACGTTATACGGCAGCTTATATCACCGATTGGATCCTCGACGAGATTTTTGGAGGTAGATCCGACGAGGTTAAGCGTAATTACTTGTGTAGGATTTCAAATGACGAGTATCAACTTAGCGATCAATATTCAACCCAGGTTAAGATCTCGGAGAGGGTTGATGATAGTGAACTTAAAGAGGGGTTGATGTTATTGCTCGACGAGGTGCTATTTATCGAAGATTCATACAAACGTGGTTTGTATCATCCACGCATATCAGCCTATAACTCATACGTATTTCGCACCCTGAGTGACGAGGAGCGCGAGAGCTTTTCTGCACTATATAACGATTTTTTCTATCATCGCCACAACGATTTTTGGCGCGATAATGCAATGAAAAAGTTGCCCGAATTAATTGCTTCGACTAAAATGATGGCTTGCGGTGAAGATTTAGGCATGATACCTCAAAGCGTACCCGCGGTAATGGCTAGTGAGCAGATACTTTCGTTAGAGATCCAACGAATGCCCAAAGAGCCATGGCGAACTTTTGGTGATACATATCTTTATCCATATAATTCGGTCTGCACGACGTCAACACACGATATGAATCCAATTAGAGCGTGGTGGCTTGAAAACAAAGAAAATTCACAACTTTACTACAATAAAGTTCTCGGATTCGAAGGTGTCGCACCAAAAGAATGTGAGGCTTTTGTCTGCGCAAAAATCATTGAGCAGCACCTCGAATCTCCTGCAATGTGGACAATATTACCCTTGCAAGATTGGTTGTCGATAGATGACAAAGTACGGTTTGCCGATGCTAGGGCCGAAAGAATAAACATACCTGAAAACTCCAGGCATTATTGGCAGTATCGCGCGCATCTAACGATAGAAGAGTTGATTAACAGCTATGACTTAAACGAAAAGATTAGCTTAATGATCAAAAACTCTAGGCGTTAAACAAGGGTGTTTAGTAGTAATTGTTGACTCATTGCTTTGCAGAAAGGTAACTTTTACATATCTTTACGTCGCAAAAGAATGAATAAGAATGAAAAATGATCTTTTAAAGTGGTTACACCACTACATATCACCAGCATTTTTTGTAATGCTAACCGCCTCATTTATACTTTGGTTTATAGCAAAACTTAGCTATAGCTATACAACGGATCTTGGTATCGACGTGAAGGTTGGTGGCGCTAAGTTCAATGTTGTGTGTGTCGTTGAGGGTGTTGGGACAAACCTTTTCGGTTATCGACTATACAAAGGCGGTAAGATCTCTATTCCCTTGGGCGATTTAAAATACGAACGTGATGATCTGGGTAGCGTTATTATCGACCCACAATCACTTCAGAATATACTTTCGGTACGCTATAGCGATATAAAAGTCGTATCTATTAGCGCAATTCCAGCCCTAAGCATTACTGCGGAAGAGGAGGAAAAATTACTTAAGAAGTAGAGCTATGTATAAAGTTGGGGTTACTGGCGGTATTGGCAGCGGAAAGAGTACGCTTTGTGGCATGTTTAAGGAGTTGGGGATTCCAGTTTACAATTCCGACTCCCAAGCAAAGTTATTAATGGCAAGCGATGCAGAGCTTCGTGAAAAAATTTGCCAAGCTTTTGGAGAGGGTAGTTACGCAGCGGGCGCGTTGAATCGTCAATACTTGGCTCAGCAGGTTTTTGGTGATGCTAATAAGTTAGCATTATTAAATTCAATAGTACATCCAAGGGTTAAGGAGGACTTCCTTTTGTGGTGCGAACAGCAAAATGCACCTTATGCTATTTTGGAATGCGCTATACTCTTTGAGGCAAACTTCAACGATATTGTCGATAAGACTATATGCGTGTTATCGCCTGAAAATATGAGAATTGAGCGCGTTACTTCACGTGATTCTTTAACTAAAGAAGAGGTAAAGCAGCGAATGGCAAATCAATATTCCGATGATCAACTGGACCAATTGTCAGACATATGTGTTGTAAATTTTGATATTGCCGATCTAGAGGATGCTGCAAAAGTTTTCGATAAGAAAATAAGATATGAGGCAGCCAAGGGTTAATATTGACTTCTCGAAACCTCAAGTAATGGCTATACTGAATGTTACGCCAGATTCTTTTTATCAAAGGAGTCGAACATTTACTACGGCCGAGATTGAAGTTAGAGTTAAGCAGATTTTAGACCAAGGCGCAACGATAATAGACGTTGGAGGTTATTCTTCGCGCCCTTCGGCCGATGATATTTCCATCGAAGAGGAGTGGCGAAGAGTAAAGAGGGGATTGGAGGTTATTGCTAAATTGACTCCAAATGTTGCGGTATCGATAGATACTTTCCGATCACAGGTGGCAGAGCAGGCTGTGAAGCTGTTTGGCCCGCTGATAATCAACGACATATCGGCAGGCGAGATAGATCCATTATTGGTTCAAGTAGCAGCTAAATATCGATTGCCATATATAGCAATGCACATGCGAGGAACACCTCAGACAATGCAACAACATACAGATTATGTGAATATTGTGGATGATGTTGTAGGGTATTTCAAGGAGAAGGTTAAACATCTTGTTGGTGCTGGCGTGGAGGATATTATATTAGATCCTGGTTTTGGCTTCTCTAAAACGCTGGAGCAAAATTATATTTTACTCTCGCAGCTAACTAAATTATGCGATCTAAATTATCCTGTTTTAGTTGGTGTGTCAAGAAAGTCAATGATATATAAAACGCTTAATATTAGCGCAGAAGAAGCCCTCACTGGAACTATTGCTTTAAATTGGGAGGCGCTGCGCCAGGGTGCTAAAATATTAAGGGTACACGATGTTAAAGAGGCGGTAGAGACTGTTAAATTATATGAAAAATGTTTTCAATTATGATAAAAGTAACGGATGTACATAAGAGCTTTGGTGAGCTAGAAGTTTTAAAAGGCGTAACCTTAGAGATAAATAAAGGCGAAGTTATTTCAATTACAGGTTCAAGTGGCGCTGGCAAAACAACTCTACTTCACATCATTAGCACTTTATCAATAGCTGACTCAGGCAAGGTGTTAATCGAAGGTGTCGACTTCGCAGGGATGAATGATGCAAGTTTGTCAGAGTTCAGAAATAGCCAAATAGGGTTTGTATTCCAATTTCATAATTTATTACCCGAATTTACAGCGCTCGAAAATGTATCAATACCTGGCCTTATAGGGAAACGCAACAAAATGGAAGTTACAAAGCGAGCCAAGGAACTATTGTCTCGCATGGGGCTTTCCGAGCGCTATGAACATAAGCCAAATCAGCTTTCGGGAGGTGAGCAGCAGCGTGTTGCGATAGCGAGAGCTTTAATCAATTCGCCTAAAGTTTTGTTTGCAGATGAGCCGTCGGGGAATCTAGATTCGGCAACAAAGGAGGAGATACATAAGCTTTTCTTCGAACTTAGAGACGAATTTGGCATCACTGTCATCGTAGTCACGCACGACGATAGATTGGCAGATATGGCAGATAGAAAGATTGTTATGTGCGACGGCTTAATAATTTGATTATGAATGATTTGTGTTTATTAGAAACAAAAGAGCTTCTAGACTCTCTTTGCGAGCGTTTTAACTGCGAGGCATTTATTGAACATGACCCAATCTCTATACCTCATCGTTTTAATTCAGCTGAAGATGTTGAGATTGCTGGATTATTTGCATCGACAATCGCGTGGGGCAACAGAAAGGCTATAGTAAAAAGTGCGGGGCGCATGATGGAGTATATGGATAATGCGCCATACGATTTCATTATGAATGCAACTCCAAGTGATTTGCAGGTTTTGCGTAGCTATGTTCATCGCACATTTAATGGCGCAGATTTTACTGACTTTGTAATTGCAACTCGTTCTATATGCAATGAATACGGCAGCTTAGGTAAACTAATAGTTGAGTTATATAAATCGACTGGATCAATACCTCATGTACTGTCAGATTTTAGAGAGCGATTTATGAGAGTTGATCATAATCCTCACTGCGAGAAGCATTTTTCCTCGATTGATAAGGGGGCTGCATGCAAGAGGTTAAACATGTATTTTCGATGGATGGTTCGAAAAGATAGCAATGGTGTGGATTTTGGGCTGTGGAAAGAGATCCCAGCTTCGGCACTCTATTTGCCGCTCGATGTGCACTCTGGCAATGTGGCGAGAACGCTGGGGCTGCTGAAACGAAAACAGAATGATTGGAAGGCTGTAGACGAGGCAACGGAAGCACTTCGCCTCTTTGATGCAGATGATCCTGTTAAATACGATTTTGCATTGTTTGGCGCTGGTATAGATGGAGTTATCAAGCCTATATTAATCTAAAGCTTTATGTTTACTTTTAAAGAGTTCGTGGTGCACCAGGATAAAACCGCGATGAAAGTTGGCACCGATGGTGTGATGCTTGGCGCATGGGCGGCCATCGACCCTAGCGATGATAATATCCTTGATATTGGCACGGGGACTGCGCTGATTGCGCTTATGATGGCACAAAGGTCTGGTGCAAGGGTTGATGCGGTAGAAATTGACAGCAGTAGTGCAGAGCAGGCCCAAGAGAATGTGACCGCATCTAAGTGGTCTAATTTGATTGAAGTTCACCATATTAACATTAATGACTTCGACCAAAACTTTAGGTATGATCAGATAGTATGCAACCCTCCTTACTTCTCAGATTCATTACTTCCGCCAAACAGCGAACGGGCGGTTGCCAGACACACGATCAATCTGAGTTTTGATGAGTTAATAGCTGCGGTCGAGCGCTTGATAAGTCGAGAAGGTAAATTCTCTTTAATCCTCCCAGTGCAAGAGTTGGAGGCCTTTGAACACTGCGCCAAAGGTAAGCTATTTTTGTGGCGAAAATGCTATGTGCGAAGCAGGGTTGGAGGTGACTGCAAGCGCATTCTTGGTGAATATCGACTGTCTCAGCCCGAGCGTGTTGAGATTGAAGATATAGCAATAAGGGAGTCTGAAACCAATGAATACACAGCAGAGTATAAAGAATTAACTAAAGATTTTTATCTTAAATTTTGATAATTTGCATTTTATGCTTATTTTTACCAGACTAAAATATAACACTTATGATAAAGTTTATCGCAACATTCTTCCTTTCTGTATTATCGCTGTGTGCTGTTGCGCAGAGCCATCAGATAGCTCGTATTGGCCTAATAAAGAGTGGTGACAGTTATTCACTCTCGTACCCTACATCGACAATCGCAGTTGAACTATTGGTTGAAGAGGAGGTTGTAACCCCTGGTATATATGCACGTTATGCGCAAAAATATCTTTCGTATAGAGCGCCATTAGTCGCAACCACAGCATACAAAATTATTGATGCTTCAATATCTCTAGTTGATGGTACGCAGGAGGCAAAAAGCCTTGTGGCTGCTCCATCGGAGGTTAAATATTCAGAATTACCAATTGATCAGTATAGTTCAACGGTATTGTCAGCTGAAGAGTCTGCTCGTGATGCAGCTTCGGCAATCTTTACAATTCGTCGCCAACGCAAGGAAATTATCAATGGTGAAGCGGGCGAGGGTTATTTTGGCGCAGGATTAAAAGAGGCAATGGATAGGCTCGACGCAATGGAGCAGAAATATTTAGAGCTATTTATGGGTAAATACACAGTAAAGCAGGTGGTTAAGCACTATGTATTTAATCCTCAAGAGGGCGCAACCAGACACGTGGCATTCCGTTTTGACCCCAAGATGGGAGTGCTCCCAGAGAGTGATTTGACGGGAATACCAATATATCTACAATTTACTCCGCAAGCTATTCCAGACACATCATCATACGCCGTTAAACCCAAGAGTAAAGTCTCGGCACCAGTATGGTTTAGAATTGCAGCACCAACACAATGTGTTCTTTACAGTGATTCAGAGGCGATCGCAACTGCGGTATTACCTCTATACGAATTGGGAAAGAGTGTTGAAATAGAGACTATTGACCTGTAATAATGAATTATACACAGCGTTTTACTCGCCTTCTTGGCGAGTGTAGACGGCAAATGAATGGGGCTGTTGTGGGGTCTATGCGCTTTTATGGGCGTGAATATGGCCTAAATTATGGAGTCAGTCTACCGACTATTAGATCTCTGGCGGCGCTGGAAGGGTGCGGCGATCATCAATACGCGAAATATTTATATCAACAACAAGTTCGCGAAATCCAAATTGTAGCACTCCACCTAGCCGATCCTAAGCAGATAACGGCAGAGGAGATGTCGTTCTGGTCAGAGGGAATAATTAATTCGGAGATAGCTGAAGAGGCAGCATTTGCACTATTTCAACATGTTGACAATGTGAAGTTATGGCTTGATTCGGATGATGAGTTGTTGATATATGCAGCAATTCTATCTATTTCTAAAGGGAAATTAATTGAAGCAAGTGCAATTAACACTCTGATTATCAAGCTACTGCAACTAGATTCACTTTTGATAGCTACAGCCATAATTGTTCTTTTGGAGAATTATTATCGCGATGCAGGGAACCAGATAATAATAGATGATATATTGTCAAATCTTCCCGAATCGAAGTTAACGCCACGCATAATAGAGGAGATGCAGTGGCGCTGCGAATGTTACAAATAGGCAATAAACCCGCAAACACGCCACTTTACCCATATATCTCCACCCAGCTCATTTGGCTCATTGCAATAGATGAGAGCTCTTTCTCTATATAGCTTATCGTGCGCATAAGTCCTTCGTGCATCGATGTTGTTGGTTCCCAATATAATTGGCTCGTAGCAACCTTGAGATTTGGAATTTTGTAGCGAGGCTCATCTTTTCTGGCGGATACATGTTGAATGTTAGATTTGCTACCCGTTAACGATATTATCAATTCAGCTAATTCTCGAATAGATATTTGAGTGTTTGAGCCAAGATCGGCCGTGATCAAACGATCGGCAGTGTGTGCATTCATAAGGCGATAAAGTCCGTCGGCCATATCTTCGACCCAGCAGAATGTACGAACTTGTTCACCATTACCAAATATCTTAATATCTTGATTATTAAGGGCATTTACTATCATTTTACCAATGACATGCTGATCTCTAAGCCCTGCGTTCGATCCGTATGTAGAAAAAATGCGCGCAATGCGACAATCGAGTTGGTATTTTTGGTGATAGGCTTTGTGAATAGATTCGCCAAAACGCTTTGTCTCTGCAATAAATCGCTTGTTAGAATTGTATTCTATATCTAACTTTTCGAAGTTGTAAACGTCGTCAGATGAACCATATATAACTTTGGAGTATCCTCTTGTTGCAAGATGTAGGGCGTTCATCGATCCTGTCGATATAAGATACTGATCTTCAATGTAGTCGCAATTAGTGCCATATTCGGTAGGGGAGACCAAGTTGTATAACTCATCTCCAACCATCTCAAAAGGTGTTGTTATGTCGTGCTTTACATAATGAAATTTTCCTCTGTTGTCGATCTTACGCAGGAGTGGAGACTCTCTGAGTCCTCTGCGGTCGACACACACGACATCGTACCCTTCTTCAAGAAGTTTGACACATAGGTGAGAACCTATTAATCCTGCGCCACCTAAAACTACTGCTCTTTTACTCATAAATCTGTTTTTTTGTAGCTTATAAGCAAAAGTTGTGCCTAAATTATCGCTGCGACGAGTCTAGGTATCCGCCACCTATCACTCTGCCACCTCGATAGAAAACAACTGGTTGTCCTGCTGCACATGCCCACGCGGGGGAAGACAAAGTGATTTTATATCCTTTATTATCTTTCTCAATCTTTGAAGCAAAACCTTCGGGGTTGCGTCCAATTCCTCGAATCATGACTGATATATCTTTAGACTCGATGAATTCTTGCTGGTCGACAATATTGCATTGTGAGATATAAAGTTGCGAGTGATACAAGTCGCTATCAGTACCTATTATCAAGTGGTTACGAGCATTATCTAAACCAATAATTAAGCTACTGACAGGTATGCCTTCACCGCGTTTTTGTCCAACTGTATAGTGTGCAAGGCCCTTGTGTTGTCCGCAAATATTACCATTCTTATCTACAATGTCGCCCTTTGCGATTTCCCCACAAATCTCACTTATATAGTCGCTGTAGCGCCTGCCATTAAGAAAACAGACACCCATGCTTTCGCGTTTTTTCTCTCTGTTGATCTCCTCCTTGATCACCTCGGCCATAGGTGTAATGGCGCGGCTTAAAACTTCCTGGCTCAGCCCCCACAAATAGTAGCTTTGATCCTTTCGGCTATCTTTTGCTTTGGCAACATATAGCTTTCCATTATACTCTTCGATGCGAAAATAATGGCCAGTAGCAATATGGTAAATATTATTTGAATTGGCATAATCCAAGAGTAAACGCCATTTGATCATGGGGTTACAACGTGTGCATGGTGCGGGAGTTCGCCCTGATAGGTATTCGTTAATGAAGTAATCTTTGATTTCGCGATTAAATAGCTCTTCGCAATTGAGTGATACAAACTCAATATGCTGCGATAAGGCACTTTGTCGAGCACTATTCACCATTTTGTCATCACCACACATATCAAGGGTTAGTGCAGTAACTTCGAGGTGTTGCTGCTGCAAAATAGATACAGCAGCTGCGCTATCCACGCCGCCGCTGTATCCCAAAACTACTCTATTTCGATCCATGATTATTGACCAAAAATATCTTGATTATACTTATCCCAATCTGTTAGCAGCTTATCTAACTCCTTAAAAATGGTCTTATTGTTGTCGTTTACGACTTTATAGAACTCGCCAGTTGAGAATAACTTTTGCGCAAATAATGCTTTGAGGTTTACTTGTGCAATATCGCTAAAATCTTCGATCTTATACTCCTCAATATCAACTCCACGTTCTTGACCTAGCGACATTAATTCCGCAAGCATCGATTCTGTAATTACAAAATTCTTATTGTACTGCTCGAAAGTGGGGTATAATGCAATAAGCTTTTCTCTATGCTTGTCAAGATAATTTATAACAAACTCATTAACAACATTTTGACGTATTAGCGTTACGTAATATGGCCAGATGCGTGTTGTGTCACTCTCAACTATAACGTCAGGTGTTATTCCGCCGCCACCATACACTGTACGCCCCAAACGCAAAGTTTTATATTGGGGTCTGTCGATCGTGTCCCGAGATAAGCTATCCGCGTTTCCATAGCGCGCAAAATGACGCTCGTAATAGCCCTTGGAGTCACCGTCGGTGTATGGACGTTGGATAACACGACCCGTAGGAGTGTGGTAGCGAGCAACTGTAATACGTGCGGTAGAACCATCGTGCAGTTCGAATTGTCGTTGAACAAGACCTTTGCCAAAGCTTGGCCTTCCTAAAATGACCCCCCTATCCCAGTCTTGAATTGCGCCAGCGACAATTTCGCTTGCCGAAGCAGAGTCTTCATCTATGAGTATCACGACATTACCCTTGGTGAACTCACCGTTTCGATTTGCGCTCATTCTAAAGTCGCTTTGTGCGCGCCCTTCGGTCGATACAATCAACGAACCTTTGGGCAGAAAGAAATTGGCGAGATCGATAGCTTGATTTAAAAGACCTCCTCCGTTTCCTCGCAAGTCAACCACTAAGGTGTTTGGTTGTGGCATAGATCGAAAAGCATCGGTAAACTCGGAGAATGTGGTGTGGCCAAAACGATTTATTTTGATGTAACCCGTTGAATCGTTGAGCATATATGCTGCATCAACCGTATTTATTGGGATGTTGTCGCGCTCTATAACAAAATTTAAGGTATTGAGTTCTCCATGGCGAACAACCTCTATTGCTACCTTTGACCCTCGTTTGCCACGCAGGTACGATGGAACTTGATTTTGAGATATGCCAATAATATCTTCGCCATCTACCGCCACAATTCTATCGTTTGGCATAACGCCAACACTCTCGGCAGGTGCCCCTACAATCGTATTTACAACAATAACGGTATCTTTTAAGATGTTGAATTCAACACCAATACCGCTAAATTCTCCTTCGAAGCTCTCGTTTACACTCTTCATGTCCTCGGCATTGATATATGCCGAATGAGGATCGAGTTCGGATAGCATTTCGACGATTGCCTTTTCAACCAGAACAGACATGTCAACCTCTTCGACGTAAGCACCATTGAGATAACTGTAGAATTGGTTGAATTTTCGAAGTTGTGCGACAGCGTCATTATCTTTTTGTGGCGACTGAGCCAGTAGGGTAGTCGCCACAAAAAGTACTGATATTAAAGCATATACTCTTCTCATTATTATTCGATGAAGAGATCTTTAAGTGCGTCGAAATTAACGCTCTGCTGCTCACCAGTTGCCATATTTTTGACTGTGGCTTTCTGCTGCTCGATCTCCTGACTGCCGATGATAACTACAAAAGGTATACCACGACGGTTGGCGTGCTCCATCTGTTTTTTCATCTTAGCAGAGTCTGGGTAAATTTCTGCTGCTACGCCAGTGTTGCGCACCTCTTTAAGCAGGGGTAAGATCACCCCTTGCTCGGTAGCTCCAAGATTCAC
The DNA here is from genome assembly GCA_047172505.1 of Rikenellaceae bacterium. Taxonomy (GTDB): domain Bacteria; phylum Bacteroidota; class Bacteroidia; order Bacteroidales; family Rikenellaceae; genus Alistipes. The sequence continues at coordinate 3,338 of JBCQWE010000013.1, read as the reverse complement.
AAACAGAACTTTGGTCGAGAAGCTAACTTCGGCAGGGAATAGGTCGAGACCCACCATCACATCGTAAATGCGATCTGCTCCAAATGAGATACCTACACCCGACATATCTGGCATTCCGAAGATGCCCGTTAAGTCGTCGTAGCGACCACCACCGCAGATCGAACCAATTGCAAAGTCGTTAGCCTTGACTTCGAAGATTGCACCTGTGTAGTAGTTCAGTCCGCGCGCTAAAGAGAGGTCGATTTCAATAGGTAGGGTAACACCTAGGCTCGATGTGTGATCGACGATTGTTTGCAGCTCATCGACTCCTAAAAGACCTGTTTCAGATGCTGTTATAGCTTTGCGCAATTTATTGATTTTCTCTTGATTAGTGCCACTTAGTTCGAGTATTGGTTGAAGTTTTGCTATAGCTTCATCTTCAATCCCACGAGCAGATAATTCCGCTTTAACATTGTCGAGGCCAATTTTATCTAACTTATCAATGGCGATGGTTATATCCATCATTTTGTCGGCATGACCAATAGTTTCAGCGATACCGTAGAGAACCTTACGGTTGTTGATTTTAAGCGTTGTGCTAATTTTAAGAGCCGAGAAAACGCGCTCCACAATCTCTATTAATTCCACCTCGTTGAGCAACGAACGAGAACCAATCATATCAACATCACACTGATAAAATTCACGATAACGCCCCTTTTGTGGACGGTCAGCACGCCATACAGGTTGAATTTGATAGCGTTTAAAAGGGAATACTATATCATTTTGGTGCTGTACGACATATCTCGCAAATGGAACAGTAAGGTCGTAACGCAAACCTTTCTCACAGATTTTAGATGCTGTTTTCAACTCATCGCGGCTCATTTCTTTTGCATAGTCGCCCGAGTTGAGCACCTTAAATAGCAGTTTATCACCCTCTTCGCCATATTTACCCATGAGCGAAGAGAGGTTCTCCATCGAAGGAGTTTCGAGTGGCGCAAAGCCAAAGAGGCGGAATACGCCACGGATGGTGTCGAAAATATATTGGCGGCGCATCATCTCAGCTGGACCGAAATCGCGCGTTCCTTTTGGTATTGATGGTTTTTGGATTGCCATGATTTACTCTACTAATTTTTTATATTTAACTCTCTTTGGTGTAATGTCGCCTCCTTGAGCCTTCTTCCAAGCCTCAAATTCGCTGTATGTACCTTGATATGAGACAATCGTCGAGTCGCCTTCGAATGAAATAATGTGTGTTGCAATGCGGTCCAAAAACCAACGGTCGTGCGAGATAACTACCGCACAGCCTGCAAAATTTTGTAGACCTTCCTCTAATGCTCGAAGTGTATTAACGTCAATATCATTGGTTGGCTCATCGAGCAAAAGTACATTTCCTTCCTCTTTTAAGGCTAGGGCTAAGTGTAGGCGATTTCTCTCTCCACCAGAAAGGACTCCGCACTTCTTTTCTTGGTCTGCACCCGAGAAGTTGAAGCGAGCAACATAAGCACGTGCAGGCACTTGTCGGTTGCCAAGTGTCACAAAATCACTATTTTGTGAAATTACCTCGTATACGCTCTTGTCGGGATCAATTGATTTGTGCTGTTGGTCAACGTATGCTAGTTTCACGGTTTTACCGACTGTGAACGTTCCTGAATTAGGCTCTTCGAGTCCCATAATCATACGGAATAGGGTAGTCTTACCTGTTCCATTAGGGCCGATCACTCCAACGATGCCAGCTGGCGGCAACGTGAAATTTAGATCTTCGTATAGAATACGGTCCCCATAGCCTTTTGATACACCGTTAGCTTCGATTACTACATCTCCCAAGCGAGGGCCGTTAGGGATAAATATCTCCAATTTCTCCTCCTTGTCTTTTGTATCTTCGCTCATCATCTGATCGTAAGCCGATAAACGCGCTTTGCTCTTAGCGTGACGACCAGCAGGAGACATACGAACCCACTCTAACTCACGTTCCAAGGTCTTACGGCGTTTGCTCTCTTGCTTCTCCTCCATTGCCATGCGTGTGGTTTTCTGGTCAAGCCAACCTGTGTAGTTACCTTTCCAAGGAATACCCTCGCCACGGTCAAGCTCCAGGATCCAACCTGCAACATTGTCGAGGAAATAACGGTCGTGGGTTACGGCGATAACCGTACCCTTATATTGTTGAAGGTGTTGCTCTAACCAATCGATTGACTCTGCATCGAGGTGGTTGGTTGGCTCATCGAGTAACAATACATCGGGATTTTGAAGCAGAAGACGACAAAGAGCCACACGACGGCGCTCACCACCAGATAGAACCGCAACATTTTGATCGGGCTCTGGGCAACGCAGTGCATCCATTGCACGCTCTAAAACACTATCGAGCTCCCAGCCGTTTACATGGTCTATCTGCTCGTAAAGCTCGCCCTGGCGCTCGATAAGCTTTGCCATGGTGTCGTCGTCCATTGGCTCACAAAGCTTCATGTTAATATCCTCGTATTCAGCAAGTAATGCCACAGTTGTAGCACATCCCTCCTCGACAATCTCGCGAACGGTTTTTGTGTTGTCTAATTGTGGTTCTTGTTCGAGGTATCCCACAGAATAGCCTGGCGAGAAGACAACCTCGCCTTGAAAGTTCTTATCTAAACCCGCAATGATCTTCATTAGGGTAGATTTACCAGAACCATTTAAACCGATAATACCGATCTTCGCCCCATAGAAGAACGACAGATAGATATTATTCAAAACTTTTTTCTGATTAGTAAAGGTCTTGCTGACCCCAACCATCGAAAATATAATCTTTTCGTCTGCCATATTTATGTATATTTATATATTTTTCCGTAGCCGCAAAGATACAAAAAAAGATGTTAAAATATGGCTAATTTGATATAATTAAGGCTAAGATGGGTAAATATCTTAGCCTTAATAGTTTATGCAAACTCGGGAACCGCCTCTGTTTGAACTTGTTTGATCATCCAAATATGCTTTGCAAACTGAGCAATCAAGTCATCCATAAGAGCCGATGCTTGGTATATCATCTCGTCATCGGCCTGTTTTTTGATAATTGTGACCAACTGTTTGAGATATTCGAAATCAGACAAAACATGATTGTAGATCTCGTGCCCCTTGATATATCCGCTCTCAACCTCCTTTATTTGAGTTTTAGCTAAAATCTTCGACAGATTTGAAATGGGCTTCATCTCCAGCATTAAGATCGTTTCGGCAACATCGTCGATCGATTCGTTGATCTGACGAAAATATTCTTCTAACTTTTCATGCACCGAAAAGAAATTGCGGCCCTCGGCATACCAATGAAAGCTTTGGAGTTTGTGATACTCGACAATTAAGTCTGATAAAAGTAAATTCAATTTTTCTTCCATAATTTT
>JBCQWE010000012.1:0-56114 GCA_047172505.1 Rikenellaceae bacterium | reverse complement strand
GGGCTTGATACTCTCCGTGATGGTGGTGTAATGGCGTTCATCACCTCGCAAGGCGTTATGAACTCACCGCAGAACACACCCATCCGCCAGCTCTTCCTCCTTTTCTTCTTTGGTTGACTCTCTATTTTCGTTGAATTGATGTTTTAGTAAACTTGACACCTCCCATGCGAGGTAGTGGCTAATGCTCTTTTTAAACTCTTTGAGTGATGGTTTTGTATCGATAGGTGCAGTTTGATTCCAGTCGGCTCCATTTTTTGGGTCGACAACGCCTTCGAAATACTCTTTCTTTGATAAAAGTTTAAGTTTCTTGCCGCCAAAGCGTACCAGATCGACCAACTCGTCGTATCTTCCTTTGGCGTTGTTGGTATCCTTGAGGTTGCTGTTGGATTTCTTGCGATTGGTACGAGAGTATCCATCTTTCGAGAAATCGATAAATTTTACAACGTCGTCGGCTTGGTGAGCCTCATTGGCCTGGAATACATAGATATATGTCTGTACGCTAGATTTGCCTACAAATATATCTATAGGCATCTTTATGCTAGCCAGGAGTTTGTGATTCTTTAATATGCGCCTGTTGTATTCTGCCGCTTTTCCCGATCCTGCTGTATTTTGGATGATGATGGCCGCATATCCCTTTTCCATCATATTGAGAGCTTTCTCGACAAAATTCATTCCGTTGCCGTTCGCCGAATATGGCGGATTGAGGATAAAGGCATCGGCAGGAAATTTCTCATCGGTCTTGCCGAAGCCATAGTTGCCGTCGAAATCTGTCAATGAATCTTTGTTTAGGACGTTTGAGCTACCATCACCCATCAATATCATATTGAGAATTGCGAGCATATAAACATTCGATAATAACTCCAAGCCAAGCAATTGTTCTGCCTTTATCTTTAACTCTTTTTGTCGGAGCTCGTCGGCCGAGGTGATTGTATTTTTAGCATCTTTTAACATCTCGTTCATTGCTGCGACCAGTAGTCCTGCCGAACCTGTGGCAAAATCCCACACGTATGAATTTCTATTCACTCGGGCCAACCTTGCCAATAGGGTTGCTACGTATGATGGTGTTAGAACAACGTCGTTGAGTTTATCTTGCGAGAAGCCCAACCATCCGTACATCTCGTTGAATAATTTGCCCGTGAAGTCGGTTGTCAGACCAATTTTGTAATAGATCCCCAAGTCGTCCACGATCTTGGCGAAAACGCGCTTGAGTTGACTTTCGTCATTTTCAACCTTGTTGATATTCTCGGTTGTTAGTGTGTTTTGCAGTGTTCGGACGATAAGATCTTTCTTCTCTTTTGGCAACTGCTTATGTTCTAGGAAAGCTTCAATCTTTCTCAATATTATATCGCCATCGGTGTTGCCACGTTCTGAGGAAGAGTGTAGATGCTCTTTTTCGAGAGGTGCCACCTTGCCAGGTATGCCGATAGTCGCGATGATTGAGGCTGCAACAAGATAGACTCGATCGTTCTCGCCGAGTCCTTTCTCGTTTTCGTAAATGTCGTTGTTGAGTTTTTTAAGGCTTACGTCGATCTCGCGCTCGCGCTGCTGTTTTAATTTATCGAGTTCGGTTTGCGATAGGCTCAGCGATGCAACCTGATTGGAGAAAGCATCGAAGTTTTGAGGTGCAAGAAACGAGAGGTCGGAGAAATCACCAACTCTCTGGCCGATACCCAAGTTGCTCTTTGATACGTAGTATACCCCGATTTCATGCTGAATTTTTCCAAATTCATCTTTATAGCCAGTCACGCCGATGGCAATGATGTCGGTGTAGCTGGTGTGGTGAAGTATAGCATTTGCGTAATGGATCGCACCATTAACAGCATAGGTGCTGATATTTCTTATGTTGGGCTCGTTTTTCGATGTTTTGTTTTCAACTTGCCCGTTTGCATCTGTTTTAACCAACTTATTTTTGTGTCCCTTATACTCGATAAGAATTGGATATGGCTTTAACTGCTTGTTTTTGAGTAGTAATTTTGCATCGGGACGATTCACTCCACTACCACCTGTTTTGGAGTGGTACTCTTCGAGAGCTTTGTCAATCTCGCTGTTAAGCGATTGTTGCTCTAGTTTATAGTCTAGTTTGTAGGATTTTAACCATCCGTTAGCCAAATCGGCTATATTGGGTTCTATTGATTTGATAGATTTCTTTGCCATTGTGTAGATTTATTAGTAATGCCTAAAGCCCATGAAATCAAGTTCTTGGGATTGGCCTTCTTTGAGCCATTCGAGGGTTGTGGTGGGGGTGATTGTGCCGATTGGGTGGAGGTGGGTGCCGAATTGAGTGAGGTATGCTTTTGCTAGCTCGCCCACTTTGTCTGGCGCGACGGTTAGCAGCAATTTGTAGTCTTCGCCGCCGCAGAGTGCCGAGTGTAGGTCGACGTTGGTGGGGATCGCATCGAGGTGCACTTGGGCTCCAATATTTGACAGTTTTAAGATGTGGCGCAGGTCCGAGGCGATGCCGTCCGAGATGTCCATCATGGCGTGCACTGCGGCTTGCGCACCTAGCCAGGCCCCCTCCTCGACTTGGGGCTCGGGGCGTTTGTGTGTCGTGGCCAGGGGTGAATCGCACCTCCCTTGGAAAATATCTTGCAGCCCTGCTGCCGAGTCGCCGACCCTGTCGTTGACCATTATTACGTCGCCCACGCGGGCGCTGCTGCGGCGTTTGATGTGGCTCATGGGGCCTCGGCCGATGGCGGTGACGTTGATGCTCAGGCTCGACTTCGAGGCTGTGGTGTCGCCCCCTACGAGGGCTACGTTGTACTTGGCGCTAAGGGCGTGGTAGCCGCGCATGAACTCCTCTAAGTAGTCACCCATCAGCTCTTTGGGCACCGAGAGCGATAGTAGGGTTGCTACGGGGCGAACACCCATAGCTGCAACGTCGCTCAGGTTGACAGCGAGCGACTTGTAGCCCAGGTCGAAAGCCGAGGTCGAGGAGCGAAGAAAGTGAATATCTTCGACGAGCATATCCGAGGTAAAAACCAGCGCCTCGTCGCCCAGTGGAAGCACCGCGCAATCGTCGCCAATACCCTCGAAAGAGTGTGTCGGCAGGGTCGAGAATAGCTCTTTTATTTGATCTATAAATCCAAATTCAGTCATAAGATTTTAACATATTCTCTGACAAAGATATACAATATATTTTTATAATGGTGTTTTTTTTGTTACCTTTGTACCGCAAAATGAGCACTAAATATGATGAAGATACTAATACTCAACGGTCCTAACCTTAATTTGCAAGGTGCGCGAAACGTAGAAATATACGGGTCGACCACCTTCGACGAGTATATTGCAACGCTTAGCGGTGGCTACCCCGAGGTAGAATTCGAATATTTTCAATCAAATATCGAGGGAGAATTAATTGATCAAATCCACGCTTCGGTTGGTCGCTTTGGCGGGGTGGTAATCAACGCTGGCGGCTACACCCACACCTCGGTGGCTTTGCGTGATGCTATAGCTGCGGTTTCGACCCCAGTTGTCGAGGTTCACATCTCCTCGATTTTAGCTCGCGAGGAGTTTCGTCACCTTTCGATGATTGCTCCCGTTGCAATAGGCTCGATAATGGGTTTTGGTCTCGACTCATACAGATTGGGTGTCGAGGCATTAATTAAAAGAGAAAATACAATTTAGACGAGATTATATGTTAAGAATGAAGAAGACAAAGATTGTTGCGACAGTCTCAGACTTTAGATGTGAAGTAGAGTACGTTAAGAGCCTCTACGAAGCAGGAATGGATGTTGTGCGTGTCAATTCGGCGCACGTATCGGAGGAGAGTGCCTCTAAAATTGTGGAGAACGTCCACAAAGTGAACCCCGCAATCCCAGTTATGATCGACACTAAGGGTCCCGAGATCCGTGTTACATCTATAGCCGAGGAGTTCGGCGGAGCGATAGAATACCAAGTTGGCGACAAGGTCTCTGTTCGTGGTACAGCCACAGCCGAGCCAACGCGCCGCGATACAATATTTATGAACGTTCCTTCGATCGTTGCCGATATTGCTGTTGGCAAGCGCATGCTTATTGCAGATGGAGCTCTCGAAATCCAAGTGATCGAGAAGAAAGAGGATGAGTTAATTTGCGAATTTACAATCGGTGGCGTGCTCAAATCGCGCAAGAGTGTTAACGTTCCTGGTGTGAGCATCGCGCTCCCTTCGATCACCGAGAAGGATCGCCGTTTTATCTTGTGGGCAATTGGCACCGATGTCGACTTTATCGCTCACTCGTTTGTGCGTAGTGCAGCTGATGTTAAGGCCGTTCAAGACATCCTCGACGAGCACGGTAGCCACATCAAGATCATCTCGAAGATCGAGAACCAAGAGGGTATCGACAACCTCGACGAGATTATCGAGGCTTCGTATGGTATCATGGTTGCTCGTGGCGACCTCGGCGTGGAACTTCCAGCAGAGAAGATCCCAGGAATCCAACGCATGATCGTGGAGAAGTGTACAGCGGCAAAACGCCCTGTGATCATCGCAACTCAGATGTTATATTCGATGGTTAACTCTGCACGTCCTACTCGTGCCGAGGTGAGCGACGTGGCGAGCGCTATCTACGAGCGTGTAGATGCAATCATGCTTAGCGACGAAACCGCGATGGGCTCATACCCCGTAGAGTCGGTTTCAACCATGGCACGTATCGCTCGCGAGATCGAGAGCGACGAGCAACACTTCGCACCAATCATCGACATCGACATGGTTTCGGTTAACCACGAGATCACAGCGCAATTGGCTCGTTCGGCAGTGCGCGCATGTAGCAACCTCAACGTGCGTTACGTGATTCTCGACACGCAGACTGGTCGCACAGGTCGTTACTTGGCAGCTTTCCGCGGTCGCAAGAGCGTGATGGCGGTTTGTTACACACTTCACGCACAACGTATCTTGGCGCTTTCGTATGGTGTAGTTGCGATCTTGCGTCACGAACAAAGCGACAAATATCGTTTCATCACCGATGCCCTTGACTTTATGGGTAACTACGTGAAACTCCACGACGAAGATCTTATCGTTGTGGTAGGTGGTAGCTTCGGCCCAGGTCGTGGTGGCTCGTACGTGGAGTTGGCTAAGGTTGATGAGTTGCGTAATCGTGAGACTTTAGGTTTGAAATAAGAGAGAGAAGTCGCCTAATGAGGTCATTTTTGGCACTTCCCTCGACTCTCAAATCCTCACGTACTTACGTACGCTGCGTTTAAGAGCCTTCGTCAAGCCCCAAAACTAACCTCATTATCCAACTTCTAGCATGATATGAGAGGGTGACTTTCAAGAGATAATCTTGTCAGTCACCCTTTTTTAGCTTGCAATGTATAGGTTTGTAAGTTCTTTTGGATCAGGTAAGAATTTCGGTGGGTCATTCTTTCTCGCTAAATATATTGCGTCATTGCGGCCTACGAGCCGCAATCTCTAACTGTGTGATAATTAGCATTGTATGAGATTGCGGATCAAGTCCGCAATGACGATATTCTCTATTTTCACTTGTCAGTCATCCTTGTTGTTTACCCTCTTGCGCAGGAAACGTCTGCAACCCACCGAATCGAGCGAGTAGTAGCCGCCGCCCGTGATAAGTAGCAACAAGTAGAGTAGGATGTATATAGAGTTTAGTTCGATCATAATGGGGGAGCTTGCCCCAAAGTAGATGATCATACCCATAATAGTGCCCAAAATAAGCACTACGGCAGCGGCTCGCACCCAACGCCCCATGATCAGCAGAAAGGCGCACACGACCTCGATAAATGAGAATGCGACATACCACGTGGCCCCACCAACGCCCCACAATTGGTGATAGGCCTCGATGACAACATTGTAATCTTGCACCTTCGCCACGTTGTGCAGCAGCAGAACCCCTCCTAGGATGATTCTTAGGTAGAGCACCGTCCAATCGCCGCGATGGGCAGTGTGATCAATATTTTTTTGTTTTTCTTCCATGCTGTTATAATTTGCTTAAAACCAGGATGCAAATAGAGTGCCACAGTTGGATAGGTGCCGTGAGGGTAATAATTTTCAGAAAAAAGTCAATGATATATTTGCAAGTTAAAAAAACTTGCCTTATCTTTGCACTCGCTTTCGAGCATCGGATTGAGCTATGGTGTAACGGTAACACAGCTGATTTTGGTTCAGTCGTTCCAGGTTCGAATCCTGGTAGCTCAACTCTTGAGAAGAGGTCGTTCTTCTCGCAACTAAAATGGGGGTTCAATATTGTTGAACACCCATTTTTTTATAAATTGTTAATAAACCAGCGGACCCGTCCGCACCAGTTCTGTATTATGTTAAGTAGAAGATTGCTTCGCATAAAAGCCTTAAAGGCGCTTTATGCTCACCTCCAAACAGAGAGTGACAATATGATTGCATCGGAAAAAAGTATGCTAGCCTCGATTGACAAGGCTTACGACCTCTATTTCCAAATGTTGCTCCTCCCCGTCGAGGTTGCACGTTACGCCGAAGCACGCCAAGAGCTTGCCAAAGAGAAGAAGCTTCCTACTTACGAGGATCTCAACCCCAACCGTAAATTTGTTGATAACGCAGTTATCCGCTTGATCGATAGTAGCGATCTTGTGAACGACTACGCCGCAAAGCGTAAATTAAATTGGTCGCAGGATACTGAGTTGATTAGAACTATCTATAATACTCTACTCGAAAGCGACAGCTACAAGCAATATATGACAAACGGCGAGTCGTCGCTAAAGGAGGATATTGCTTTTGTCGAGGGTTTCTTCTTCAAAGATATGCAGGAGTGCGAAGCTTTGGATGAGGCGCTCGAAGATCTCTCGATCATGTGGGATAACGACCTTAGCTTCGTTCTGCCCCTTGTGGCGCGCACGCTATCGTCGATCCGCCCTTCGCACACCGAATTGAAGATTATGCCAAAATATAAGAGCGACGAGGAGTTGAGCTTCGTTAGAACCCTGTTCCAGAAGTCGCTTATCAACTACAACGAGAATCAAGTATACATCGAGAAATTCACCAGCAATTGGGACCTCGAACGTATCGTATTTATGGACAACATGATCATGAATATGGCTATGACCGAGTTGGTTTCGTTCCCTTCGGTGCCAATCAAAGTTACTATGGATGAATATATCGAGATTGCAAAATCGTACTCAACACCTGGCAGCAGCACCTTTATCAACGGTGTGCTCGACAGAGTTGTGACCGACCTCACGGCCGAAGGGCGAATCGCTAAGAGTGGCCGAGGATTGATCTAAGGATACCACCGCATTAACCCTATCGGAGCATTAACTTTACCACTTTTACCACTGCATTAACCCATAGCGTCATCCTGAACTCGATTCAGGATCTCTTAATTAAACTTTTAATATTAGAAGTTTAGAGATTGCGGATCGGGGTCCGCAATGACGAAATTGCAATAATTTATTTTCAAATTCAAAATAAAAAATCAGAAGAATTATGAAAAGTGAATATATACCATTCGTAGAGGAGCTCGTGGAGCTCTGTATTAAAGAGGATATTGGCGATGGCGACCACACATCGCTATGTTGTATTCCAGCCGCAGAACAGGGCAAAATGCGCCTTTTGTGTAAGCAGGAGGGTGTTTTAGCAGGTGTCGAGATCGCCGAGATGGTACTCAACCGTTTGGATCCCGAGATGAAATTCGAGAAATTACTCTCGGATGGCGCAGTGGTAAAGCCAGGCGACGAGGCGTTCTATGTTTCGGGTCGTTTGCAATCGTTGTTGCAGGCCGAGCGTGTATTGCTCAATATCATGCAGCGCATGAGTGGTGTGGCGACGCAAACAGCAAAATATGTAAAAGAGCTAGAGGGGCTTCACACAAGGGTTCTAGATACTCGTAAAACCACGCCAGGAATGCGTGTGTTGGATAAAATGGCCGTAAAGATTGGCGGTGGTGAGAACCACCGCATGGGTCTTTTCGATATGATTCTGCTCAAAGATAACCACATCGACTTTGCGGGTGGAGTGCAGAAAGCTGTTCGTGGAGCGCGCGAGTACCTTGCCGCTAAAGGCAAGAATATTCCAATCGAGTGCGAGGTGCGCACGCTACAAGACATCGACGATGTATTTGCGGCGGGTGGAGTCGATAGAATCATGTTCGACAACTTCTCACCCTCACTCACAGCCGAGGCTGTAGCGAAGGTGGCAGGACGTTGCGAAACAGAGTCGAGCGGAGGCATCACATTCGATACGCTCCGCACCTACGCTGAATCGGGAGTCGACTTTATATCGGTCGGGGCACTGACCCACCAAATAAAATCTCTGGATATGTCGTTAAAAGCTGTCGAAGAGTAGACGTAAACGTTGCACCTCATCCTTTGGATGGGGTGCAACTGTTTTAAGGGGGTATTCAAGACCCATAGCCTCGTATTTAGCCGTCGCCATGTCGTGGTAGGGTAGTAGCTCCACCTTTTCGACAACGCTATAACCTTTGACATAAGTGGCCAAGGCGCGCAGCCCCTCCTCCGAGTCGGTGTAACCTGGGACCACCACGTGGCGTATCCAACACTTGATATTTTTGCTTTGCAGGTAATCCAAGAACGATTTCACCTGTTGAAGCTTTCCGCCCCCAGCAATCACGGGGAACTGCTCGGGGTCGATCGACTTGATGTCGAGCAGAACAAGGTCGGTTTGCGCGAGTGCGCGCTCTACGGCATCGTTGAAGATCACTCCCGAGGTGTCGAGCGCCGTGTGAATTCCCTCTTTGCGGCATAGCGCGAAGAGCTCGGCAACTTGCTCGGCCTGCATCAAAGGTTCGCCACCCGAGATGGTTACCCCTCCGCTTTTAATGAAGTTGCGATATTTCAAGATCTCGTCCAAAATCTCTTTGGGCGATTTCTCCATGGCGGCATCCTTGAGCAGCCATGTGTCTGGATTGTGACAGTATAAACAGCGCAGTGGACAGCCCTGCGCAAACACTACAAAGCGTATGCCTGGGCCGTCCACTGTACCGAAACTCTCGAAAGAGTGTATTCTCATAGTACAGAATTTTAGATTCTATCGCTAACAGTACGAGAAATTACGTCGAGTTGTTGCTCGCGAGTAAGGCGAATAAAGTTAACTGCGTAGCCCGAAACACGGATTGTAAGCTGAGGATAGTTCTCAGGGTGCTCCATTGCGTCGATAAGTAGTTCGCGGTTGAATACATTGACGTTGAGGTGTTGACCACCGTTTGGAGTGAAGTAACCATCCATCATGTTCACAAGGTTGTTAACACGAGCCTGCTCGTCGCGACCTAGTGCGTCTGGAGCGATAGCAAACGTGTATGAGATACCATCGTGAGAGTGGTGGAAAGGTAACTTAGCAACCGAAGCCAAAGAAGCCAAAGCTCCGTTAGTGTCGCGGCCGTTCATTGGGTTTGCACCTGGTGCAAATGGAGTACCTCCCTTGCGACCACATGGTGTAGAACCTGTTTTCTTACCATAAACCACGTTCGATGTGATAGTTAGGATCGACTGAGTAGGCTTAGCGTTGCGGTAAGTCTCGTGTTGACGAAGGTAATCCATGAACTCCTCGGTAAGAGCTACAGCGATCTTGTCAGTCTCGTCGCAGTTGTTACCAAATGGTACGTAGTCGCCCTCGCGCTCGAAGTCTACAGCTAGGCCGCGCTCGTCGCGGATGATGCGAACCTTAGTGTCGCGGATTGCAACCAACGAGTCGGTAACGATCGAAAGACCTGCAATACCTGTAGCGCGGATACGCTCAACGTCCAAATCGTGAAGAGCCATCTCGTAAGCCTCGTAAGAGTACTTATCGTGCATGTAGTGGATGATCTTAAGTGCGTTGACGTAAACCTTAGCCAACCAACGCATCATAGATGAGAATTTAGCTACAACATCGTCATACTCTAGATAATCGCCAGTAACGGGAGCGAATGCAGGTCCAACTTGAACACCACTCTTCTCGTCGCGACCACCATTGATAGCATACAAAAGACACTTGGCGAGGTTGGCACGAGCACCAAACAACTGCATCTGCTTACCAATCTTCATTGGCGATACGCAACATGCGATACCGTAATCGTCGCCGTAGTCGGGACGCATCAAATCGTCGTTCTCGTATTGGATAGACGATGTGTCGATCGATACCTTAGCACAGAAATCTTTCCATGGTTGTGGCATCGCTGCCGACCAAAGTACTGTAAGGTTTGGCTCTGGAGCTGCACCTAAGTTATATAGAGTGTGTAGGTAACGGAACGAAGTGCGAGTAACAAGCGTGCGACCATCGACACCTTGACCACCCAAACTCTCAGTTACCCAAACTGGGTCGCCCGAGAAGAGGTCGTTGTACTCTGGGGTGCGTAGGAAACGGATGATACGAAGCTTGATGATGAATTGGTCGATCAACTCTTGAGCCTCTTGCTCGGTGAGTTTACCCTCGGCCAAATCTTTCTCGATGAAGATGTCGAGGAATGTCGAAGTACGACCGATAGACATTGCTGCACCATCTTGGTCTTTGGTTGCAGCAAGGTACGAAAGGTATACGAATTGAACCGCCTCGCGAGCATCCTTCGCAGGTTTAGTTACGTCGAATCCATACGCAGCACACATCTTCACGAAGCTCTTGAGAGCTGTGATCTGCTCGCTGATCTCCTCGCGTTGTTGGATGATCTCGACTGTGATCTCTTGGATGTCGAGACGCAAAAGTTGGCGTTTCTTGTCCGCAATCAAGATGTCGGTTCCGTAAAGAGCCACACGACGGTAGTCACCAATGATACGACCACGGCCGTAAGCATCGGGCAGACCAGTGATGATAGCCGACTTACGAGCAGCAACCATCTCGTCGGTATAAGCTGAGAAAACACCTTCGTTGTGAGTCTTGCGGTAACGAGTGAAGATCTCTTTTGTCATTGGGTCCATCTCGTAGCCATAAGCCTTAAGAGCGTTCTCAACCATGCGCCAGCCACCACGTGGGTAGATACCGCGCTTTAGTGGAGCATCTGTTTGAAGACCTACGATAACCTCGTTCTCTTTGTCGATATAACCTGCGCCGTAAGCGTCGATGCCCGATGGGATCTTAGTCTCAGTGTCGTATACACCCTTCTCGCGCTCCACTTTGAACATCTCGGTAAGTTTGTTCCAAACCTTTTGAGTGCGCTCTGTCGAGGCTACCAAGAACTTGTCATCACCTGTGTATGGTGTGTAGTTTGCTTGAATAAAGTTGCGTACATTTACTTCGTGCTTCCATTCAGCACCTTTGAACTGATCCCAGTTTTCGCTATAAAAATCCATATTATTATAAAAAATTTAAAATAAAATCTTAACTAAAATTATAACGAGAAAAAGTCAAATATGTTTTGTTCTCGTTATCAGTGTCAAAGATAATACTTTTTGCCTATTCAATAAAATTTTTAACAACAAATTTGTTATCAAAATAACAATACTACTATAAATTTTTCTTATATAGTGTTATATAATAGGTGTGCAAGGTATATTTTTTGTAATGAAAAACGGAGATTAAACAACAAACAAAGGAATTATTATGGAAACAAAATTTTCGGACTACAGCCTCAAGTACGACCTGGGGGCACTCTCGCCAACGATTAGTCGTGCAACCCTGGAATTGCATCACGGCAAACACCTCAAAGCCTACCGCGACAATCTCAATAAACTCTTCAATGAGAGCGACTACGACGATAATGCAACCCTGGAGGATGTGGTCTGCTCGGCCTCGGGGCCACTGTTCAACAACGCAGCGCAGGTGTGGAACCATATTTTTTACTTCGATACGTTTACACCCACCCCCGAGCGCGATGCACCTATCGGATCGCTTTTGCGTGCCATCGAACTCTTTTTCGGCTCCTTCGAAGAGTTCAAGGCCGAGTTCGAGCGGCAAGGAAACACCCTCTTTGGTTCGGGGTGGGTGTGGCTCTCGAAAGATAGTGGTGACGAGCTTAAAATTACCCAAGAGAGCAACGCGGGCAACCCCCTTCGCGAAGGCCTCACACCCCTGCTCACGTTCGATGTGTGGGAGCACGCCTACTATGTCGACCACCAAAACCGCCGCGCTGAGCAACTCTCCAAACTGTGGAATATTGTCAATTGGGTGGCCGTGGAGGAGCGCTATATGCACCAACTCTAGTATGGCGGACGATGCCCCGCGGGTGCAGTTATTTGTTGCACTTTTGGGGCTTCTCGCTTTCGCTCAAAGATTTAATGCTCTCTTAAATTGGGCTTCAAGCAAGCTTGACCCCCAATCTAAAAGAGCATTAAATTATCAAGCACCTAGAGGTGCTTAACCCAAAATCGAGTCCCAGAAAATTTTCAGCTAAAAAACCTACTTAGCAGGCTCCCAATAACAACGCTTAGGCGAGACGATCGCCCCCTCGCCCTTAAGGTCCTTCATAGCTTTGTCAACAACTTTGCGGTCGAGGCCTGAAAGTTCTACGATTTTACCTGCGTTAAGAGGCTCACCTGCGCTCTTCATAACGTCTAATACTTGATCTTTTTCCATATTTTTTAGATTTATTGTTTCTGAGTTTTACACACTAATTATACCAATTTCAACTCGGTCTTGATAGCTTCGATCTTGCCGTTGAGCTCGCCGTAGACCTTGTCGTAATCTTCGACAGAGGCTAGTGGAGCCTTCACGCCGAAGTAGAATTTGATCTTTGGCTCGGTGCCCGAAGGACGAACCGATACCGCAGTGCCATCGGCAGTGAACCATTGTAGCACGTTCGACGAGTCTTGCTCGATCTTGATCACCTCGCCACTCTCTACCATCGTGGTCTCCAACGACTTGAAGTCGTTGATCTTGACGATAGGTGAGCCAAGAAGCGACTTTGGAGGATTTGCGCGGAAGTCGACCATCATCTTCTGGATCTCTTCGGCACCCTCTTTTCCTTTGCGAACTACCGAAACTAGACCTTCGAGGAAGAAGCCATACTTAACGTAAAGTTCTTGCAACCACTCGAATAGAGTCACGCCCATAGTCTCCTTAGCCCATGCAGCAGCCTCGGCAGCTAGTGAACATGCCGACACAGCATCTTTGTCGCGCACGAAGTCGCCCGCCAAGTAACCGAAGCTCTCCTCGCCGCCACCAATATAGGTTGCGATGCCCTCGTTGTCGCGGATGATCTTAGCGATGTATTTGAATCCTGTGAGGCAGTCGTAGCACTTCACACCGAAGTGATCGGCCACGGCATTTGCCATTTGCGAAGTTACGATGGTCTTCACGACGTATTGGTTGCCGTCGAGCTTGCCTAGTTCTGCCCAACGTGTAAGTTGGTAGCTAAGGATAAGGGCCAAGGTTTGGTTTCCGTTCAACAACACATACTCGCCCTGCTTGTTGCGCAACGCAACACCAATGCGGTCGGCATCGGGGTCGGTAGCAAGTACCAAGTCGGCACCTTCGCGCGCAGCGGTCTCGATCGCGATAGCCATCGTCTTGCGCTCCTCGGGGTTTGGCGAATCTACAGTTGGGAAGTTTCCGTCAACTACAGCCTGCTCCTCGACAAGTGTGACATTTGTGAAGCCGAAGTTGCGAAGTGAGTCGGGAACCAACTTCACACCCGAACCGTGGATTGGGGTGTAGACGATCTTCATGTCGTGGTGTTTTGCGATGGCTTCGGGCGAAAGCGAGAGCGAGCGAACCTTTTCGAGGTAGATCTTGTCGAAGTCGCTACCAAGGATTGTCACCTGCTCTAGCCCTACATCGGTCTTGATCATGGCTACGTCGGTGATCTTGTTAACCTCCTCGATGATGTTGAGGTCGTGGGGCGAGGTAACTTGCGAACCATCGTTCCAATATGCCTTGTAACCGTTGTACTCTTTGGGGTTGTGCGAAGCAGTTACAACCACTCCCGAGTGGCACTTCAACTCGCGAATTGCGAAGCTAAGTTCGGGGGTTGGACGCAGTGCATCGAATAGGAATACTTCGAAGCCATTTGAAGCGAAAATTTTGGCTGTATGCTCGGCAAAAAGACGAGAATTATTGCGAGAATCGTGAGCCACGGCAACACGAATTTTTTCACCCTCAAAATTGCGCTTAAGATAAGTTGCAAGACCCTGAGTTGCAGCACCTACAGTGTAGATGTTCATGCGGTTAGAACCAACGCCCATGATGCCGCGAAGACCACCTGTGCCAAATTCGAGATCTTTGTAGAAAGATTCGATAAGTTCACCCATATTGTTGTCTATCAGGTTTTTAACTTGATTTTTAGTCTCCTGGTCATAAGCTCCGTCGATCCAAGCCTGCGCTTTGGCCAAAACCATTTTGTTTAAATCTGCTGTCATTTTTTATTTTGTTTTTAGTTTAATTATACTACCTTTGTTGCGTGGATATATTCACATGCAAAAGTAATAATAAAAAGTTTAAAATACGAATGAAATGTAAGAAAATATAGGTATTAAAGTCATCCTTTTATCCTATACAAAAAAAAACTAAAAAAAAAAGATTCGAAGTAAGTTTTTTTCACTTTTTTTTTATCACCTTTGCAGTGTCGAAAGATATAATTACCCAAATATAATGATACAACCATCACAGACATACACTAAGGTATGGCAGGAATGTCTTAGCCTCATTCAAACTCAGACCACAGAGGAAGAGTTTGTGAAGTGGTTTAAGCCTATCGTGCCCCTTGAATTCGATGGAAGTATCCTCCGTTTGGGTGTGCCCAACAAAAATTATGTCTACCAACTAGAGGGTAAATATATCCCAGTTCTGCGCCCCATCATCGAGAAGCACTACGGAATGCAGACTCGTTTGTACTACGCAGTACCCAAAGGCACAGAGTCAACTTCGACAAATGCCGACATCTCGGCGATCAAACAATACAGCAACCAAACCAGCACAGACAATATCAAGAACCCTTTTGTGTTTCCTGGTATCAAAAAGATCAGCATCGACCCCAACCTAAACTCAATATACACCTTTGAGAACTTCGTCGAGGGCGAATGTAATCGTCTGTCTCGTTCGGCAAGTATGGCCGTTTCGATCAACCCTGGTAACACTCCCTTCAACCCACTATATATATATGGTAACTCGGGTCTAGGTAAAACACACATCGTGCAGGCTATAGGTCACGAAGTGCGTTCGCGCCATCCCGAACTTACGGTGTTGTATGTGTCGATGAATAAATTCCAGGCTCAATTCCAAACCGCTTACAAGAACGGCGATATTCCTGATTTTATCCACTTCTATCAGACTATCGACGTCTTGATCATAGACGATATTCAAGAGCTAACAGGTAAAACTGGTACTCAAAACGCATTCTTTAACATCTTCAACCAATTGCAACTCTCTGGAAAGCAGATTATTCTGACCTCCGACAAAGCGCCCGTTGAACTTAAAGATATAGAGCAACGTCTGCTGACTCGTTTTAAGTGGGGCTTCGCAACGCAAGTGAACCTACCTGACTACGAAACGAAGGTGAAGATCATCCGCTCGAAGGCAAAGCGCCAAAACGCAATTATCCCCGACGATGTGGTCGACTTCTTGGCCAACAACATCTCGGCCAACGTCCGTGAGATCGAAGGTGCCTTGTCGTCGTTGATCGCCAACGCTTCGTTCCTAAACCGTAAGATCACCATTTCGCTTGCCAAAGAGATCTTGAAGATCTACGTAAGGATCAACAAGCGCGAGATCTCGATCGACTCGATCGTGCAGACGGTTTGCGAGAATATGAATGTCACCCTTGAGGCAATCAACTCCAAAGCTCGCACTCGCGAAGTGGCGCAAGCTCGCCAGATAGCGATGTACTTGGCAAAGAAACACACCAAATCGCCACTAGCAGCCATAGGCTCGGCAATTGGAGGTCGCAACCATGCAACAGTGCTTCACGCTTGCAAGTCGGTGAACAACTTGATGGAGATCGACAAGATGTTTTCTCGTAAGATCTCGGATCTGGAGAAGATCTTGATCGGTTAATACCCCTCTCTTGAGCGCGGTGAGTGGTTGCCTTGCGCCTCTTTTATCCTTTTCGTAGTCTCTTTATTATATTCTATAGATCATGGATCAACCCAAAGTAGAACGCCTTTTGCGTCTTATGAAGTTGTTGACTGCCAATAACTCATACTCGGTCGATGAATTGGCCGCGCGGTTATCTATGTCTCGCAGGACGGTGTATCGCTACATCGACACTTTTCGCCAAGCGGGTTTTGTGATCAAGAAGCGCGGAGAGCACATCCGCCTAGATAAAGAGTCGCCCCACTTCAAAGATATTTCGCAACTTGTCCACTTCACCGAAGAAGAGGCGGTGATCCTGCGCCGTGCAATCGAGAGTATCGACGACACGAACCTGCTGAAGATGAACCTCAAAAGTAAACTCTATTCGGTCTACGATAGTGGCGTGCTTGCCGACACGGTGGTCAAAGGTAAGAATTCGGCGAATGTTCACGCCCTGATCGAGGCGATCGAGCAACAGCAGAGGGTCTACCTGCGTGGTTACCAGTCGGCTCACCGTGGGGTAGTACGCGACCGCTACGTCGAACCTTTTGCCTTCACCACCAACTATGTTCAAGTGTGGTGCTACGATATTGAGGCTCGAAGCAACAAGCTCTTTAAACTCTCGCGAATCGCTTCGGTCGAGAGTAGTGGCGAGCCATGGAGCTGCACCTCGGAGCACAAAGAGGGCTTCATCGACATCTTTAGGATCAACTCCGATGCGCCCGAAAAGCTAAAGCTGGAGCTGGGGATCCTCTCCTATAACCTTCTCTTAGAGGAGTATCCCCTCGCCGAGCGCGATATTGAACCGCTGGGCGACGATCGCTACCTGCTCACAACGATGGTCTCGGGTTTTCGAGGTGTGGGTCGTTTTGTGGTGGGTCTGCTCGACGATATAAAAGTCATCGATTCTCCTCAATTTGTTGAGTATCTTAGAGAATATGTAAAAAAAATCGAATAATTTTTACTTGTGTCACAACCTGTCACAAATTAGCCGTTCCTTTGTAGTGTTAAAGAAAGTACAACTTAATTTAAAACGATTATGGGAATAGCTTACAAAATGAAGTGCAAGCACTGCGGTGCCCGCTTCGACTACTCTGCCGATCAGAGTTATGGAATGATGCCTCAATGTGTTGGGTGTGGCGACTACGTAGAACTCGATGCTCCAATCAGGTGTCCAGCATGTCAGCGTCGATTAAACACCACACAGCGAGAGTTTAACGAGCAGGTCGAGATTGTCACGCAGTGGGATTAAAGGTGCATATTTTGTCGCGCTATTGGACTTAGAATTTTGCAATTCTAAGATTTTGAGATCTGATATATTGCCACAAATAAATTTGCGCAACATATCACACCTCAAAATTTATTAAATGCCTTTGGCATTTAAACCCAATATCGAACAGTATGGTTTATTGCGTAAGCGCTTAGTAATAAGTGTGTTATGTGCGACCACCACCCCCGACCCCTCCTCGTTCGGCGCTATTCCTCCCTGCGGTCGGGCACCTCGCTAGTAGGAGGGGAGTTCTGGCGGTATGCCTTCGGCATAGGGTTGTTAGTTTTGCTTCTTGGGAGTCTCAGGGAGGTCTCAGGGAGGTCTCAGAGAGGTCTCAGAGAGTCTCAGTCCAATATGCAGTAAGCGAAGCCTAAAAGCGCGAAAAAAACTTTTTTCATGCGTTTGCCCTGAAAAAAGAGCCGATAGTTGGTAGATTTGATAATTTATTTACTATCTTTGGAGTTATAGTTTATTAAAATTAACAAGAATGGCAAAGCTGCAAGTGGGAGATATGGTCCCAGAATTTGAAGTAACAACACAAGATGGTGTTAAATTTGGATTGGAGGAGTTGAAAGGTGAACGCACGATTCTCTACTTCTACCCCAAAGACAACACATCGGGTTGTACTATCGAAGCTAAGAACCTGCGCGATGGTCGCGAGAAACTTGCGCAGAGTGGTTTCCGCGTAGTGGGCGTGAGTCCCGACAGTGAGAAGAGTCACCAGAACTTCTGCGCCAAGCACGAGTTGAACTTCACGCTGCTTTCCGACCCCGACAAAGTGCTCTGCGAGGCGTTTGGTGTTTGGGTCGAAAAGTCGATGTATGGTCGCAAGTATATGGGCGTGATTCGAACAACATTTGTAGTGGATGCTAAAGGCTGCGTGGAGCGAGTATTTGAGAAGGTAGATACTAAAAATCATTACGAGCAAATTCTCAAAGCCTATAACATAGATTAACGCTTGAAGGACAGATATTTATAGAAAAATAAAAAAAATAAGAAAATAGAAATATGGCAACAAAAGTAGAAGCAAATAGCGACAAACTGAAAGTTTTGAGCGCTGTGATGGATAAAATCGAGAAGGACTTTGGTAAAGGCTCGATCATGCGTATGAACTCAAACGAGGTGGCCGAGGTGCCAGTGATCCCAACGGGATCTGTAACTTTGGATATTGCGCTCGGCGTGGGTGGTTACCCCAAAGGACGAGTGATCGAGATCTATGGACCCGAGTCGTCGGGTAAGACAACCCTTGCGATTCATGCAATCGCCGAGGCTCAAAAGTTGGGCGGCATCGCTGCCTTTATCGATGCTGAGCACGCATTCGATAGTTACTACGCACAAAAGTTGGGTGTCGATGTCGATAACCTATTGATCTCGCAACCTGATAATGGCGAGCAGGCACTCGAAATTGCCGACTCTCTTATTCGCTCTAGCGCAATTGATATTATCGTAATCGACTCTGTAGCAGCACTTACGCCCAAAGCGGAGATCGAGGGTGAGATGGGCGATTCGAAAATGGGTCTTCAAGCTCGATTGATGTCGCAGGCTTTGCGTAAACTTACGGCGAGCATCGCAAAAACAAAGACTGTTTGTATCTTTATCAACCAATTGCGCGACAAAATTGGTGTGGTGTATGGCAACCCCGAGACCACAACGGGAGGTAACGCACTTAAGTTTTATTCGAGTGTGCGTATTGATATTCGTCGTGTGTCGGTCATTAAAGATGGTGAAAATCAGCTAGGTACACGCACCCGAGTGAAGGTAGTTAAAAATAAAGTGGCACCTCCATTCAAGCGTGCCGAGTTCGATATAATGTTCGGCGAGGGAATCTCGAAAGTTGGTGAGATCATCGACCTTGGTGTAGATTTTGGAGTGATCAAAAAAGCTGGATCTTGGTTCTCGTATGGTGAGCGCAAGATCGGTCAAGGCCGCGACTCGGTTAAGGAGTTGTTGAGCACCGACGAGGCTGTGCGCAACGAAATCGAAGAGAAGGTGCGCGAATTAATGAAGCAAGAAAAGAAGTAGAGTATGGAGTATACTGCTCAGGATGAAGTAGTAATCGCTCAAGCGTGGGAAGATCTTCAGTTGTCGTGCCGCAAGATATGTAAAAACGACGAAGGTTGGGATCTCATTAAGCGAGCAATGTTCCTCGCCAAAGAGGCACATAAGGGGGTGCGGCGCCGTTCGGGTGAGCCGTATCTTCTGCATCCTATTGCAGTTGCTAAGATAGTTGTCGACGAGGTTGGCCTAGGCGTTAAAGCTGTTGCAGCTTCACTTCTGCACGATGTGGTCGAAGATACCGACTACACGGTCGAGGATATGGAGCGAATTTTCGGGCCCAAGATCGCTTCGATGGTCGATGGACTCACCAAGATGTCGGGCGTATTTAACGCCAACGCTTCGGAGCAAGCCGAGTATTTCCGCAAGGTGCTACTCACCCTCTCCGACGACGTGCGTGTGATCCTGATCAAGCTCGCCGACCGACTCCACAACATGCGAACCTTGGGTTCGATGCCTCAAAATAAGCAGATTAAGATCACTAGCGAAACCTTCTACCTATTTGCTCCACTGGCACATAGATTGGGTTTGTATGCGATAAAAAGCGAATTGGAGGACCTCTGCATGAAGTATAGGTTCCCTGTTCAATACGAGGCAGTACTTGCCAAGCTAAAAGAGACGGAGGGTCAGCGTGAGGAGTTTATTTCGCGTTTCACCGCCCCCATCATCGCTGCTCTCGACCGCTATGGCTTCGATTATAAGATCGAGGGTAGGGTGAAGAGTGTCTACTCGATATGGAGTAAGATGCAACGAAAACAGATTCCTTTCGAGCAGATCTACGATCTTTTTGCAGTGAGAGTGATCTTCCAATCGCTGCCTTTCCCTTCGGAAAAGACTCAGTGTTGGCAGATATATTCTTCGATAACAGATATTTACACCCCCAAGCCCGACCGTCTGCGCGACTGGATTAGCATCCCCAAGGAGAACGGATACGAGGCTCTTCACTCGACGGTGATGGGTCCCGATGGTGTTTGGGTCGAAGTGCAGATCCGCACGCAGCGCATGGACGAGATTGCCGAGCGCGGCTTCGCGGCTCATTGGAAGTATAAAAAAGCGGCCACATCGCACGACGATACCGAATTTGATAACTGGCTAAAGAAGATCCGCGAGGCTCTGAGCTCGCCGACGGAGAGCGCTATCGACTTTCTCGATAATTTCAAACTATCGCTATACACCTCTGAGATACTGGTGTTTACGCCCAAGGGTGAGTCGCGCAGCATGCCTAACGGCTCTACGGCTCTCGACTTTGCGTATGACATCCACACCAAGATCGGAAACAGTGCGATAGCGGCGAAGATAAACCATAAAATTCAACCCGTTTCAACGCCAATTCATAGTGGCGACCAGATCGAGATCGTCACCTCGGAGAATGTGAGACCCGATGCCGAGTGGCTTAACTACGCAACAACGTCAAAGGCTGTTCAGTCGATCAACTACTTCTTGAAGCGTGAGCATCAGAACAATGTCGAGCGCGGCATGAAGCTCTTCGAAGAGGAGCTCGCACGCCTTAATATTCCATTGGCGGCTGGTCTGATCAGGAAGATTTTGCCCGCCTACGAGTCCGCAACAAAGGATGAATTCTATAGCAAGGTAGGTGCCGAGATAATCAAATTCGACCACCTAGAGCGCATTATAAAGAGTACTTCGCGTAATCGTATCTCGAAGTTCTGGAGTCTGTTTATCAACGAGAAACCTGCTAAAATGGTCGTAGAGGACCACGATAGTGGCGAGGAGCCACAACAAGGTTCGCCCGCGGCCTCAGGCGAGACTAAATTCGTTATTGCAGAGTGTTGTAAGCCAATTCCAGGCGACGCGGTGGTAGGGTATAAGGACCCGATCAATAATATGATTTATGTCCACAAATCGACCTGTGACGAGCTCACACGGCTCGCCTCGCAGTTTGGCAACAACATCATCAAGGACGAGATCAAGTGGTCGCAACACAAGCGTATGTCCTACGTCTGTACGCTCGAACTGCGCGGAATAGATAGAATAGGCTTGATGTTGGACCTAATGAAGGTTATAACCGACGATTTTAACACAAATATGCGCGAGGTGAACATAAAGAGTAGCGACGGCGTATTTGAGGGCTCTGTGACCCTTTTTGTCAAGAATGCCGAGGCTCTACGCATTTTGATGGAGAAAGCGCAACAGGTCAAAGGTATCGAGAGCGTCAAACGTAAGGCTAATTAATCAAGGTGAATTATGGAAGAAGGATTTGATTTGTCAAAATTGATATGGGTGCTTTTTATCGGAGCTGCGATATTTTACAATTTCTTTGCAAAGAAGCCAAAGGTCGACATGCACGACCCCGAGCAAGTGGAGGAGTTCGATGAGTGCGAAGGGTTCGAAGAGTTCGAGCAGCGCGAGCGCGACTTCGAGTCGCAGCAGCAAATTACGCAGTTGCCGCGGCAGCCTCGACCTTCGCCACGCGGCGAGGTGAAAGGTAAAACACCAGGGTCGAAAGTGGCGGCGAAAGAGAGGCGAAATCCAGTCGAGACGGAGGCTTCGGAAGAGGAGGATTTGGTCGAAGAATTCGACCTGAGAAAAGCGGTGATAATGTCTGAGATTTTGAACCGAAAATATGAAGAATAAACAAGGGAAATAGGGTAGTGAAAACTGCCCTATTTTTCGATAAAAAAATAGAGAATTATGGCAACGATTTTTACAAGAATTATCGAGGGTGAAATCCCCTGTTACAAGGTCGGCGAGGACGACAACTTTTTCGCATTTTTAGACATCAATCCGCTGCATGCTGGACACACTTTGGTGGTGCCAAAAATGGAGCAAGACTACATCTTTGACCTCGACGACCAGACCTTGGCAGGGATGATGATCTTCGCAAAAAAGGTAGCTGCACAGATCCGCGAGAAGATAGAATGTAAAAGGGTAGCGGTAGTGGTGATTGGGCTCGAAGTACCACATGCACACATTCATTTGATCCCAATTTCGAGCGAAGGAGATGTCGATTTTAGGGCCGAAAGAGCCAAATTCACTCCAGATGAGTTTCGAGAAATAGCAGCGAAGATTTCGTTGTAAACATATTATGCCACTTGCGTAAGTGGTTGACTGTAAGAGGGTGGGGTAGCAATACTCCGCCCTCATTTTTATTAATTTAACATAATGTACTAAGTTAGCTTTTTCGCTAATTAAATGTCTCGCCTTAATATTCAATTAAGGCGTTTTTGTTACAATTTCACATATTAAATCCCCACAATGTTACAAATGTGTCGACTTAACATTTGTAACATTGGGATAATTTTACAAAATAACAAGAGTTGGGGTTGTTGACATCACCACTATTTGCCAAATGTAAACAATGTAGAGTGGGGTAGTAGTACCTGAATTTCCCGCCAAAAGGTTATGGTTCAATGATTGTAATAATAACTATACATTACATAAAATCAGATAGTTATAAAGATTATATAAATATAAAATGCAGCTACAGATACATCCTGGCGCCTATATTGAGGATATTGCTATTACTTGGATTATATAGGATGGTGTAAAGTAAATAAACTCAGTTAATAACGTTGTTTTAACTACTTGAAAGCTTGATATAATATTGCGATACATATTTAACAGAATATATAATTAACAAATGTGAAAGTTATTAACAATGAAAATTTGATTACAATTGTATAGAAAATTTGTTTTACAAAAGAAAAGTTTTTATATTTGTGAAAAATATAGAAAATGAAGGAAAAAATTGTCAATTTGATGAAAAGCGAAGGTTTGACTTCGAGTCGCCTCGCCGAGCTCCTAGAGATACAGCCGTCGAGAATTTCTCATATTGTCTCTGGACGAAACAATCCTGGCTTCGATTTGCTACAGAAGATTCTCAGGCGCTTCCCGCAAATCAACCCCGACTGGTTGTTGCTCGACTCCCCCACTATGTATCGTGACCAACGCGACCAAAGTGGTGTCGATGCTTCGGGTGAGGCGGCCCCACAAGGCGGTGGTTTGCCTATCGATCTTTTTGGTGGGGTGCAGACAAATATTGGCGAAGTAGCGCAAAATTCTGTTGGCGGTTCTCAAGGTCGAAACCCTCAATTTTCAGATGCTTTTTCGCGTCAAAATTTAGGCGGTTTTTCCACCGAAAATATGGGTGGAATTAGCCCTCAAAATCACCCTCAAAATCACCCCTCGAACAACCCCCAAAACCATGTGCAAAATTACCCTCATCCGATGGGTGAAAACAGCCCTGGAAATGGGCCACAAAACGGGCGAAATTTTGGTACCCTCGAAGCCTCGGTCGAGCGAATAATTGTGCTCTATTCCGACGGCAGCTTCCGCACCTATTCCATGAAATAGAGCGGGAAGGCCGACCTTCAAATATTGACGATTTCCGATATGTCGCATGCCGTGAGTAAGCTCCTAACGTGAGCCAAATTGTATCTAGCGTGAGTCCAATTGTGGCCACAATAATTTACAGAATAATCACACCTTTGCAATTTAACCAGCCAGCGTGTCATAGCCCTTTAAGCCCTCGCGCGTCTTGCGCCTAAACCCTCGCGCGTCTTGCCCTCTAAGCCCCCGCGCGTCTTGCCCTTTAAGCCCTCGCGCGTTTTGCGGCCTAAGCCCTCGCGCGTCATTGCGGCCTACGAGCCGCAATCTCTATTAGGCTTATTATTAGTTATTTTCGAGATTGCGGCTCGTGGGCCGCAATGACGCGCAGGAGGTTATTATCAAGAAAATCGGCTCTAGGGTGGGCTTTGCCGTTATTTATTTGTAAGTACTTTCAATGCTTATTTGGACTCAATTAGTGTGAGTCAATAAACCGCATGCGATATTTTTTTGTGTAAAAGATAGATTATTTGCGATTTTTTATGTTATTATGTTGAAATTTATATCTATCTTTGTAGTGTAAAAGCGAGTCGTATTATTATATAGGTATAATAATGAGTGGCCAACTTGAGCAAAGTTTATAATTTAGGTACATTGATATTGACATGATGCAGTTTATTTTAGCCCCACGGCAGCCTCTTTTTATTGGGTTCTGGTCCCTCGGAACCGCGTTTGCTATTTGGCAGGCGGGGCAGCAGTGTAAGTGGGCAGAACTGAAGTGTCAGCTACCCTACTTTATGGTGCCTCCAGGCTCGTTTATATTCGGATCGAATCGAGCTTGGGAGTATCCAAAAGATCGAAAATTACCAATTAATTAATATTTATCACAATGAAAATGAATCGCTTTTTAAGTATGTTTTTGTCTCTGGTGACACTCTTCACGGTGTCGATGTTGACAAGTTGTGCAGATGCTGGTGACGCAGACTCTGCCGTAGCATCACTCTCTTTGTCGACCTCATCGCTTGTCTTTGACTTCGATGGCGCTCCTTCGGACGACAACAACGGACAAGTGTCAATTACAGCAAATCGCGACTGGGAGATCTCGATCCCCGCAACCGACGCGTCGTGGTTATCGGTTGACTATTCGAGCGGTAGTAGCACAAAGACCGTTACCTTCACGGCTGGTGCATCTGCCGAGTCGCGCTACTCTACTGTGACTATTGCCATCTATAGTAGTGGCTACCTCTACGCTAGTGAGGAGCTTAAGATCTCTCAAGGCGAGGAACTAGACTCAAATTCAATCCTTAGCGCCTCGATGGCCGCTAACGTGGGCGAGGAGTACACCGACCTTGAGGGTACTGTAGTTGCAGTGTCAAATTTGAGCTATGTCCTAGAAGACAACACTGGCGCTATCTTGGTTTATGCTAAGGGTGCACCTTTCGAGATTGGCGACGTTGTAACCATATCTGGTACAACAACATCTTATGGTGGTTTGGGTCAATTCAGTACTTCGGACGAAAGTTCTATAGCAACTAAAACAGGCACAACCGAGGTTGACTTCTCATCTCCAACTGTGATGACAGCTGCCGATCTTGAGGCTTATGCCGACAACTTAAGCGTTAAATATGTCAAATATACAGGAACTCTAACAGCAACTGATGATGGTTACACAAATATAACAGTTGATGGTTGTTCAGAGACATGTTCTATCTCGTATGCTCCATCGGGTCTCTACGATTCGTCGTTGGATGGCCAAGTGGTCGACGTGTATGGCTATATGGTAGGTGACAATGGTTATTACTTGCAAACAGTGGGAGTTTGTATCGTTGCTGAAGGTGCAGATTTTGAATTGCCCGACTTGTGGGCAGAAGAAGATGTTGATTTCGACTCGCTCAGCAAATTCGACCTTACGGGTCAGATCGAGGCTCTGGACTTCATGTACGACATCGAATCACCTAACGCTGTTAACGCACAAGATGCTATCTTTGGAGACTACGCTTTCGTTTGGGGCGCGGGAAGTAATACATCGCTTGAGCCAACATACTATACAAGTGGTGATGCTGTTCGCATGTACAGCGGTAACACCTTTACTATCACAGCGCTTGGTGATACGCCACTAACATCGATCGACATCGATATTACAGGTAGTACATCGGTTCTAACAAGCAACGTTGGTACCTACGACGACACTACTGGATCGTGGACTGGCGATGCAACAGAGGTGAAATTCACAGCTTCTGCAACAAGACCTCATATCGTTTCGATCATCATCAACGGATACGAGGGCGAGCCTCAAGTGGCGCAAGAGGTTGATATTGCAACGGCTGCCGATGCTGACAACAAGGGAACTCTTTATATCATCTCGGGTACAGTTTCAGCATCTTGCTACGCTGGTTATGTTTTGACCGACGAGACTGGTTCGATCTACATCTATGGCAATGACGATAGCTATGTTGCTGGCGACGTGCTAACCATCGAGGGCGAAACATCGGTTAGCAGTGGTATCGTGCAGATGAAAGCTTCGGAGTCTACAATCACATAAGATGGTAGCGAGACAGTATCTCTTCCTGAGGCTACCGCTATGTCGGCTACCGATATTAATGCCCTTGGCACCACCAGCGACGTTGTTTACGCGAGCTTCGTGGGTACTTTGCAAGAGTCGGGCGACTACGTGAATGTATACATCGAGGGTGCAACACGCAAACTTTCGATCAACTCTACACCAGATGCTCTCTACGAAGCTTCGGCTGTGGGCACTGAGGTTGAGGTTACGGGTTACATCGCAGGTTATACCACCTCTTACCTCTATGTTGTTGCAACATCGGTCGAGGTGACTGGTAACGCAGGTGTAGAAGAACCCGACGACGACGCAGCGTCGAAGTATGATAGCGCTGTGACATTCACTGCTGATGC
This sequence comes from Rikenellaceae bacterium, assembly GCA_047172505.1. Classification (GTDB taxonomy): domain Bacteria; phylum Bacteroidota; class Bacteroidia; order Bacteroidales; family Rikenellaceae; genus Alistipes. The sequence goes on along the minus strand of JBCQWE010000012.1, from coordinate 29,754 downwards.
AATGACTGCATCTGTAGATTTGTCGTCTGTTGAGACATTCTCGAATAACTCGTCGACCGATGCTCAGAAGTTGGACACAACAGTAACTATTGGCGATATAACATATACTGTAGATAGTTCGTCATGTTCTAATAATCCAAGATATTGGTGGTATAGTAGCATCTTCGAGATTCGTTATTATAATGGTGCTATTATGACATTCTCATGCCCCGAAGGCAGCGTTATTACAAATATTGAGTTTGACTATACTAATAGCTCATATATGAATAACCTAGAGTTCGATAGTGGTGAGTACACCGCAGGAACTGTGTCGACTAACGGAGTGTGGAGCGGTTCTGCTCAAAGTGTTGATGTGACAATTGTAACAGATGCATATAAAGAAATCAATAACACCTACTTCAGCAGCATTACCGTAGCTTACCAAACAGCTCAATAGGGTTGGTTTAAACTAATTTTTAAGCGAATATTGCAGAGAGTGATAAACAAGTAAATAATTATAGAAGCCATCCTCTATAGAAGCCGTCATTGCGGACTCCGATCCGCAATCTCGAAAATAACTGACAGTAAAGGTGATAGAGATTGCGGATCAAGTCCGCAATGACGTGTGGGGGTTGAGATTGCGGATCAAGTCCGCAATGACGTGTGGGGGTTGAGATTGCCGATCGTAGGCCGCAATGACGTGTGGGGGTTGTGATTGCCGATCGTAGGCCGCAATGATGAATATGAATTAATTGCACTTGTGAGTCACTCTCTGCAAAGTCGCTTCTCTGCAAAGTATAAAATAGGTGGCAACGACCGATAAAAGTTGCGATACAAAAAATATAAATTGTCATGAATATCCATAAACTTAAATTTACCTCGCTTTTGATGGGCCTTTTGTTCGCTCTGACCCTACTTATAACGTCTTGTTCGGAAAACGGAGAAGAGGTTACAGGATCGGCAGATCAAAGTGTTGTTATCAGTGCAAGTGAATTCGATGCAGTGAAAGGATCGGGCAAAATCACCTATATGGCAGATGTCGGTACGGCGTGGAGCGCCGAGGTGATGGAAGGTGACGACTTCGTGTCGTTCTCGATCACAAGCACGAAAAGCTCGATTGAGGGCGAGGTGGTCTCGTCGGGTGCCAACACGCTCTACTTCTACTACTCGTCGAATAGCTACGTGGTCGACCGCACAGCCAAGATCAGTTTTGCGTTCGAGGGTGCCGAGGCTGTGGAGTTCTCTATCAAACAACTCTCCTCGATCAGCGAAGATAGCCCATACGTGAGCGGTACGTTGGCTCCGCGTTGGGCCGAGATCCCCGAGTGGGACGACGACGAGAACTACCTATATGTAACGCATAGCACCTCGACCACGAGCGGAGAGGCGGTGCGTAACTTCTCGCTATGTTTCGACGTGCAGAATCGTGCAGCGGCGTGGGTTGCCTACCCCTACCACTCGATCTACGATGGCAGCGCGGGGCGTAACGAGGATTGGGGCTACGATCCCAAGATCCCGACATCGTACCAAGCCAACTTGTCGAGTTCGTATAATTCTTACGGTGGCAACTCCTACGACCGAGGTCACCAAATGGCATCTAACGACCGCCAAGCGACAGTCTCGATGAACAAACAAACGTTCTACTACTCGAATATGACTCCGCAACTTTCGAGTTTGAATCAAGGTATGTGGAAGAGTTTGGAGGCAGCGGTGCTTAAACAAGTCTGTGTCGATACGCTGTTCGTAGTTACGGGAGCCGACTTTTCGCCAGTTATGGGTTACACGACCGACAACAGCGGTAAGTCTTGTGCTATCCCTTCGGCATACTATAAAGTGCTGCTACGCACGCGAATAGGCTTCACAGGCAAAGCTGTGTCGGAGTGCTCGGCGAGCGAATTGCAAGCAATTGGATTCTGGGTGGAGCACGAAGCTCAATCGGATATTCCCTCGCCAGTATCGGTTCAAGAGATCGAGCAGAAGAGTGGTTTCACCTTCTTCCCAGGTATCCCCGACGAGGTTAAGGCTTCGTACACCCTTAGCGATTGGAATTTTTAGAAAAGTATAAAATCATAATAATATGAAAAAACGACTCTTTGCAACAACGGCCATCGCGGCCCTATTTGTCGTAGCGCTCTTTGCGCAGAAGCCCCACACGATTGCTTTTTACAACATCGAGAACTTCTTTGACACGATCAACGACCCTAATATCAACGACGACGAGTTCACGCCCGAGGGTAAAAATAATTGGACAAGTGCTAAATATTACAAGAAACTCGCTAATATGGAGCAAGTTTTCTTCGATATTGCCGCTGTGAACAAAGCCTTTCCGACCGTTATTGGCATTGCCGAGGTCGAGGTGCGCACAGTGTTAGAGGATATTGCTTCGACCCCCAAACTTGCGCCAGCGAACTACAGAATCGTGCACTACGACTCGCCCGAGAGGCGTGGAGTGGATGTTGCGTTCTTTTATCGCCCCGACAAATTCAAATTGGAGGGCAGCTTCGCCGAGCGTGCAATTATTCCCGAAAGACCCGACTTCCGCACTCGCGATATTCTAACCATGTGGGGTACGATCGAAGGGGAGGAGTTCTTCTTCGCGGTGGCACACTGGTCGTCGCGTTGGGGAGGTAAAGATCAATCTTCGTTCTTGCGTATCGCCAACGGCACTCAAATGCGCAGTATCGTCGACTCGGTGCGCACTTTGCGCCCACAAACTAAATTTGTTGTTATGGGCGACTTCAATGACGACCCGACCGACGAGAGTGTGGCTGTGGCACTTGGAGCTAAGGGAAGCATCAAAGATTTGGCGAAAGATGACCTCTACACCCCCTACACCGCAATGCTTAAGGCTGGTTACGGCACCCTGGCATACTACGATGCGTGGAACATCTTCGACAATATCGTGGTGAGCGAGAACCTTGTAAATGCCGAAAACGACAAATTGAAGCTTCAAAAGTCGATCTACAACAAGAAATTCTATGGCAACATCTTCAAGTCCGACTACCTTATCCAACAGGATGGTAAATATAAAGGCTACCCCTACCGCTCGTTTAGCGGAGGCGCTTTTGTGGGAGGTTATAGCGACCACTTGCCAGTCTTTATAAATATTGATTAAATAGTACTGATGCGTTAAACTAAAGTCGTCATTCTGAACTTGATTCAGAATCTCAAATTATCGCTAATTATTAGAGTATTAGAGATTGCGGATCAAGTCCGCAATGACGTGTTAAAATTAAATTTAAATCGTTCATTTAAATATTAGACATAAATAGTTATATATTGATTAGTTGCAGCAAATTTCAAAAAGTTAATGCACACTAGTATTGATTAAATTAAATTAAACCTTTATATATGAGAATTAAATTACAATTAATTGTTTTACTCTCTGTCTTTACCCTAGGTGCCTTTGCGCAGGATGGTGGAATGACAGGTCGTGTAGTCTCTCGATTGGGTCGTGCACCCATCGCGGGAGTTAAAGTTACAACTTCGCCTCTTGCGGGTAGCTCTTACACCAACGCAGAGGGTCAATTCACGCTCGATGGTATCGACACCCAAGAGTATATGGTCGAACTTTCAGCGCCAGGATACGAATCTTTGTCGATCGTGGTGAGAGTCGAGGGTGGCATCAAAGACCTATATACTATAGTGCTGGTTCCCGAAGTTGAAAATATCGAACTCGACGATTCGTTCTTCGCGGAGTATGAATCCGACCTATCGAGCGACGGCACTGCGGCTCCTGTGTCGCTGTCGGCATCGAAAGATGTCTTTAGTAGCATCGCTTCCTATAAATTTGGTGAGGTTCGCTTCTCGCAACGTGGCTACGGTTCGAAATATGCCGATGTTATGCTCAACGGTATCAACATGGTCGATGCGCTTAGTGGATACTCTCCATGGTCGCTTTGGGGTGGTCTCAACGAGGCTACACGCAACCAGGAGGCGACAATTGGCCTTGAGGTTAGCGATCAAGGTTTGGGCGGTTTGAACGGTTCGACAAACATCTTGGCTCGTGCTTCGCACCTGCGTCGCGGATGGACCACAAGCGTTGTGAATGGCAATAGCATGTATCGTTACCGCTTGATGGCAACCTACGCTTCGGGTATGCAGGACAACGGTTGGGCATACGCCTTTTCGATCTCGACTCGCCAAGGTAGCAACGACTACGTGGATGGCGTCTACTACAACACATTCTCGTATTTTGCATCTATCGAGCGCCAAATCGACGATAAGAACTTGATTTCGTTTACATTCCTAGGTGCTCCAACCGAGCGCGGTGCTCAACAAGCATCGACCCAAGAGGCCTACGACCTGCTCGACAACAACTACTACAACCCCAACGTGGGTATCCAAGATGGCGAGATGCGCAACACGCGAGTTCGCGAATTCCACGAGCCTATCGCAATGCTTAACTACAACCACAAATATAGCGAAGCAACAGAATTTAACGTTGCGGCATCGTACCGCTTCGGTCAAAATGGCTACTCGGCACTAACGTGGTGCGCTGGTAGCGACCCTCGCCCCGACTACTATCGCTACTTGCCTAGTTACTACAATTGCCCTAACCCAGGTGTGGTTGCCGAGGAGTGGAAGCAAAACACCAACAATATTAGCTATATCGACCTCGATGCTCTCTACCAGATCAACTACAACGGTGTTGAGGACTTAGAGACCTACGGCGAGGGAACTCGTGCGTACTACATGATCGAGGAGCGCCACACCGACCAACGCGATGCAAACCTTGCGGGTCAAATTTCGCACAAGTTCAAAAATGGCTCTACGCTCCACGCGGGAGTTACGGGGCGTTACAACCGCACGGAGTATTACAGCACCGTGAAGGATCTTTTGGGTGGTGACTACTGGGTCGATGTCGACAAATTTGCAGAGCGCGACTTCGGAAGCAACGCCGAGGCATACCAAAACAACTTGCAGTATTACTATGATAATGGTACAGCGCCAGTGGTAAGAGAGGGCGACAAATATAGCTACGACTACTACGCAAATGTGCTTAACGCTGCCGTTTGGGGTACCTACAAACACGTTTTTGGCTTTGCCCCCATCACAGCTTCTATCTCAGCAGAGCTGGGCTACTCGTCGCTATGGCGCGAGGGAATGTGGCAAAAGGGTCTGTTCCCCGACAACTCTTTGGGTAACTCCGAAAAAGTGGAGGACATCACCTATAAAGCAAAATTCAACGCTGCATATAACATCAACCGCATCTTCTCGTTGACAGCAAATGCAGCTTATATGAACGAGGCGCCGACATTCCAGTCGGCATTTATCTCGCCTCGTACACGCAACTCGATCACCCCAGGGCTCGACACCGAGAAGATCATGGCTTTCGATGCGGCATTCAACGCACGCGTGGGCGATGCTAAATTCCGCGTTGCGGGCTTCTACACCACAATCGAGGACCAAACTCGTGTAATATCGTTCTACAACGACCTCCAATCGTCGTTCGACAACTTTGCAATGAGTGGTATCGACACCCGCTACATGGGTGTTGAGGCGGCTTTCTCGGTGCCTCTTATCGCTGGAATCTCGCTTAACTCGGCTCTAAGTTTGGGTGAATATATCTACAATTCGAACCCCTACTACGTCGAGATGGCCGATAACGATGCCGCAGAGCTATCGTCGGGCACCGTATGGTGGGAAGGCTATAAAGTCGAGGGCACGCCACAAACGGCTGTAAACTTGGGTCTAGGCTACCGCAGCCCTAGCTACCTTTTCCTATCGCTCGACTTGAACTACTACGACAATAACTACTTGTCGATGAACCCATTGTATCGCACGGACAATGCACTGACCACAACCATGTTGAAGGATCAAGAGCTGATCGATGCTATGCGTGCTCAAGAACGTTTCGATAGCGCCTACACCCTCAGTGCAAGCGTTGGTAAGAGCTGGTACATCAACCGCATCTACAACCTTGGTGTTAACCTTTCGGTGAACAATATCCTTAATAATCAGAATATTAAGACTGGTGGTTACGAGCAAATGCGCCTAAGTGAGGATACAGATTTGGATATATACGAGCGTTTCGACTCAAAATATTTCTACATGTTGGGTCGCACCTACTACCTGAATGTATACTTCCGTTTCTAATAAATTTTTATGAATTATATGACTATGAAAAAGTTAATAAATATAGCATTGGTCGCACTGGTAGCATTTGCAACTGTGAGTTGCTACAACGACTTTGGCACCCCCGACCCAGCTTACGTCTATACCGATGCCGACTTCGAGCAGGAGAGTACAATCATCTCGATCAAGGAGTTTAAAGATACCTACAGTGGACTTGTCGGAACAAGTACAAACAAGCTAATAACAGAGGATTGGGTGATTCGCGGTAAGGTTATTTCGAGCGACGAGAGCGGTAACCTCTACAAATCGCTCTATATCCAAGATGGTAGTTACGAGGATGGTACACGTTCGGGAATCGAGCTTCGCCTCTTTTCGAGCAACTACGTGAAATATCCCGAAGGCTCTATGGTCTATGTCAAATTGAAGGGCCTTTCTATTGGCGACTATAGCGGAATGATCTCGGTGGGAGCCTACTCTTACACCCTAGAATTGGAGGGTGAGACCTACACTCACACCACAATCGAGGGTCGCACGATGCTCGCAGAACACATCTTCTTGGGCGAGATGGGCGAGATTGACCCCGAAACCGATATTGTCTATATCGACAAAGATAACTATAGCTCTATCACTTCGGACCTGCTTGGCTGTTTGATCTACTTCGAGGGGTTGGAGAGCGTATTTTCGGAGTATAACACCGTTAACTGGACAACATCGAGCTATGCGGTCTACCCAAGCTACTTCTGCAATTCGACCACATACTTCAACTGGAGCCCCGAACTATACGAATCGGGAGACGAGTTCTGGGAGAATCCTCCAATGGCTTACCAGGGTGTCGACCCAACCGTTGAAGGCTCTACCGAGACCAACTACTATTACGGTTCGGCGTGGTACTCTTTCGATAAAACCTCGTCGAGCTACACAGCGCAATTTATCGTCCGTTTGAGTGGTTACGCCAAATTTAAAGATACGCCAGTCCCTGCCAATGGTACAATGATGAATATCAAGGCGATCTTGACACAATACAAGAGCGGTAGTTATAACCCTACCTATCAGATCGTTCCATGCTATCTCGAAAACTTCGAGTACGTGGAGCAGGAGGAGTAGTTTTATCAATCTTTTGTAGGGAGGTGTGTGACGAATAAGCCTCACCTATACACGTCATTGCGGACTTGATCCACAGTCTCATAATCAACTGATAATTAAATGGTTTAGAGATTGCGGATCAAGTCCGCAATGACGTATTCTCTTATTATCTTTCTAGCTTACTAGCCCTATATTTTTATTCAATAACACACCACACCCCACCCTTCAGCCCGCGCCCTGCGCCATTGCGGAAGCTCTTGATTGCTTCATACTGGTGGCAATTTATCACAACTTGGCATCGTGGGTCGATGTAGTGCCAATAGGGGCCAATCCTCACAGCTGCGTAATTTTCATTGAAAGGCAGAGCTTTGTCGAAGATGGGCGGTATAACCTGGCGATTGAAGTCGTTGAGAAAGCCCCAACGCCCATCGCGCGAAAATGTCGAGGTTGGCACCGCTGCACAATGTACCCCTTCGACCTTGCAGTGCATCAACCGAGCAAGATTGGGCAGCGCAACACTTGTGAGGGTGAGCTGCTGCGCAATGGCATAGGCAAACGGTTTCCCATGCCTGGCAAATAGTTCGAAGGTTTTGGCTAAAGGTTCGCTTCGCCGCGTGGTGGCCTCGTTGGGGTTGTACAATAATCCATCCTCGGATTTGTAGAGGTTGTATAGTGTTGGGTCTAATGCTATGGCACTCAATGCAGTGGATATTAGCGCGAGTGAATAATCATCGATCGTATGGTCGAAATCCTTGGTCGTGCGCAAGGGGTGTTGATAGGCCGCGGTGCCTAACTCTGAGCTCGTGGTCTCGGCGATCAGAGGTGTGTAGGATGCGTCGAAATCGATCAAGTGGAGCTGGCCGCACTCGTCGACAATGATATTCTCGCAGGTGATGTCTACATGTGCCACATCGCGCTGCAAGAGGTCGAGTGCCATGCGGTCGAATCTTGCGCTCAGCGAGTTTAACTTTTCGATGTCGTTCTTCTCGACTAGAGAATCGATATATCTGTCTAACGTGACCCCTTCGATCCACGGGCTCACCACAATATCAACGTGCTTTTCCTTTCCCTGGCAGGTGGGTACGACTAACTCCCCTTCTAAGAATCTATCGCCATATATGGTTTTGAGGCGCGCTTCCGCCCACGTGTAGCACTTAAGGCTGCACCACTTGCCACCGATCAGAGCGCAAAATATTATGGCGCTGTTGCCCACGCTATATTGTAATCGACCCGAAGCGGAGCGTCGGAACTTATCGATGTGTAATGTGCGTAGGCGGTAGTTGTTGCCCTCTACGGTACGAAGTATTTCAATTATTGAGCAGATTACGGTGTGTTTTTGAGTGTTAAAGTAGTCCAGCCTCGTAATATACTACGATCTGTTCGATTATGGCATCCTCTTCCGCCTCGCCATATCTGGCTTTGAGATCTTGACCAAAGATCTTGGATACCCCTTGCCAGAAGCCAGCAAGGAATCGACCTCGGAACTCGTGCACGATGTTGTATGCCGTGTATTCGGTCTCGCGGTCGATGAGTCGCAGCAAGACACGGCCCTGGGTGCGAGTCATCTTTTTGAGGATGGGCGTGTATTGCTCTAGCAATTGGTTGTAGACCTCTTTGATATGCTCCTTTTGCTCCTTTTCGCTCTCGATGACAGCTAACTCATCCTCCATCTCGGCCATCATAACCTTGGCGGTTTTGGCTAGCGGGTAGGTTGTTTTCACGGCATTGACCAATCGCCAATACTTGCGCTTGTCGATCCCCTTCGAGAATACGTAGACAGGTAATATGTGGATGTGGGGCATGCGCTCGCCATCGACCTCGGTCCACTCTTGGTGCCAATGCCCTTTAGGCTGTTTGCTCCGAGCGGTTGCGGTCGATGCCACAAGGGCAATTAACACAACAAGCACTATGTATCTTTTCATAATTCGGCTAAATTTATTACCTTTGTGCAAATATAACAATTTTAAAGTTTAATATATTATTTTACCATGTTGGAAATTGGATTAATTGCTACAAGTAAAACGAAAGTTGATAAAAATAACACCGCTATAGCGTTGGGCTCTGGCGACTTAGAGGTCTTTGCAACGCCTGCGATGATTGCACTCATGGAGAATGCCGCGATGAATGCCATTGCCCCCGAACTCGAAGAGGGTACCACCTCGGTTGGTACGTCGATCAGCGCCTCGCACATCAAAGCCTCGGGTGTTGGTGCTCAGGTGGTTGCGACGGCAACGGTGACAGCTGTCGATGGAAGATTAATCAAATTTTATGTGGCAGCGCACGATGGTGAGACTTTAATTGGCGAGGGTGAGCACACTCGATTCATCGTCGACAAAGCGAGGTTTATGCAGAAAGTAACGAGTTTATAGGGCTTAAATTCGATATTCTTTCTAATTTTTGCTACTTTTGCTCCTTAAATACAAGTAGATAATATTAACGAAAATAAAACCATGGGGAGTTGCGCTCTCCGCAATGTAATATGTTTGACAATTTAACAGATAGATTAGAACGCTCGTTTAAGATCCTCAAAGGTGAGGGTAAGATCAGCGAGATCAATGTTGCTGAGACTCTCAAAGAGATCCGTCGTGCTCTTATCGATGCCGACGTTAACTATAAAGTGGCCAAGACATTTACCGACGATGTGAAGCAAAAGGCAATTGGTGCCGACGTGCTCAACTCGGTGAAGCCAGGTCAGATGATGACCAAGATCATGCGCGACGAATTGGCGCAATTGATGGGCGGAAGCACTGCCGACATCTCGTTGGATGGCAACCCTGCGGTGGTTTTGATCGCAGGTCTGCAAGGATCGGGTAAAACCACCTTTACAGGTAAGTTGGCCCTACTTCTAAAGACCAAGCGCGACCGTAAAGTGATGGTTGTTGCGGGCGACGTTTATCGTCCTGCGGCCATCGATCAACTTAAGGTCCTTGGCGAGCAGATTGGCGTTGAGGTCTACACCGAGGCGGGTAATACCAACCCTGTTGAGATTGCTCAAAATGCGATAAAATATGCTCGCGAGAAGGGCTACAACACCGTTATTGTCGACACCGCGGGTCGTCTGGCAGTCGACGAGGCTATGATGCAGGAGATCACTGCTATAAAGGCTGCTGTTAACCCTTCGGAGACTCTGTTTGTTGTCGATTCAATGACAGGTCAAGATGCAGTCAACACCGCCAAAGAGTTCAACGATCGCCTTAACTTCGATGGCGTTGTCCTCACAAAACTTGACGGTGACACACGTGGTGGTGCTGCGATCTCGATCCGTTCGGTGGTTAACAAACCCCTTAAATTCATATCGAGTGGCGAGAAGATGGATGCAATCCAACCCTTCCACCCCGAACGTATGGCTGACCGTATTTTGGGTATGGGCGACGTCATTTCGCTTGTGGAGCGCGCTCAAGAACACTACGACGAGCAGGAGGCACGTAAACTTAAGAAGAAGATCGTCAAGAACCAATTTGATTTCAACGACTTCCTATCGCAGATCGCACAGATCAAAAAGATGGGTAACCTCAAAGATCTTGCAGGCATGATCCCTGGTGTGGGCAAAGCTATCAAAGATGTAGATATTCCAGACGATGCGTTCAAGCAGACCGAGGCGATAATCTACTCGATGACCCCCGAGGAGCGCGAGAAGCCCGAAATCATCAATGTTAAGCGCCGCGAGCGCATTGCGAAGGGTAGTGGTACCACCCTAGCCGACGTGAATCGCCTAATCAAGCAATTCGACGATACGCGCAAGATGATGAAGATGGTCGCGGGAGGCAAGATGAAGATGCCCAACATGCCCAATAGAAAACGTAGATAATAAACACACATACACAAGTAGGTAATATACATCTTAAAAAGTAAGTCTCCCCCAACGGTTTGGGGGAGATTTAGAGGGGGTTATCGAACATATATCGGCTTTTTAAAGCCGATAACCTGAGTTTTAGATATGGAGAATTAATAAAACTGATAGGTAAATAATGAATTCTCCTTATCCAAAACACAGGTTAATACATGAAGCACCGAGCAGGTTTTGTAAATATTATTGGTAACCCCAACGTCGGAAAGTCGACACTGATGAATGCCTTGGTGGGGGAGCGACTCTCGATCATAACATCGAAGGCGCAAACAACTAGGCACCGCATTATGGGTATTGTCAACGGCGACGATTTCCAAATCGTTTACTCCGACACCCCAGGAATCCTTAAGCCAAATTATAAACTCCAAGAGTCTATGATGCGCTTTGTGACGGGGGCTGTTTCCGATGCCGACATCTTGGTATATGTTACAGATACTGTCGAAAAGAGTGATCGTTCGCAGGAGATTATCGAGCGAATTGCCAAAAGCGACACGCCTACTATTCTAGTTATCAATAAGATCGATCTTACAACTCCCGATGCGCTCGATATTTTGGTGGCGCAATGGCAAGAGCGACTACCCAAAGCCTTTATCGTGCCTGCATCGGCCAAAGAGAGTTTTAACATTGGCGGCCTGTTTGACCAGATTGTTGAACGACTACCCGAGGGAGAGCCCTACTACCCTAAAGATACCCTCACGGACAAAACCCTGCGTTTCTTTGCCACCGAGATCATTCGCGAAAAGATATTGACCACCTACGACAAGGAGATCCCTTATTGCTGCGAGGTGGCAATCGAGGAGTACAAAGAGGAGCCCAACATCGATAGGATCTCGGCAACGATCTACGTGGCGCGCGATTCACAAAAGGGAATTATCATTGGTCATAAGGGCGAGAAACTAAAGCGTGTAGGAACTCTAGCGCGCCTCGATATGGAGACATTCCTCGATAAAAAGGTCTTTCTTCAACTCCATGTCAAGGTGATGGACGATTGGCGCAATAGTGACAAGCAGCTTAAAAGATTCGGTTACGAAGAGTAATAATTTATAGGTGAGCGACGTTCTGTTTAGGATAAACAAGTAGGTAGAAATTATGTTGAGATTGAGAAAGCGCACGATTCTTTCGGTGGTTATGTCACTTATGATTATTTTCATTAGTGCCTTATCGCTTCGCGGTCAATACAATAAAGATTATTTTTATTGGGTTGGGCGTAACAGCATGATCAACAACGACTACCGCGGTGCGATCGACGTGCTTAACTCACTGCTGCGATTCGACGAGAATGCCTACGAGGGCTACTTCTTGCGCGGTATCGCAAAGTATAACCTTAACGACTTGTTGGGTGCCGATGCCGATTTCACTATCGCTATAGAGAAAAATCCAGTTTTCACGAGTGCCTATGTCAATAGAGCTATAACACGCTCTAGGTTAGGCAACTACGACGATGCCTTGCGCGACTTCGAGGAGGCTATATCTCTTCGTCCCGACATGCCCAACCCCTACTACAGTCGTGGTGTGACGCGCCTTTTGAATCAGCAACCCGAAGAGGCGATTAGAGATTTCAACGAATTTATCAAATACGAGAAGATGGTCTCGGATGCCTATGTCAACCGAGGTATTTGCTACATCCAATTGCAAGATACGGTTAAGGCGCTCGAAGATTTTAATGTGGCTGTGCGAGTTAATCGAGAAAATCCAACGGCGTATAATCGCCGCGGAACGATCTATATGCAGCAGGGTGAACTCTCTAAGGCCGAATCGGACTTCGACAATGCTATCGCCAACGATTCGACCAACCTTTTGAGCTTCTTCAATCGCTCACTGGTTTACAACGACACGCGCCGCCCAACGCTGGCACTGAGCGACTTAGATCGCGTTATAGAGCTCGACTCTACCAACTCGCTATGTTTCTTCAACCGTGCTATTGTTCGCACCCAAGTGGGCGATTATAACCGTGCTTTGGAGGACTACAACAAAGTTGTGGACTACTCACCCAACAATGTTTTGGTATACTTCTATCGTGCCAACCTGCTCACGCAACTAGGCGAAATTGAGTCGGCAGAGCTCGATTATAGCCGTGCGATCGACCTCTACCCCGATTTTGCGAATGCCTACCTCTATCGCAGCAATATTCGCTATATGCTCAACAAATCCTCGCAGGCCAAACGCGACAAGAATATCGCCGAGCGCAAGATCGCCGAACATAAATCGAAACTCAAAGATAGCAGCTACTCGATATATTCGGATACCACCTACCGCTTCGATAAACTTTTGGCATTTGACAGCAACTTCTCGGGTAGTAAATTCGAAAACTTAACTTCGCGCAGCGGCAACGGCAACTCGCTGATATTGATACCCTTGCTGCGATTCACTCTCAATGAGCCCGACACAACTGCGCTGCCCAACGTCAACGGTTACTACTCTGAGCAGATGAATGACTTTGTGGCATCGTTCGACAATAAGTTGCTGGTAATCAACGAGGGTCGTAGCAATATCGCCCCTCAAGAATTAGTCGAGATAAACAAAGAGTATAGCAAAACTTTGCGTACAAAGTCGGATGATTGGCGTAGCTTATTTGAGAGCGCAATCTCGCAAGGTCTTATAAAGCAGTACACTAGCTCTGTTAGTACCTACACCTCGGCAATTGAGCTCAACCCAACAAATCCGTTCCTGTACCTCAATCGCTCGACAACACAGGCCGAGATGATCGACTTCATTTCGTCGATCGACAACTCTTACCAGCGAATTTCTATCGACTCCGACCCCGCAAATAGGTTGAAGAGCAACCAAACTCGCACATACAACTACGACGAGGCACTATCGGACCTCAATAAGGCGATCAAACTCTACCCCGAATTTGCCTATACCTATTATAATAGGGCCAACCTTATGGCACTATCGGGAAAACTGCCCGAGGCGTACGACGACTATACCAAAGCCATCGAGCTCTACCCCTCGTTTGCCGAGGCATACTACAACCGCGGCGTGATCCAGGTCTACATGAAAGATACTCGCAAGGGTTATATCGACATCTCGAAAGCGGGCGAGCTGGGAATCTCGAAAGCCTACGAGGTTCTGGAGACCTATAACCACAACAACTAACCTGATGGTAAAAGTTGGTTGCTGGGTCTAACTTGCCTCCCGTTTTATGCTTTTTACTCTCCCTGCCATCTCTTAATTGCGCAAATGATTGTTTTTCTCGTTGGTTTTTTGTAGCTTTGCATCTTGCATGGATCAAGAAAAGGAAATAGAGAATAAAATTTATATAAATATTAATTAACAATCATTTAAAGATGGCAAGTAAAGAAGCTACATTTTTTGGACACCCAATGGGGTTGTCGACACTCTTTGCCACCGAGATGTGGGAGCGTTTCAGTTACTATGGAATGCGCGCGCTCTTGGTGTTGTTCCTGGTTTCGGGAGTAAACGCAGGAGGTTTTGGATTGAGCTCTGAGGAGGCGTTTACAATCTACGGTATTTTCACATTTTTGGTCTATGTGACACCTCTTATTGGTGGTGTTATGGCCGACAAAGTTCTAGGTCAACGAGCTACGATCTATATCGGAGGTTTGGCGATGGCGATGGGTCAATTCATCTTGGCTTTCGCAGCTATGAGCGGCGAGAATATGGAGTTTCGTCAGTTGCTATTCTACTCTGGTCTAGGTGTTTTGATCTTGGGTAACGGCTTCTTCAAGCCAAATATCTCGACTATGGTAGGTCAACTCTACGACGATAACGACCCTCGCAAAGATAGTGGTTTCACCATCTTCTACATGGGTATCAACCTTGGTGCATTCATCGCTCCTTTGGTTGCTGGTTACCTCGGCGAGAACGTATCTTGGGAGTATGGCTACCTTTCGGCAGGTATCGGTATGTTGGTCGGTGTGACTTGGTTTATCTTGCGCTCTGAGAGCACTTTGGGTCACATCGGAATGCCACCTAACACCGAGGAGGGTCGCACACACCTGCTTCAGTCAGACTGGATGAAGATTGCACTATACACAGTGTCTCTAGTTGCAGCACCTTTGGCATTTATGTCAGGTTGGGGCGCTATCTCGTCGCTTGTTCAAACTATCATTATGTGGGTTGTAGGTATCGCAGGTGGTGGTTACCTTCTTGTTTCGATTGTTCGCGGCACAGAGGATGTAGACCAATGGAAGCGCGTGGGTGTGATCCTTATCCTTGCTTTCTTCAACATCTTCTTCTGGGTAGGTTTCGAGCAAGCTGGTACAACATTTAACATGTTTGCGTTAGATAACACGAATCGTATGGTCTTTGGTTTCGAGATCCCAGCATCGTGGTTCCAATCGATCAATGCGATCTTCATCGTAACGTTGGCTCCGATCTTCTCACTTTTGTGGGTTGCTTTGGGCAAGGTTAAGATGAACCCGAAGACTCCATTCAAATTTGCGTGGGGTATGTGTTTGCTCTCTATTGGTGCTGCTGTTATGGCAGTAGCTGATACAATCTCGAACGGTGGATCGGAGATCGTTAAGGTCTCTCCATTGTGGCTTACAGGTGTATACCTTATCTTCACCTTTGGTGAGTTGTGTATCTCGCCAATCGGCCTTTCGATGATCACAAAACTATCTCCTCCAAAATTGGTCTCTACACTTATGGGTGTGTGGATGTTCTCGTTCGCGGCAGGTAACTTCGGAGCTTCTCAAGCTCAAAAGCTATCGTCGGCAGTTGAAGTTGCAATCGGTCAACCTGTAAACGTATTCTGGTTCGTATCGGCAATTACAGCTATCGCAACCGTTTGTCTGTTTGTCTTAGGGCCATGGTTGAGCAAAATGATGAAGGGAATCAACTAAATCTTAACGATTTAGATACTATAAAAAGGTGTTCGGCATTGTGTCTGACACCTTTTTTTGTTGCGCTTTCTTTTTGTTGCACTTTGGGGCTTTTCGCTTTGCTCAAAGATTTTATGCTCCCTTAAATTGGGCTTCAAGCAAGCTTGACCCCAATCTCCGAGAGCATAAAATTTATCAAGCACCACAAGTGCTTGACCCCACAAAGCGAGTTGCAGAGGACTCAGAAAATACTCAGAAAGTCTCAGTTCGCTAGCCATGTAAATATCTAATAGGTAAGTAAGTTATATTCGACCACCACCCCCGACCCCTCCTCGCTCGGCGCTATTCCGAGCCCTTTTGGCTCGGGCACCTCGCTAGTAGGAGGGGAGTTCTGGCGGTATGCCTTTGGCATGAGGTTTTCTTTTCGTTTTTCTTCCTTGAAGATACTCCCATACGCGTCATTGCGGCCTACGAGCCGCAATCTCTAACACTTTTACTGTCAGTTATTTTCGAGATTGCGGCTCGTAGGCCGCAATGACGGACGGGGGATGTTATTAAGAAAATTGGCTCTGGGGGCTTGTGTTTAACTATTTGTATAAGATATATAAGTTAAAATTCTGCCTTGAAAATTTATTTTCAAAAGAAGAATTATATATCGCCACGGGCAAAGCCTACACAATCAGCGCAACACAAGAAACAATAAAACAGGTCAAAAACGAAAGTTTTTGGGTCCAGGCTATCCTGGCGCCGCGCCGCGTGAGCGCAGTAGGCGGGCTATTTTCGCAGGTTTATGATGGTCGCGGAGTACGATTTCTGTAAATAGTCGATAAAAAAGATAATATTGACAAATTATTTATATCTTTGTGTTAAATAAAATTGTATATCACAACAAATAGATTATGAAAAAGTTATTTTTAAGTGCTGTAGCCTTACTGATTGTAACAACAACCATGGCTCAAGCTTTCAATCCGATGGAGCCAATTCCTGTCGATCCAGATGTAAGAGTAGGAAAAGTTGCCTCGGGACTCACTTACTACATTCGACACAACGCTAAGCCTAAAGGGCAGGCCGATTTTTATATTTTGACCGACGTTGGAGCGATCCAAGAGGAGGACGATCAACAAGGTCTAGCTCACTTCTTGGAGCACATGGCCTTCAACGGAACAGTTAATATGCCAGGCAAAGAGATGATCGAATATTTAGAGAAGATCGGTGTTAAATTTGGAGCAAATCTTAATGCTGCAACAGGCTGGGACCAAACAACATACCTCATCAAAGATGTTCCTGTCACTCGCCCTGGCGTGATCGATACGGCTCTTTTGATTCTCCACGACTGGTCGAGTTTCATCGACCCTCAAGCCGCGGAGATCGACTCGGAGCGTGGTGTAATCAAGGAGGAGCTTCGCACGCGCGACAACGCTTCGTGGCGTTCGGTTATCAATATGCTCCAAGTAATAGGTCGCGGCACTCGCTACGAGCACCGTAACCTTATTGGCTACCTCGAAGGCCTGGAGAGTTTCGAGCACGATGCTTTGATTCGCTTCTACGAGGCGTGGTATCGCCCAGACAATCAAGCGGTTGTGATTGTTGGTGACATCGATGTTGACCAAATCGAGGCGAAGCTGCTAAAATTAATGGATAACCTACCGATGCCCGCTGCCGATGCTCCTCAAAAGGAGGTTGTAAGGGTGCAGAGTAACGAGGAACCTATCGTTTCGATCTATACCGATCCTGAGATGACATCGTCGTCTATCAATGTGTTTATAAAGGGTGAGGCTATGCCAAAGGAGTATAACAACTTGATGATTTATGAGTTGCAGGAGATTGCCAAAACATTTATCTCGGTTATGCAGAATGAGCGTTTGCGCGAAATTGCAATGCAGCCCAACGCTCCATTTACCCAAGCGGGAATGGATATTGGTTCGATAGGTGTTATTCCAACGCTCGAAAGTGTGATGTATAGCGTTTATACGCAAGATGGCAAGCTCAACGAGGGCTTCGAGGCGTTGGCCGTAGAGATGGAGAAGAGCCGCAGGTATGGCTTTACGCAGGGCGAATTTGAGCGTGCGCAAGCTAATCTTATGCAATCTATCGAGCAGCAATACAACAATAGTGGCGACCAACTCAATGGTGCTTACGTTCAACGTTACCTAGATAATTATTCGAAGAATACCCCCATTCCCGATGCTGCGACAGAGTTTAAGCTCGACAGCATGATTATCAACATGTTGAGTGTTAATGACATAAATGCGATGGCTCAACAGGCGATCTCGCCTCTCAACCAAACAATTATCGTTAACGCACCCCAGCGCGAAGGGTTGGTAAACCCCACCGAGGAGGAGATCTTGGCGACAATTGCAAAGGTTGCAGCGATGGAGTTGGAGCCTTACGAGGACAACGTAGTCAAGGTGCCACTTATCGACCCTGCTATTAAACTGAAGGGTTCAAAAGTTGTAAAAGAGTCGACTAACGAGCAGTTGGGCACTACAGAATGGATCTTGAAAAATGGTATCGAGGTTGTGGTGCGCCCATCGAAATTCAAAGCGGACGAGGTGCAACTCACCGCGAAGGCTTATGGTGGCGACGCTCTCTTCTCGGACGAAGATTATAACAGTGGTTCATTTGTCACCTCGGTTCTTTCGCGCTCTGGAGTGTCGGAATTTTCGGCAACGGAGCTTCAAAAGCAACTTTCGGGCAAAAATGCCTCGGCAGCGCTATGGAGCTCGGAATACACCAATGGTGTGAGTGGTGCAAGTTCGGTTAAGGATGTGGAGACAATGTTGCAACTTGTATACTTGAACTTCACGGCGCCTCGCTTCAGCGAAGATGACTTCAACACTTTCATGACAATGTTGTACAACTACGCGCAAAACAATAAGAATAACCCCGATAACATTTTCTCGGGCTTCCAAACAAAGACTATCTACAACAACAATCCGCGCAAGCAGGAGCTTTCGGCTGAGTTGTTAGACGATATTGAGTTCGAGCGCTTACCAGCCCTTTTCGATGTTTTATTCTCCGATGCCGACTCGTTCCGCTTTGTGATCACGGGTAATGTCGACTTGCAGACACTTAAACCTCTTGTAGAGAAGTATATAGGCTCGCTTCCAACAAAAGGCGCAGCGATCCAACTCACCGACGATGGTATTCGCCCAGTCGCGGGTAAGGTCGAGGACTCTATCGCTGTAAATATGGCTCAACCCAAGGTGAGCGTAGGTTACCTTTTAAATAGCAACTACGACTTCAATCTTGAGAATCAATACATTGCCAAGTATCTTTCGGCAGCACTTAGCAACCGTTATCTAACATCGATCCGCGAGGAGAAGGGTGGCACCTATGGCGTAGGAGTGAATGTTTCGCTTTCGGCACTGCCCACAGAGACTATCTCGTTGCGCATCCAATTCGACACTAACCAGGCGCAGGCCGACGAATTGTGCGAAATTATCATTGCCGAATTAGAAAATATGGCTGCCAATGGCCCTTCGGAGGAGCAAATGAGCAAGAGTCGCGAATTTATGCTCAAAGAGTTCGACAACAATTTGGAGAAGAATAGCGCTTGGGCGGGTTACATCCACGAATACTATACATACGGCTACAGCGTGCCCACCGAGGCTCGCGCGATAATCGAGTCGGTGACCATCGATCAAGTGAAGGCGATGTTGCAAGAGATTCTTGATTCGAACAATATCATCAAGGTGATGATGCGCCCCGAGGCGGAATAAAATATTTTGTCATACCTGCCAAAAATTCAAGATTTTTGTGTAAATTTGTGAAAAGGCATTAGATTATGTGAATTAAGATTTGAAAAATCTTAATTCGTGGCCGCTGTGGAGAGTGGTTTAAAACCACTCGACTAAGCCCTTTCCCTAAGGGAAGGGGTTTGGGGAAGGGGTCAAAACATAAAAATAGCCGAATTTGGTTTGGCGAAGCTCAAACCTTAATTCGCATTAGGTATGAAGATAACAATAGTGGGTCCCGCACACCCTTACAGAGGCGGACTAGCATCGATTATGGAGACCATGGCTCGTGAATTTCAGAGCCATGGCCACCAGGTCGACATCAAAACCTTTACGGTACAATACCCCAAACTCCTCTTCCCTGGCAAGAACCAGACCTTGGCGACTCCGCCACCCGCCGATCTTAAGATTGAGCGCTTGGTTAACACCATGAATCCATTCAACTGGATCAAAATTGGCCGACAAATTCGCCGCGAAAAACCCGATATTGTATTGCTGAAGTATTGGACTCCATTTATGGCGCCCTGCTTTGGAACAATTGCGCGCATTGCACGTAAGAATAAGCATACCAAGGTAATCTGTCAGATCGACAACGTAGAGCCTCACGAGCACCACCTAATCGATCACCCCTGCAACTACTACTACCTGCGCGCAGTCGATGGCTTTGTCTACATGTCGGAGCAGGTGAACTCCGAATTGAAAAATTATTCGCAGCGCCCCGCCATCTTCTCGCCTCACCCAATGTTCGAAAACTTCGGCAGCCGTGTCGACCGCGATGAGGCCTGCACAACCCTGGGACTCGACCCAGAGCAGCGCTATGCCATGTTTTTTGGCTTGATCCGCGACTATAAAGGGCTCGATATATTGCTCGAAGCGTGGGCGATGTTGAAGGCCGAGGGTAAGACCGAAGGTAAAAAATTGTTGGTAGCAGGTGAGTTTTATTCATCGAAGGATAAATATATCTCTCAAATGAATATTGGCGGCATTACCGACGAGGTGATCCTGCACGAGGGTTTTGTCGCAGACGACAAGGTCAAATACTACTTCTCGGCGGCCGACTTTGTGGTGCTCCCATACCACACCGCTTCGCAGAGTGGTGTAACGCAAATCGCCTACAACTTCTCTCTGCCCATGATCGTAACAGCCGTGGGTGGCCTACCCGAAATTGTCCCAAATAATCGCGTTGGATATGTCTGTCTGCCAACATTCAGCTCCGTGGCGGAGGCTATCGAGAAGGCATGGAGTGGCGACAACCTACAACGATTCGAAGAAAATATCGTCGAAGAGCGTAAGCGCTTCTCGTGGTCTGAGATGTGTGGTAAGATATTGGAAGTATTTCACCTTACACGATAGAAACCGAATAGCAAGGTCATTTTCGGCACCTCCCTCCGCTTTTTAATCCTCACGTACCTTAAGTACGCTGCGGTTAAAAATGCTCGCGAAGCCCCAAAACTAATCTTGCTATTCGATTTCTAAGAATTAATGAGTGCGACTAACTAGGCGATTTTTATTACATTCTCTCGGGAACGTCGATACCCATAAGAGCCATGCCGCTTTTGATGATGCGAGCGACTTGGTCGGCAAGTTGTAGACGGAATTGGCGTGTAGCTTCGCACTCCTCCTTAAGGATCGAGTGGTCGTGGTAGTAGCCGTTGAACTCTTTGGCAAGATCGTAGATGTAGGCCCCAATCATTGAAGGTGCGAAATTATCGCCCGCCGCTTTAACCGCGTTGGGGTAGTCGGCGATCGTCTTCACTAGAGCGATGTCGTCCGCTTGCAACTCACACTTAACCGCGCCCTCGAATGCGATTCCTGCTTCGGCAGCTTTGCGCTTGATAGAGCAGATGCGGGCGTGAGTGTATTGGATAAATGGACCAGTGTTACCATTGAAATCTATCGACTCCTTCGGGTCGAAAAGCATTGTTTTCTTGGGGTCTACTTTCAAAATGAAGTATTTGAGAGCTCCCATACCAACAGTGGTTGTGATGTCGAGGATCTCTTGCTCGGTGCAGCCCTCTAGCTTGCCCGCCTCCTCGGAGATCTCGCGAGCCGAAGAGACCATAGCTGCGATTAGATCGTCGGCATCGACAACGGTTCCCTCGCGCGATTTCATCTTACCCTCGGGGAGTTCCACCATGCCATACGAGAGGTGGGTGATATTGTCGCTCCAAGCGTTGCCCAACTTCTTTAGGACAAGTTTCAGTACCTGGAAGTGGTAGTTTTGCTCGTTTCCGACAACGTAGATCAGATCGTCGAGGTTGTTCTCCTCGAAGCGGCTATACGCCGTTCCAATATCCTGGGTCATGTAGACCGATGTGCCATCGCTACGAAGCAGGAGCTTTTGGTCTAAGCCATCACTTTCGAGATCGATCCACACCGAATTATCATCTTTGCGGAAGAAAACACCCTTTTCCAGACCTTCGTCGACGATGCTCTTACCCAAAAGGTAGGTTTGTGACTCGTGATAAACCTTGTCGAACGAAACGCCTAAGGCCTTGTACGTCACGTCGAAGCCTTCGTAGACCCAACCGTTCATCATCTCCCAAAGAGCATAAACCTCGGGGTCTTTAGCCTCCCAACGGCGCAACATCTCTTGGGCTGCAAGTATCATCGGAGCACTCTTTTTGGCCTCCTCTTCGCTTGCGCCATCAGCCATAAGTTCCTTTATCTCAGCTTTATAGTGTTTGTCGAATTCTACGTAATATTTGCCCACAAGGTGGTCGCCCTTCATCCCCGATGAGGCTGGAGTCTCCCCTTGGCCAAACTTCTGCCACGCGAGCATCGATTTGCAGATGTGGATTCCACGGTCGTTCACCAAGTTGGCCTTGATGACTTTGTGTCCATTAGCTTCGAGGATCTGAGCCACCGAATAGCCTAAAAGGTTGTTGCGGATATGACCTAAGTGAAGAGGCTTGTTGGTGTTAGGCGATGAATATTCAACCATGATCGTGCGGCCACTATCTGTAGCGTGCCCAAAGTTAGCAGTAGAGTAGTTCTGTTCGAAGCACGAAGCCCAAAATGAAGCCGATAACGAGAGGTTCAAGAAACCTTTGACAACGTTGAAGCCACTGAATTCACTATTGTTTGCCACGATATGTTCGCCCACCTGCGTAGCAGTCGCCTCGGGAGCCATCTTGCTACGGCGAAGTAGCGGAAAGACAACAAGTGTGTAATCGCCCTCGAACTCCTTGCGTGTTCTTTGGATCTGCACCTCCTCGATAGGAAGCTGGCCATAAAGTGCCGTCAACGACTCAGCTGCGACACGTGTGATAAATGATTCAATATTCATTGCTGGTGAAATAATTACGTAATAAGACCACAAAGATATGCAAAAAAATGAAGCTGACAAAATGGTCGCACGCCAATCATGTGGTAAATAGGCGAAAATATATGTTGCTGTTGGATTTGGTTGCTTTTCGCCTTTGCTCTAAAAACGAATTACAGAGGTCTCAGAAAGTCTCAGAAGATTCTCAGCCAAGAAAAAAAGAAAAAACCAGATCGCACCAATAATAAATTGGCATGATCTGGTTTTTTGTTGTTTGGCCGCCACGCTTTATATCGTGACAACCAAAGAGTTGAGTTGCCTTTAGCTCATCTGTTCGATGTTCCAAACGAATGCTCGTGAGCCTTGCATCTTGGTTTTTTCATCCATGGCGCGCAGGGCTGCCATCAGGGGCTCTACCTTTTCGTCTTCGACGATTGTCATGATCGAAGAGTTCATCGAGGGCCATGTGTGGGTGCCGTGGTGTGGTTCGCCGTCGAAGGTGCCACGACCTTCGGTGAGGTCCCACTTGGTGAATCCGCGGATTGATTGCTCGTCGAGGATTTTGTGTACTCTTTCGGTAAGAGCTTGATTATATGATATGAATACTGCTTTCATTTTTTTGATATTTTTATAGGTTTGCTGCCTCAGCCTCAGCTGCTTTTCTCTTTTCGCGGCGGATCTTGTGATTCACAAAGATTGAGTAGAAGATTGGCACTACAAGCAGGGTGAGTAGGGTAGAGAAGGTGAGACCACCGATCACGGCAATACCCATTGGTCGCCACATCTCGGATCCAGCATCTGCGGTGATTGCCATTGGCATCATACCCAAGATTGTGGTGAATGAGGTCATGAGCACTGGGCGAAGGCGGCTCTTACCACCGTCGATAACGGCGTTGTATACGCTCGACCCACGCTCAACCAAGAGGTTCATGTAGTCGACCATCACGATACCATTTTTGGTCACGATACCCACCAGCATGATTGCTCCGATAAGAGCGATAAGCGATAGAGTAGTACCTGTGAGCCATAGCGCCAAGATCACACCTGTAAAGGCGAGAGGTATGGTAAACATGATGATGAATGGGAAGAGTAGCGACTCGAATTGTGTTGCCATCACGATGTAAACCAAGATCACGATCAAGACAAATAGCACTCCAAGGTCGCCGAACGACTCTTGTTGATCCTCAATGGTACCTCCAAGTTCGATGAATACGCCATCGGGGGCTTTGTAGTCGTCGACGATCTTCTGCATTTGTGTTGTTACATGGCTCAATGCTACGCCAGCACCCATTGTTCCCTCGACCGAGATTATACGTTGGCGATTCTCGCGCTCGATAGTTGGTGCAGCTTCGACCATTGTGATCTCAGCGACGTTTCTAAGTGGAATCTGCTTGCCCATCGCCGAAGTGAGGGTGATGTTTTCGATGTCGCTAAACGATTCGCGGTAACTCTCGTCGTAGCGCACGATGATGTCGTACTCGTCGCCATCTTCGCGGTAGACGCTCGCCGTGAGTCCGTTGATGCGGTTGCGAACTGCCGAAGCGGCCGAAGCGTAGGTGATGCCATAATAAGAGAGTTTCTCGCGGTCGAACTTAACATCGTATTCTGGACGAAGATCCTCGCGCGAGAGTTGCACGTCGCGAAGTCCGTCGACACCTTTTGCAAGCTCCTTGAGCTCGGTTGCAACGGTATTTGTTACATCCATGTCGTAGCCAATAACCTTGATGTCGGCAGTGCTGGTGCCCGATGGGCCTGCGCCACCACCTGGGGTTAGCGAGTAGTCGCGAACTTCGGGGATAGCTGCGAAGTCTTCGCGCAAAAGGTCGGCAACCTCGAAGATTGTTCTGTCGCGCTCGGCAGCTGGCACAAAGCGGAAGTTGTAGTTGATGATGTGCGAACCTGTGGTTGTCATCGCCGAGAAAGCGTCATCCGACGAGTTGGCACCTGCCGAAGCCGACACGATAATGATCTCGGGGTATTTGTCGTAGATGATGTTGTCGATCTGGCGTGCAATCTTTGCGGTGTACTCCACCGAGACGTTTTGTTCCAACTTGACTACACCCGACATACGGTCGTTATCGCTCGACGGGAAGAACTCTGTTGGGATCTTGCCCGAGGCCATAACCATGATCGACCCAACGAAGGTAAGCAAGACGATGCTCATTGTGATGCGGCGGTGAGCCAACACCAAGCGTAGCATCTTAGCATAAGCGCGGTCTAACCAATTAAGGGCCATATCGATAGGCTTGTAGACAATACCGATTCCTTTGTAGTCGTGCTCGCCACCCTTTGCCGAAAGGATATATGCCGAAAGCATTGGTGTGAGCGAGATCGCTGCGATGGTAGAGACTGAAACTACGATAGTTACAATCCAACCCAACTCGCGGAACATGATACCAGCCATACCTGTTAGCATGGTAAGTGGCAAGAATACAGCAACGACCACAAGTGTTGTAGCGATAACCGAGAGCCACACCTCGTTGGTTCCATAGATCGCCGCCTCTTTGGGGCTCGATCCTTTTTCTATGTGAGTGGTGATATTTTCGAGTACTACGATGGCATCATCCACAACCATACCTATGGCAATCGAGAGCGACGAAAGCGATATGATATTAAGCGTAGAGCCTGTCATGTAGAGGTAGACAAACGAACAGATCAACGAAATAGGGATCGTAAGACAGATGATAAATGTTGCTCGCCAACGGCCCAAGAATACCATTACTACCAAAATCACGAAGATAAAGGCATACATGATAGTTTCCGATAGAGAGTTGATCGAGTTGGTGATCTCCGACGATCCTTCGTAGATAATATCGACTTTTATGTCATCGGGAAGTGCCTTTTCGATCGCTGGCATCTCGGCCATGATCGCTTTAACGATATTTACGGTGTTGGCACCCGATTGCTTTTGGACCATCACACGTACTCCCAATTCGCCATTGATGCGCTCATCCATGGTCGATGTTTCGAGTGTATCGCGGACAACAGCGATGTCGGAAAGTTTTACGATGCGACCGCCACGGTTCGAGATCACAATGCTGCTAACCTCCGAACTGTTGTTGAATTCACCGTCAGATTTCAGGTTGAAGGTGTTGTTACCCACGTCGATAGTTCCTGCGGGAACATTGATATTCTCTGCGGCAATGATTCCACCGATAGTCTCGATAGATAGTCCGTAAGCATCTAATTTGCGAGGATCTATGTTGACCTGAATTTCGCGCTCGGGAGCACCACTTACACTCACCGAACCAACTCCATCGATACGGTTGAGGGTGTTGACCATCTCGTCGTCGAGGATCTTTGCTAGGGCTTGGTAGCTATCTTCGGCAGTAACCGAGAACATCAACACTGGCATCATCGAAGAAGAGAATCTGAAGATGGTAGGGTAGTCTACCTCGTCGGGAAGTAGTGATTGAACACGACTCACAACGTCGCGGATGTCGTTTGCGGCATTCGCAAGGTCGATTCCATACTCAAATTCGAGAGTGATCATCGAGTAGTTATCCGACGATGTGGAGGTGATCTCCTTAAGGTCGTCGACGGTGTTGAGGTTATCCTCCAGGATGCGTGTTACATTGGTCTCAATATCCGAAGCGTTGGCACCAGCGTAGGTGGTGATAACCGAGATCATCGGCATATCAATCTCGGGATATTGATCCACAGCGAGATTTTGTAGCGAGAAGAGTCCCATAACCACCACACCGATAAATATCAGTACGGTCGATATTGGTTTCTTAACGGCACTTTCGTATATATTCATATTCTTAAGCTCTTAATTTGTTATTGGATCTGGATTGCAGTGCCGTTCGAGATGCGCGAGAAAGCGGTTGTGATAACCTCTTCGCCCGCAGCTACACCCGACAAGATGTCGAAGTTGGAACCCACTAGGCGACCAGTTGTCACGTTGCGACGCTCGGCAACACCATTGTTATTAACGTAGATGTAGCGGTCGTCGGTACCAATTTGCTTTTGAACAGCAACGTCGGGTACCATGACACCATCTTTTGTGCGCATAGCAAACTTAGTGCGACCAAACATACCTGGGCGTAGGCGCTCCGATGAGTTTGGAACGGTCACCTCGACGCTGAATGTGCGTGTGTCTGCGCTGATTGCAGGTGCGATAAGGGTAACACTACCCTCGAAAACCTCGCCAGGGTAGACCTCTGTGGTAAGCGAGATAGGCATGCCTAACTTCACGTCGGGGAAGTAAACTTCGGGAACGTCGGCCGTAACCTTTAGCTTATTGATCTGCATAAGGTGCAAGATTGGCTGAGCAACGAAAAGGTTTCCTGCCTCGGTGTTACGCGCTGTCACAACTCCGTTGATTGGTGAAAGCACCTCGATGTTGGTTTTCATATTTTTGGCAACCTCCTCTTGGATCACAAGGTTGGTCTTTGCTTGGTCGAGAGTCTGTTTCGAGATGCCGCCAGCGTTGTAAACCGACTCCAAGCGATCGTAGTCCGAACGAAGGTTTTCGAGCGAGGTCATCTGTTGGTAGTACTGTGTAGGGTCGAGCGTAGCCAACAATTGACCCTCGCGCACTTTGTCGCCAACCTCGACTAAGATTTTATCGACTCTAACGCCCGAAGCTGCTGGGGTCACCATAATCTCTTTGAAAGGTTTGATCTCCGAGGTGTAGGTCTCGTCGATTGTAATCACCTCGGCTGTAGCCACTGTAGATGTGGTAACAACCTTTTGCACCTGGGTGCTCTCTGTTGTTTTTTGTTGCTTTGTGCCGCAACTCGCAAGCGCTGCTAGAGCAACTGCGCAGTAAATAACTTTTTTCATCATTTATATGTGTTTTTAATTTTCTTTTCCAATTATTTTGTCGTAGTCGCACTTAGCCGATAGGTAGTCGTAGATGGCTTGCGAGTAGTTGAGCGATGATTGAGTCTGAGCTAGTTGCGCCGAGTTGAGTTCGAGCATTGTGCCCACGCCAGCATCGTAGCGAGTCTTCGAGATCGAGTATGCTTTGGCAGCTTGCTCGACTGTAGCCTCCTCGGAGAACATCTTCTCGCGAGCTGTGAAGAGGTTGTTGATCGCCGATTTAAGCTCTACGATCTTGCTCTGTTCGAGGTATAGCTTTTGAAGCTCAAGTTGCTTCATCTGGTTCTTGATCGATTTAGCCTTGTTGACATTTGTAAGGCCCGAGAAGATAGGGATCGAGAGCGATACACCTACGCTGATTGGGATTTGGCCATAATACTCTGTGCCATTTGCCGAGAAGGTCGAATAATCGATCACAGCCGATTCAGAACCGTAGTAGGTCACCGAACCATAAGCTGCCAGAGTTGGGAGGCGAGCCGAGTTTGTGAGGCGAAGTTGATCGGCCAAGAGTTGCGATTGGTACTCCATTGCTCGAAGGTCGCTATTTTGCGAGATGTCGGTTGTGAGACCGTCGGCACCGTCGAAAACGATGTCGCGCATCTGGTCGAGAGAACCTGTGAGCGAGATCTCAGTTTCGGCAGGCAGCGAGAGATACATCTTAAGAAGCATCTTTGCGATCTCCACCGAATTGCGAGTCTGCACAATTGTTGGTTGGAGGTTGCTATACTGCACTTGCGCTGTGAGTAGGTCATACTCGGCGGTTAGTCCATTGTCGAACATGATCTGAGTGTCGTCGACGCTCTTTTTCGAAATTGCCGAACTCTCTTCGAGTACCACGAGCGACTGCTCGGCAAGTAGAATGTTGTAGAATGCATTCTTCACCTCGGCCGCAAGTGTGATTTTCGAACCACGAGCCGACTCAACAGCCGCTGCCATTTGAGTCTTGTTGAGCGTGAGTGTGCGTGCAATTGCAGGGGCGTAGAGCGGAATCGAAAGATTCGCTGCGGCCGATACTGTCGATGTTCCATCGGCTGAAAGTTGCATGCTTTTCGACATTTGTTGAGCGATGACACTATAATTATAGTATGAATCGATGCTAAGTGATGGGAGGTAGTTACCCTTGGTTTCGGCTAAAACGTAGTCGTAACGTTCGATCTCCATATTTGCAATCTGGATCGTTGGATTGTCGTCCAAGGCAATAGCAACAGCCTGGTCGATTGTGAGTTGCAGCTCTTGAGCCTGGGCTCCCGACCAAAGTAGTAGGGTTGCTGCTGCAAAAAATAGTTTTCTCATTCTAATTCTTTAGTTTATTATTCGTTTTTTGTCTGTTTTCTATGTAGTCGTCAATGGCTTTTACACCCTTGATTGTGCTTATTCCTCGCATATAATTTATAAGAACCTCTTGAAAAGCATCCTCGATATTGATATCTTTTGGAATGTCGATCATCTCGTTGTATTCGGATATACCTATAGCGATATAGCTGAACATATTCATTGTGAGGTCTATATTAATATTATTGTTAATATAGCCCTGTTTAATACCCGCTCTTAGTGACAAGGCGACAACCTTGCGTTTTTCATCGGCTTTATCGTTCCACAAGCGTTCGCTAACTTTGGGGTAGTGGTTGCGGAGCGCCAAACGAATTTGCCAATTCACCTCGGCATTTTTGCGGATCTCTTCCATCACAATAAGCATCGCGATCAATATGTTGGGAGCACTTTTTGCCGTTTTGGCATTGTTGATCTCAAACTCGTCGAAGTGTTCCTTAACGGCGATAAACATTAACTCCTCTTTGTCGCCAAAGGTTTCGTAGAGTGTCCTCTTCGAGGTATGGGTAGCTTGTGCCACGTCATCCATCTTGAGAGATTTTACCCCGTTGCGAACGATAATATTGCGGGCGTATTTAACTATCTCAGCTTTTTGCTGCACATCCATAAATTTGTATATTAAATTTTTAACTCTGCAAAGGTATGTAAAAAACTAGAAAACTCAAAATAGTTTTCTAGTTTTTTTATCTTTTTTTTAATAAATTTTATTTCCTACTATTAATAATAGAGAAGATAGGGTGTGATTCTTAAGTTTCTATTTCACCTACACACGTCATTGCAGCCTACGAGCCGCAATCTCTACAGCCTTGGTTGTCAGCT
>JBCQWE010000011.1:0-57737 GCA_047172505.1 Rikenellaceae bacterium | reverse complement strand
CGAAGAGGTATTCGAGGGTCTTGCAGCAAATAGGGAATTAGACCTAAGTATGCTACTCGCTTACGATTCTAAAGTTGCTTGAGGTACTTGCGAAACTTGAGTTAAATACCTTATCACTCTTGCGCAGTGGCTCATACTTCTTAATAATCTTGCGAGGTATCTCCAAGAGTGGAATGTAACACGCATTCTCCGTCTTTTGTCGCTTGAACTCGATCCACATTCGTCGCCGCTCACGGTGGATATTATCGGTGGTGAGGTTGCACATATCGGCAAATGATATGCCTGTAAATGTCGAAAATATGAACATATCACGGATAAAACACAGTGCTTTGGACTCAATAGAGGTGCTCATCATCTTGCGCAAATCCTCCTCGTCTATATGGCAGACCTGCGATTTAGGATTCTCTGCCTTGAAATTGCCAAATGGATCTTTGCGAAGTACTCCCGACTTTACAGCCTTAGTTGCGATTCGGCGAAGAGTGTTGGTATAGCCCTTTACGGTCGCTACTCCAAACCCTTTATCTCGCAACAGATATAGATGAAATTGCTCGATGAACTCTTGATCGAGTTGAGTGAGTGCAATATCTTCGATGTCGTATCGCAACTTTAGAAATTGACTCACGTGGTTATACACATTGGTGTACTGCACATAGCTACGCTCAGCACGATTGACACCAACCATCTTGGCAAACTCGGCATTATGCTCGGCAAAGAGCGTAAGTAGAGTGTTTTTGCTCTGACCAATACCGCACACTCGATTTTTTAGTAGTTCGGCTGTGACGTAGCTCTGCTTCTCAATTAGCTCGCTGTGGTAAGCGGTGATGTCACTTGTGAGTGTATCTAACTTGCGATTTATCTCTGACTCGGCTCTGCCTTTACCCTTTAGTCGATAGGTCTTTGCATCCCACGCAGAGGGGTCAATATCGATCTTTGTTGAAAATTGGGTCATATCACCACTGACCGATATTCGCCCCATAATAGTGGTTAGCCCGCTCTTTTTAACTTTACTTTTGTTAATGTAGAATATCACGGCAAAGGTGCTGTATCTCTTTGTGTCTTTCATCGTCTATAAGTTTGCTAATTGGTATTTTCCTTTAATCTGTCGCTCCAATATCTTCATATCTCGATCAATCTTATCGTTTGATATTTTGGCGTATATGTGGGTTGATTTTATCGAAGTGTGCCCCAACATCTTGCTTGCACTCTCCATTGGAACTCCCTAAGATAGAGTGATTAAACTCGCATACGAGTGCCGTGCTTGATGGTAGGTAATATCTCGCGCAATGCCACATATTTTTGTGATCTTCTTTAGTTGAATATTCATCGTTACGCCACTAAAGACCCTGAATAGATGGTCGCCATCGGCTGTGCCTCGATACCTCTCGATTATCTGCATCGGAACATCGAGCAGTGGCACGTGAAACTCGCTACCAGTCTTTTGTCGCTTGGAGTGTATCCACCAAACTCCATCCTTTGCTTGCGATAGGTTGCGATAGGCGTAGCGACCGTTGTAGCTGAGGGTGACACCTACACGTTCGCCCAACTTGTCGTAGTATCGCTCACAAAATTGGAGCAAAGTCTCTTGACCAGATGCGATACCTTGAAAGGCGTTTTTCACCTCTGTTGCAGTGGTGCTCGCCTTGCGCTTTATTAGCTCTTTGTAGTGGGTGTGGATTGCGAGCGAGATCTTATCCAAGTTGCGATTTAGCTCCGTTGCAACTTTGCTCTTACCTACTGCACGAGCCGACTTTGTGTCCCAAAGTCGCTCGGCAACACTACACTTGGCACCGAACTGTACCATCGTCCGACCGATGGTTATGCGCCCCATAATCGGCACACTACCATCACTTTTAATCTCCTTGTGGCGGAGATAGAACCCTAATTTTAATTCGTTACTCATATTGCATTTTGTCTATTTGCGATTTTTTGGATCAGCAACTGCCGACAAATCGAGAGCAAAGCCAAACGTAGTTTGAGCTATGCCGAGATGCGAATGGCAGAAGTGATTTTGAAATCACAAAGGTAAAGAACTATGAGTAAAAGAACGACATTTCAGTATACGCAATTTGGCGAATAAGAACCCAAATATCAAATAGTTAGCTACTCTAAACCACACCATATTGCAATCACAAAAATAGGTAACGGATTCGTAACGGAACCTATGCGCCAAACCGCAATATTTTGCATTTTCCGCAAAAAACACTTTTCCGTAATCACCAGCATATCAAACACATTTCCAATACGTTACCTTAATTTTCCTTAGATTGCTTCTTGGGTTGGCTTTCAGCCCAAGCATCAAAGATTATACTCTTAGAGCAGAGCTCTAAGCCCAATAATCGCAAAAGAGTAAAAAATTTCATGCGTTCACCCCGATACTTAGTAATTCCATATTTTTATAAGTCCAATTAAAATTGTATCTTTGCAAAAGAAATAAAATGAATCTATGAAATTAAGAAACGTAACAATATTTATAGTTGTTCTAATACTCCTCGACCAGCTTTTAAAGATCTGGATTAAGACTCACATGAGTCTTGGTGAGGCGATTATAATCTTCCCCGACTGGTTCCAGCTGCGATTTATCGAAAATAATGGCGCAGCTTTTGGTATGCAAATATCCAAGAGTGGCGCTTTCGATTGGGGCAAGCTTCTGCTCTCGCTTTTCCGCGTGGTGATGATCGGGGGCCTGATATATTACCTTCCGAAGATGGTCAAGAAGGGGGCTCACAAGTGGGTTCTTATTCCCTTTGCGATGATCCTGGCGGGTGCCGTTGGCAACCTTATAGATAGCGCTTTCTATGGTGTGATCTTCTCGGAATCTACTGTGGGTAGCGTTGCGCACTTCGGTGGTAGCTACGCAGCACCCATGATGGGCAAGGTCGTTGATATGTTCTACTTCCCTCTTTTCCAATGGAATAACGTGCCACGCGCACTCTCGTTCTTGGTCGATGGCAACAACTATTTCTTCGGTGCGATCTTCAACCTTGCCGACAGCTACATCTCTGTTGGCGTGGTACTCTTTTTGCTCTTTGGCCAACAACACTTCGAAAAGAAAGAGGATGATTCAGATCAAGATTGCTAGTAGCGCTCAGCACTACACCGACTGCGAAACCATAGCGATGTGCGGGGGTTACTCCCCCACCTCGGAGCTCATTTACGTCGCGTCGGCCAGAAGTGGCGAGCAGGGCCAAGGGGAGGCGATTACCCTCCAGGCGCAGGATGCTCACCACATCGAGGTGGTGGTATACTTTGTACCAAAGGCACTGCCCAAGGGCAAAAACATCCCTATAAAGTCGCGAGAACCCTTTGAGGCGAATATTACTATCTCGCAGGGTACCAGAGAGTTATACTATGCCGAGCACGATATAAATGCGTGGGGCGGAGCAGCCATAAAATTGAATTTTGAACTATAAAAATAAAGCATAATGGAAGAAGTAAAATGTTTGATAATCGGCAGTGGTCCTGCGGGTTACACCTCGGCAATCTACACTTCGAGAGCCAATCTCTCGCCTATTATCTACCAAGGTTTGGAGCCTGGCGGGCAGCTCACCACCACCACCGAGATCGAAAATTTCCCTGGTTACCCCCAAGGAATCGATGGTCCAGCGATGATGGAGGACCTTAAGAAGCAGGCCGAGCGCTTTGGGGCAGACATTCGCACGGGGATGATCACTAGCGTCGACCTTAGTTCGCGCCCATTTCATGTTGTCGTGGATGGCAGTCACCAGATTGTGGCTCAGAGCATTATCATCTCGACTGGCGCAACGGCAAAATACCTAGGATTGCCCTCGGAGACTCAATTCCGAGGTCAGGGAGTTAGCGCCTGCGCAACGTGCGACGGCTTCTTCTACCGCAAAAAGGATGTTGCCGTGGTCGGAGGTGGCGACACGGCATGCGAGGAGGCGACCTACCTAGCTTCTATCTGCCGCCAAGTCTACCTCATTGTGCGCAAGGATCACCTTCGCGCCTCGAAAGCGATGCAGCAGAGAGTTTTCAACACCCCAAACATCAAGGTGCTTTTCGAGCACACAACAGCCGAGATCTTGGGCGACATGAGCGGCGTGACTGGCGCTTTATTGCGCGATAAAGATGGCGCAGAGACCAAAATAGACATTATGGGATTCTTCGTGGCGATAGGCCATCACCCTAACACTGAGCTCTTTGCCGACCAAATCACGCTCGACAACGAGGGCTATATTGTGACCGAGCCCAACACCTCGAAATGTTCGGTGGAGGGAGTTTTTGCCGCGGGCGATGTCAAAGACCCACACTACCGCCAAGCAATTACGGCGGCGGGTTCGGGTTGCGTTGCGGCACTTGATTGTGAACGATTCCTACTATCGCAATAATGGTTTTTGTAGATACTCATGCACACCTCTACTCGTCGCAGTTCGAGCCAGCGGAGTCCGATGCTGCAGTAGAGAGAGCCACAGAGGCGGGTGTAACACGTATTCTTTTGCCCGATGTCGACTCCACCTCGCGCGAAGCTTTGGAGGCACTTTCAAGCCGCCACATTTGCTGCTACCCCATGGTGGGATTACACCCCACTTCGGTCAACGATAACCCCGCTTGGCGAGATGAACTTACCACGATTGAAGCTCTTTTAGGCGAGGATAGCAGCCGCTATTGCGCTGTGGGTGAGATGGGTATCGACCTCTATTGGAGTCGCGACTTCGAGCGCGAGCAACGCGAAGCTTTTGCCTTCCAGGTGGAGCTCTCCTTGCGCCACAACCTCCCTATCGCTGTGCATGCGCGCGATGCGTGGGAGGCGATCATCGAGGAGCTTACGCCATTCGCTGCGCGCGGAGTGCGAGGTGTGATTCACGCCTTCTCGGGCGAGGTGGAGCACTACCGTAAGTTGCTCTCTCTGGGCGACTTCCTCTTTGGAATCGGGGGCGTGGTGACCTTCAAAAAATCGGCTTTAGCTCCCGTCGTGGCACAAATGGCTCTCGAAGATTTGGTCTTGGAGACCGATGCGCCATACCTCACCCCAACCCCACACCGCGGCAAGCGCAACGAGTCGGCCTACATCCCACTCATAGCGGCGAGGATAGCCGATCTACACGCTGTCAAAGTCGAGCAGGTGGCCGCCGTGACCACCGCCAATGCTGAGCGAATGTTCAAGATATAGAAATTATCTCGCGCCAGAGTCTTTAGAACCAAAAATTTATATTACTTTTGTACAAATACTAAAAAAAACAATAATGAGTGAAGTGATAATTTGCCCAAAATGTAGCTCGGAGAGCACCTATTTCGATGGAATGTTGAACGTCTGTATGGATTGCCAAAACGAGTGGACCGATAGCGATGCTGCGGATGCAGCACCTCGAACTCCAGTAGATAGCAATGGCGCAGAACTCTCTGATGGTGATGCCGTTACGGTGATCAAAGATCTGAAAGTCAAGGGCTCATCGATGGTCATCAAGCGCGGAACCAAAGTCAAGAGCATCCGCCTCACAGACAACCCCGAAGAGGTGGATTGCCGTATCGATGGTTCGGGTATCGTGCTCAAAACCTGCTTCTTGAAGAAGTAGTGCCCCAACTTTTTTACACACTATATACACTTTATTTATGAAAAAACTTTTTATTTATGAAAAAACTTTTTGCTACGCTAACCACACTTCTGCTTCTCGCGTCGTGTGGCAGAGCCGAATCGCCCGTTTCCAACGGTTCGATAATCCCGCAACCCCAAGAGATCACCTACAATGAGGGCTCTTTTGAGTTTGGTCGCAACATCACAATAGTTATAAATGACCAGGAGTGTCGCCCAACCGCGCTGCTATTCGTAGAACTTCTCGAAAAATCGAGCAACAGGCGCGTAACAATTATCGAGGGCGAGCAGCGAGTTGGCGCGATAAATTTAATTTTGAAAAGTGGCTCTACCTCAGAGGTCGAGGGCGCGTATACGCTCGATGTAAGTAGCGAGCAGATCGATATTAAATCGAGCAGCGCGGCGGGAATATTCTACGGTGTGCAGTCACTACGTCAACTTATGCCCGCATCTATGGAGAGCGACAAACCGTTGAAAGCTAACAACTTCTTCTCGATTCCTGCACTTCGCGTGGTCGATGCACCTCGCTTCGCGTGGCGTGGTTACATGAAGGATGTGAGCCGCACATTTTTTGGTATCGACACCATCAAGAAGTACCTCGATGTGATGGCACTCTACAAGCTCAACGTCTTTCACTTCCACCTCACCGACGACCAAGGTTGGCGTATCGAGATGAAGAAGTACCCCGAACTCACATCGGAGCAGTCGACACAGTACCCCGAGCAGTACAACCAACCCGCCGAGCGCAGTGGATTCTTCTCGCAGGGGCAAATTCGCGAGATCGTAGAGTACGCCGCGCAGCGCAACATCACGGTTGTTCCCGAGATCGATGTTCCTGGTCACAGCTGGCCGACGATACTCTCGTACCCTGAATTAGGGGTGAACAACAATCACACCCCCGACCATGTTTTCCCATTTATTGAGGCGTGGGGGCACTGGGGTAATCAATTTACACCCAACACCTTAGACCCAACAAATGAGGCGGTATACAGCTTCCTCGACGACGTTTTCACCGAAATCGTAGAGCTCTTCCCATCGGAATATATCCACTTTGGTGGCGACGAGGTGATGCACAAATTCTGGACCGATGAACCTCACGTTGTGGAGTTTATGCGCAAGAATAAGATGAAAGATGTGCACGAGTTGCAGAGCTACTTCGTGGAGCGTGTGGTCGAGATAATCACCTCGAAAGGGCGCAAGCCAATGGGGTGGAACGACATCTTAGAGGATCCCAAACTCACCAAAGAGAGCGCAATCATGTGCTGGTTAGGCGAAAATGCGATCGTCAAGGCGGCAACCAATGGCTACCACTGTGTGGCGACACCAACTCACCCGCTCTACCTCGACATCACCCAAGCCGACAGAAATGACGGCACGATGTGCGACCTGAATTACAGAGTAATTAACACTTTGGAGGCGATCTACAACTACAATCCAACACAAGGTTTGACCCCAGATTTAGAGCATTATGTACTTGGTGTTCAGGCTAATATGTGGCCAGCGGTGCCACAAGAACTCAAAGATGTGAATGTTCAGAATTTCCCTCGCCTCTTCGCCCTCGCCGAGATCGCGTGGTGCAGTGGTGCAAAGAAAGATTTCGAGGAGTTTGAGCTCCGCGTGGAGGATGCCAAGAAGCGACTCGACGTTTTGGGTATCGACTATTACACCCCTGGCGGCTACATCGTCGAGCAGTGGAACTCAGAGCAGATAAGCGCCGAGCACCAGATTTTGGAGTGGGATGTGACCGAGCATGTCTACGATTCGGGCCGTGTGAGGGTTGGTTTCCACACCACCGAAGGCAGTGGATCGTTGGAGATTGCAGGCGTGGAACTGCTTGAAGATGGGAAGGTTATAGCTTCGGAGCAGCGCACAGCACTCTCGCCACTACAAAAGAATATCTTCCGACCATACAACTACGATCGACTCGCCGTTGAGAAGTACAAGCCATCGGCAAAGTATAGCGTTAGAGCCTCGCTAAGAGGTGTGGGGGAGCTGGATACGCGGGGGAATCTAACCTTTAGTCTTTATCCTTATTAAAGTTCTGAGAAGTTCTGAGAAGTTCTGAGACCCCTGCTGTTCGATATTGGGTTTAAATGCCTTTAGGCATTTAATGAATTTTAGAGGTGAGAGAGTTGCGCAAATTTATTTGTGGCAACTCTCTCACCTCTAAAATCATAGAACTGCAAAGTTCTAAGCCCAATAACGCAAAAAAACGCACCCGCGGGGGGTGCTATCCCCGCCCGACGGAGTCAGTGAGAAACTATAATTTTTCGCTAGTCACACTTTTCGAAAAGGTCGATCTCGCCCCTCTCGGCCTTTCCATAAACTGCTGATAATTCGGCAATTACGGGCGAGATATATTCGAGGGTGTCGACTACGGCACCCTTTGCCCCTTCGCCCTTGATTCGGTATAGCATTGCGGCATAGAGAGCCCTGAATGCTAGCTCTGTGTCGGAGATCTCGGAGCCGAATAGCGCTCGCAAGTCGGGCATAACCTCGTCGAGGTGCGCCACAAGAGTGCGGTAGCGAGCCCCCTGGGGCAGCTGCATAAGGCGCAGGTGGAGGTTGTGCAGATCGGCAACGAGGTGAAGAGTGTGATCGAGGTGACCTTTCTCTTCTTTGCCCTCTTTTTCGAGCAATTGCACAAGCTCCATATACCACGTTAGCAGCACTTTAGCGCTCTGCTCATCGAGTTTGCGCGGAGCTATAAACTGAGAATATATAGCCTCGGGGCTAAATTGAAGTGCGCGGAACATATCCTCTAACTGCCATAGGTAGAGGATGTATTCCGCAATATTTTCGCGCCTAAGCGACTGTGCTGTATCCATAAATTTAGTTGTTAATTATTTGCTACACACAAACCGAGCGCGTCATTGCGGACTCGATCC
This sequence comes from Rikenellaceae bacterium, assembly GCA_047172505.1. Taxonomy (GTDB): domain Bacteria; phylum Bacteroidota; class Bacteroidia; order Bacteroidales; family Rikenellaceae; genus Alistipes. Next base: position 49,301 of record JBCQWE010000011.1, on the reverse strand, counting down.
GCAATCTCCACCTCATGCAAAGCAACAATTCTTCGAGATCCTGAATCAAGTTCAGGATGACGAAATTCATTAATACCAACTACTTGAGCCCTCTAGTAGCTACGAGCAAAGAGCACGCGGTATTGCGATGGTTTACCCGTGAAGATGCACTTGCCCTCCTCGTGCTCGACATCCATTGGTATACAGCGGATTGTCGCTTTGGTGGCATCCTTGATCGCCTGCTCGGTCTCGGGGGTTCCATCCCAGTGTGCCGCGATGAATCCGCCTTTGTTGTCGAGTGTTGCGACGAAGTCGTCCCACGAGTCGACCTTGGTTATCATGCTGTCGCGGTAGGTGAGCGACTTGCTGAAGATGTTCTCTTGGATCTGGTCCATAAGTGTCACAATGCGCTCTGTGAGACCATCTTGCGACACATTCTCTTTGGTGAGGGTGTCGCGACGAGCCAATTCGATGGTGTTGTTTTCAAGGTCGCGAGGGCCGATTGCAAGGCGCACAGGAACTCCCTTAAGCTCCCACTCTGCGAACTTGAAGCCCGAGCGGATGTTGTCGCGGTCGTCGATCTTCACGGTGAGTCCCGCGGCGCGAAGTGGTGCTGCGATAGCCTCCATCTTTTGGCGCATGATCTCTAATTGCTCCTCGCCTTTGAAGATTGGAACCATCACAACGTGTATTGGAGCCAATTTTGGAGGCAGCACAAGGCCGTTATTGTCGGAGTGAGCCATAATTAGCGCACCCATCAAGCGAGTCGAAACGCCCCACGAAGTTGCCCAAACGTAGTCGCTTTTACCCTCTTTATTAGTGAATTGCACGTCGAATGCCTTAGCGAAATTCTGCGCCAAGAAGTGCGATGTGCCGCTCTGCAACGCCTTTCCATCTTGCATCAGAGCCTCGATAGTGAGTGTATCCTCGGCTCCCGCAAAGCGCTCGTTGGGCGATTTGTGACCAACGATAACGGGCACAGCCATCCACTCTTGGGCAAATTTTTGGTAGACGTGGATCATGCGCTCGGTCTCCTCGATCGCCTCCTCGCGCGTTGCGTGTGCCGTGTGACCCTCTTGCCACAAGAACTCTGCGGTGCGCAAAAATAGGCGCGTGCGCATCTCCCAACGAACTACGTTAGCCCATTGATTGCAGAGGATTGGCAGGTCGCGGTACGACTGAATCCAGTTTTTATAGGTGTTCCAGATAATTGTCTCCGAGGTGGGGCGCACGATAAGTTCCTCTTCGAGCTTAGCGTCGGGATCGACCACAACGCCCTTGCCAGCAGGGTCGTTCATAAGGCGGTAGTGAGTCACCACGGCGCACTCTTTGGCAAAGCCCTCGACGTGAGAAGCCTCCTTCGAGAAGAACGATTTGGGGATAAAGAGCGGGAAGTAAGCGTTTTGGTGCCCTGTATCCTTGAACATCTTATCGAGCGCAGCTTGCATCTTCTCCCAAATTGCGTAGCCGTAGGGTTTGATCACCATACATCCGCGAACCGCCGAGTTCTCGGCCAAGCCTGCTTTAACCACCAACTCGTTGTACCACTGCGAGTAACTATCCTCAATCTTTGTGAGGTCCTTTAATTCTTTTGCCATTTATCTAAAATTTTTATCTTTATTCTATATTTTGCTGTTGCAAGCTGTCTATCTGGTGCATCTGCAATGTGTCGGGCTCTATAAACACTTCATCCTCAATAGGTTCGGGCAACTCAACGACCATCTTTGGTGAGGCACTGTCGCCTGCAAAGAGTCCTGTTACCCACTCGCTAAAGCTCCAATCGTCGGGTATAAGCGAGGTGTAGCGACCGTGGTTGAGCGCCGCTAGCGCAACGACGACTAGCGCCGCGAGTGTGAAAATCAATCGTATTAATCGTGAAATCATAATCTTTATTGCTCCCCCTCCTCTGTTTTCTGCTGCTCCCGAAGAGTCTCAATTGCTTTGGTTACAACTACATCCACGGGGTAGATGCTGTGGTAGAAGGCATCTTCGTCGAGTGGGGTGTTGCGCCCGATGTATGCTCGAAGTTGCGCTTCGAGAAGTGCCTTCGAGCGGTTAATTTGGCTCCACTGCGCCGCAACCCCTTTTGCAGCAGCATAGGTCACAAACTTATTCAAAATATTGGGGTCGGCAGCCAGTAGCGCATCGAGCTCAGCAAAACTGCGAACCGCATTGACCGCCTCGCGGTGGTCGTCGGCATATTTTGTGGTGAAGTTGTAGAGTATGTTGCGCGCCGTAACTTCGATGTAGTAACGCGTGACGTCGGTGGTATCGGCAGGGACAAAGATGTCGGGCATGATGCCACCACCACCGTAAACCACTTTGCCTTTGGGTGTTATCTTCTTCAATGAGTCGGCGAAGTGGATGCTGTCGGCCGTGAAAAGTTCGCCCGCTGCGTAGCGGTTATACATATCTTCCTCGTACTGGGCCCCACCTCCGTTGGTGTAGCTCTTTTGGATCGAGCGCCCTGTGGGGGTGTAGTAGCGCGCAATGGTAAGTCGCATTGCCGAGCCATCGCCGTAGGGAATTTGTTGTTGCACAAGCCCTTTGCCAAACGATCGGCGACCAATGATCGTACCGCGGTCGTTGTCTTGGAGCGCTCCCGCCAAGATCTCACTCGACGAAGCGCTGCCCTCGTCGATAAGAATTGCGATCTCCAAGTCGGTGATCTTGCCGCGGCCGTTGCTATATTCGCGCATCTGCTTGCCTGCCCTATCCTCGGTGTAGACTATAAGGTTATTGGCGGGAAGTAGCTCGTTGGCAATCATTATCGCCTGGTCGAGGTAGCCACCCGAGTTACCGCGCAGGTCGAGGATAAGCGATGTCATCCCCTCGCCCGTGAGTTTGTCGATCGCCTCGACGATCTCGGTGTGGGTGGTGCGTGCAAATTGCAACATCTTGATGTAGCCGACACCCTCACGCAAGATGATTGCCGATTGGATACTCTTTATTGGGATCACGCCGCGGGTAACCTCCACCTCGATAAGGTCGCTAGCGCCCTGACGTTCAACGCCTAACTTCACCGTTGTGCCACGTTTGCCGCGCAGAAGCTTCATCACCTCGGTTTGAGGGAACTTCACTCCCGCCACCAACGAATCGTTGATTTGAATGATGCGGTCACCACCACGCACACCCACCTTGTCGCTGGGGCCCGAGGGAATCACATTGATCACTATTACCGTGTCGGTAGCCATATTGAAGACCACTCCGATGCCGTCGAATTCCCCTTCGAGTGATTCGTTCATCTCGGGCATATCCTCGGCGGGGATGTAGGTCGAGTGTGGATCTAACTGTTCGAAGATGTGGGGCATAAGGGTCTCGATGATCGAATCGCGCGAGATGGAGTCGACGTAGTTATACTCGATGAAATCGAGTGTCGAGCTGATCTTGTCGCTGTGAGCGCCCAAATATGCCGAAATCTGCCTGAGCTTACCCTCGTAACTACGCTGTTCGATTATACGCCCGCCAATGACACCGCCCAGAGCAGCGAGCAGCAGGAGTGTGACAGAAAGTAAACTTCGAGTGCGTGAGGTACGTGGATTCATTAGCAATTATTTGTTTTTGTAAGTGTATGATAGACCGACACTTAGGTAGGTCTGAGTTTGAACCTTAAGGTCTTGAGCTCTATTGTAGTAGAGTTGGAACTTGATGGTTGTCGACAACAATTTTGTTGTTGGAATCGAGATCGTATTCTCCCAACGCACCGTTGGGCGGATGCTCAAAATTGGCACCACTTCGTTCGAGGTGTAGTCCCACGAGGCGATGGTCTCGGCGTAGGTGTCGTAGTCGCTAATCGCATTGTCGCGGTTCGAGAGTTGCGTCATCCAACCGTAGAACGAGTAAAGTTTGGTGATGTAGCGGATGTTACCCAACTTCTCGAAAGTGCGGTCGAAGTCGATTTGGATCGACGAACCACCCTCGTACTTCGAGTTGGCGTAGGGGCTCACACCATAGGGCTCAGTGTAGGCCCATGTGCCCGTTTCGGGGTCGGTGAAGCTGTAGAGGAAGTTGTCCTTGATGTATTCGCTTGTGACGTAGGTCGCACTAAGTGCCACAGGCGCTATGCTGACGGTGAATGGGAGCGTCGCGATTGGCGATTTATAGGTCATTGCACCCGAAATATCGAGGTAGGCAGGGGCCATAAATGCGCTTTTAAGCTCGTAGGAGTTTTGTTGCGAGCGCGAGACGTAGCCGTCGGCAAATTGTGTACGGAACGAGAACGAGGGACCGTAAGACCATACCGACGAAATCGAGATGGTGGGGGCCACCGAGAGCGACAACTCGTCTTGATTCTTGAACCACACACCCTCGCTGATGGTTGCGCCATCCTCGTCGGTGCCTGTGTCGATCTTGATGCGGTTGTAGCCGAAGTTGGCGCTCAGTTTCGAAGTTATGGTAAGCTTCTCCTGCTTGTAGCTGTGGTTGATGTTGACGCTTCCCAAGATCGCCGTGGTGTTGTCTCCACCCGACGTTGCGACCCAGGGGTCGTTGTAGGCCGTGAGCGAACCTTGGAGCGACGAGATTATCTCAAGCGTGTTGCGTTCTTTGCGCAACGCGGCACGCTCCGAGCGGGCACGAGCCTCGGAAAAGTATTCGGCACTAGTGATTTGCGCCTGTTTCACAGAGTCGCGGAAGCTAACTTTCTTTTCTTTCGCGGTTTGGGTCTGGTAAAGTGTCATCTGCGCCGATAGAGTTGCGGGCAACGACAAAGAGCAGAGAAGCAGAAATAGTAGTTTTTTATATGTTCTCATCAGATAATTAAGTTGTAATATGGCTGCAAATTTAATAAAATTATTACCTTTGTACAATACAATGGCCGTTTTTTTGTCGGCTAAAGAATGGAATTGGTTGAATTAAGGGCTCTTTTATAATTCCCTTAGACATAAAATTATAACTATGAAATATATCGGAGCTCACGTGAGCGTAGCAGGAGGGTTGGAAAATGGCCCAAAAAATGGCGCAGCAATAGGGGCAAATGCCATCGCAATATTCACAAAAAACCAACGACAATGGAGCGCCCCACCATTGAGCGACGAGGAGATCAAGAAATTTAAAGATGCTTGCCGCGAAGCCTCGCTCGAAGCTTTTCAGATCTTGCCCCACGACAGCTACCTGATAAATCTTGGCCACCCCGAGAGCGAAGGGTTGGAGAAATCGCGCGCAGCCTTTCTGCTCGAAATGGAGCGTTGCGAGAAGTTGGGGCTCGACAGACTCAACTTTCACCCTGGATCGCACCTCAAAAAGATCGCTATCGAAGAGTCGCTGGACCGTGTTGCCGAGTCGATTAACTTGGCACTCGATGCCACAAAGGGGGTCACCGCCGTGATCGAAAACACCGCAGGTCAAGGCTCCAACCTCGGCTTTAGCTTCTACCACCTAGCGCGAATCATCGCAGGGGTCGAGGACAAGAGCCGCGTGGGGGTTTGCCTCGATACATGTCACACATTTGCAGCGGGTTACGACCTGCGCACCGAGGAGGCTCTCGATGCCACATTCGCCGAATTCGACCAAGTTGTTGGCTTCGAGTACCTGCGTGGCGTACACCTCAACGACGCACTCCGCCCCTTGGGCAGCAGAGTCGATAGGCATGCACCACTAGGCGATGGAGAGATCGGCATCACGTGCTTCGAATATATCATGCGCGATGCACGCTTCGACAACATCCCTCTGGTTTTAGAGACCCCCGACTCCGACCGCTGGGCCGACGAGATTGCGATGCTTCGAAGCTTCGAGAGATAAGCCATCCCTGATAACTACAGACACTTAAGGGGTGATTTGAGAATCACCCCTTAAGTGTTTATTTCTGTTACTTAAGGTCTCGATCTTCGATCAAGACCACTACAAAGTAGACACCTGTGTACCTTAGAGTCGCCTCTAAAGGATCAACTAGTTGTACTTAAATGTAGCCTCGCAAGAAACTGTAAGCTTTTTGCGACCTTTAGCACGACGAGCAGCCAATACCTTACGGCCATTAGCAGTAGCCATTCTAGTGCGGAATCCGTGCTTGTTGATTCTCTTTCTGCGCGATGGCTGATAGGTTCTTTTAGTAGACATAATATTATCGTTTTTTAGTTTTCACGTAGCTAACGGAGTGCAAAGGTATAACAAAAAATCCATTCTTAAAAATTTTTCACCAAAAATAATCACTTTTTAGCTATAAAACTGCTTTTTAGCCTCTCAATCCAAGGATCTTCGCTACGAAACACCACTGATGCTAGAAGCAGATCGACCAACTAAATACTTTTTGCTGGGAAGAAATCTTGCATTGAACACTCAAGGAAGCGGGCAATTTCGTACAGGTGGTTGATGTTGTACTTCGAACGATGATTCTCGCTTTCGACTTGGCCAACGAAACCTTTGCTCACCCCTATTCCAAACGAAAGAAGAGATTGCGACACTCCTTTGTCGAGTCTTATTGCGCGGACCCGATCTGCAACGTAACGATCAATAGTTGTTTTCATTCTTTATTGTGTTGTTAGTTAAATGTTTATATTTTTTTCTATTATAAGTCTAGGCCCAAAACCTCGCGTCGCGACACGGCTAACGTGGCAACCGAAATGCGACACGTTGGCTCGGCGAGCGTAATTGCATCGATACACGAGGTCATCGTTGCCCCTGTGGTAAAAACATCGTCGATGAGAAGCAAGTGTCGGTTGGCTAAAGGCTTGTTATCCACAACTTTAAATATCCCTTTCACATTCTCCCATCTTTGCTCTTTGCTTTGTGTTACCTGGCTATCGTTATAGCGTTTGCGTCGCACTGATCGAGTGTCGATCTTTACCTCTAAAGCCGCCGCAATGCCCCGCGCGATGAGTTCCGATTGGTTGTAGCGGCGCGCGAGAAGTCGGCGCCAATGCAACGGAATCGGCACCACAACGTCGATGTCGGCGTAAAGAGGCGACTCTTTGAGCTCGCAACCGTAGATGTAGCCCAATTTGTAGGCAGCGATCCACGAGTGGCGATACTTAATGGCGTGAATCACCTCGCGCCACAGGCTGTTGTGCGAGAAGTAGTATTGGCCCGCAGCGTTGACCACCGAGGGGCAGAGCGCGTTGATCTTCGACCACATCGCATTCTCGGCCTGCATGTGGAAGTGGGTCGAGGGCATCTCTGCGCGGCAAGGTATGCAGAGCCAATCGACTTTGCTGTCGAGCAGCTTCCCGCAACCCAAACAGCGGGCTGGACAGATCACTGCGAGCAGGTCATGGAGCATATCACTGAGGATCGACATTGCACGCTATATTTATATATTTAAACCTCGGGGTCTCTCGCAACATATCTAACTGCTCGGCGAGGATCTTGCGGGCCTTGTTGCTCGAAGCACCCGCCTCGATCTTGAGATTGATCGCTACGATATATTCATCGCGCACCTTGTCCACGGCGGGAGCCACTGGCCCTTGGACTCGTCGCGCGAAAATTATTCGCAATTTGCCCGACAAATCATTTGCCGCCTCGTGTAACTTATCGCGATCTTTATCGCGCATAGTTATTGCTATGATTCTTGCGTATGGAGGGTACGCAAAGCACTCACGCTCGGCAAGCAGTGTGCGCGCCATCGCCTCATAATCCTTAGCTATAACTAAGGATAGGATGCGATGTTTGGGCTGCGATGTTTGTATTACCACCTCGCCACCGTCGCTTCGTCGACCTGCACGACCTGCCACCTGCGTTATGAGTTGAAAGGCTCGTTCCTCGGCGCGAAAGTCGGGGCTATTGAGCATGTTGTCGGCGTTGAGGATACCAACCAAGGTCACTTTTTCGAAGTCGAAACCTTTGGTTACCATCTGCGTACCGATCAATATATTGGTCTGTCCGCTCTCGAACCGCTCGACAATTTCGGCCAGTGCTCTGGGCGAGGTAACGCTGTCGCGATCCAACCTAGCGATAGATGCAGTGGGGAAGAGTTCGCCCACCTGCTCCTCGATCTTCTCGGTGCCAAAGCCCATGGGTTTCAACTCATTTTGCGAGCAGTTGGGGCATTGCACATGCGCCTCTTCGATATATCCGCAATAGTGGCAATTTAATCTAGCAGCCCTTTTGTGGAGTGTCAAAGTGACATTGCAGTGGGGGCAGCGAGGAGTCCAACCGCACGAGCTACACTCGACGTAAGGGGCAAAACCGCGCCTATTTTGGAATAATATCGTCTGCTCGCCGCGATCTGCTCGTTGCGCGATACGCTCCAATAATTCAAAATTGAAGTGACCCTTGCGCTCACCTCGCTTCACCGCTCGGATCGTGTCCGAGACAATTACATCGGGCTCGCGTGCATCGCCATAGCGCTCGGTGAGTTGTGCAAAACCATATTTTCCACTTTGGCTATTCATCCAACTTTCGAGCGAGGGGGTTGCGCTGCCGAGCAAGGTGTTACCACCCCACGCAGAGGCGATAAAGACCGCAGCATCGCGGGCGTTGTAGCGAGGTGCGGGGTCGTTTTGTTTGTAACTTGCGTCGTGCTCTTCGTCGACAATAATTAGCTTTAACCGCTTGAGTGGCAAGAAGATCGCAGAACGGACACCGACGACAAAGTTTCCTCCGTCGCGATTGTTGAGTTGCAGGTATGTCTCGGTTCGCTTACGCCCCGTGAGCTTCGAGTGGTAGGGCACCACTCGCGAACCAAAAATGCGCTCCATGCGCTCGATAAGCTGCGCCGTGAGGGCAATTTCGGGTAGGAGCAACAACACATCCTCGCCCTTTTCTAGTCGCTCGGCTATGAGGTGGATGTAGATCTCGGTTTTTCCCGAGCCTGTTATTCCGTGCAGCAGGGCTGTCGATTTTCGTGTAAATGAACGCTTTATATCGTCGAGTGCTAGGGCTTGATGGTCAGATAGTTGCGGAAGCGAAAACATCTTGCAACAAAGCTGCTCTTCGGTTACATCACATCGCTGCAAATCGATGACACCCTTGCGAGCCAACGCCTGCAAAGTTGGGGTTTCAACATCCAAAAGTCGGCGCGGGATCTGCGAGAGTGAAGTTTGAGAAAGCGCCTCAGCTATTTTACACATCGCCTCGTGTTGTTTGGGGGCTCTGCGCTTAGCTATAGCTAGGGATTCTTCGAACTCTGCATCACTAAATTTACCCATCGAAACATAATATTCGCTACGCGGTTTAAACTCCTCGAGGTGGAGTGCTGCATCGGAATCGCCCGAAGGTTTCATCATCGAAGGGAGCGCCACGCGCATCACCTCACCAAGGCTACACATATAATAATCGGCGACCCATTCCCAAAAAGCACGCTCGTTGGCGTTGAGCAGCGGGCGAGCGTAAAGTTTGCGCACTACACATTTAATACGCTTATACGAAGGGAGTTGGTCGTGCAAACGCCACACAATACCAGTGTAAAATTTATCGGTTTTGACCCCCAGGGGCACCACCACAGCGCACCCCTCTTCAAGGTCGAGAGCAGAATCTACTTCGAAGGTAAAAACCCCTTGCCAAAGAGGCAGCACAATATCTGCATAACGACCCATCTTTCTGAGTTTTAGATCTTTCTGAGCTCCTCAAAGCCCTGACCATAAACACCCATTACCGAACCAACGGTGATAAAAGCGTTGGGGTCGACCGAGCGAACTACGGCCAATATCTTGCCACTCTCGCGCTTGCGGCAAACAACCATCACGATCTTCGAGGCCTCCTTGGTGTACCAACCTTGAGAGTCGATGAGTGTCACACCGCGGTGCAGACTGCCGATGATGGCATCGGCCATAGCTTGGGGATCTTTCGAGATGATGAAAATTTGGCTCGATTGCTTGTTGCCCGACATCAGCAAATCGACCGTGTAGCCATAAATCGCCGTGAGGAGGTAGCCATAGATCACCGCCTCGATACCCATACCGACGAGCAGCGATGAACCTATGATAAAAAAGTCACCATACATAACGATCTTACCGTAAGATACTGTTCTGTAGTGGTTTATGATCATCGCAACAATATCTGTTCCGCCCGTAGACCCCCCTTGCTTGAAGCAAAGTGCAACTCCGATACCCGAACTAATTGCACCCAAAGCGACCATCAAGAAGGTCTCGATCTCGAAGAGTGGTTGCCCGTCGAGAACCACCTGCCAGAAGTTCATCGCTAGCGAGAGAATCGAGATGCAATAGACTGATTTTATGCCAAATTTCCAACCCACAATAAAACCCATTGCAATAAGCAGTATAGTATTGATAATGAATACTATAGTTCCGATCTCTAGCTGCACGCCCAGATACTTGTTTAGAGCCGTGCAGACAACAATCGAGAGTCCCGAAGCTCCACCACCGACACCTCCAGCGGGCAAGATACACCCAATCCAACCGAAGGCATATAGAAGCATGCCGACGGCCATTAATACGTACTCCTTGATAGTTCTAAACACTAACGCTGGGGTGATAACTAGTTTGTTCTTCATATCTATTTGGTTCTAAATTAAGCCGATGCTATCGAGGAAAATGAGTCCAAGTAAGAATGGACACACGTAGCGCAGAAGCACTACAAAGAGTTTGAAAATTATAAATTTCGACTCTCCAAAGTCGGTTAGCTGACGTTTGAGGATCGAACGATCGACAAGCCAACCCGCAAAGAGCGATATTCCCATGCCACTAAGCGGCAACATCACATTCGAGGTGAGGTAGTCCAAGCCATCGAAGAGATTCAGCCCGCCTATCGAAATTTTGGGGCACGCGCCGAGCGATAACGAGGCAGCGGTGGCCAAAAGCCCCATCGAGATGGCGGTGATCTGCGTGGCACGGCGGCGCGTAATCTTCCACTCCTCGATTAAGTAGAGTGTCACAACTTCGAAGAGCGAAAGGGTCGACGTGAGAGCTGCGATAATCAGCAACAAAAAGAATACCGACGACCATAATGTGCTTAGAGGCATACTGTTAAGCACTGCGGGCAAAGTGATAAATACCAACGATGGACCTGACGTAGGTTCGATTCCAACGCTGAACACCGCGGGAAAGATCATCAAACCTGCGATGACAGCCACTAGTGTATCGAGCACCGTAACGCTTATGGCCGTGTTCAAAAGTTTTGTCTTAGGGCTAAAATATGAGGCGTAGGTGATGATGGCACCCAGACCAACCGAAAGCGAGAAGAAAGCTTGCCCCATCGCCTTATAAAAAACGTCGGGGGTGATCTTCGAGAAGTCGGGTTTGAACAAGAACTTTACGCCTTCGATGCTATTAGGCATCGTTAACGACTTGATAGACAAGGCAATAAGTATCGCAAAAAGCACTGGCATCAAGACCCTTGACACCTTCTCGATTCCTTTGTTGATTCCTTTGTCAATCACCAGGTAGTTGACTCCGATGAAGATCCATGTGAAAAGAACAGGCTTCCAAGCGCTCGATTTAAAGCTATCGAAAAGTGCAGTATACTCCTCAACTGTAGAGAGTTGCGAGAGCTGACCTGTGACGGCACTATAAAAATATTCGGCAGTCCATCCCGACACCACGAAGTAGAAACCCATGATGAAAAAGGCAATCAGGACGTTACCAAAGCCCAAAAAGCTGCATCGTGGCGAGAAGTGGCGATACGCCGCCACCACATTGCCCTTTGCCTCGCGGCCCACTGCCATCTCGGCAAGCATTATTGGGAGTCCAAGCAAGATTATACAACCGAGGTACACGATGAAAAACGCGGCACCTCCACTCTCGCCCAACACGTAGGGGAATTTCCAAATATTACCAAGGCCCACCGAGCCTCCAGCTGCAACAAGTATAGCTCCCACACGACTACCGAGTGTTGCTCTCGAACCATTATCAACCATCATAATACAATAAATCCTTAGCTATAACTAAGATTGTTTCTCCAAAATTACACTTACTCGTCCAATCTTACCGCCCAGGGGTGGTGCCAACTTTGCAACTTCGCACCTCACGCCCTCGATCTGCGCAAACTCTGCCTTGAGCGCCTCGATGATATTTAAAGCCACCGCCTCGATTGTGCGTTGAGTCAAGGTCATTTGGTGTGCAACCACGCCGTAGACCGTTAAATAGTTAACCGCCTTGGTAACATCGTCTGCGGCGATGTCCTCTTGCCAAGTCGCTATTTCGAGATCGACCACAAAGCGATTTCCTACCTTCTGCTCCAAGTCGTAGCAGCCGTGGTAGGCACGAAACTCCATGTCGGTAAGTTTGATCGTGTAGCGCATTTTACTCTATGGTAATTAGGTAGTAATTTTTCTTGCCACGTTGAACTAAAAGGTATTTCTCTGCGATCAAATCCTTAGCTATAACTAAGGATGCAGGATCGGCAACCTTCTCTTTATTGAGTGACACGCCACCACCTTGAACCAATTTGCGACATTCGCCCTTTGAGGCAAATATAGCAGCTTTCTCGGTGCAAATATCTACAAATGAGCTTCCTAGGTCTGCCGCAGCGATAGTGAATTGTGGTACTCCATCGAAAACTTGGAGCAGCGTCTGCTCGTCGAGCGACTTAAGGGCTTCGGAAGTTGCACCTCCGAACAAGATGTTCGATGCAGCGATAGCTTTTTCCAACTCTTCGGCCGAGTGGATCATTGTTGTCACCTCGGCAGCCAAACGTTTTTGAAGCACGCGCAAGTGTGGAGCCTCCTCGTGTTGAGCGGTAAGCGACTCGACAGTTTCGCGGTCGAGCATAGTAAAGATTCGAATGTAGCGTTTTGCATCTTCGTCGCTCACATTGAGCCAGAATTGGTAGAATTTGTAGGGCGAGGTGTACTCGGGGCTCAACCAAACGTTACCGCTCTCGGTCTTGCCAAATTTAGTGCCGTCGGCCTTGGTGATAAGCGGGCAAACGATGCCAAATGCCTCGGCCTCAGAGCCCATCTTGCGACGAATAAGTTCAGTTCCAGTGGTGATGTTGCCCCATTGGTCGGCACCGCCAAGCTGAATTTTACAATTCATCGACTCGTAGAGGTGCAAGAAGTCGTAACCTTGAACCAATTGGTAGGTAAACTCGGTGAACGACATTCCTTCGCCGTCGCCATTGAAACGCTTTTTAACCGAATCTTTGGCCATCATATAGTTGACAGTAAGACACTTACCAATATCGCGAATAAAGTCGAGGAACGAAAAATCCTTCATCCAGTCGTAGTTATTGACCATCTGCGCAGCGTTGGGAGCCGCCGAATCGAAGTCGATAAGCTTCGAGAGTTGAGCCTTGATTGCCGCCTGGTTGTGGCGCAAAGTTGGCTCGTCGAGCAAGTTACGCTCTGCCGATTTGCCGCTAGGGTCGCCAATCATACCTGTTGCGCCACCAATCAATGCCAAAGGGCGGTGGCCACACTCTTGGAAGTGTTTTAGGATCATCACACCCACCAAGTGACCGATGTGAAGCGAGTCGGCTGTGGGGTCGATTCCCAAGTATGCAGTTGTTAACTCCTTCTCTAGTTGCTCTTTAGCACCAGGCATGATCGTGTGGATCATTCCGCGCCATTCTAATTCTTCGATAAAATTTTTGTTTGACATCTCTTTTATATTCATTTTAATATTATTCAATATACAAGTTAAATCGCTCTTTGAACCTCGAAATTTCGGGGTTCAACTTTACCAAATGGGCGATTTTATCCTCCATCTTCACGGGTCTGCTCGCCACGATCTTCTCGTCGAGGATCAGTTTTAGCTCGATTAATCCGTTTATGCCCGCTATCTCCACCACCTTGTGGAGCAATTCGCTCCTCGATCGCTCGACCTCGGTCTGCAATTCGCTAGTGGGCACCTTCACCTCGATTACGTGGCCGCGAAACTCCATCGCCTCGAAGGGCACCGCAAAGCGTGGTCGCCACGCGGCAATGAATTCCAAAAGCGCACCCCGCGACGCTTCGAGTAGCTCTTCGCTTCGAGTGTCTATTTGGCTTTGGCCATCCTCCTCTGTGACCTCGACACTCTTTGCAGCTCCTCCATTATAAATGTCGGTGAGCGAGACCAGAGGTCGACGCATGGTGGGCTTCGCAGTTTTGGACGAAGTAGGGCTCTCCACTTTCTGCTCTTGAATAGTTGGCGCCTTTGCCTTCTCGCTCGCCTTCTCGCTTGCTTGCTCCTGGGTAGCCGCCTGTGGCACCACCACAACTTTTAACTCTTCGGCCTTGGGAGTGGTTCTACCCAACAATTCGGGCAGCGCAAGCTCTACGTCGAGGTAGTTATCTACCCCACTATTTTTTTTTTGACCGAGACCCGCAATTTTCATGAGTCCCAGTTCAACTAATAATCTTTGGTTCGACGACTGCCTTATCTTGCCGTCGGATTCGGTGAGCACCGATATTGTTCCAAATAAAAATTCTATGCTGCACTCCTCAGCCTGCCGCTTATAGCGCTGAGTGAGCGAGGCGGTGTACTCCATGAGCGAAAGCGAGGCGGGATTCTTAGCTACTAGCAGGTCGCGGCAGTGTGCCCCCAAACCCGACATGAAGGTTTGCGCCGAGAAACCTTGCGCTAGCACTTTGTCGAAAGTGAGCAGCGCATCGACGTAGGAACCCGCAAGCAACGATTCGGTGATGGTGAAGTAGGTGTCGTAGTCCAAGATGTTAAGTGTCTGTGCCACACGCTTATAGTCGAGCGATGTGCCGCAGAACGAAACCGCCTTGTCGAACATCGACAACGCATCGCGCATACCACCATCGGCCTTTTGAGCGATCAGGTTGAGCGACTCTTCGTCGGCCTCAATGCTCTCTTGCTGAGCGATATAGCGCAGGTAACCCACTCCATCTTCGACCTTGATTCTATTGAAGTCGAAGATCTGACAGCGCGAAAGAATCGTTGGGAGGATCTTATGCTTTTCGGTCGTAGCCAAGATAAAAATCGCGTGTGCAGGTGGCTCTTCGAGGGTTTTCAAAAAGGCATTGAATGCCGCCGCCGAGAGCATGTGAACCTCGTCGATGATAAACAGCGCGTAGCGCCCCAATTGCGGAATGATGCGCACCTGCTCGATCAGCGAACGGATGTCGTCGACAGTGTTGTTCGAAGCGGCATCGAGCTCGTGGATGTTGAGCGAGCGATTTTCGTTGAAGCTACGGCACGAGTCACACTCGTTACAAGCCTCGTTTCCGTTGGGCGAGAGGCAGTTAATCGCCTTGGCAAAGATGCGTGCGCAGGTGGTTTTACCCACTCCGCGAGGACCGCAAAAGAGGTAGGCGTGAGCCAATTGGCTGCGCTCGATTGCATTCTTGAGCGTAGATGTAATGTGGTTCTGCCCCACAACTGAGTTAAATGTTGCTGGGCGGTACTTTCTGGCACTAACTATAAATTCTCCCATAATGTGGCAAAGATAATAAATTTAATGTGAAAATGTAAAATTTTTCTTTAGAAATCCAGTAAACGCACGAAAACCAATTTACTCCTTTGCGATTATTGGGCTTTTCGCTTTGCTCAAAGAGTATACTTTTTCAAACACCTAAAAGGTGTTTGAACCCAATATCTAGGAGCAGTGGTTGTATAAAAAAACTCTGCTATGTTTTTTTTGGTGGATGTTCGAGCACCTCCCCCGTCCCCTCCTAGTCGGCGCTATTCCTACCTGCGGTCGGGCACCTCCTTAGTAGGAGGGGTGTTCTGTAGGTGCTCGCGGGCGCGGGTTGGGTTGAATTTATGTTTCGTACGTTTGCCCTGGAGTGCTCCGAAAAAAATGAGGTTTGTCTGTTAAAAATTACGTCTATAAATTTTAGAATTCGAAATAAAAGTATTACCTTTGCCCAAATGAATTTTACGGAAATGCAATTCAGCGGTAACATAGGTAACGACAACATAGGGATTATGCAATGGACTTCAACTTGGGCTCCTTATGGATCACTATTTATTACTGTTTTTGGATTATTGTTTATAATATGGTAGCTTTTAAAGCTACCTTTTTTTTGGATATGCTATGAGCGAGATTATTAAAGGTGCGATGTGTTACGTGGGCGGCAGTTTTGCCGTGCGCGATGTTGCTATCGACAAGGGTGTAATTGTGGCTGTCGAAGAGTCGATAGAGCCAGCGGCGGAGGACAAGGTTATCGAGGCGGCGGGCCATTATCTGCTCCCAGGTCTGGTCGACCCACACGTCCACCTGCGCGAACCAGGTTTCTCACGCAAGGAGACCATCGCCTCGGGAACGGCGGCGGCAGCAAAGGGTGGCTACACCACAATCTTCTCGATGCCCAACTTGTCGCCAGCGCCTGACTCTTTGGAGAATCTTAGCGAGCAGACAAAGATCATCGAGCGCGATGCCGCAATAGAGGTCATCCCCTACGCCTCGATCACGCGCGGGCAGAAGGGCCACGGCGAAATAGTTGACTTCGAGGCACTTGCGCCCCAGGCGGGAGGCTTCTCCGACGATGGCGTGGGAGTACAATCCGATGAGCTTATGGCCCAGGCGATGCGTGCGGCAAAAGAGGCCAAGAGACCTATCGTTGCCCACTGCGAGGTCAACGACCTATTAAATAAAGGGTATATCCACCAAGGCGAGTATTGCGCCGCGCATAATCACCGCGGAATCTGTTCAGAGAGCGAGTGGGGGCAAGTGGAGCGCGATTTGAAGCTGGTGGAAGAGATCGGTTGCCAATACCACATCTGCCACATCTCGACCAAGGAGAGTGTGGAGTTCTTGCGCCAAGCTAAGGCTAAGGGGCTCAGGGTGAGTGGCGAGACTGCACCTCACTACCTGCTTCTCACCGACGAGGATCTACGCGAGGAGGGTCGTTTCAAGATGAATCCCCCGCTGCGCTCGCGCGAAGATCAGTTGGAGCTTATAAACGGCATTCTCGATGGCACGATCGAGTGCATCGCCACCGACCATGCGCCCCACACCGCCGAGGAGAAGTCGCGCGGGTTGGAGGGTAGCGCCTTTGGAATCGTGGGAATCGAGTCGGCGTTTGCCTTGATGTATACTTATATGGTACGCCGCGGCGTTATCACTTTGGAGAAGCTTGTCGAACTTCTCTCGCTCAACGCTCGCCGCATCTTTGGACTCGATGAGGCAAAGATCGAGGTGGGAAGCGCAGCAAACTTGGCGCTCTTCGACCTGAGCGAGGAGTACGAAATCGACCCCGAGGAGCTCCTCTCGATGGGCAAGGCTACACCATTCGAGGGCTGGAAGGTCTACGGAAAGACACTGCTCACCATTGCGGGGGGCAAAATAGCATACGAAGCTTAAAAAGAAAACAAAATATAACTATGAGACCATTTACAAAAAAAATCGTGCTCGAAAATGGCTGTGAATTCTACGGCTATGGCTTCGGAGCAGACCACGATGCGATCAACGAGATCGTATTCAACACCTCGATGGTGGGCTACCAGGAGATCCTCTCCGACCCCTCGTACACCGACCAGATGGTGGTGATGACCTATCCCCTAATTGGTAACTACGGTACCGCCGAGGAGGATTACGAGACCAAATTCCCAACAATTGGAGGTATGATCGTCCGTGAGTACAACGACACCCCCAGCAACTTCCGCTACACTAAGACCCTCAACGAGGTCTTCGAGGAGCACAACATCCCCGCGATCGAGGGTATCGACACCCGCATGCTCACCCGCATCATTCGCGACGAGGGTTCGCAACGCGTTTTGATCACTTCGGCCGACACCCCACTGAGTGAGGCGTTGGCACGCATCGCAGCGGAGCCCATCCGCACCGACGTTGTGGCTCGCGTGAGCAGCAAGAAGCGTTGGTTCTCGCGCACCGCAAACCACAAATACGACGTTGTGGCGATCGACTGCGGAATCAAATACAACATCATCCGCAAATTCAACGAGAAGGGTTGCAACGTCACCGTGGTGCCGTTCGACACCTCTGCCGAGGAGATTATGGCACTTAAGCCCGACGGAATATTCCTCTCGAATGGCCCAGGCGACCCAGAGCACGTAACACCTGTGATCGAGCTAGTTAAGGAGCTTCGAGGCAAGTTACCAATCTTCGGAATCTGCATGGGTCACCAGATGGTCTGCCTAGCTTATGGAGCTAAGACCTTCAAACTCAAATTTGGACACCGCGGCGGTAACCACCCCGTTAAGTGTTTGGAGTCGGGCAAGATCGAGATCACATCGCAGAATCACAGCTACGCGGTCGACACCGAGTCGCTAGCAGCAACCAAGCTCAACCTCACACACATCAACTTGCTCGACAACACCGCCGAGGGAGTCGAGTCGAAAGAGGATATGATCTTCTCGGTTCAATACCACCCTGAAAGCGCACCAGGTCCCCAAGATAGTGCCTACCTATTCGATAACTTTATTAAAATAATGGAGGAGAGAAACAATGCCTAAGCGTTTAGATATTAAGAAAGTAATGGTTATCGGCTCGGGCCCAATCGTGATTGGTCAAGCAGCCGAATTCGACTACGCAGGAACCCAAGCCTGCCTAGCACTCAAAGAGGAGGGCTACGAAGTGGTGTTGGTCAATTCCAACCCCGCAACAATTATGACCGACACACACATCGCCGACAAGGTCTACATGGAGCCTTTGACGTTGGAGTATGTGGCGAAGATCATCCGCTTCGAGCGCCCCGATGCGATCGTACCAGGCCTAGGAGGTCAAACAGGACTCAACTTGGCGGTGCAATTGGCCAAAAAAGGAGTCTTGGAGGAGTGCCAGGTGGAGATCCTTGGAACATCGTTCGAGAGTATCGAACGCGCCGAGGACCGCGAACTTTTCAAGTCGTTGTGCGAGAACTTGGGCGAGCCCGTTATCGAGTCGGAGATCACAACGTCGATCGAAGAGGCGGTCGATGCAGCTAACAAAATTGGCTACCCAGTGGTACTTCGCCCTGCCTTCACCCTTGGTGGTACAGGTGGTGGTTTTGCCGCCGACGAGGAGGAACTTCGCGAGATGATGCGCAACGCGCTTATCCTTTCGCCTGTGCACCAGGTACTTATCGAAAAGAGCATCAAGGGCTACAAGGAGATCGAGTACGAGGTGATGCGCGATGCGAACGACACGGCTATCGCTATCTGTAACATGGAAAATATCGACCCAGTGGGTGTCCACACGGGCGACTCGGTGGTTGTGGCACCTAGCCAGACACTCACCAACCGCGAGTACCAGATGTTGCGCGACTCGGCACTTAAGATCATCCGCGAACTTAAGATCGAGGGTGGTTGCAACGTCCAATTTGCGCTCGACCCACTTTCGTTTAAGTACTACCTTATCGAGGTTAACCCCCGCGTTTCGCGCTCGTCGGCCTTGGCAAGTAAGGCTACGGGCTACCCTATCGCACGCGTAAGTGCCAAGATTGCAGTAGGTTTGCACCTCGACGAGATCGAGATCGCCAACACCTGCGCTGCTTTCGAGCCTACGCTCGACTACGTGGTTTCGAAGATCGCACGCTTCCCATTCGACAAATTCACCGACGTTTCGAACCAGCTCGGCACTCAGATGAAGGCTACGGGCGAGGTGATGTCGGTAGGTCGCACGATGGAGGAGTCGCTTTTGAAGGCAATCCGCTCGCTCGAAACTGGTGTTTACCACCTCTACCACAAGAAGTTCGACACTTACAGCATCGACGAGATGTTGCAATATATCAAAAATGGCACCGACGATCGCCTCTTCGCCGTAGCGCAACTTATCCGCATTGGTTGCGATTTGGGAATGATCTACGATGCTTCGAGAATCGATATGTTCTTCCTCGAGAAGTTCCGCAATATCGTTGATTACGAGCTAGTTGTAAAGAACAACATCGGCGACATGGATGTCCTCAAAGAGGCTAAGCGCATGGGCTTCAGCGATAAATATATAGGACAGCAGTGGGGAAAAACCGAGAGCGAGATGTATTTGATACGTAAGCGCGAGGGGCTCTACCCTGTCTATAAGATGATCGACACTTGCGCCAGCGAGTTCAGTTCGTATGTGCCTTACTTCTACTCGACTTACGAGCGTGAAAATGAGTCGATTAAGAGCGACAAGGAGAAGATCGTGGTTCTTGGTTCGGGCCCAATCCGCATCGGTCAGGGTGTCGAATTCGACTACTCTACCGTGCACGCTATCTGGTCGATCCGCAAGGCGGGCTACGAGGCGATCATCATCAATAACAACCCCGAGACAGTCTCTACGGATTACACCACAAGCGACAAGTTGTACTTCGAACCACTTATGGTTGAGGATGTTATGAACATTCTCGACTTCGAACAACCCAAGGGTGTTATCGTGGGTCTAGGAGGTCAAACCGCAATCAACCTCGCCGAGCCATTGGCCAAGTTGGGTGTGCCGATCATCGGAACAGGTGTCGAGGCTATCCGCAACGCCGAGGATCGCGGTTACTTCGAACGCATTATGACCGAGCTTGGAATCCCTCAGCCACAAGCCGAGGCAGTTACCACGATCGAGGCGGGAGTTGCTGCTGCTGAGCGCATTGGCTACCCAGTCTTGGTTCGCCCAAGCTACGTTTTGGGTGGTCGCGCAATGCAGATCGTAAGCAACGAGGAGCGCCTACGCCACTACATGGTGTCGGCCGTGGAGGTCAACGAGGACTCGCCAGTGCTTGTCGATCGCTACATCCAGGGTCGCGAAATGGAGGTCGATGCAATTTGCGACGGCACCGACGTATTTATCCCTGGCATCATGGAGCACGTAGAGCGCACAGGTATCCACTCGGGCGACTCGATTAGCGTCTACCCCACCTTCTCGGCTAGCGACGATGTGAAAGCGAAGATCATCGACTACACTCGCCGTTTGGGTCTACGTATCGGAATCATAGGACTTTACAACATCCAATTCATCGTCGACGAGAAGAACGACGTTTACGTCATCGAGGTCAACCCACGCTCGTCGCGCACGGTGCCATTCCTCTCGAAATCGACAAAGATCCAGATGGCCGACATCGCAACGCAGGTTATTTTGGGCACTTCGCTTCGTGAGCAGGGCATCACCGACATCGTTGGACCTAAGGCAAACCGCTGGTTTGTAAAGGCTCCAGCCTTCTCTTTCGCTAAGATCCGCGGCATGGAGTCGTACCTCTCTCCCGAGATGAAATCTACGGGCGAGGCTATCGGTTACGACGATAAACTTACGCGCGCCTTCTACAAAGCGATGCAGGCTTCGGGCATGACCGTGGCAAATTACGGAACTATCTTGGTGACTATCGCCGACAAAGATAAGGAGCGCGCACTACCTTTGGTGCAACGCTTCTACAACCTCGGTTTCAACATCGAGGCAACAAGCGGCACAGGCGAGTACCTACGCAACCACGGAATCCGCACCCGCGTTCGTCGCAAACTTTCGGAAGGTAGCAACGAGATAATCGACTCACTAAGACAAGGTTACGTCAACTATATCATCAACACCATCGACATCGACCAACACAACAATCGTCTCGATGGTTACGATATTCGTCGCACGGCCGTAGAGAACAACGTCACTGTTTTCACCGCTTTGGAGACCGCAGGAGTGCTTCTCGATGTGTTGGAGGAGATCACCTTCGGTGTCTCGACGATCAACTCTAAATAGGCTCGCAAGATGTATAAACGCGGAATCTTCACTATTGAGTCGAACACGGCGCTGACATCTAACGTCTTTCGCATGCGCCTGAGCGGTGATACGCAATATATCACCGCTCCAGGGCAGTTTGTAAATATCGCACTCGAAGGCCACTACCTTCGTCGCCCCATCTCGGTTTGCGATGTCGACGAGTCGACACTCACCATCGTCTACAAGGTCGTTGGCGTAGGTACCGAGCAGATGTCGAAGATGCACGAGGGCCAAACGCTCGATGTTTTGAGCGGTTTGGGCAACGGATTTAACCCCGAAGCACAGTGCAACAACCCAATCTTGGTGGGTGGCGGCGTTGGAGTGCCTCCACTCTATAATCTCTGCCGCCAACTCTTAGCTATTGCTAAGAATCCAACTGTGATTCTAGGATTCAATACCGCATCGGAAGTATTTATGGCTGACGAGTTTAGAGCTCTTGGAGTAAATGTAATTATAACTACGGTCGATGGGTCGATGGGCACCAAGGGATTTGTCACTTCGGCGCTCCCAGTACTTAGCTATGACTATGTATACACCTGCGGACCACTACCCATGTTGCGCGCTTTGTACGATGCAACCGAGGGGGTTGCGGGCCAGTACAGCTTCGAAGAGCGCATGGGCTGCGGCTTTGGTGCCTGCGTGGGCTGCACCTGCAAAACAAAGTATGGAAATAAACGAATTTGTAAAGATGGTCCCGTGTTGGACAGAGAGGAGATTATATGGTAGAGCAAACTTTTGATTTAAGCGTCGACCTATGCGGTGTGCGCCTCGACAACCCTGTCGTTCCTGCTAGTGGCACCTTTGGCTTTGGCGAGGAGTTCAACGACTATTACGATATAAATATCCTCGGTTCATTCTCTTTTAAGGGTACCACGCGCGATGCTCGCTTTGGAAATCCAACGCCGCGCATAGCGGAGTGTGATCGCGGAATGATCAATGCTGTGGGACTCCAAAACCCTGGTATCGACAAGGTTATAAGCGACTTAATACCCCGCATGAGCCAATACTTCCACAAGCCCGTGGTTGCCAACATCAGCGGCTTCTCTATCGAGGAGTACGTCGAATGTTGCGCCAAGATCGACAAAGTGGAGCAGGTGGGCATAATCGAGGTCAACGTAAGTTGCCCCAACGTTAAGCACGGAGGAATGAGTTTCGGCACATCACCCGAAGCAGCAGCCGAAGTAACGCGTGCCGTGAAGGCCGTGACAACCAAGCCTGTATTTATCAAACTTAGCCCCAACGTCACCGACATTGTCTCTATCGCCAAGGCTTGCGAAGAGGCTGGCGCTGATGGTATCTGCCTGATAAACACGATGCTAGGCATGCGTATCGACACCGCACGTCGCCGCCCCGTGATAGCCAACACTATGGGTGGTTTCTCGGGTCCTGCGATCTTCCCCATAGCGCTACGCATGGTCTACCAAGTTGCCAACGCATGCTCGATCCCAGTGATGGGCTGCGGAGGTGTATCGTCGGCCTCGGACGTTATCGAGATGATGATGGCGGGGGCAACCGCAGTGCAGGTAGGAGCCGAAAACTTGGTGAATCCCTACGCCTGCTTCGAGATCATCGAAGCACTCCCCGCCGAAATGAAACGCCTGGAAATAAGCAATTTACGTGATATTATTGGCGTGGTGAAATAATCAGCAGCCCTAGGTATTTAATAAAATTAGAGACTCAAAGACCTGTGCAATTTATCTGCGATAGGTGTTTGAGCCTCTAAATATTTATGCGAAAGCCCAATAAAACAGCCCAGGGTAAACGCACGAAAAATAACACTCTTACTGCGCTTACGCCGCGCGGGCGCCAAGCTTAAGCTTGGATCCAAAAACCTTTGGTTTTTGACCTTTATTGCGCTGATTGTGTGAGGCTTCGCCTGGGCGATATATGCACTATGTCAATCTAATGAAAGCAAGCTTTCAACGCTTGCCATATCACATATATCTATGCCAACCTGCGGTTGTCATCACACATCAACGAGGTGGCCTCTACTTATACCTTTGCGTGGTCTAGCTGCTTGCGAATAGCATCGAGAGCTTCGTCGAAGGCCTCTTCGAAGCTTTTTGCGCGACGTTCGGCGAACATGTCGTTGCCAGGCATGCGGAGGTTGATCGAGCTTACTTTGTTTCCTTTTTCGTGATCTTTATCTAGTTTTAGTATCACCTCAACTCCTGTGGAGCGCTCGGCAAATCTTTCGAGTTTTGCGATTTTTGTCTCTACAAAATCGATGAGCTTCTTGTCTGCATCGAATTTTACTGATTGAATTTGTACGTTCATAACATCAAATTTTAGTAGTTCAACATACCGAAGTGATTGATTTTCAACCCTCCTGGCTTTTTATTTTAGGTTCTGTGACCTCTGTTTCAGTTCTCTGCGTGCGGGGGTGAGCTGCCGCGTAGGCGCTCTGGAGGTGCGAGATCGAGGAGTGGGTGTAGATCTGAGTTGCACGCAACGAGGTGTGGCCCAGAAGCTCCTGAATATCACGCATATCCGCTCCAGCATTGAGCAGGTGTGTGGCAAATGTGTGGCGAAGAACGTGTGGGCTTTTACGCCCCTGCACCTTGGCTTGGCTCAGCTCGCGGCGGACGATGCGGTAGATCATGTTTGCCGAGAGAGGTTTGCCACTGCGAGATAAAAATAGTGAATCTTGGCCGATTTTCCAAATTTTTTCATCTCTAATTTTCATCTCGTAATTTTCGAGGGCCTCGCGCAAAGGCTCGATTATCGGCACTACCCTCTCCTTATCGCCCTTGCCACGCACCTTGAGCGCCGTTTTGCCGTGGTTGAAATCACTACGGCAAATTCCTTGCAATTCTGAAAGGCGGATCCCCGTGGCGTAGAACATCAGCACAATTAATCCATTGCGTAGGGCGATGAAATCGTCGGTGGGTGACTCCTCGCAGTGCGCTGGCGTGCAACGCTCCACCACCTCGCTCATACGCCCGCGGCTCACAAAATTGGGCACGCGACTCCCCATTTTAAGAGATCCCACCTCCCTTGCGGGGTTGCACGCGGTGTAGCCCTTGGAGAGCGCCCACCTAAAAAAACTGCGCAACGAGGAGAGCTGACGATTTATCGAGGAGCTCTTTACACCCTGCCGCTCGGAGCACCAGACGAGCCATTCGCGAATATCTTCCGTTGTGATGGCACTAGGATCGAAGGCATCGACCTGCACGCCCAAGTAGTCGATAAAGCCCTCTATATCACGCCTATAGGCTTTGAGTGTGTGGGGTGAGCAGCGCCGTTCGCTTTCGATGTATTGCAGAAATTGTGATAACATAATTCTATGAGGTGGAGTGTTATTGCAAATTTACGATAAAAAGTGGGATGTGCAATTTTTTTTGGTTGGGGTTTTGCTGAGAAGTGCTGGGAATTTGCTGAGAATTTGCTGAGACTTTACTGAGTTTTCGGGATCCTTTGTCGTCATCCTGAACTTGATTCAGGATCTCGAAGAATATGGCAGAGATTGCGGCTCGTAGGCCGCAATGACGCGCAAGGGGATATTTTCGAGAAAAGCAAAAAAAAGAAAAACAAAAAAAATAAAATTCGCAAACATACTCATCTTAATTTTGTATCTTTGTCACTTTAAAGCATATTACAAAGAATGACTTTTACGATACTAGACATCTTTTTGCGGGCGATCATCGTGGGTGTTGCAGCCTCGATTACCGTGGGTCCTGTGGCGATACTCTGCATTCAGCGCACGCTGAGTAAAAACCGCCGTTCGGGGATCGCTTCGGGCTTGGGGGTTGCTGCAGCAGATACTTTTTTGGCATTCATATCCTACATCTTCTACTCTATTTTGCAGAGTCAGATCGAACAATACGACTCGGCGCTAAGGGTCGGAGGCGGCCTTTTTGTGGTTGTGGTGGGGGTTTATATCTTTGTGCAGAACCCCGCGATGCAGATCCGTCGCAACCGTTCGGGGCGCAACTCGCTGTGGAAAGATTTCGCGTCGATCTTCGGGATCACCCTCACCAATTTCATCATGGTGATACCTTACATATTGGCCTTTTTCGCAGTCTTTAAAATCCCCTCGTTCGACTCGTCGACAACGGGAGGTGTGGTTACTGCCGCTGCGGTGATTGGTGGATTTTTCCTTGGTTCATCGTCGTGGTGGAGTGGTCTGGCGTGCCTCATCAACCTCTTTAGGCGCAAATTTCGCCCTCGACACCTGGTGATAATTAACCGCGTGGCGGGCTCGGTTATTGCAGCTTTGGGCCTATCGACAATCTTATCAACTTTTATACACCTTATACCAAATGAGTTACTCGGATAACAACGAAAAAAATATAATCATCGCCCTGGATGGCTACTCGTCGTGTGGCAAGAGCACCTTTGCCAAAGCGATAGCTGCGCGCCTAGGTTACATCTTCATCGACACGGGTGCGATGTATCGTGCTGTTACCCACTACACCATCGGTCACGGAGCCCTTGTGCAGGGTATAATCGACCCAGAGAAGGTTGTGGAGTTGCTTCCGCAGATAGATATTTCCTTTGCTTTTAACCCCCAGAGAGGCGCTAGCGACGTATATGTCAACGGCGAGCGGGTCGAGGATGAGATCCGCACGATCGAGGTTAGTGGCCACGTCAGCGCCGTGAGCTCCATCGAGCAGGTGCGCACGCTGCTAGTTGCAATGCAGCAGGCGATGGGTCGAGATGGCGGCGTGGTGATGGATGGGCGCGATATTGGCACCGTGGTTTTCCCCTCGGCGCAGATCAAGCTATTTATGACCGCCGACCCTCATATTCGTGCCGAGCGCCGCTTCGACGAGCTTCGAGCAAAGGGCGAGCAGGTGTCGCTCGAAGAGATCGAGCAGAATGTTGTGAGCCGCGACAAGGCCGACGAGAATCGCAAGATCTCGCCTCTGCGCCGCGCCGAAGATGCTGTGGTGCTGGATAATAGCCACATGAGTGTGGGCGAGCAGATGGAGTGGTTTATGGAGTTGTACAACAGCACAATAAGGTGAAAAATAGTGTTATGAGAGTCGAGATAGATCCAAAATCGGGCTTTTGCTTTGGCGTAGTTCGCGCCATTAGTCAAGCCGAAGAGGCCCTAAGCAAAGGCGGGGCGGTCTACTCGCTCGGCGACATTGTGCACAACCAGGTCGAGGTGCTCCGCTTGGAGTCTATGGGCTTGAAAAGTGTTGAGGCGCAGCAACTTGCCTCGTCGAATTGGTCGCGCGTATTGATCCGTGCCCATGGCGAGCCACCGCGCACCTACCAACAACTCAGGGCTTTGGGGATCGAGATCATCGATGCCACCTGCCCCGTGGTTGCCAAGTTGCAGAAGCGAGTGGTAAAAGCCTACTCGCAGATGCAAGAGGTTGGTGGTCAGGTAGTTTTGCTTGGCAAAAAAGGCCATGCAGAGGTGGTTGGGCTCACGGGACAAGTGGATGACGATGTGGCAGTTGTCGAGTCGCTTGCCGATATAGAGGCTATCGATTTTAGCCGCCCGATCTACTTTATATCGCAAACTACGCAGAGCATCGCACTTTTCGAATCGCTCGCACAAAGCATGAAGGAGCGG
This sequence comes from Rikenellaceae bacterium, assembly GCA_047172505.1. Taxonomy (GTDB): domain Bacteria; phylum Bacteroidota; class Bacteroidia; order Bacteroidales; family Rikenellaceae; genus Alistipes. Next base: position 22,399 of record JBCQWE010000011.1, on the reverse strand, counting down.
ATGAGTAACCCCGAGGAGCTCTACGTCCACGACACCATCTGTCGGCAAGTCTCGTCGCGCGAGGATCATCTGCGCGAGTTTGTCAAGCGCTTCGACGTGGTGATCTTTGTCTGTGGCAAGAAGTCGAGCAATGGCAAGGTGCTCTTCGAGGTGTGCCGCAGTGCCAACCAGGCAACATATAATATAGAGGAGCCCTCCGAGGTCGATGCACGGTGGTTCGAGGGGGTCGCATCGGTGGGTATTTGCGGTGCTACATCGACCCCAGCGTGGTTGATGCAGAGCGTTGCCGAGAAAATAGAGAAATTATAAAATATTGAATATGAAGTATTTAATAAGATCAATAAAGTATTTAACAATGATGTTAGTGATCATTGTGGCCGTGGCCGTTTTCTTCAACTTTAATGGCTCGATCGAACTTACCGCAGAGGAGCAATTGGCGCGGTTCATGGCTCAGCAAGGAGCTTTGAAGATCGGATTCTTCGTGGTGCTGGCGGCCCTCTACCCTCTCTTCGGTTTTGTGAAGCGCGAGGTGAAGGGCGACATCGTGGAGAACCGCGGCCAGATAATCGTGGCGATGGAGACCAGCGGCTTCACCCTCAAAAGGGAGAGCGAGGGGGCGCTGATCTTCGGGGCAAATACTTTTTTGCGCCGCATAGCGTTTCTATTCGAGGACAGTATCGTGGTCACGCAGCGCGGCGAGAATATTCACATCGAAGGGGTTCGTCGTGGTGTGGTATATGTAGTATACTGCCTCGACGGATTTATTAAGAACTCTAAAAACCCCATTGATTAATTATGAAAAAGACACTTATAATAGCCTCTGTGGCGCTCGTAGCATTGGTTTCGACCTTTGCCGTGCGCAACGATTTTGGGCTGAATCGCAATATCGAGATCATGGTCAACATCATGCGCGAGATCTCGGAGAATTATGTCGACCAGGTCGACCCCGATCTCTTGTTGGAGTACGCTGCCGAGGGTATCTCGCGCCGCCTAGACCCCTACACCGAATACCTACCCGAGGAGGAGATGACTTCGTTCGAGGTGCTCACAACGGGTAAATATGGCGGCATAGGTTCGCTGATTCGCAAGGATGGCGACTTTGTGAAGATCGCTCAACCTTACCAAGGAACCCCCGCCGACCGTGCAGGGCTAATCATTGGCGATAAGATCGTGGAGATCGATGGCCAGAGCGTCGAAGGTTTCACCACCGAGCAGGTGAGTGCGCTGCTGAAAGGCACTCCAGGTAGCGACGTGAAGTTGGTGGTGCGCCGCTTATTGAGTGGTGAGGATCAAGAAGTTACCATTCGTCGCGAGCGAATCTCGATCCCAGGGGTACCCTACTACGGCTTTGTGGGTGATAAGGCCGACTCCATCGGTTACATCCAACATTCCGACTTCACGGCGGGCGTTGCGGCCGACATGCACGCTGCGATAGTTGTACTCAAAGAGCTGGGAGCCAAGGCTTTAGTGTTGGATTACCGCAATAATGGCGGCGGCGTTTTGCAGGAGGCGGTCGACATCCTATCGCTCTTCGTGCCGCGCGGCACCGAGGTGGTGACACTCAAAGGCCGTCGCGATTCGGTGGTTTACGCCACTTCGAAACATCCTCTCGACTTGGAGATTCCGTTGGTGGTGCTAATTAACGAGAACTCTGCTTCGGCTGCCGAAATCGTCGCTGGATCGCTCCAAGACCTCGATCGTGCGGTGCTGGTTGGTGCCAAGAGCTTCGGTAAGGGTTTGGTGCAAGCGCCTAGGCCTGTGGGGTATAACTCTTATGTGAAGATGACAACTTCGAAATATTACATCCCTTCGGGTCGCTGCATCCAAGAGTTGGATTATTCGGATCATAGCAGCGCAGGCAAGGCGGTGAAGGTGGCCGACTCGTTGCGCCAAAAATTCTATACCAAAGGTGGTCGCGAGGTCTACGACGGTGGCGGCATCAACCCCGACAAGAAGGTTGAACCTAGCTATATAAGTACCTTTGCTGCAACGCTCTACACATTGGGCCACATCGACACTTTTTGCGACGACTACTTCCGCCGCAACCACCAAAACAAGATCGACATAGAGACTTTCTCGATCACCGATACCGACTACCAGGAGTTCAAGGAGTTTATCTCGACCAAGGAGGTGAAGTATCAATCGGCAACGCGCGGCGTGCTCAAGGCGCTCAAAGAGGCGGCACAATCGGATCTCTACTCCGAAGTTTCGCAGCAGATCGAAGAGTTGGAAGCGGGGCTCAAAGATGACACCGCGGCAAATGTGGAGCACTACCGCGACGACATCACCCGAAGCATCAACTCGAATATAATCTTGCGCTACGCCTACCAAGCGGGAGTTATCCAAAACTCACTCACGGACGATCCTGAACTGCAAAGCGCACTAGAAATTCTTAGCAATAGCGAAGAATATTCGGCGATACTAAGTGCATTAACTTTTTAAAATCTATTATAACTAATTAATATATAAATATATGTAGCTAATGTTTAAATAAACAATTGAATTTTATTTAACACGTCATTGCGGACTTGATCCGCAATCTCTAATACTCTGATAATTAGCGATAATTTGAGATTCTGAATCAAGTTCAGAATGACGACATTAGTTTAACGCATCAGTACTAATACTACAACCCTAAAATCCAACTCAAATGCTTAAGCGGATAGCCAAACTTTTTTCGTATCGCAATCGTATAATTATGATTGCTGTAGGTGGTGTATTGGTGGTTACCACCCTGATTTTCACCAATAACATGGCATCGAATCTTAGGCAAAAAGAGCAACTCGATGTCGAATTGTGGGCCCACACGATGGAGTATATCTCGCAAGAGCGCTTCATGCACCAAGACCCATTTGTGGCGGAGATCGTTAGTAAGAGTCAAAATATACCATTCATCCTCACCGACGAGAATCTACGCGTTATCACCTCACACTTGGTCGACGAAGATATTATAGATCACCCAGTTAAGCTACGCAAGCAGATCGACCAATTCTCCGAGATGAACCCGCCAGTTGTGGTGCAGTTGCGGTGGAACAACCACAAACATTTGCTCTTTTACGGCAAGTCGTCGCTGCTTATGACTCTCTACTATTTCCCTTATATTCAGATACTTCTCATCGTTGCCTTTGCCTTTTTGTGCATCGTTGCCTTCAGCTCTTCGAAGCAAGACGAGCAGAACCGCGTCTGGATAGGCCTGGCTAAGGAGACAGCCCACCAATTGGGCACCCCCACCTCGTCGCTTTTGGGGTGGATCGAGTATCTGCGTAGCCAACCTATCGACCAGAGCACCGTGGATGAGATGAGCAAGGATTTGGCGCACTTGATGAAGATTGTGGATCGATTCTCGAAGATTGGCTCGGAGACTCCGCTCACACCTGCCAATATCAACGAGGTTGTAAGTGAGACGGTTATGTACTTCAGAAAGCGAATTCCGCGCAACGTAACCTTGGACTACAACGGTTTGGCGATGGCACCCGTGCAGGCCTCGATCAATGTGGCACTAATCGAGTGGGTGGTAGAAAATATGATGAAAAATTCGCTCGATGCGCTCCAAGGTCACGGAGCCATCAAGGTCAACATCTCCTCGGACGACAAGTCGGTATTTATCGAAGTGAGCGACACGGGCAAGGGAATCGCCAAAAACAACTGGAAGAGGATCTTCGAGCCTGGATTCACCACCAAAACTCGCGGCTGGGGCTTGGGTCTCTCGCTCTCGCGACGCATTGTCGAGGATTACCACTACGGCAAGATCGCCGTTGCTGAATCGGAGATAGGCAAGGGTACAACAATTCGCGTAACACTCAAACGCTTAGAGGAATAATGGCATTTCAAACGGAACATATATCGAACATTCCCGCCTACATCTTCGGAGAAGAATCGTCGCTCGTCGAGCAGATGCACTCTGTCGTAGCTGCCGAAAATGGGGTGCAGGTGTGGTTCCTAGGTGTGGTGGTTGCGGCGGCGGCGCTCTACCTTTTTTGGCTCAACTATTGGAGCATGAAGGGTAAAATGCACTCCACTTTTCTGGGACTCTTTGGCGATATGAGAAGTGATTTTTTCGAGAAGTTAGAGGAGTTGCCCCCCTCTTTTGGCCTCTATGTAGCGTGGGGTTCGATGATGGGTGTTGTGGCGATAAGTATCGCGGTGACGGCCGTTGTGAAGATCTCGGTGGATCAAACTTTGCAGCACTACTCTCTGGTTATGGTTGCGATTGTGGCGATCTATGTTTTTAAACTTTTGGTGTTAGCGATAGCAGGGTGGCTCACAGCGCAGCCCAATTTTTTTACTCTGTTACAAAAGATTAGCAATGGTTGCCTCACTGTTGTGGGAATGACCACCTTACCCACGATTTTGTGTTATTCTTTGTGTAGAGGAATGTTACAAGATGCATTTATGTATATTGCTGGCTTTCAACTCCTTGTGGCACTTTGTATGTTTTTTCATAAGACTTTTATGCTCTTTCTTTCAAAAAAAGTTTCAGTTCTCCATACTATTTTGTACCTTTGTGCCGTCGAAATTTTCCCTATCACGTTGATTTGGGGATTTTTTTATAGGTAAATTTGTGAAAAATAATAGTGTAAAGATTTGAAAGTAGCTAAAATTTTAGTCTCTCAGCCACGTCCTGCAATTATCGAGAAGTCGCCATTTAACGAACTCTCACAACGCCAAAAGGTGGACGTAGAATTCTTCCCATTAATTAAAGTTGTCGGTGTTTCGCTCAAAGAATTTTTGGCGCAACGCACCGAAATTTTAGATCACACAACAGTGATCTTCACCTCGCGCACAACCGTAGATAGCTTTTTCCATATCTGCGAGGAGGCGCGCCTACATGTGCCCGAGGGGTTGAAATATATCTGTCAAACCGAGGCTGTGGCGCTCTATTTGCAGAAATATATCGTCTACCGCAAGCGCAAGATTTCGTTTGCCGATGGCACTCTGACCAACTTCCTGGAACTTATCGTAAAGCACAAGAAAGAGAAATTCCTCTTGACCCTCACCGAGCCCCACAAGCCCGAGTTGCACGACGCTTTCGAGCGCCTCAAACTCAATTATAGCCCTGTGATTTTGGCTCGTACGATCTCTGCCGAGATGAAAAACATCAAATTCTCGGATTTCGACATTACGGCCCTCTACTCGCCTTCCGACGTGAAGGCGGTCGTTGAGCGTTGTCCCGAAGCAGAGCGCCCCGTAGTTGCAACTTTTGGCTTGGCAACGCTTCAAGCGGCTATCGAGGCGGGGCTCCACGTTAAAGCTATGGCTCCACGTCCCGAGGCTCCATCGATGGTTAAAGCGCTCGACATCTACATCGATCAGTGCAATAACGGCGAGCAGATAGAAGATTTTGCACCTCAATGCGACAAGCAACAAGAGGAGTTTATCCGCAACCAAGAGTCGAAACTCTCGAAAAAACCTCGTGCCCGCAGGGTTGTGGCGCAGTCGGAGGCAACACCCACCGCTGCACCTGGCAAGCGCATTGTAAAAGAGTAAGTTATGAACGTGGGTCACTCTCTCCCCTCCGACCAACGGCTTCGCTCGCGTGCGGCGATACGTCGACTCTTCGATGAGGGTAAGAGCGGTTTTATCTACCCTGTGCGATATTTATGGGTAGCCGACAGGGATGAGTGTGGCGAAGAGAACCACTGCGAGGTGCTGTTTACAGTGCCTAAAAAGTTCCATAAAAGGGCAAATAAACGCAACTTATTGCGGCGAAGGATCAAAGAGTCGTACAGACTGCAAAAGCAAATTATAGGCGGTAAAAGCGCCGTAGCTCACAATATAGACTTAGTTATGATCTACACCACAAAGGAGGAGCATAGCTATAAAACTATCGACAATGCAGTGCGAAAGATTCTCGAAAATATCGCTAAAGATCTATAAATCAATTAAATGGCTCCTTGTGCAGCCACTTATTTTGTTGGTGCAGATCTACCGCCGCTGCATCTCGCCCTTTACCCCGCCTTCGTGTCGTTTTACACCAACATGTTCGCAGTATGCCTTGCAAGCCCTGCGTAAGTATGGGCCAATCAAGGGGTTGTGGCTATCACTCAAGCGCATTTTGCGTTGCCATCCGTGGGGTGGTAGTGGGTATGATCCGCTACCGTGAGTGCAATATAACTTGCTATAAATCAAAGATATGTTACTTACATCATTCCAAAATGAGCTCCTCGAAGCAGGTTGCGACGAGGCGGGGCGGGGCTGCTTGGCGGGCGACCTGTTTGCCGCTGCGGTGATCCTTCCGCCCGATTTCTCGCACCCCCACCTCGACGACTCGAAGAAGATGAGTGAGAAGCGCCGCCGCGAGTTGCGCCACATAATCGAGCGCGAAGCCATAGCTTGGGCCGTGCAACCTCTTTCGGCCGAGCGCATAGATCAAATTAACATTCTCAATGCTTCGTTTGAAGCGATGTCTTTGGCCGTGGAGCAGCTCGAACAGCAGCCCGAATTGCTTTCGATAGATGGTAACAGGTTTCGCACAAAGCTCTCAATACCATATAATTGCATCGTTAAGGGTGATGGTAAGTATGCAAACATCGCAGCAGCTTCGGTGTTAGCGAAGACCTACCGCGATGAGTATATGGAACGCATTGCCGAAGAATTTCCGCACTACGGATGGAGCAAAAACAAGGGCTATCCCACGCGCGAACACCGCCTGGCGATCCTCGAACATGGTCTCTCGCCTTACCACCGCCTAACGTTTAATCATGGCGCGGGAGAACTCACACTTTTTTAAGAGTATTAGATCGAAATCGCCAAGATAAAGAGCCACAAAACAAGCGGCTTGATCAGGTGTCGACCACGCTTATGCTTAATATTTTCGCGCGTCAAGGAGGCTCCGCAAAGGAATAATGTTGCATTTAGCCCCGCATAAGAGGCTTTAAAGGCGATAAGGCTAAAGAGGTGGGGTAGTGCAAGATAGCTGTTTATAAAGATAGCTATAGCTAAGAATAGTAAAAGGTAGGGTATACGACACTTTTTCTCGCTATCGATCAAGATCTTAGCTTGCACCAAGCAGCTCAATACCACCAACGCCACCAAAGAAATTATCCCGCCACTACCTGCGGCAAATAACCCACCGATATTAACACCAAAACCCAGAAGCACAACACTATAGCAAAGCACATGCAGAGCTATGCGATTGGTGCGCTCGACAAAAGGATTCCCCGCCGCCAAGGCCAAAACGATGCCCATTATAAGGGCGATGGTGGGCGAGGTGAAGAACGAGAGGTGGCCGAAAATGAGGTATGCTGCAATCATAAAGTTTAAAAGGTATTCCAAATTGTCCCAATGCGGGAGATCAAAAGTAGCTAAACTCAGCGGAATATCAAAACTTTATTGGAGAATCGAGCGAAAAATCTTACCTTTGCACCATGAGTATGAGAAGAAAAAAACAGAACTACCCACTCATCGAGGGGTTAGAAATTACGACTCTAGCAGCCGAAGGTAAGGCGATGGGGCGATACAACGACATCGTGGTTTTTGTACCACTAACCGTGCCTGGCGACGTTGTCGACGTGCAGATCCGCAACAAGCGCCGCCGCTTTATGGAGGGCGTAGTTGTCAATTTTGTGAAGCGTTCGCCGCTGCGCGAAGAGCCTTTCTGCGCCCACTTTGGGGTCTGCGGAGGCTGCAAATGGCAGAACCTACCCTACCAGGAGCAACTGCGCTTCAAAACAGAGCAGGTGCACGACCAACTCTCACGAATTGGTCACCTCACACTGCCCGCCATCGAACCATGCTTAGGCTCAGCTAAGCGCCAATTCTACCGCAACAAACTAGAGTACACCTTCTCGCCCAAACGCTGGAGAACCTACGAGGAGATCAACTCCACCGAAGAGTGGAAGCCATCGCCCGCGCTGGGTTTCCACATCCCTGGGATGTTCGACAAGATCCTCGACATCGATAAGTGTTGGTTGCAGGAAGATCCATCGAACCCTATTCGCCTGGAAATCAAGCGTTACTGCATCGAAAATGACTACTCATTCCACGACGTGCGCGAGCACGCAGGCCTTATGCGCAACATCGTTATTCGCACCTCGTCGACGGGCGACACCATGCTAATCGTGGTCTTTGGCGAGGATGACAAGGAGCGCATCGAGCCTCTTATGGCGCACCTTGAGGCCACTTTCCCCGAGATAACATCGCTCTTTTACATAGTCAATACTAAGTGGAACGACTCGATTTCTGACCAAACCCCGATCCTCTACGCGGGCAAAGACCACATCGAGGAACTCATGGAGGGTTTACGCTTCAAGGTGGGTCCAAAATCGTTCTACCAGACCAATTCCGAGCAGGCCTACGAGCTCTATAAGATCACTCGCGACTTCGCAGAGTTGAGCCCCGACGACACCCTCTACGACCTCTACACAGGTACGGGCACGATAGCCAATTTCTGCGCCTCGCGCTGCAAAGCAGTGGTTGGTGTGGAGTACGTCCCCGAGGCGATCGAGGATGCTTTTGTCAACTCGAAAAACAACAATATCACCAACACGATGTTCTACGCAGGCGATATGAAGGCTGTGCTGAGCGATAAATTCATAGCTGAGAATGGTCACCCCGACATAATTATCCTCGACCCTCCGCGTGCGGGAGTCGACGAACCAGTGATCGAGGTGATACTCCGTGCTGCGCCCCAGCGCATTGTCTACGTGAGTTGCAACCCCGCGACTCAGGCGCGCGATTTGGCACTCCTCGAAAAGGATTACACCATCACCAAGGTGCAGCCCGTCGATATGTTTCCACACACGCACCACGTCGAAAATGTGGTGCAGTTAATCCGCAAAGCTTAGTTTTATGGTTCTCTCGTACGATATTATTGTTGTTGGTGCTGGCCACGCGGGTTGCGAAGCGGCATCGGCTGCGGCGCGCCTAGGGGCTAAAACATTGCTGCTCACTATGGATATGACCAAGTTTGCCAACATGTCGTGCAATCCCGCAGTGGGTGGGGTAGCAAAGGGGCAAATCGTGCGCGAGATCGACGCTTTGGGTGGCCAGATGGGGCGCATCACCGACCTGAGTACCATACAGTTCCGCATGCTCAACCGCTCGAAAGGAGCTGCTATGTGGAGCCCTCGAGCACAATGCGACAAGGCGCTCTTCTCGCAACTGTGGCGCTCGACACTCGAAAACACCGACAACTTATATATATGGCAAGATAGCGCCACCGAGATTTTGTTCGACAAAAGTGGGGTAGAGCCCCGCGTGAGTGGCGTAAAAACCCAAATGGGTATCGAATTTTCCGCTCGTGCCGTCATCCTAACTTCGGGCACCTTTATGGGTGGTTTGATGCACTGTGGAGCCTCGCAAGCCCCAGGAGGAAGAGCTGGCGACATGGGCTCGGTGGGAATCACCGAATCGCTCGTGGCGATGGGTTTCGAGGCGGGCCGCATGAAGACTGGCACCCCCGCACGACTCGATGCGAGAACCATCGACTTTAGCCGCATGGAGCCACAAGAGGGCGACCAGAAGCCATCGAAATTCTCCTATTGGTCATCTACCAAGCCTGTGGAGGACCAACTTCCGTGCTACCTTGTCTACACCTCGACCGAGGTTCACGATACCCTGCGCGAAGGCTTCGACCGCTCGCCTCTGTTCAACGGAACCATCGAAGGGGTAGGGCCGCGCTACTGCCCAAGTATCGAAGATAAGCTCCGCACCTTCGCGGGCAAAGATCAGCACCAACTCTTCTTGGAGCCCGAGGGGCGAGAGACCAACGAATATTATCTCAACGGATTTTCCTCGTCGCTACCTTGGGAGGTGCAGTGGGAAGCACTCCACAAGATCGAGGGTTTCGAAAAATTACACATCTACCGACCAGGCTACGCCATCGAGTACGATTACTTCCCCCCGACCCAACTGGGCCACTCGTTGGCCACAAAACGGGTAAAAAATCTCTACTTCGCTGGACAGATAAATGGCACTACAGGTTACGAAGAGGCTGCTGCTCAGGGACTTATAGCGGGTATCAACGCAGCTAGAGCCCTTGAGAATCGCGCAGAAATTTCTTTAGCGAGAGATTGTGCGTATATCGGCGTGTTGATCGATGATTTGGTGACCAAAGGAGTCGATGAACCCTACCGCATGTTCACCTCGCGCGCCGAGTACAGAATTTTACTACGCCAAGATAATGCCGACCTGCGACTCACTCCGCTGGGAATCGAGATCGGACTTGTCGATGAAAAGTGCGCTGCCGAGTTCGAAACCAAGCGCGCGGCGATAGAATCTTTGCTAGAATTTTTGCGCACCAAAGGGGCAAAAATGGAGGAGGTCAATCCATATTTGGTATCGATTGGTTCGGAACCACTCTCGCAAGGTCGCAAACTTTACGACCTATTGGCTCGCAACGGCGTAACAGTAGTGGGGCTAAGTGGGGTAGTACGACCTCTAAAAAAGTTGTTGGAAGATCCGAAATTCAGCGACGAAGTTATAGAAGAGGTAGAGATACAGATCAAGTATAGGGGCTACATCGAACGCGAAAAATTCATCGCCGAAAAGATCCAACGCCTCGAAAATATCGCTATTCCGCACGGATTCGACTATTCGCAAATGCAAGCGCTCACTATCGAGGCACGCCAGAAATTAAGCAAGATTTGCCCCGCCACAATTGGTCAGGCTTCGCGTATTCCTGGGGTTTCGCCTGCGGATATTAATGTTTTGCTTATTAAATTTGGACGATAAGCGAAGTTGACTAATGAAGTCATTTTCGCCACTTTCCTCCGCTTTTAAATCCTCACGTACTTACGTACGTGAGGATTTAAGAGTCGAGGAAAGTGCCAAAACTCGCCTTGTTAGTCGCACTATATTACAACGGTCCAACCATGCACATCTTCACAACGTCCATACTGAATATCTTGGAGTTTATTGTACATAAGTGTGCAATATTTACCTGGTTTGTCGCCGTAGCTGATCTTCTCTTCGTGGCGATAATCGCTCACCGAGCCGATAGGGGAGATCACCGCAGCAGTTCCGCAAGCGCCACATTCATCGAAAGTGGGGAGCTCGTCGAGTGCGATAGGGCGCTCTTCGATCTTCAAACCGTACTCCTCGCTTGCCAAAGTTCGCAGACTCATATTTGTTATAGAGTGTAGAATTGATGGCGAAGTAGGGGTGATGTAGGTGTTATTTTTGATTCCAAAGAAGTTTGCAGCGCCACACTCCTCTATATATTTGCGCTCTACTGCGTCGACAAACAACACGTTTGAGAAGCCGTGTTCGTGGGCACGTTCGCCACAGTAGAGGCTCGCAGCGTAGTTTCCACCGCACTTTGCACCACCCGTTCCACGTGGAGCAGCGCGGTCGTAATCGACATCTATTATAACGTCAATTGGGGTCATACCACCTTTAAAATAGGGTCCTACGGGCGAAACAAAGATGCAAAATATAAATTCTTTGGCAGGTTTAACACCTAAAACCGCCTCGCTAGCAACAATAAATGGACGCAAGTAGAGCGATGCACCCGACTCGTAGGGCGGTACAAATTCGATATTTGCACGAACTACCTCGACGCAAGCCTCGACAAATTTGTCGACTGGCAGACTCTGCATACACAACATCTCAGCCGAACGATTCATACGCTTAGCATTCTCGTCGGGACGGAATAGGCGCACCTTACCATCTTTCCCACGAAAAGCCTTAAGACCCTCGAAAATTTCGGTTCCGTAGTGCAAACCAGAAGCCGACACGTGAAGAGGAATAGTCTCTTCGTCGGTCAAAACAAAATCACTCCACTTACCATCTTTATAGGTAGCACGAATGTTTTTATTGGTCTTCATATAACCAAATCCAATTGAACTCCAATCTATATTTTCCATCATCTTAAAGTTTTAGTTTCCTTTTTATTAAATTATCCAACCATCGCTCCGTTGACAGTTGGCTCAGTTGGGCGTACCAAACGAAGCGCTCCAGAAGCATCTTCGGCCATCAGAATCATACCCTGCGACACTATACCCTTAAGCTCACGCGGCGCCAAATTGACCAATACCAACACCTGTTGACCAACCAACTCTTCGGGCGAGAAGTGTTCAGCAATACCAGAAACTATGGTGCGAGTATCTATACCAGTGTCTACTGTAAGCTTGAGAAGTTTCTTAGTTTTAGCAACTTTTTCAGCCGCAACGATTGTAGAAACACGAATATCTTGAGCCTGAAAATCATCGAAAGTTATCTCCTTTTTCTGTGGCGCAACCTCTGTAACAGCCTCTGCTGCCAATATAGCTGCACGCGATGCCTCCAATTTATCTAACTGAATTTGGATAGTCTCATCCTCGATCTTCTCGAACAAGAGCGATGGGGTAGAGATAGTGTGATCCGCAGCGATAAGATCCATCGCACCTAGTTGTTCCCAAGAGTAGTGTTCCACGTGGAGCATTTCGAGAATTTTTACAGCGGTAAATGGCATAAATGGCTCTATCGCTATAGCAATATTTGCTGTAATTTGAAGCGCAATATTGAGTATTGTCTCTACGCGCGCTGCATCAGTTTTAACAACTTTCCAAGGCTCTGTGTCGGCCAAGTATTTGTTACCAATGCGAGCTACATTCATCGCCTCTTTCAAAGCTTCGCGCAGACGATAGTGTTCAATGTTATACTCTACAGAGTGCTTAACCTTCTCTAAATCTGCTATAGTCTCCTTATCATAATCTGTCAAAGTGCCACACGCGGGAACTGTGCCACCGTAATATTTTTGAGTTAAAACCAAAGCACGGTTAACAAAGTTACCCAAAATTGCCACCAATTCGTTGTTGTTGCGCGCCTGAAAATCCTTCCAAGTGAAGTCATTATCTTTGGTCTCGGGGGCGTTAGCGCACAAAACATAGCGCAAAACATCCTCCTTACCAGGGAACTCGTCGAGGTATTCGTGCAACCAAACAGCCCAGTTGCGCGAGGTAGAGATCTTGTCGCCCTCCAAGTTCAGGAACTCGTTCGAAGGAACGTTTTCGGGCAGGATATAATCGCCATGGGCCTTCAACATCGAAGGGAAAACGATGCAGTGGAAAACGATGTTATCCTTACCGATGAAGTGAACCATTTTGGTATCTTCGTCTTTCCAATACTTCTCCCATTCGGGCGTAAGATCCTTAGTAGCAGATATATAGCCAATTGGAGCGTCGAACCAAACGTATAAAACCTTACCCTCGGCACCCTCGACAGGAACAGGAATTCCCCAATCCAAGTCACGACTCACGGCGCGGGGGTGCAATCCGCCATCGATCCAACTTTTACATTGACCGTAAACGTTGGTTTTCCACTCTTTGTGGCCCTCCAAGATCCACTCTTTGAGCATCGGTTCGTATTGATCTAGTGGTAGATACCAGTGTTTAGTCTCGCGCTTTACGGGCACAGCACCCGACAAGGCGCTCTTAGGGTCGATAAGTTCGTCGGGCGAGAGCGTAGAACCGCACTTCTCGCACTGGTCGCCATAAGCCTTTTCGTTTTGGCAACGAGGACAAGTACCTGTGATGTAGCGATCTGCGAGGAACGTTTGGGCCTCTTGATCGTAGAACTGTTCCGAGGTTTTCTCGATGAACTTCCCCTCGTCGTAGAGCTTGCGGAAGAACTCCGAAGCCGTTGCTGCGTGGGTTGCAGACGAGGTGCGCGAATAGATGTCGAAGTCTATACCGAAACGTGCGAACGACTCTTTGATGATTGCGTGGTAGCGATCCACCACCGCTTGGGGAGTGATACCCTCCTTCTTTGCTTTGATGGTGATTGGCACTCCATGCTCGTCACTTCCACACACCGAAACAACATCGCGACCCCGCAAGCGCAGGTAACGCGTGTAAATATCAGAAGGGATGTAGACACCCGCCAAGTGACCGATGTGAACAGGTCCGTTGGCGTAGGGTAGAGCCGAGGTAACTAGGTATCGTTTAAATTCTTGCGACATAAAATTTATTGTTAAAAATTGAGATTTTCTTGGGATAATCTCCTGTTTGTACTAGGTGTCAAAAATAGTAAATATTATTTTATTTTTTTTACTTTTTTGTGTTTTTTTTACTGAGACCTACTGAGATCGACTGAGACTTTCTGAGGTTTTTTTTTTATTTTATTGCTATCATGTTTATAATTGAGCTTTCGGCTGCTTGGCGCACCTCTTCGTCGAGCTCAATTTCGGGGGACATAGCCTCCAAGGTCGAGATTATATTGTCGAGCGAAATCATCTTCATGTAGTTGCAGTTGTTGCACCCGCAAGTGGAGTCGATGGGGGGTGCAGCGATGAATTTCTTGGTGGGGTAGCGGCGCTTCATCTCTGTGAGAATTCCAGCCTCTGTGACCACTATAAATTCTTGGTGACACTCCTGCCCACAGTAGTCCAAGATCGCAGCTGTAGAGCCCACAAAATCGGCTACAGCGACTATGTAGGGGCGACACTCGGGGTGGACAACTACTTTGGCTTGGGGATTGCTCGCACGTAGCTCTAAAATCGCCTCCAACGAGAACTCCTCGTGCACGTGGCAGGCGCCATCCCAGAGTATCATATTTTCGCGCCCTGTGAGCTTTTGGATGTAGGAGCCCAAGTTGCGGTCGGGGGCGAAGATGATGGGGGTAGCGGGATCTATGCTCTCCACAACTTTCAGCGCGTTTGACGAGGTGCAACATACGTCGGTGAGAGCCTTCACACCAACTGTGGTGTTGACATACGAGACAACCTTGTGAGAGGGGTGTTTGGCTTTGAGGGCTGCCAGATCCTCGGCCTTGCATGAATCGGCAAGCGAGCAGAGAGCATCGGTGCGAGGAATTAAAACCGTTTTTTCGGGCGAAAGAACTTTAGCTGTCTCGGCCATGAAGTGAACCCCCGCAAAGAGAATCACATCCTGTTCCACACTCTGAGCCTTGATCGATAGAGCGAGCGAGTCACCCAGGAAGTCGGCCACTCGCTGAACCTCCTCGGTGGTGTAATAGTGCGACAGGATCACCGCCCCTCGCTGAGCTTTCAACTCCTCAATTCTTGCTATTTTTTCATCTACACTCATCATCTTCTTAGACTCTTTATTTTTCTTTTTATTTTAATTAATATTAATTTATAATAATAAATATAATAGCTGTTGATAGTGTTGATAAGTGGAATGATAAAAAAGTTATCAATAACCATCGCTCCTAACTGTTAATAAAATAGAGAACACAAATACCTATTATCTCGCTATTATATAACCTTATATAAATTTATAGAGTGCAAAGTTAACAATTGTTTACAACATTTATCAACATTTCAACATCTATTTTTAATTAACATTACCTCCTCGATAACCCCTAATAATAGTGATGATAAAAATTAACAACTTTTTCTTGACTTTTCGAAATCGTTTCTGCATATAAATTTTTTAGCCCTTGTCAAGAGGAAAAAGCGAAAAGTTGTTAATTTTTATCATCACTTAATAACAATGTTTATCAACACTTTTTGGGTGTGTTATTAACTTTATTTTGAGGTTTATTAACCTTTTTTAGGGGGTTATTAACATGGTTTTTTATCTCTTGTGTTGGGTTTCTTATGTTGATGACTGACTCCGTCGGGCGGGGATAGCACCCCGCGGGTGCAACACAAAAGTCAAAAACCAAAGGTTTTTGGATCCAAGCTTGCTTGGCGGCCGCCCGCTGCAAGGGAAGTAAGAAGGCAGTAAGAAGGCAGACAATTCTACCCAATATAAGCCACGATATGGTTATGGGCGATTATAACTTTTCCGCCGATGGGGTTGGGGTGTGTTGGCAGTGAGGCGCTAAAGTTTTCGCTTTCGAGGGTGAGGACTCTTACATCTTTTACCATGTCGAGGGGCTGGGTGCCGCAATATTTGTAGAGGCACTCTTTGATGCTCCAGAGTTGGGCTAGGGATGTTTTGTGGGTGCAGAGACTTTGTTCGGTGGGGTCGATGTAGCGGGGTGCCACGCGCTCGAAGTTTCGTTCCAGGGCTTCGATGTCTATGGCGCAGCGGGTGGGGCCGATTATCACTGCCACCAGGGTGGTGCTGTGTGATACCGATATGTGGAGGTTGGAGGCGACGATACAGGGGGCACCCAGGGTGTTGTATTCGAATTGGGCGGTGGGTTGTTGGAGTATTTGGCGAGCTAGGGTGTGCCAGGTGTACCTCTCTTTTTGGCGTTTGGCGCAGAGTTTCTCCTCTGTGGGATCGATGTTCTGGGGGGTTGCGAGTGGCGCTACGAGGAGTGTTGCCCCCGATTCTAGGTGGAGCGTGAGTAGGGGTTCTACGATGCTCAGGGGTGCGGGGTTACTCATTTTCAAGTAGTGTTACCTTCACTTTGTCGATCCTGCGACCGCTCTCGCCGCCCATCGATTCCACCACGAGGTCGATGGCGTGGGAGGTAATTTTATCGCCCTTTTTGGGGATGTTGCGCCGCACCTCCAAGATGAGTCCCGCGAGGGTCTCGGCATTGCCGCGGATGTCGGCGAAGGTATCCTCTTCGAGTTCGAGTATGCGTTCGAAGTCACCTATATGTGTCTTACCCTCAAAGATATAGTTGTTCTTATCGATGCGTGTGAAGTAGCGTTCGTCGGTGTCGGAGTCGTCGGAGATTTCGCCCACTATCTCCTCGATAATATCTTCGAGCGAGACCAGGCCTAGGGTCGAGCCGTACTCGTCGACCACGATCGCCAGGTGCACCTTGCTCGATTGGAACTCTTCGAGTAGGTCGTTGATGCGCTTGTGCTCGGGCACGAAGTAGGGCTTGCGCATAAGTTTCTGCCACTCGAACTCCTCTTCGCGGATGTGGAGCAGTAAGTCCTTGACGTAGAGCACTCCGCGGATCTCGTCGAGCGAATTTTCGTAGACGGGGATGCGCGAGAATCCCGACTCTACGATTGTTTTTTTGACGTTGGCGTAGCTCTCATTGATGTTCACCGCTGTGATGTCTACTCGCGAGTGCATGATCTCCTCGACCTCGGTGTTGATGAAGTTGAGGATTCCCGAGAGCATCACCTTCTCCTCCTTTGTGGCGTTGTCGGTGAGGTCCACCGCATCGGCCAGCTCGTCGAATGAGATCTCGTTTTGGCGCATGGCATGGTTGGAGATCGAGGTGCCTGCCTTCATCAAAATTATCGATAGTGGGTAGAAGAGAGTGCGGAAAATAAGCATCATGCGGGCCGAGAAGCGTGCGAAGTTCAAAGGATTTATCTGCGCTAGGACCTTGGGGGCGATCTCGCCGAAGAGCAGCAGCACGAAGGTCACCGCAATGGTCTTTACTACAAATTCTAGGGGGCCTAGCGTGACGACGGTATCAATGATATTCGAAGTTACTATAACGATGCAGATGTTTACCAAGTTGTTGATTACCAATATCGTAGCCAGCAATAAGTCGATATTGCTCAATAGCGACTGTATGATTAGCGACGACGAGCTATTCTCGGCTTTGAGCTTTTTAATGTCGTTGTGGTTGAGCGAGAAGAACGAGGTCTCGGAACCCGAAACTATTGCCGAGAGCATTAGTAGTAATAATGCAAGCAAAGATAGCATTATTACGTTGGATACGGAAAATTGGTTTATGGTAATCTCTTCGAAAATATTCACTTATGATATGTTTGTTATTGTATTTTTTTAAGCGTCATTGCGGACTTGATCCGCAATCTCTAATGCTCTGATAATTAGCGATAATTTGAGATTCTGAATCAAGTTCAGAATGACGACTTTAGTTTAATATATCAGTACTAATTCTGAATCAAGTTCAGAATGACGTTATGAGTTAACGCACCAGTATTAGTTTAATATTATAAAATCGTGGTATTAATCATTTCAGTAATCATTTCAAATAAATTAGAACAACGAGTTCTCGCCCACAGGTTTCTGTTCGACACTGCTCTCTTTGAGCACCTCTTTTTTATTGTTTTGCGCCGCTACAATAAGCTCCACTTTGCGGGTTTTGTAGGCGGGTTGCTTTGCGTATTGGTCGATGTTGGCGTAGCGCGATTTGCGACCTCCGAGGACCACTGGCTTGGGTTGCGCAGATGGTTGTTGGGGTTGTTGTGGCGCGGGTCGTTGTGGCTGTGGAGCCTCCGCTGCTGCCGCAGTGGGTGTTTGGGGGGCAGCTATGGGTGTGGCTGCCGCTTCCACCGCAGAGTTTTGGTCGCTTTGCAGTGCGCCATTCTCCTTGGCGTGTTTGAGGATGTCGACCTCCTCCATCTTCGAATCGTTGAATCCTGTGGCTACAACGACCAATTCGAGGGTGTCGCCCAAGTTAGCCTTGGTGCTGGTACCCCAAATTATGTTTGCTGTGTGGCGCTTGCCCGCAGCATCTTCCACCGTAGCGTGCGATTGGATGAAGGTGAGAATCGTGTCTAATTCGCCCACCGAGAGGCCATTCTCCTCCGAGGTGACGAAGTTGACCAAGATGTTTTTAGCCCCCGAGATAAGGTTCTGGTCCAACAGAGGCGAGGTTAGCGACTGCTTAGCTGCCACCGCTGCACGATCTTCGCCCGCTGCCGAGGCAACGCTCATGTGTGCTGTGCCGCTACCTGTCATCACGCGGCGCACATCGGCAAAGTCGACGTTGACCAAATCGCTCTTCACGGTGATGATCTCGGCAATACCTTTGGCCGCCGAGCAGAGTATGTCGTCGGCCTTGCGGAAAGCATCGATAAGCGAGAGTTTCTTGTATTGACTAAGGATATTGTCGTTGTTGATAATAAGCAGTGAATCAACGTGTTGGCGCAACTTGTCGATACCTTCGATAGCTTGCGAGAAACGTTCGCTACCTTCGAGCGAGAGTGGCGAAGTGACAATAGCCACGGTCAGGATACCCTCCTCCTTTGCCATTTTTGCGATCACGGGCGAGGCTCCAGTACCTGTGCCACCACCCATTCCTGCGGTGATGAAGAGCATCTTGGTGTTCGAGGCTTTCAGGCGAGTTTTTATCGCCTCTAAGCTTTCGATGGCAGCCAAGCGACCCACTTCGGGGTTGCTTCCTGCCCCCAATCCGTCGTTTCCGAGTTTGATTTTATTCTCTATTGGGCTCTTGTCGAGTGATTGCTGGTCGGTGTTGCAGACCATAAATTCCACGCCCTGGATACCCATCTCGAACATGTGTCGCACGGCATTTCCGCCCGCGCCACCTACGCCCGCAACCATTATTATCGACTCATTGCTGCGGTCGGCAGTCAGAGCTCCCATTATATCATCATTCATATCTCGAATCTATTTCTTTATCCTCGCTTGGAGGTGAATTTATTATCTTATCTGTAAGCTATACCTCCTCTTCGTCAACGTCGAAACGGTTGTTGACATTGTTCACAACCTTGTTGAGTTTGCCAATCAGACCCTCGATCGACCACCCTTTCTTGGCTGGCTTTCTCTCTTCTTGCACTGTGTTTTGCTCCTTTTGTTTCTCTAGCTCGCTTTGTTGCTCCGCTGTTGGCTCTTCTGGGGCTTTAGGCTGCGGTTGTGTTTGCGGTTGTGTTTGCGGTTCTTGGGGTGCAGGGGCTATAGGCTCCGATGTGGGCAGAGGACGTGCCAAGGGGACATATTTTGGTTTGGGCGGCGCTGCGGGCGCGGGCGCAGGAGGTGTTGCCACCGCCTTTTGTGCGGGCGCGGGAACTGGTGCAACCACGTGTGTGTGTGCAGGTTCGGGACTCGTGGGCTGCGCGAAAGGCGACGTTGGAGTCTCGACGTGGTGTTGGCGCAGAGGCGTGGGCACCACAGTTGGCTCGCCAATATTTACGGCGCAAGGGCCATATTTCATTCCGTGGAGCAACAGACCCACAACAGTTGAGTCTGCCGACGAGGTGATCTTGGTACGCGTAGGGGGCGAGACAACATCTTCGGCCTCGGCAACTCGCACTTCGAGCCCAGTCACTTCGCGGAAAAGTTCGTCGAGTCCACGCAGTTGCGCCGAACCGCCCGTGAGGACGATGCCGTAGAGCGCCTTGTCCGAGAAGCCCGAATCGAGGATCTCTTTGCTCACCAACTCGGCGATGTCGCGCGCGCGAGCCTCGATCACCGCCGCTAGGTTGTAGATCGCAATCTCGCGTTGCTCGTGTTTCGAGCGCCCTTTGATCACCACCGTAACGTCGGTGGGGGCATTTTTCGAGAGCGCGTTGCCATACTTCAACTTGAGCGGTTCGATGTATCGCTCGGGTATGGTTTGGGTCTTAATATCGTTATTGAAAGCCTTGGCGCCCATCGGGATGGTAGAGATGTAGCGCACCACGTTGCGGTGATAGATCGCAATATCGGTGAGCTCGCCACCCAAATCGACCACAACTACACCCTCCTCCTTCTCGTCGGGCGAGAGCACAGCATCACCCACAACTACAGCGTTGGAGAAGAGGCGGCGCGGAGTGATATTGAGGCGACGAAGCGCCATATCCATCCTGCTCAAAGGGATGTTGTCCGACGAGATGAAGTTGAAAGTCGAACTTAGTGGACTACCAAAAACACCGACAGGGTTGTCTACCTCGGTGGTGTCGTTGATCACGTAGCGTTGCGGGATGCGTTCCATGATGTAGCGGTCTTCGGAAACCACAACGTTGTTCATGCGGTCGAACAGCGCCTCGACAACTTGCTGAGTAACACCGTTTTTGTGGTCGGGAACAAAAACGTGGTCGGTGTAGGGGGTGCAGTAAATAAACTCACCCGAGATACCTGCGTAAGCCTCTTGCACCTCGATACCCGTTGTGGCACGAAGCTCTTCGAGCGCCCCTTTAATAGTTTTGATCGCAAGGTCGATATTCATGATCTGACCTGCGCTAACGCCCTCGGAGGGTTTCGACAAAATATGCTCGATGTTGATCCTACCGCCCTCGGCAGCAGAACCCACAGCAACAACAATATTGGAATCGCCTAAATCAATGGCTACTATATACTCTTTATTTTCCACGAAACAAAAAATTCTTATTTACAAACAACTTGGTTCTTGTATTCGACATTGATATTTTTAAATTTTTGCCAACCTTCCACAGGTAAAACCCTGCGATAAAAGGTTTTAGCGCCCATCAGGCGCTGCTCAGCGTCGTGCAACTCTCCTAGGGTTATAGTAAAGTTGCCACTTCGCGGTATGAGTTCGAGTCGCAGATCACCACTTGTTGACTCAGTTGCAATAATTTGAACGATCTCCGAACTCCAAAATTTATCATTTTCGACTACATTTACAAAGGTAATGAGATTTATGAAATCTTGATACTTTTTTTCCAATTTTTTTTGTCTCTCGACATAAACTTTTTGTTTGAGCTTCTCTTTTTCGATCTTCTCATCGTTTTCTCGCTGTGCACGCATGAGTCGTGCGCGGTCGTTGGAGTTGCGTTCTTTGAGCTCCGCAACTCTTCCATCGAAGGCTTGGCGGCCCTCGCCAAAGCGGCGACCTGTATAACGTGAGTTGACCACACGAAGCTCCTCGCGGATCTTAACTCGCATGCCATATAGCGGGTATATGTTCTTGACCTCTATGCGTTTAACCTCGGCTTCGATCTCCTCGCGCTGCGCTGCAAAAATATCGTGGATGGAGCCCGTGTAACCCGCCCTAAAGAGCGGCTTGTAGCCACCCGTCACAACTGGCGTGTAGTGCGACGAGGCGGGTGGGCGCGAGAAGATATACCCATCGGAGGTGATGTAGGAGTTGTAGCCATCGAGCAAAATGCGAATCACGGGGCGCAACTGCGTAACCTCCACATTCAACTCGCCGTTGTAGGTGGTGTAACATCTGATATTATCGACAAAACCACTGTTTTCGATGTGGCTCTCCAAAGCGGCGAGCTCCACCGAATCTATGCGCTGACCAATGGTCTTGATCTTGCTCTCGTGGATCCACTGCTCCACCATCGAGCGCGTCACCAAGTTGGCCATAGCGCTACTATCTACAACATTGATATTGACCCGCTCGACCAGCAAACTTGCTCTGCGGGTGCGCACGACCCATGTGGCAAAAATTATATATGCCACCACGCCCAACCACGCGAGCGAGAATAGAGTATATCTAAGCCAGGGTTTCATCGTTTTTTCTAATTTATGTTTATTATTTGTTGTTTTTGTCGTCATTGCGGACTTCTTTTGTCGTCATTGCGGACTCCCTTTTGTCGTCATTGCGGACTCTCTTTGTCGTCATTGCGGACTTGATCCGCAATCTCTTCCTCTATTCTTCGAGATCCTGAATCAAGTTCAGGATGACGGCTTGGGTTCAGGATGACGGGCTTGGGTTCAGGATGACGGCTTGGGGTAATTTTCGTCATTGCGGACTCCCTTTTGTCGTCATTGCGGACTTTCTTTTGTCGTCATTGCGGACTCCCTTTTTTCGTCATTGCGGACTTTCTTTTTTCGTCATTGCGGACTACGATCCGCAATCTCTGTTTTTGTCGTCATTGCGGACTTCTTTTGTCGTCATTGCGGACTCTCTTTGTCGTCATTGCGGACTTGATCCGCAATCTCTTCCTCTATTCTTCGAGATCCTGAATCAAGTTCAGGATGACGGC
>JBCQWE010000010.1:0-59177 GCA_047172505.1 Rikenellaceae bacterium | reverse complement strand
TAAGCACTATCAAAAGGCGTGGCAATAAACGATTAGAGCCGAATAGACATTATCATCTATTCGGCTCTAATCGTTTGCTAAACATACACTCCATTGTTCCTGCCCATATAGAGGGTTACGATATTGGACTTTGTAACCTTTTTAAGGATATATCGGCAGAAGATTTCTGACTCATAGCTATCAATCTGAAATGCGATAGCGATAACCATCTCCAACCCGAAATATTCGGGAATCAAAAGACCACCCCGTTGCACCTCGCCAACTCCTCCGCAGCCACTAAAGTGGCGAACCTTCAACAGTCGCTTTATAATTGCCCTTACGGAAGAGTATCTCACCCCAAACAGCTCCGCAATCTCGAAGTCTCGCATAGCGACTCTGGTAGGTACTTTTACCTTACCATTGTCACTAATTATTATAATCTGTATCATAGTTTATTACTGGTTATATTTAGGGAGAGATTGCTCCACTCGTGACATATCACGCATAATCGAACTATCCAATACTTTTGCGTAGTGCTGCGTCATCTTCGTGTCGGAGTGACCAAGAATTTTAGCCACATTCTCCATCGAAACACCATTCGCTAAAAAGGTGGTTGTTGCCGCCGTATGCCTCGCTGTGTGAGTACATAAGCGTTTATTGATACCGCACAGATCGGCGATCTCCTTTAGGTAAGCATTGGTGCGCTGATTGCTCGGCACTGGCAACAACAATCCACTCTCGACACACTTTGGGTGGTCTTTATAGCGTGCCAAAATTGCTATCGCTGACGAGAGTAGAGGAATGTTGCACATATTGCCAGTCTTTTGTCGAGACTTACGGATCCATAGCGCACCGTTATTGTCCGATATAATATGCTCCCTGCGCAACTGCTTCACATCGGAAAAGGCAAGTCCCGTGAAGGCGCAGAAGCAGTAGATGTCTCGGATCACACCAATTCTCTCAACAGCGAACTTTTTATCCATTAGTCTTGTAAGCTCCTCCTGCGTCAAAAACTCAGGATGCACCTCCGTATGCTTAAATTGAATCCCCATAAATGGATCTTTTTTCAGCCAATCATTGGTGAGCGCAATGCGGATAACCTTCTTGAGATTCTTCAAGTGTTTGATCGTTGTGTTGTGCTGGCACTCCTTCACCTTTTTGAGGTAGAACTCAAACTCCGTAACATATTCGCTGTTGATCTCTCGAAGTAGTAGATCCTCTCGTCCATACTTATGACGCATATACTCTTTGATGTGCGACAATGAGGTGTCGAACTTATCAACCGTAGATTGCGAGTAATCGATACCGATCAGCGCACGACACTTCTCGTTATGCTCGGTGTAGACCTCGACCAAAGTTTTGCATTTGTCATCCTTGCCGTAGAAACGATCTCGAAGTGTTATCGCTGTTATAAGGTCATCATCCTGCTGCATCTCTCGATGGATTTGTAAAATTCGTGAGCGCATAACCTCCAAATAGTGGTTTAGCTCTCGCCCTGCATTTGTCTTTGCCTTGGAGCAACCCTTAACTTGATTCCACTCTTTGATGTCAATGCTACGCTTAACCAAAATCTCAACAACCTGTTTGTTCACCGTCACACGCATACATATTGGAGCCTCGCCATTCTTTAGGAGCTTCGCTTTTTTGATAATGAATAGCACGTTAAAAGTGCTTCTGTTTTGTGTCTCTTGCATAAAAATAAGGTTTTAAAAATTAACGTTGTAAAATTACTTCGGAAACCTAAAACCATTGCAACGCAAAATGCTGATGAATAGCGAGATAAAACTAATATTGTGGGTTTTTTTCGAGTCCTAAAAATCCCCCACGAATAACCCCACATTAGTTTGCTATATAGTGGACTATTTTGCTTGAGTTGTAAAAACAAAAAACCTTGAAAGTGATTGACTTTCAAGGTTTTGATGTGAATTGCTTCACTCTTTGGCGGTGCGTAGGGGACTCGAACCCCTGACCCCGTGCGTGACAGGCACGTATTCTAACCAACTGAACTAACGCACCAGTGGTGATTGCGGATACAAAGGTAGTGCAATTTTTTATATTTGCAAATTATTTGGCATCTTTTTTTAGGAAGGTGAATTGGACGCTGCCATAACTTCTTGACTGCCAAAAGTTAGGGTGATCATTAAATTTTTGGGCTTTGGAGTGTTCGAAGATTAGAATGCCATCTTCGGTGAGCAGATCGCCCTCGAAAACTTGATCTATAACCTTTTCGCTGCCCTCAAGGTCGTAGGGGGCGTCGGAGAAGATGATGTCGAATTGTTGGCGACAGCTCTTTAAGTAGAGGAAAACGTTTGCCTTGACAGCGTAGATGTTGTCGGCTCCTAGCTCGGCAGCGCTTTTGCGGATGAAGGTGTGGTGCACCGAGTTTATCTCGACCGAGGTTACGCTTTTGGCGCCTCGCGAAGCAAATTCGTAGCTCACCGAGCCTGTTCCTGCGAAGAGATCCAGAACGCAGCACTCCTCGAAGTCGACGAGGTTGTTGAGCACGTTAAACAGGTTCTCCTTGGCAAAATCTGTGGTGGGGCGGGCTCTGAGGTTTTTAGGGGGTGTGATGCTTCTGCCGCGATATTTTCCGCTGATGATTCTCATATTTTTTATTGTTATATGTTCAAAACGCCAAATGTGTGGTCTCAAACTAAGATGCTCCTACTTTATCGCTAATACCAAATAAAGTGGGAGCAATCTTATCTCTTGCGCCTGCTACGTGCCTATATCTTGTGCTGGCACTCGATGATCTGGCCGCCGATGTGGATTGCCTCTTCATTCTGCGGTAGCGACTTCCAAGCACGCTCGGGGAGCGATTTTTTGAGTCCTGTCATCACGTTTTCCATCTCTACTACGGGGCGAAGTTTGAGGTAGCCGCCCAAGATCATGGTGTTGAACAGACGAGCGTTGCCCATCTTTGCGCACTGCGTGGTGGCATCTATCGAGTAGATGTTAATATCTTTGCGGGTTGGGGGTTGGATGATTCCGTTGATGTCGTAGATCATCGTGCCACCAGGTTTGATTTTCAATTCGAACTTCTCCATCGATTGCTGGTTGAGGATGATTGCACAATCGAACTCGTGGGCAATGGGCGAAGAGATGCTCCTATCGGAGATAATTACCGTGACGTTGGCCGTACCACCGCGCATCTCGGGGCCATAGGATGGCATCCAGGTAACTTCAAAATCTTGAATCACACCCGAATAGGCCAAGATCTTACCCATCGAGAGAACGCCCTGTCCTCCAAAGCCTGCTATAATAAGGGTCTCTTTCATCTTACTCTAGTTTAGTATCTTTAATATCTCCCAGTGGGTAGAATGGTAACATGTTCTCAGCGAGCCAGTTATTGGCTTGCACGGGGCTCATCTTCCAGCCGCTACTACACGTTGCGACAACCTCCACAAGCGAGAAGCCGTTGCCTGCCATCGCATTCTCGAATGCTTTGCGGATTGCCTTTTTGCACTTGCGCACTGCCGCTGCCGTGTGTACGCTTTGGCGTGTGATGAATGTTGCACCGTCGAGGTGAGCCATCATCTCGGCAATCTTGTAGGGGTAACCATTGAGTTTCTTGTCGCGACCGTGGGGCGTGGTAGCTGTCTTCATGCCTAACAGGGTAGTGGGAGCCATCTGGCCACCAGTCATTCCATAGATTGCGTTGTTAACATATATCGCTACGATATTCTCGCCACGAGCCGCCGCATGGATCGACTCGGCTGTTCCTATCGCCGAAAGGTCGCCATCGCCTTGGTAGGTGAAGACCATCTTTTCGGGGTGAACGCGTTTGACTCCCGTTGCCACGGCGCAAGCGCGACCGTGAGCCGCCTCCATCCAATCCACCGCAAGGTAGTTGTATGCAAATACGGCACATCCCACGGGTGAGATCGCAATGGTCTTATTCTCGAAGCCCATCTCGTCGATCACCTCGGCTATGATGTTGTGCACTGTGCCGTGGCTACAACCTGGGCAGTAGTGCATCACGTTATCTGTTATGAGTCTTGGTTTGGTGAAAACCAAATTTTCCTCTTTTATTTCGACTTCTGCCATGATTACTTTTTGTTGATAATTTTTGACTTCAAAGCCTCCAACACCTCGTCGGGGCTAAAGACCATACCTCCTTGGCGGCCGTAGTGTGCCACGGGGGCTGCGCCATTTACTCCCAGGCGAACATCTTCGACCATCTGACCAGCGTTGAGTTCGGCTGAAAGGAAGCCCTTGACACCGCGCGCAACGTGTTTCTCGATCACGGAGTAGGGGTAAGGGTAGAGTGTAATTGGACGAATAAGACCAACTTTATACCCCTCGGCGCGAGCCATTTCGACAGTTGCCGAACAGATGCGCGCCGACGATCCGAAGGCGACGATGATATAGTCGGCATCCTCGCACATGATCTCCTCGGCGCGGGCCTCGCACTGCATCGCTGCATATTTATTTTGAAGGCGAATGTTGATCTTCTCCATGTCGGCTTGGTCGAGCATCAGCGAAGTGATAACGTTGTAGTCGCGGTCGTCGCTCTTGCCACACGCTGCCCACTCTTTGCACTCGCGTGCAATCTCCTCGTTGGTTTTGCGAGGGCGCTGAGGCGAGAGTACAACCTTCTCCATCATCTGACCAATGGCACCATCGGCTAAGATCATCGCGGGGTTGCGATATTTGAAAGCTAGGTCGAGCGCTTCACCCACGTGGTCGTGCATCTCTTGCACCGAACTAGGCGCAAGGACAATCATGTGGAAGTCGCCGTGACCGCCACCCTTGCAGGCTTGGAAGTAGTCGCCTTGTGAGGGTTGAATAGTTCCCAAACCTGGGCCTCCGCGCTGGCAGTTGACTATCAAACATGGGAGCTCGGCACCAGCCAAGTAACTCATCGCCTCGCTCATAAGGCTTACGCCAGGGCTCGACGACGATGTGAGAACTCGCTTTCCAGTGCCTGCGGCACCATATAACATATTTACTGCTGCCACTTCCGACTCGGCTTGCAGTACAACCATCCCTGTATCCTCCCAAGGGCGGAGCTCCATAAGGGTCTCCATAACTTCGGATTGTGGGGTGATGGGGTAGCCAAAATAGGCATCGCAACCGTAGCGTATTGCTGCGTGAGCAATTACCTCGTTGCCTTTCATCAATTTTACCTCTTTATCAGCCATAGTATTATTCAAATTTTTGGCGGTATACGGTGATACAACTATCGGGGCATATCACCCCACACGATGCACAGCCAGTACAAGCATCGGGTTTAGCCATCATGGCGAAGGTGTAGCCCTTGCCATTTACCTCTGTAGACATTGCGAGAATGTCGAGTGGACATGCTGTAGTGCAGACACCGCAGCCTTTACATCTGTCAGTGTCAACAACTATTGTCCCTTTTATTTTAGCCATATTTTTTCAATCAAAAAATTTGGACAAATTTAGTAATTATTTTTGAATGATAAGTGCTCTTGATCCTCTTTTTTATTATTATAGGTGTATTGCCTGGCCCATAGATGCCTCGGCAGCCTCCATAATAGCTTCATTTAGTGATGGGTGGGCATGAATTGTCGATGCAATTTGTTTCGCCGTAACGCCCATCGCTTTGGCCAGGGTTGGCTCGGCTATAAGTTCGGTCACGTTACCTCCTACAAGGTGGGCTCCGATCATCTTCTGCTCTTTGTCGAATAGAAGTTTGACAAATCCGTCGCGGTCGCCCGCCGCTGTAGCCTTGCCCGAAGCGGTGAATGGGAAGCGACCAACGCTAAATTCTATCCCCTGCTCGGTGGCTTGCGCCTCGGTGAGACCTACCGATGCAACTTCGGGCGAGGTGAAGACGCACGAGGGCACTGTAGTGTAGTCGATTGTTTGTGGGTTGTGGCCACAAATGTGCTCCACACAGTGGATCGCCTCTGCCGAAGCTACGTGAGCCAAGGCGGGTGAGGCAACGATGTCGCCAATGGCGTAGATCCCCTTAGCCGATGTTTGGTAGTGCTCGTCGACAACAACCTTGTCGCGATTTACCTCAATGCCAAGCTCCTCTAGTCCAAGGTTTTCGATGTTCGACTTGATGCCAACGGCCGAAAGAACCATGTCGACACAGAGTGTCTCGGCTCCCTTTTTGCCCTCGATCTCGACTTGGCATTTGCCATTCTCGTCGACTTTCACTTCGACAACCTTTGTCGATGTGAGCACCTGAGCGCGAAGCTTGCGGAACGCACGTTCCATGGTCTTTGACACCTCGACATCTTCGAGAGGCATAAGGTTGGGCAGGTATTCGATGATGGTCACCTTGGCCCCCAACGCTGCGTAGAGGTAGGCAAATTCGGAACCAATGGCTCCCGAGCCCACCACAGCGATGCTTTCGGGGAGTTTATCGAGCGTGAGTGCATGTTTCGATGTGATCACCTTGACCCCATCGACAGGGATGTTAGGCAATTCACGCGAGCGAGCACCTGTAGCGAGGATGATATGTTGAGCTGCGTAGAGCGTGCCATCGACATCGACCTGGCCATCGCCCGCCAACTTGCCGCAACCCTTAATTACCTCGATCTTATTCTTGCCAAGCAGGAAGCTCACACCCTTGCTCATTGCTTCGGCTACGCCGCGTGAACGAGCCACGATCTTCTCCATATTGGGGGTGACGGTGCCTTCGATATCGACTCCGTAGTGGGCAGCGCCCTTGCAGTAAGTGTAGGCTTGTGCGCTTTTGAGTAGCGCTTTGGTGGGGATACATCCCCAATTAAGGCAGACTCCGCCCAATTCGCTTTTCTCCACGAGAGCAACCTTTTTACCCTCTTGCGCCGCTTTGATTGCTGCGACGTAACCACCAGGGCCAGCGCCAATTACTATAATATCGTATTGCATTTTTTTATCTTGTTTTTAGAATTTCACCATTGTCGGCAGCAACTGCACGTCGCCATTTTTCTGTGTAGCCAGGGGTTTTGATCTTGTCTGGAACGTCGCGACCATTACCATTTTCGACAAAGTGCGATGGGCTCATGCCGCCATCGAGGAAGTCGATAACAGTGCCATGTTCTGCCTTGACGTTGCCATCGACATGTTTGGTCATAAGGTAACCAAAGAGGTCGCACCAACGCGCGAAGAGTGCTTGCGAGGTCTCAACGCTATACTTGGTCAACATCTCGACTTTTGCATCACCCGAAAGTTGTGCTGCCGCCGCGTCGATGCTCTCCACCTCTTCGAGCTTGCTGTTCTCCCATGTGTCGGTCACCAAATTGATGTCGGGGGCGATTGCGTTGTAGCTCATATATGCGAAGTTGGTGGTCTGGTTGAAGATCCAGAATGCCGAGTTAGGCGAGTAGCGCAACATCGAACCGCTCTGCTCGCTCCACGCGTCGCCAACCTCGGTTGCAGATGAATAGATCGGTGTGAGGCAAGATGTTGCAGCATCGTCGACACCAAACCACAAGATACCCATATCTGTGCCTTTGTCGGGGCGCGCCTGGGCTGTGAACCAGAAACCTGTCTGTTGGGTTGCCGTAGCGCGTTCGTTGCAATACTCCACGCCATCGACCTCGAAGGTTAGTGGTCGCCAACGATAGGGTAGGGCGTTGCCACCAGCGCCGATGTCGGTTGTCATATCCATAGGGGTGCCCTCGTAGTGGTCGCGCATAGCATCGAAGAGCTGCTTTGGAGAGACCTTCTCGGTGGGCTTAACCCAAAGAGGCATACGGTTTTCGAGGTTGTGCCCCATAGCGTAGTCGCAGTATTGATCCATGTCTGCGGCAACGGTGCGGAAGAATGACCAAACGCGAGCCTCGCAGTAACGTGCACCACCGAAATCTAGCGGTGCGTAAGCGTCGGCAAAACTAAAGTCGCTATCCTCGCCTTCGAAGTAGCCCATCGAGCGTGCGAAGTCGATCACATCGTCGGCGTATAGGCAATTCTCCTTGTCGTCGAGTGGGAAGGTGGTGATGCGCGCCTGGTTGGCGTGGCCCGAGACGTAGCCATCGGGGATTCTGCGAGCTACCCAAACGATACCTTTGCGGCTATTTTTTCCCTCGTCGTCTACCTGAGTGCCCTTGCCGATAAGCTCCATGATCCAAGCCTCTTGCGTGTCGGCAATCGAGAATGATTCGCCGCTCGACATGTAGCCATGCTCGTTGGCAAGTTCGACGATCGTCTTGATCGCCTCGCGAGCAGTTTTGGCGCGCTGGAGCGTGATGTAGATAAGCGAGCCGTAGTCGATCTTACCTAAGCTGTCGCTCAACTCGTGGCGACCACCATAAGTTGTCTCGCTGATGATGAGCGAGTGCTCGTTCATATTTCCTATAGTCGAGTATGTTTGTCGCACTTGAGGGATGTCGCCCAAGTAGAGTTGAGTGTCCCACTCGTAGACTGGTAGCATCGCGCCGCGCTTGTATTTGCCTGCCGCAGACTGATATAGCGCGCCGTAAAGGGCATGTGAATCAGCGGCATAGGTTACCATGATCGAACCGTCGGTCGAAGCTCCTCGCGTGACGATAAAGTTGGTGCAGGCATCTGCAATGCCATGGCAGCAGAGCGTCGCTGCAACAACGGCTAAGGTGGTTTTGAATAATTTCATCATTTATTTTTTTAAGTTTATAATTATCTGCCAACAAAAATAGATAAAAATTCCTATTTTTGTCCTTATTATATATACGAATATGTCGATAAAAATAAAAATAGATGAAATTAGAGCTGCTTTGCATGAAAATGTGCAGTTGGTGGCAGTATCTAAAACATTCCCCGCAGAGGCAATAGCCGAGGCATACGCCACTGGGCAACGCAAATTTGGGGAGAGCAGACCCCAGGAACTCAAAGCGAAAGCCGAGGCGCTGCCCACCGACATCGAGTGGCACATGATTGGCCACTTGCAGACCAACAAGGTGCGCATGATTTTACCTATCGTCTCGCTTATCGAATCGCTTAACTCGCGCCGCTTGGCAGAGGCAATCGATCGCGAAGCTGCCAAGATCGACAAGGTTGTCGACTGCCTGATCGAGATCCAACTCTCCCGCGAAGAGTCGAAAACAGGGTGGGAGTGGCAAGACTTAGAGGGGTTCATCGCCCAGCAAGGATTCGAAAACCTGCCCCACATCCGCCTGCGCGGGGTGATGGGGATCGCAACATATAGCTCCGACGAGAGTGTCGTCGAGGCCGATTTCCGCCGCTTACGCCACTACTTCGCCGCGCTCGCACCTCGCTTTGGCACTTCGTTCGACACGGTATCTATGGGTATGTCGAGCGACTATGAGTTAGCCATGAAGTGCGGCTCCACTTCGGTGCGCGTGGGATCTTATATCTTTGGTGGGCGCTAGGCTTTTTTACTTTTCACTGCTTTCTTCCCCGCTTTCCTGCTGCGCTTGCGCCGCGCGGGCGCCAAGCAAGCTTGGATCCAAAAACCTTTGGTTTTTGACCTTTTATTGCGCCGATGTGTGAGGCTTCGCCTGGCGATATATCTATTGCAATGAGCTTTTGAAAGTGAACTTTCAACGCTCCTTACAATACATATATCTATGCCAACCTGCGGTTGTCATCACACATCGGCGAGGTGAACTTGGATCAGGGTTTAGATCTTAAAAAATGTAAAGAGAGTGACTAATAAGTATTAATATAGTTAGAGATCGTCATTGCGGCTCGTAGGCCGCAATGACGCACTGGCGGATTAAATTTCTAAAGTGTGATTATTATGTAAATTATTTTGGACACGATTGGATCAAGTCCGCAATGACGAGAAGAGGGTTGCATATAAATAATATTGTAGCCGCCACTAGAAATTTAGATTGATTCATAAAAGGGTGTAAAATTAAAGAGTGACTTTCTAGTATTTCTACTTGAAAGTCACTCTCTCTTGTTTTGCAAGAAGTTGGATGATGAGGTTAATTTGGGGACTGCGTGAGCATTTTTTACCGCAGCGTACTATTTGTACGTGAGGATTAAAAAGCGGAGGGCAGTGCCGAAAAAGACCTTATTAGGCAGCTTCTTTAGAATTCGATCTTCGACAGACGCGTGTAACCATTATAACGCCATTTTGCGTTCTCCTCGGCTGCTTGGAATAGCTCGTCGGCCTCCTCGGGGAATTGCTTTTTGAGCGATGTGTAACGCACCTCGCGCATCAAGAACTCTTGGAACTTAGACCAGTCGGGCTCTTTCGAATCGAGTACGAATGGGTTTTTGCCCTCTGCCTCCAACTCGGGGTTGTAGTGCCATAGGTGCCAGTAACCACAAGCTACGGCATCTTTGCCAACCGCCTGAGTGCGAGTCATTCCGCCCTTGATACCGTGGTTGATACATGGTGCGTAAGCGATGATAAGCGATGGTCCTTGGTAAGCCTCGGCCTCTTTAAGGACTTTGAGTAGTTGTGCTTGCGAAGCGCCGATTGCCACCTGCGCAACGTAAACGTAGCCGTAGGTCATTGCGATAGCTCCGATGTCTTTCTTGCGGATACGCTTACCCGAAGATGCAAATTTAGCAACTGCACCCACTGGGGTAGCCTTCGACGATTGACCTCCTGTGTTCGAGTAAACCTCGGTGTCGACGATAAGGATGTTGATGTCCATTCCCGAAGCTAGTGCGTGGTCAACACCGCCGAAGCCGATGTCGTAGCCCCAACCATCGCCACCAATGATCCATTGCGATTTCTTGGTGAGCCAATCCTTCATTTCGAGGATCCTCTTGCTGTAGTCGCAGCCACAAGCCTCTACCAAAGGAAGAAGTTTAGCTGTTGCAGCGGCTGAATCGATTGTTGAGTTGCGCGATGCGATCCACTCTTGCATAGCTGCTTTATACTCCTCGGAGCAGCAGTCGCACGATGCGATAGCCTCCTCCATGGTGAGTTGCACGCGGTCGCGAAGCTTCTCGATACCCATGTGCATACCCATACCGAACTCGGCGTTATCCTCGAAGAGTGAATTTGCCCATGCGGGACCCTCGCCCTTGTCGGTGGTGCAGTATGGAGTCGATGGAGCCGAACCTGAATAGATCGAGGTACAACCCGTAGCGTTTGCAACCATCATCTGCTCGCCAAAGAGTTGAGTGATAGCTTTGATGTATGGAGTCTCACCACAACCTGCGCATGCTCCCGAGAACTCGAAGAGTGGTTGTGCAAATTGGAGGTTCTTCACGTTTTTAGTCTTGTCGACAACTTGTTTGTAGCCAACCTCTTTGAGCATGTAGTCCCAATTTGCTTGTTGGCCCATTTGATCCCCTAGAGGCTTCATTGCCAATGCCTTGTTGCCTTTCTTGCCTGGGCAAATGTCTACACAGTTGTTACAACCTGTACAGTCGAGTGGCGAGAGCTGAATACGGAATTTGAGCTCTTTGGTTTCGCCCATGCCTTGCAACCACTCTGCTCCCGAAGCTGCCGCCTCTCCCTCGGTAGCGAGGAACGGACGAATTGCTGCGTGAGGGCAGACGTAAGCACATTGATTACACTGGATACAGTTTTCGGCAACCCACTCGGGAACCTTCACAGCGATACCGCGCTTCTCGTAAGCGGCAGTGCCATTGTCCCAAGTGCCATCCTCGCGACCGTTGAATGCCGACACTGGAAGGTCGTCGCCCTTAAGGCCGTTGATTGGGTCTACGATATTGCGAACGAACGCAGGGCGCGATTCATCGACAGTCGACTCGCAAGCGCAAGCAGGTGCGATCGAAGCCCACTCTGCGGGAACTTCGACTGTGACAACAGCGTCGCCACCAGCATCGACTGCCGCGTAGTTCATATTTACGATCTCTTCACCTTTGTTGCCATAAGATTTCAAGATCGCCTTTTTCATCTCATCTTGCGCCTTGTCGAAAGGAATCACATCGGCAATTTTGAAGAATGCCGACTGCATGATGGTGTTGGTGCGTGAGCCCAAGCCTAGATCTGCGGCGATCTTTGTGGCGTTGATGATGTAGAATTTGATGTTGTTTTTCGCAAGGTAAATCTTCATGTGGTCGGGTAGTGATGCGCAAGTGGTCTCAGCGTCGTGAACCGAGTTCAAAAGGAACGAACCGCCCGCCTTAAGGCCTTTGAGCACGTCGTACTTGTCGACATACGATGGCACGTGACACGCCACGAAATCGGGGGTAGTCACCAAGTAGGGCGATGTGATTGGGTTGTCACCAAAACGAAGGTGCGAAGCGGTGTAACCTCCCGATTTCTTTGAATCGTAGAAGAAGTATGCTTGGCAATATTTGTCGGTCGAACCACCGATGATCTTGATCGAGTTTTTGTTAGCACCCACAGTACCGTCGGCACCCAAACCGAAGAACAAGCCTTCGAAGGTACCAGCTTTCGATACGGGGATCTCCTCGCCAACGGGCAAAGAGAGATTTGTAACGTCGTCTGTGATACCTACCGTAAAACCATTCTTAGGCTCGGCAGCAGCTAAGTTTTCGTAAACGGCGATGATCTGTGCGGGAGTAGTGTCCTTTGACGAAAGACCGTAGCGACCGCCAATAATCATTGGTTGTTGCTCCTTGCCGTAGAACATATCTTTTACGTCGAGGTACAATGGCTCGCCCGATGCTCCTGGCTCTTTGGTGCGATCCAACACGCAGATACGTTTTGCCGAAGCGGGAACTGCATCGAAGAAGTATTTAGCCGAGAATGGACGGTAGAGGTGAACGGTGATAAGACCCACCTTCTCGCCTTGAGCCGCCTTGAAGTCGATAACCTCTTTGATTGTGTCGTTTACCGAACCCATCGCGATGATTACGTTCTCGGCATCGGGCGCTCCATAATAGGTAAATGGCTTGTAGGTGCGACCAGTCATCTCCGAGATCTTCTCCATAGTTTCGGCTACCATGTCGGGGATTACATCGTAGAATTTATTCGACGCCTCGCGAGTTTGGAAGTAGATGTCGGGGTTTTGAGCTGTACCGCGAGTTACAGGGTGCGCTGGGTTGAGTGCACGGTCGCGGAAAGCTTTGAGGCAATCTTTGTCGAAGAGTGCAGATAGTGCATCTTGGTCGGGAAGCTCCACTTTTTGGATCTCGTGCGATGTGCGGAAACCGTCGAAGAAGTGAAGGAATGGAACGCGAGCTTTGAGCGCCACGATGTGAGCCACACCCGCAAGGTCCATAATCTCTTGTACCGACGAAGTTGCAAGCATCGCAAAACCAGTTTGGCGTGTAGCCATAACGTCTTGGTGGTCACCAAAGATCGAAAGTGATTGAGCCGCCAAGGCGCGAGCCGAAACGTGGAACACGCTTGGTAGAAGCTCGCCCGCGATCTTGTACATATTTGGGATCATCAACAACAAACCTTGCGATGCGGTGTATGTTGTGGTGAGTGCGCCACTCTGCAACGATCCGTGTAGAGCACCTGCGGCACCCGCTTCGGATTGCATCTCAACGACCTTTACGGTCTCGCCAAAGATGTTTTTACGTCCTTTGGCTGCCCACTCGTCGACCAGTTCGGCCATCGTTGAAGAGGGGGTGATAGGGTAGATAGCCGCCACTTCCGAGAACATATACGAAATGTGAGCGGCAGCGTAGTTACCATCACAGGTAATAAATTTTTTTTCTGCCATTTCCTTTAAAATTTTAAATTATTTTAATCTGTTTTGTGTCATGCGCGTAGAGTATACATGTCTTTACTTGATCTCTTTTCGAGTCGATTGTCACATACACGTCGTAAATATCGAAAAAAAAATCGAGAAATCATAAAGATTGTGATGTTAGTTTTTTAACAGTGCATTTCCTCCGAACGCGCGATTAAAATAATTAAGGTTCAAGCTCTACGATGTAGTCGCCCGACTCCCCCATCTCGACCACGCCTTTCTTATAGCCTTTGATCTCGATTTGGTAGGTGCCGTAGAAGCCACGCAAAGATGTTTCACCACCTAAAAGTGATGCTTTGTGGTGTGTGTGCCACTCGACGTTGATTAGCTGGTTTAGCTTATCGTATATTGCTCGCCGCTCGCCGTCGGTTGTGAGGATTCCTGCATCCATCCCTTTGCCGCCCAACTCGTCGATAAGGAACCAGCGCGTTAGTTGTTGGATATATGGTTTCGAGAAAGCTAAGCGGTAGAAGTTCTCTTGCCATGCGGCATTCTCCTCCTCGCTCAGATCCCAACAATACTCTGTTGTCTTTTCGTTCCATGTCGAGTTGCGCGAAGGACCATTGAATTCGGTGATAACTACGGGTTTTCCGACCTGGCCCAACATGTCTAACGCCTCGCTTATGCGCCCCATAGTATAGGTGTCGTCGCCATAGCGATACTTTTCAATATCCTCTTGGGCCTGGATCATCGTGTTTTTGCTCTTAGGGTCTTGCGCCCCATCGAAGAAGGGCTTTGGTTGTGTTTGTCCCACCACCCCAAATGTTGGACAAAGAGCGAGTAGTAACGTGAGTTTTGGATAAGAATTTCTTATCCAAAACTCACGTTACTAGGCTTATTCGTCGCGCTACAACGCTTCGAGGGCATCGAAATCTATTGCGGGCGCTGTGCCGTTTGCCTTGCGGCTAAATTTCTTTGGGGGTTGGGTGTTTTCGTCGAAGAAGCCAAATCCGCGGAGCACAAATGCGTTTTGGTCTTGATCGACAAAGCCGTCGTAGTCGTAGCGGTAGCCATTTTGGCCTGTGGTGTCGCACGAGAATGATGCGTCGGTGATCTCTCGCCACTCGCCACTGGTTAGGCGTGCCCACTGATTCATGAAGCTCACCTGGCGGGTGTGGATCGTTGTTGCAGGGTGGAAGCTCTCTAAGAATGAGTACATGCCAGTGCAGTGACTGTCGGTCTTAGGGCGCTTGAAAGCTGCGATAAGGTGCCACTTGCCCTCGCCGTAGAAGTATCCAGTGTAGACGGTGTTGCCCTGGCCGTCGGGCTCAACTTGAACCATACACTTATACGTTTGGTCGGCTTTCCAGTCGTACTCCATAAAGCTTTGTCCGCCGCTACCTTCGCCGCCAAACTCTTTTACAACTACACCCTCTCCTTTGCGAAGCGAAGTGACCATATACTCTTCGGGGATAGCATTTGGGTCGTCGGTAACGTAGGGGCTCCACACCGAGAAGAGAACTCGGCCCCCTCCATTGCTGCCGCATTGGATACCCATGTAGCCTCCCGTGAAGCCACTTACCATATAGTATGAGCCGGGGATCATATCCTCGGCTGCAACTTTCACCTCGTTGTAGAAAAACTCTATATCTTCCGTTGGCTTGTCGTAAATCCAGTGAGTCGAGGCTCCGCGAAGAATGAAATATGCTCCTGACTCCTCTTTGGCAAGATCTGCTTCGCGGACAAAGTGGAGTTCACCCTCTGCGGCCGAGCCACCGATCATAAAGCCAGAGACATCGGCAAATGTCTCGCCTTCGAACTCGACTCCTTGCATGTCGATCTGTATGTAGCCTGCGTGTGAAACAGGAATTGTTGTGATTGCATAGTTTTTAACCTCCTGGCCGCTGATGGTAATCTGGTAGTCGATGTTGTCGATGGTAAAACGCACGACACCGCTACCCGAAGCGTTGCTTGCCTTAACTGCGATGTTGAGCTCTCCAGGTTGGCTAACGCGGAAGTAGGTGCTAGTAATAAATGAACTCTCTTTCCAAGTGTGCTTGAAATCACCTGTATAGTAGTCGATAAAATGTACATCGGTTGGCTCTTTTACATGGGTGTTTGCAGCAAAGGGGACAAAGGTTGGGATCTGCTCGTCGGAGAATGTTAGGGTCTGACTCTCGGTGACTTTACTCGATTGGATGCTTGCACATTGAGTAGAACAGATAGCCACTGATAGCAATACAAGCGTGGTAATCGCGACTCCAGTGAGGCGCAATATTACATTTCTTTTTTGTGATTGATTCATTTTCTTTATTCTATTTTTAAGTTTTTATTTGCTTCATCTCTGCTTTTGATAAGCTCATACATCTTGTCTCGATGCTGCGCTGCAGCTTGGAAATTTAAATTTTTAGCCGCTTTTTCCATCTCTTCGCGCTGCTCTGCGATTAATTTATCAATGTCTACGGCATTGTAAGTTGGCTGCTGATCTGCTGCCACGGCGTAGTGATCCTCGTAGATCGGATAGAGTCTCATCGTAGCTTCTGTGGGGCGAGGTGCAGCTAACTTATTCTGTCCCTCGCCACTCTTTTGTGCCGATCGTGGTAGTTGCCCATTTTCGATATTATATCCTATTTGCTTCATGCGGCGGCGATTACTCTCCTCGATGGTGGTTCTTATAGAGTCGGTGCAGGAGTCGGCATATAAAATCACCTGCCCGTTGACATGTCGTGCAGCACGTCCTGCGATCTGTGTTAGCGAGCGGACGTTGCGCAAGAAGCCCTCTTTGTCGGCATCCAAGATCGCGACAAGACCTACCTCGGGCAAATCGAGCCCCTCGCGAAGTAGGTTTACACCAATGAGAACGTCGTAGAGTCCTTGGCGCAAACCATCGATAATCTCGATTCTTTCGATGGTGTCAATGTCGGAGTGTATATACCTATTCTTGACCCCCAAACGGTCGAAATATTTCGATAGCTCCTCGGCCATGCGCTTTGTAATTGTGGTGACCAAGGTTTTGTCTCCCGCCTCGACTCGTGTGTTGATCTCCTCGATCAGATCGTCCATCTGATTGGTTGTCGTACGCACCTCCATGGGTGGGTCGATCAACCCTGTGGGGCGAATAAGTTGCTCTACAACAACTCCTTCGCTCATCATAAGTTCGTATTGGGCGGGGGTGGCGCTAACGTATATCGTGCGCGAGATTAGCGCCTCGAACTCTTCGAAGCGCAAGGGACGATTATCTTTTGCGGCTTGGAGCCTAAACCCAAAGTTTACAAGGTTCTCCTTGCGGGCGCTATCTCCGCCATACATCGCATGTACTTGTGGTAGTGTGACATGGCTCTCGTCGATGACCATCAAAAAATCGTCGGGGAAGTAATCCAAAAGGCAGAATGGCCTTGAACCAACCGCGCGCCCATCGAAGTAGCGCGAGTAGTTCTCGATGCCCGAACAGTAGCCCAGCTCCTTGATCATCTCCAAATCATATTCAACACGTTGGCGCAGGCGTTGAGCCTCCACCATGCGGCCATTTTGCTCGAATGCTGCGACCTGCTCGCCCATGTCGACATATATCTGCCCCACGGCTTGACCTATGCGCTCCTTGGTGGTAACAAAGAGGTTGGCGGGGCGAATTGTCACATTGCTCAGTGTCGATATTCTTGCGCCCGACATTGGGTCGATGAGCGAAATAGATTCGATCTCGTCGTCGAAGAAGGTTACCCTATAACAATTATTTCCAAATGCCGCCATGATGTCGACCGTGTCGCCCGTGACTCTAAATGTCGCAGGGGTTAATTCCTTTTCGGTGCGGGTGTATAGCGCCTCGACTAAGCTGTAGAGGAAGGTCCTCATGTCTTGAATATCGCCAATCTGAATCGAGATAGATGTGGCGTGGAAATCATCGGGGTTACCCAACCCATAGAGGCACGAAACGCTCGAAACCACAATCACGTCGCGCCTGCCCGAGAGTAGTGTGGCGGTGGTGCTGAGTCGCATCTTTTCGATCTCGTCGTTGATCGCTAGATCCTTTTCAATATATGTATCCGAGTTGGGCAAGTATGCCTCTGGTTGATAATAGTCGTAGTATGAGACAAAATATTCTACGGCATTCTCGGGAAAGAAATTCTTAAATTCGTTGTATAGTTGTGCCGCCAAAGTTTTGTTGTGGCACAAAATAAGGGTCGGAGTATTTACCTGCTCGATCACATTTGCAACGGTGAAAGTCTTACCCGAACCAGTAACGCCCATAAGGGTGTTGTGCCGTATTCCCTTGGTAAGAGAATCGACCATTGAATCGATGGCTTCAGGTTGGTCTCCCGTAGGTTTATATTCAGATCTTAGTTGAAAATCCATTTAATGTGGAGTTAATTTAGTCCATACCTCTGCAAAGTTAATAATTATTTATAACTTTGCACTAGTAAATTGTAAAACATGATTGATAAAGAGACCGTAGAGAGAATTTTTGCAGCAGCCAACATCGTCGAGGTGGTTGGCGACTACGTGACGCTCAAGAAGAAAGGTGTTAACTATCAAGCATGTTGCCCTTTTCACAACGAGAAAACTCCTTCGTTTGTGGTTTCGCCTGTGAAAGGATATTATAAATGTTTTGGCTGTGGCAAAGGTGGTAGCGTGGTAAACTTCGTGATGGAGCACGAAAGCATCAGCTACCCCGAAGCACTCAAAGTGATCGCGAAGCGCTACGGCATCGAGGTCAAAGAGCGCGAATTGTCGGGCGAGGAGATCCAACGCAACGACAACCGCGAGAGCCAGTTTGTCTTAAATTCATGGGCATGTGACTATTTCGTTAAAACTCTTAGCGATAGCGACGAGGGGGTTGCCATAGGGCTTTCCTACTTCCGCCAAAAACGTGGTTTTAGCGATGCTACGATCAAAAAATTCGCTTTGGGCTACTGTCTTTCGTCGGGCGATGCAATGTCGCAAGCGGCACTTAGGGCAAGCTATAAAGAGGAGTTCCTGTTATCCACTGGTCTCTCTCTTAAGCGCGAGAGCGACAATCGTATCTTCGACCGCTTCCGCGACCGTGTGATATTCCCCGTTCACAACATCTCGGGTCGTATCGTCGCCTTTGGTGGTCGCACGTTGCGTACCGACAAAAAGGTTGCCAAATATCAGAACTCGCCTGAGAGCGAAATCTATAGCAAGAAACGCGAGCTGTACGGCCTATACTTCGCCAAAAAAGCTATTCAACAAGAAGATTACGTAATTATGGTCGAGGGTTACACCGATGTGATCTCGATGCACCAGGCTGGTATAGAGAATGTTGTCTCGTCGTCGGGAACCTCGCTCACCACCGATCAGATTCGCCTCTTGAATCGCTTCACCAAAAACATCACGGTGATCTACGATGGCGATGCCGCGGGCATCCATGCGGCGATCCGTGGAATCGACATGATCCTGCGCGAGGGAATGAACGTGCGGGTTGTGTCGCTGCCCCCCGAGCACGACCCCGACTCATTTGCACAATCGCACACCGCAGCCGAGGTTTCGGCATACGTGCGCGAAAACGAGGAGGATTTCTTGACCTATAAAGCAAAATTGCTATTAAAGGAGAGTCGCAACGACCCAATAAAGAAGGCCGAGATGATCGGCGATATGGTCGAGTCGATCACACAAATCCCCGACCAAATCAAACGCACGGTCTTTATCAAGGAGTGTTCGGCGATTATGGACATCGACGAATCGGTGATCTTCTCGGAGGTGGCTCGCAAGCGCGCAACATCGACGGGAGACCGCCAAACCGAAGAGTTTATCCGCACCCAAAGCCGAATCCAACAAACCGAACGCCGCCAAGAGCAAGAGGTGGTAAGCGGCGGGGCGGGAAGCAACATCTTAGCCCTAGAGTGCGAACTATTGAAGTACCTCCTCAAAGCGGGGCACCGCAATATCGAATTCAAAGAGGGCAGCGAGATGATAGAGTGCAACATAGCATCGCTAATATTCTCCGAACTCGACGAGACCGCAATAGACTTTAGCGACAGCTGCTACAACTCAATGCTTAAGATCTATCGCCAAAAGTGGGGGGAGTTGGGCGAAGGGGTCGAGGTGCCAACATCTGCATTTTTGGAGTGCGATGACCCCGAAGTGTCAAACCGCACTATCGACATACTCACCACCGACGAAAACTACACCCCCTCGAAGATATGGAGTCAACGCGACATCCACGTCGACAGCGAAGAGGAGCTGCTCACCGCAGGAGTCCCCAAAGCAGTAATGCTCTATAAGTCAAAGGTTCTAGAGGGTGCAATCAGCAAACTCCACGAAGAGCTAAGCGCCGACAACCTCAGCGAAAAAGAGGAACAGCTAATCCTCCAACGCCTCACCCGCCTCCACCAAGGCAAGGTGCTAATCGCCCGAAAAATTCAACGCCTGATCTTGTAGCGGCTCTAAGGATCTCAATTATATTTTAACAATACGTACCATTGAGACACATATATCGCTTGCGCCGCCTTGGGCTTCGAGCGTGAAATCGAACTCTTCGGCAGTAGGTGCGACAAGAGAGATGTTGTCGAGGATTATTGTGCTTGTTTTTAGGCAATTGTCGCCACATAGCTCTACTGTGCTGCTGTTTGCTCTGCCTTTTTTATCTTTGTATTTTAGCACCATTTTACCTGCTTTTTCGTCGAGGTAAGTGATTTTTATCGCTTTTTTGCCTTTGTGTTCATCGAAGCGATCGTCGGCGTAGAATCCAATTTTTGCTCCGCGACGTGCGATGTAGTCGTGGTTCTTGCCCAAGTGGATTTGCCCCATCCTGATTGCATGAGGGATTTTCATTGCTGGCTCGGTTTCGTATCCAACTCTGTCGCGTTGGTATAACCATCTCTCGAAGTGTTTTGCTTCGATTCCATTTCCAAAATCCTCCGAGGTGAGTTCACGGTAGAAAGTGCGTTTCGAACCGTCGAAATTCACACCCCTAAAGACTCCAGCTTTGAGTGTTGTGCTGCACATAAACGACCATATATCGGGTGTGTCGTCGATGGTGCGACCTAGCTCCATCGATAGAAATGGTATCATCTCGGGAATGAGGTTGCCACGAGTAACAACTGCCGAGCAGCGCATTTGCAACGAGCGCAATTGACTCATGAAGTAGCGATAGGAGAATGAATCGGTACTATTGCCAAATAGATATGCGTGAGGTTCTGTAGCCCACATTTCGTGATACATCTCGTTGATCTCGTAGTTGAATGTATTTTTTGCAATGACATGCGCCTCTTCGTTGATGTATAGGTAGCCATCTTGGTCGATGTGTTGTCCTATGTTTGTTTCGGGAATGGCACACCAATACATCTCGACAAAGCCGCGACGAATGCCAAATCCAAGTTCGAAACCATGCTCGCTATTACCACCCATATATACTTTGTGTGTCTGCCCTTTAAAGGCTCTACCCCAAGCATCTAAGCGTTCGATGACGTGTGGAATCGTGTCGGGCACGGTCCCCATTGGCGAGATCCGCTCTTCGCCAGGCGAACGGTATCCATAACCAACATAGGCTCCCTGCACTAGATCGGGAATTCCACTTTTGCCCAAACCATCGACAAGTTTGACATAACGAGAGTGAAAGTTGGGATCGCCAGGGTAGTAACATTTGACACCCGATTTGCCAAGTTTTGGGGGGAACTCCATCTTGGTGATGTCGTAATTTTCCATCCACTTGGGCGCATATCCAAGCTCTGGGTCATCGTGACAACTGTAACCACTCGTTAAAATTCGAAGCAATACATTGTACCCTTTCGCTTTCATGCTAAGGATCGATTTTTTGAGCTGATCCCATCTATAAACACCTTCTATAGGTTCTATCTCGCGCCAATTTACCCACATTTCGCAGGCTATATTCATAGGGAATGTGCTCTTTGGTGCAGGCTTAATCTCGTCGGTTGAGAGTTTGTAGCTAAAAATCGTTGTTATCGAAGAGCGCTCCGAGGGTTTAAGCCCGTTGGGCAGCGAGAAGTCCCAACCCTCGATAGTGTGATCTGTTTCGACCCATTCCTGTGCTTTGACACTACTTATGTTGTTCGAGTAGTTGAAGTTGGGCCAATACTTATAAGACTCTTTGGGTATACCCTCAATAGCGTTAATTGATGTCTGTGCCTGAGACGATGTGATGCACCATATTAGCGCAAAGAGTATTAACTTTAAGGTTTTCATATAGGTAAGGTTTAGTGGTTTTTATCTTATAATTTCACGATGCGTACCATCGAGACGCATATATCGCTTGCGCCACCTTGGGCTTCGAGTGTGAAATCGAAACTGTCGGGGGTAGATGTGAGCGACACCTCGTCGATAATTAGTGTCGCTGTTTTTAACTTGTCGTCGCCCAAGAGGGTGATAGAGGCAATTTTTACAATACCTTTTCGATCGCGATATTTCAATGTCATTTGACCTGCTTTCTGGTCGAAGTAGGTTATTTTTATCGCTTTTTTACCTTTGTGCTCATCAAAGCGATC
This sequence comes from Rikenellaceae bacterium, assembly GCA_047172505.1. Taxonomy (GTDB): domain Bacteria; phylum Bacteroidota; class Bacteroidia; order Bacteroidales; family Rikenellaceae; genus Alistipes. The sequence continues at coordinate 37,297 of JBCQWE010000010.1, read as the reverse complement.
GTCGGCATAGAAACCGATTTTTGCTCCACGGCGCGCGATATAGTCGTAGTTTTTGCCCTCTAAGATGTGGTGCATCTTAATGGCATGTGGTATTTTTATTGCAGGTTCTGTTCGGTAACCCTCTTTGTCTCGTTGGTATAACCACCTCTCGAAGTGCTTTGCTTCGATCCCTTCTTTGAAATCCTTTTGTGTGAGTTCGCGATGAAATGTTGGTTTTTCTCCATCGAAGTTGGCATTTTTAAACATCTCAGCTCTAAGGGTTGTTTGGCACATAAACGACCAGATGTCTGGCGTGTCGTCGATGGTGCGACCCAGTTCTTGTGCGATGAAGGGTACCATCTCGGGGAGTAGATTGCCCGAAATAAGCGTTGCGCTGCATCGCATCTGTAGAGTGCGAAGTGCACTCATGAAGTAGCGATAGGGGAACGAGGCTGTGCTCTTACCAAAGCGATAGGCATAGGCCTCTGTTGCCCAAGATGGGTTGTACTCTTCGTTGATCTCGTAGTTGAAGGTGTTGTTTGCAACTACGTGAGCACTCTCATCGACATATAAGTAACCTTCGGAATCGATCTTTTGGCCAATTGCTGCATCGGGGATGGTGTACCAATACATCTCGACAAATCCTCGGCGTATTCCAAATCCTCGGTTAAAACCATGTTGGCTGTGCCCTCCCATATATACCTTGTGAGTTTGACCTTTGAATGCTTCGGCCCATGCGTCGAGTCGTTCGATGACATGTTCCACCGAGTCGGCAGAGACATTCATGGGGCCGATTCTTTCCTCACCATGTGAGCGATAACCGTAACCAACGTAGGCCCCTTGCACCATGTCGGGGATGCCGCTTTGACCCAAACTGCGGACAAGTTTTAGGTAGCGAGAGTGAAATTCTGGATCGCCAGGGTAGTAACATTCAACGCCGAGTTGCCCGCTCTTTTTCTCGAAGGTCATCTCCTCAATTTGGTAATTCTCCATCCACAGAGGAGCGTACCCCAACTCGCGTTTGCCGTTGCGTGTGTGTCCACTTGTTAAGATGCGAAGCAGTACGTTGTAACCTTTGGATTGCAGGTCGGTTATCGAGCTTTTAAGTTCATCCCACTTGTAGGTGCCCTCTGCTGGTTCAATCTCGCGCCAGTATACCCACATTTCGCAGGTTTGACTTAGGGGAAAACTGCTTTTGTCGGCTGGTTTAACATTCTTTGGCGAAAGAGCATTTGTGCGTAATGTTGTCAGTGTGGCTCTTTGCGAGGGGGTAATGTTATCGGGTAGCGAGAAATCCCACCCTTCGATCGTGTGGTTCTGTTCTATCCACTTGGCAGGTTGGATCGAATGAATGTCATTGCTGAAGTTGTAGGCAGGCCAATAAGGATATAAATCTTCGGTGATGCCCTCGACAGCATTTGAGTTAGTTTGAGCTTCGATTTGCGGAAGGCTACAAACCAATAGTAGCAGTAGTATTTTGAGATGTTTCATAAGACATCTTCTTAGAGCCTTTCAAAAAGAGGAAGTCGCTGGATGGGAACGTCAATCTCGTACACCTTGCCTCCTTTATACTTTTTACCTGTTTCATCTCTCCAATTTCCTTTTGGAAGTGCCACGCAGCGCTTGGTACCTTTGGTGATCATCGGAGCAACCAGATATTTTGAACCAAGCATAAATTGGTCGACACAATCCTCTAATCCTTGTCCTGGGAATTCGTACTCCATATATCGAACTATTGGCTCGCCACTTTTTGCAGCGTGGTTGGCAAGTTCGAGGATGTAGGGACCAAATTCTTCGTGTAGGCAAGCGTATTTTTTGCATATCTCGGCATGCTGATTATCGAGGATTCTCCAGGGTGCCACAGAAAATTGCATCATTGGCATAAGAGCGTGAATTTGACAAGAACGAACAATGAGTTCTTGATCCATATCAGCTGGGTCAACATCGAAGAAGCTAGAAAATTCGCCACCTCCAATCATATCTGGACAAGTATACGCGTAGCCCATTATGCCCGCGTTTAGGATGTCGGTAATTAAGATTGGAAGAGCTTCCCACTCATACTTCTTGTCGCGTAAGCGTTGTACTAACGCTTCGCCTGCCATTTTCCAACATGCTCGATACTCATTGAATTCGAAATTTAGGCCCAACTTAGCCCACAATTCGGTGTGGATGTAAGCTTCGGTGTTGCCATTGTTGTCGACAAATGGAGCTGTCATGTAGTGGTGTGAGTCACCAGCGTCGAATTTATAACCATCGATTCCATACTTTTTTTGGAGTCGTTCAAGTTCCGACTTTACAAATTCGAAACAGTCGGGATTAGATAAGTCATAGGCTGCACTATAGCCATTCCACCAATTGAATATAGCGGGTTGGTGAGTGCTGCTTTGAGATTTCAATAGATAACCTTTTTTCTTTAGTGCGCGGTATTCTGCACCATCTGGACTGACAAAAGGAGAGATCCATAGCATAACATCGAATCCCATCGCGTGTAATTGGTCGACCATCGCTTTAGGGTCGGGGAATTTGTCGGGGCGAAAGTCGTAGTTGCCATATTGTTGCTGCCAATTATCGTCGATCATAAGAACACCTGCGGGGTATCCATTGTCGATTAGGTTGCGAGCATACTGTAAAACATCTTCTTGGTTTTGATTGTAGACAAGTTCGATCCAGGTGTTGTATTGGGGCTTGGTAAAGAAATTTTCATTTGGAAGTTTGCCACTCGATGGGAAGTGTCGCTCGGCCGCAGCTTTGAAGGTCTCTTTAAGAGTTGATCCACTTTCGATTACTGCCACATGGTCAACCTCAGAGTTGATATTGATCACCCCATTTGCAAATTGAAGTTGAAAAGGAGAGTTGCTCCAAATATAACGGCCTTTGTTGGAGATAAGAAATGGAACACCTTGGTTGCCTTCTTGTGATATTCTTGTGTTAAATTCGATAGGACCGTCGTGAAGAGGCATTACTCGACCACGATTGGTGAGTGCTCCCCACCACAATTCACCCTCTTTAACTTTGATTGTGAGTGACTCTTGTGCCAATAGCGATAGAGGGAAAAGTAGGCAAATGAGAATAATAGAGAATTTTTGTTTCATAGGTAGTGTATTATTTGTTGTTATTTATTTTTTTGTGATATTCCGAAGGCGTTACAGCGTAGTACTCCTTGAAGATTCGAGTGAAGAAAGGAGGAGAATTTATTCCTACGGCATGCGAGACTTCAGAGATGGTGAGTTCTTGCGTTTCGAGCAGTTGTACAGCACGCTTCATTCGAATTGTTTTGATGAAGTCGCCTAGCGAGATCCCCTCTTTTGTTTTGATTAGTGCATAGAGTTTCGAACGGCTCGCTCCAACTTCGGTGCAGAGGTTGTCGATCGTAAAGTCGGGTTCCGAGATGTGCTTTTCGATAATGTATATAAGACGATCGATAAACTTGGAATATAGACCATCTTCCGATGTGTTAGTGTCGCGCTTAGGTTGGTCGTTAGCATTGGTTGTAATCAGGGAGTTGATCATCGAACGACGTTTCAAAATATTTTTAATCAACGACTCTAATACATCGAAATCAAAAGGTTTTTCAACGTAGTAGTCGGCTCCAATATCGAATCCTTGTCGCTTATGTTCCGCAGAACTGCACGCCGTAAGCAGTATCACTGGGATAAAGCAACTATTAAGGTTAGATTTTATACGCTCGCAGAACTGATACCCATCCATCTTTGGCATCATCACATCTGAAACAATAAGGTCGGGAAGGTATTCGCGACAGCTCTCAAGTGCTTCTTCTCCATTTTTTGCGAAGCGAAGATTGTAGTCATTGCTGAAATAGTCGCGCAACATAACTAAGATCTCGATGGTGTCGTCGACCAAAAGGATACAGGGCTTCGACTCGTTTCCAGTGTTATGATCGAGGAGTTTGTTGTCAACTTCGACAGAGCTATTTTTCTCGATGTATGATTGTGCATTAAATGTGATATTTAGTTCGGTGGTGTTTTTGACACACTCTTCGGTGGGTTGATATGGGAGCAGAACTATAAATTCTGTTCCAACACCAACCTGGCTACTAAGTATTAAACCTCCATTGTGATGCGCGACAAGCGAATTGACCAGAGCTAGACCTATGCCCGAACTAAACTGATCGCTCGATTTGTTGTTGGTAGCAAAGAACCGCCCAAAAACCGAAGGTAGCTCGTCGGATGATATTCCGACACCTTGGTCAGCAATGCGGATTATAAGATACTGTTTATCTTTGCTGATATTATCTACCTTTGAAATGTGATGAAAATATTCGCGTTTTACATTTTTAATATTGCCCAACGAGTATTTTAGTGAAACTTTACCATTGCCATTCGAATATTTTAGACTATTGGATAAAATGTTGTATAGGATCTTAGTTAGACACTCTTGATCGATCATCATCTCGATGATCTCCGAAGGAGCTTGTAGTTCGAGCTGTAAGCCTAGGCCTTGAGCCCACGGCGTGAAGTTTTCGTAGATGTTAGACTCGATAAACTCGTTGATGTTGAGTGGCGACAATTTAATGCTTTTGGCATTAGTGGAGGTTCGTTGAAAATCCATCATCTCACCAATTAGGTTGAGGAGTCGTTGATTGTTACGTTCGATAATCTTAAGATCGTCGAGACTCTCTTGAGATTTATTGTTTTTTGTGAGCCTATATACGCCCGCATTGATAAGTGTAAGGGGAGTTTTGAGCTCGTGGAAGATGTTGGTAAAGAACGATAACTTCTCTTCGTGAAGCTTGTGGCCTAATGTTTCGCGCTCCTCTTGTAGCTTCAAGAGGTTTTGAATCTTTAGTAGACGATATGTATACCAATAAATTATGATTAATGTAAATGTTGCCAGAAGTGCGTAGATGATAATGGCAAGATTCGAAAGGTGCCAAGGTGCCTTGATCTCAATTGATAGTTGTTTTATTGTTGTGTAGTTGTGTGGCGTTTTTTCAGACTCTATCAATAGCTCATATTTGCCGTAGGGGATGTTCTTATACTTTATCGATAGGGCATTGTTTTCAAACTCTTGCCACTGCTTGTCGTATCCTTTGAGCATGTATCTGTAGCTCGATATATGCGCTTGCTTAAATGTGAAGTCCGAGAAGTCGAGAGCAAAGCTGTTGTTGTTGTAGGCTAGCTGTAATTTATCTACACTCTCGATAGGTGTGTTGATAACCTTTTGGTTGTTAATATATTGGTTGGGGTTGACTGGCGTGTCATTGATATATAATCGAGTGGTTGTTAGCTCGAAATCCTTAGCCTTGTCGGTAAATGGCGAGAAGTAGTTTAGTCCTTTGGTTCCACCAAATAGCAATACTCCTTGTCTGGTTTTTGCCATTGATCCAGTTGCAAACTGATTGCTTTGTACGCCGTCATCTTCAAAGTAGTTGTAGAAATGTTTGGTTTTATAGTCGAAACGGGCGATGGTGTTGCCGCTGCACCACACGTCGCCTCTTTGGTCGACAATGATACCTTCAACTACGTCGTTGTAGGCTCCGTGTTCGGTGTTGAAGTTTTCGAGTTTGTAATCGTTGATAATTCCCGCACGGCTATCGTTAAGGACGATGCGGTTGAGCCCTTGGCCGCGCGTTGCGATCCAATAAATCGAGTCGCACTCTTTGGCAATTGCCCAAAGGTAGTGCCCCGAAAGAGACTCTTGGTTGATGCGAGAGTGGTGATATATTGCAATCTTCTCGACGTTGCCTTGCCTATCTAACATCAACCTGTTGAGTCCTTGGCTCGTCGAGACTAATATCTCATTTTTTTCCTTGTCGCTATAGACAAAATTGTTGGTGAGCGAGGATAGTTGAGAGGTAAAATGTTTCGAATCGACAACCTTTCCGTTCTCTAGTTTTAGGCAGTAGAGGCCATCGCCAACGGTCGCCACCCACAGCTGGTTGAAATTGTCTGTCGCCGCTGAAAATACATTTTGAAAGCCAAAATCGTAGATCTCTTCAATCTCAAAGCTTTTTTTGTCGATCCTAAATATAAACGAACCGTCGACAGTTGCCGTGATGTAGAGGTAGCGTTCGTCGCTATTTATTGTTGTGATAATTGGATTTCCAATTTGGTGTAGACGAGTGCTTCTAATTACTTTGTGATTATCCAGATCGACTACTCCTATGCTTCCGTCGCGCGTGCCTACGTAGATCACCCCTTGGCTGTCTTCGTGTATGGTGTATGTGAACTGGTCGGGTGTGGTGTTCACGTCGCCATCGCCCACAATTGTTCTAATGGTATTGAATTTTTGGCGCTTTATATTAGCATACGATATGCCAGTTGCCCAGGTGGAAACCCACAAATTGTCGTTCTTGTCGATCAACATATCCGAAGTGTTGTCGCTAGCGATAGAGTAAGGCGACAAGCTGTTGGGGTAGTGGGTAAACTCCATGTTTGCGGGGTCTACAGAGAAGAGCCCCCTATTCGAAGCAACCCATACGCTTTGGTCGTTGACCGCAGCACCGACGATTCGCCTGCTTTGGTATGGTGTGCAACTAAGTAGTGTTAACCTTTCGGAGTCGATGTTGTATTTGTAGAGCGCGTCGATCGTAAAAACCCAGAGTTTACCGTCGACCATAAGCGGATAGTTGTAGCCAGAGTGGGTGATTTGGCACTCAATAGGTCGACTTTCAATCCTTTGATTGTCGACGAGCGTAAGAAGCCGATAGCCTTGTTGCGTTTGTAGAAGGTAGGTGCCCTCAGTAATTTCGATTATATTTGAGACTAAACTTGGGAGTGTTTTTTTATTGTCGATAGGGATAGGCGATAATATATAGCGCCCATTAATGTGGACTATGCGCAAACATTCAACGCACCTATCGCCCATCACCCACAAGTTTTTCAGCGAATCGATGTGCATATTGCGGATAACCCGTCGTTGCGGATTGCTCTCAATATTTGAGTTTGCAAAATCGAAAAATTCTTTTGTGTTGACGTTAAAACCTCTTAGTCCATTATGTGTCGAGAGACAAATTAGAGAGTCGACGCTGCATATTGCGCGGATAATATTGTTGTATGACGAAATGTCTAACTCGCCATGGTCAACATAAGAATCCACCTTGTTGCCATCGAAGCAGTTGAGTCCTTGTTGTGTTCCGATCCAGATATAACCCTTGTCATCTTGTGCAAGGCTCGACACATTATTGTGAAGAATACCATTCGAGATGTCAATGTGATGAAAACGCAATGCACTATTGCCACTACCGTAGAGGTGTGTGGCAACAGTGCATAGCGCTACTATGATTGAGAATCGTAACATAGAGTAGAGTGTGTTTATGCTGGTCCAATGCGTGGCATCCAGCAAGGTTCGGCTTTCATATCTGCTTGAACAGCATTTAGAAGCATGTCCAATTTCAACTTTTGATATTCGGCTTTATCCCAGAGGTTCTCATATTCGTGCGGATCATTTTTTAGGTCGAAAAGTTCGCCCTCGTCCGAGTTCATATACCATGTGATTTTGTAACGATCTTCAATGTAGGTTTTCTGATAAAAAATAGTTCGTTGGAAATGATTCTCGGCAATAACCCAATCGCGAGCCTTCTCCACATCGCCTCTGAATAAAGGATCGAGGTCGACACCCGACATTGTTGGAGTCTCCTTGTAGCCAGCCAAGCGGAGGAATGTAGGAGCTAAATCGACAACGCTTACAAGTGCATCGGTGCGTTTGTTTTCAGGGTAGTGGCCTTTCCACGAAACGATAAATGGAATTCGAAGATCCTCCTCGAATGCGAAGCCACCCTTTTTGTCGAGGTTGTGAGTTCCAATGTGGTGTCCGTGGTCAGTAGTGAAAATGATCATTGTTTTGTCTAAGATGTTGTTCTTCTCTAAGTTGTCCAAGATAAGACCAATATATTTATCCATCATCGAGATCATGCCGTAATATACTCTTTTGCTATATTGTAATTTGGCGCGATCGGTGTCGTGGAAGCCTAGACCATGCACAGGGAATCCATCTTCGAAGTACTCTTTAGCCCACTTGCTATCACGCACTTGAGTCATGCGGTATTGATGCGGCATGTCGTCAAGGTCGTCGGCGGGAACATCGGGGATGATCATATCCTCGTCGCGATACATCGATACCCAGGGTTCGGGGATCAAATAGGGTGGGTGTGGGTCGAAGAAGCTAGCCCACAGAAAGAAGGGTTTTCCCTCTTTGGCGAACTTGTCGATTCTGTTGTTTGTCTCGTCGGCTATCCACGCGTTGAGGTGGTACTCTTCGGGGATGTTCCACACGCCTTGTTGTTTAACACCTAGTGCACCATGCTCTTCAACTATACGTCGCATTTCGTCGGAGATATTAGCGTAGGGAATCTCACCAACCTTGAGGAACCAATTTTTCCACGAGTTGGGGTCCTGGCCGTTCTCTTTGAGTTTCTCCTCCATCCAAATGGCATAGTGTTGACCTACGTGGCTTTCGTCGGCGTGGTTGCGGGCCAAGCAGGCATCCTCGAAGCCGTAGAATGGGCCTTTGTATTCGCGCCAGAAATCGAGATCCTGAAGCACTGGATAGCCCTCTAATGTGGGATATTGTGCAGTTCCCGCAAGTGGCATAAAGTGAGCTTTGCCCACCAGCGATGTAGCATAGCCCGCATCACCAAGATAATTACCAATCGTTGGGACATCTTCCGAAAGCTTTGTTCCCAGAGCATAGGCTCCATGCTGCGAAGGCATCAGGCCAGTGATCATCGATGATCGGGTTGGTGTTGATACGGGGTTGCAGGTGTAAGCTCTATCGAAGACCACTCCCAGTTCAGCCAAACGGTCTAAATTTGGAGTCTTGATGGTTGGGTCGTTAAAGCCTAATCCCATCCAGAAATGTTGGTCGCTGGTTATAAATAGGATGTTTGGTCGTTCGGCATTGTAATCGACAAGTTCTGGAGCCTCGCCAAATACTTTTTTGTATTCGTCGAGTATTACTTGGCTATTGTTATTGAGGGTGGTCTTGGTCGTAGTCGGGGCAGTAGCGCAACCCGTGAGTTGCATCATGGCTGCTGCACCCAATAGCAGAGAAGATCCTTGCGAGTTTTTAATAATGCTCATTATCAAATTATGTTTGGTTAATAATTCTATGACAAATACACCTGCCACTCACGAAAAAAAATCATGAGGTTTTTTAAGTGAGCGGCAGGATGCACCCATTTGTTATTCTGTTGCAGTTGGCTCTGTAACGGTGATAAGTACAACTTTAATTACGCGAGATAGGTTGTACGTTCCGCCCGCAGAGTAATCTTTCTGGCCAATGTTTGTTGCAACAATGGTTGCTTCGTATACTCCCGCTTCGGTGTATGTGTGAGTATATGAATAATTAACCAAATCGGTTGACGAGAGCGAGACTCCTGTCGAGAAACCACCTTCGGGTTCGAGGTATGTACTATTGTCGGTGAAAAGTTCTTGAACCGCAGTGAAAACGTCATAAGCATCACAACCCATCTGTACATATAGTGCATACTGCACACTCATGTAACTACTCCAAGGGCGATCAACGATATTGTCATAGATCTCTTGGATCTCACTGTCAATATCGAGGACAACATCAAACGTTTTACTTTCAGAGGCATTGTACGTCTCCATCAAGGTGCGTATGTCAGCCTCAGCCGCTTCGAAATTTTCTTTTTCCAAAATAATGTTCTCCATTGTACTAAGGTCGTAACCCTCGGTTACAACTTGATAACTGTTTAGATACTCCGAACCAGCATCACCAGTGTAAATTGAAACTTTTTCGCAAGAGGCTACAATTGTAAAGTCAATGCTCTCGCCCGCTTCGATTGTTGTTGCAGATACCTTAACATCAATTGCCGGTGTTTCAGCATCGGTACTGCACGACATTGTGCAGAAAGCAGCTAAACAACTTAAGATATAAATATATTTTTTCATTTAAATTAATCTTTAAATTTAACATGTTCTATTTGTTCTTAAATATACAAATATTTTCTAAACAAACACTAAGACTCTAATTATAACCTTCGTTTTGCACTAGGTTTGGATTCATTTTCATCTCCGATGTTGGAATTGGCCATAGTGTATGATACTCTTTAACATTTGCGGCAATCGATGTCCAACTATACTCTACTCGTGTACGACCATTAGGAATAAGAGTGTCAAGTTCCAGGATCTTCTCTACGAATAATCCCCAACGTACAAGGTCGAAACGACGACGACACTCACCACCCATTTCACGAGCGCGCTCATAGAATATATAATCAAAAGTTGAATCATAGTCGTATATCTCCGCACTTGTTAAGTCGGGCATACGATCGGCGTTATATGTCAAAACGCGAGGAGTAATATCATCGTAGAGATTGCCTGTGTTGCTCCATCGAGCACGCTCACGCAATTTATTCAATGCCCAAATCACCTCATCATTAGGACCTTGATTCACCTCATTAAGGGCTTCTGCATAGAATAAATAGATCTCGGCGAGACGATAAACAGGCCAATGACAATCCCATGAATACATATTAAAATTAGCGTCATTAATTGCATCGGGCCAACGACGGAATTTAGCCATCTTCCAAGGATGTGTATTCTCCTCGGCTAATGTTAAATTTGTAAGCGCACCTGTTGCGGCCACTGAATAGTGAGGAGAGTTCCATTCCGAACGAACGAGATCGGTATCTTCGAATATTGTATGATAATACTCTGTAGCCCTTAGGTTTGTCCAGGCTCCACCAACTGAAGCCGTACCACTTAAGCCCATAATAAGACCCAAAACTCCGCCATACACATTGTCGTCAACACCGCCACTCATAAATCCAATATCAAAGATCATCTCTGCGTGATTCTTATTAGACTTCACGAATGCATCGGGATAGTAGTCGCAGAGCACATATTCTGGGTAATTATACAAAATATCGTATGAATAATTGACACATTCTTGATAATAAGTCTTTCCGTCGCTAATTCCATCTCGCTTATCGGTGCTAGCAATTGTAATATAGAGGTGTGCTAAAAGTGCTTTAGCCGCAGCGCTGGTAGCATGACCTAGTTCCGCATCAGCTCTTGATGGAAGATTATCTACAATACCTTCGACATCGTCAATTAGCTGTAACATCACTTCGCGTGCTGGAGTCTGTACAACATCATAAACATCGACAACACTTGTAGTTTCACTACGTGGGAATGGAATATCGCCCCAAAAACGAACTAGGTTGAAATAAACTAAGGTTCGCAAGAAAATTGCCTCGGCAACATATCTAGTCCTAACTTCTTCATCCATATCGATTAATGGAATTCGATCAATAGCGGTATTTGCAACATTAACTGCATTGTAGTACGATTCCCAACAAGGAACTACCGCAAAAGCATTGTCTCCCTGTAGGGTGAAGTCTCCAACACCGCCATAAGTATTAGTAGGTATAGTACGCATAATATCTGTCACACCATATTGGCAGTCTGTTCCAGCATATTCGCGAGCAGACAACGCATCATAAACACCTGTCAACAATTGATATGCGCTTTCTTCAGTAGTGAAGGCGTAGTCAGGAGAATTAAAACTTGCAGGCTCTTCCGTCAAGAAGTCTTGGCAACTCGAAAACGAAGATGCTAATAAAATTATAAATATTTTTCCTAAATTTTTCATTGTCTATATTTTATTTATATTTTCAGTGAAAGTCCAAATGTATATGTAGTTGAAAGTGGGTATGTTCCTACATCGGCACCAGGTCCAACTTGTGCAGCCGTGCCCGAGCCCGAGGTGATCTCGGGGTCAAACCACGAGTAAGATGAAATAATGAATGGGTTAGTAACAGTAGCATAAGCTCGTAACGAACCTATTCCTTTAGCCTTCAATCCAAGTGATTGGAATGTATAACCTAGTGTAATATTGCCGCACTTGAGATATGAACCATCTTCAACCCAATCACTTGATAGATATTTATTATGTGTGCGCGAAGCCATGAAGCCAACAGTTGATCCATCGGTATTTGCTGGAGTCCATGCGCTCTTATATAGATCTGAGAATGTATTCCATGCGCCAGAATATGTATCGATAAGGTATGTGCTATTACCAGCTATAACGTCGTTACCGTAGCTAAAGCGCAACATGATGTTGAGGTCGAAATTTTTATATGTAAATGTATTATTCCATCCACCTGTAAAATCTGGATTTGTGTTAGCAATTGGTACCTTGTCATTTATTGTTATTTGTCCATCACCATCTATATCAACATACTTTTGCTGACCTACAATCGAAGTTAAAACTGAATTTACAGGCGAGTTAGCTAATTCTGTATCATTATTTTGAACACCATCTGTGACATAGCCATAATATATACCAATTGGCATTCCTTCTCGAAGAAGAACATCATCATCGAACGAAGAGTTGAAGTTTCGAGTGAAGTATCGTTCTGCTTTTCCAATATCCAAGACCTTATTACGAGTAAATGTAAGTGTTAGGTTTGATGTCCAGGTAAAGTTATCTGTCGAGATGTTCACTGTATTTAGGGCAAACTCAAGACCTTTGTTTTCGACTGATCCTAGATTTTGTGTCGATGATGTAAAACCAGTATAAGAAGGGATGTCGACATCGAGAAGAAGGTCTGTAGTTAATTTATAGTATGCGTCGAATACAAAGTGTATACGATTGTTAAACATACCGAGATCAATACCAGCATTGTATTGCGCTGTTGTTTCCCACTTTAAGTCGGGATTTGCCACTTGTGTAACCGTAGAACCTACTTGATTGTTAGTGCCACCATATTGATATTTCACACTACCAACAGTTGCAAGTGAGCTGTAGGCATCAATCTGATTGTTACCCGTTACACCGTAAGATAATCTTAATTTAAGAAGGTCCAACGAACTTATATTCTTGGTAAAAGACTCCTCAGAGATCAGCCAGGCTGCAGCAACAGCAGGAAAATATCCCCACTTATTATTTTCTCCGAATTTAGAACTACCATCGGCACGAAGCGAAGCATTAAATGTATAACGCCCTTTGTAAGAGTAGTTAACACGACCAACACCTGACATCATCGAATCAGAGGTCAAAGTGTTTGTTGGAACATACGCAACGGTTGCAGTAGAGAGATCGTAGATGCCTAATTCCTCCGATGCAAAACTCTCAACTCGCTGATAAAAGTAGTAATTATTTGTCTCTTTCATCTCGTATGCTACCATGACACCAAAGTTATGATCCCCAATTTTTTTATTATAATTCAGCCGAGATTGAAGTACGTAATTGTCATAGTTTCGTTTAGTTAACGTTGCGTAACCACCACTAGCAGCGCCTGCTGAAGTTGTACTTGGTAAGAATTGACTTGAATCGGTATATGACTTATTGATACCATAGCTGGTATAAAACAATAAATCTGGAAGTATTTTATATTGAATGTGAGCATTGGCGATAATACGAGAATTCTTACTCGACATATCTACCATATCAAGATACTCAACAATATTTTCATTGTTCCAGCTCTCCTCACTGTCATAATCGACAGCATCATCAGATAAATCAGACAAGGTAACACCCATAAATGGATTTGTTTGGATAGCCTTGGTAATAATGGCATCTTGTTGCCAACTGTTCACCATGCCTGTGTACTCTGTCAAACCTACATTAATCATAAAGCCCGCCTTCAAACGGCTATTAATCTCTTGAGTAATATTACTATTGAGCGACAATCTATTGTAACCAGAGTTGACAATTACGCCTTCTTGATTATAGTAGTTGGTACCAACTTGATAGTTTAAACCCTTTGTTCCTCCACTCATTGTAACACCAAAGTTGTGAGTTTTGCCGACCTGTGTAATTGCATCTAACCAATTTGTTCCTTGATCAAGAGCAGATTCTTTGATTGCTGTCCAATAATTGAGCGAAGAGTAACCCTTAACTGCCGAGGCATTGTTAAACGTACACCAAGCATTTGCCGAGTTGATCTGGTAATCGACATATTCGTCGACACTTAGCACGTCGGGGATGTTGGTGATTTGCGACATTCCGAAGCTGTAATCGATAGAGATTTGTGGTTTTCCTTCGATGCCTTTTTTTGTTGTGATAAGCACAACGCCGTTTGCACCTGCCGAACCATAGATCGCCGATGACGAGGCATCTTTCATGATGTCGATGCTTTCGATTTGCGATGGGTTGATGTCGGATAGTGGATTGGTGTTGAGACTACCATCGTCGACGATAGGCATACCATCTATTACATAAAGAGGAGTGTTACCACTTGTAATAGAGCCACCACCACGAACTAAGACTGTAAAACCTGCACCTGGCGAGTTGTCGTTACCTGTAATCTGCACACCAGCAACGCGACCCATCAAAGCACTTTGAATTGAATTGGGGTTAGCAACTGAGAAGGTTTCGCTATTTACAGTAGTGTTGGCACCTGTCAAATCGCGTTTGCGCATTGTGCCATAGCCTACTACTACTACGTCGTCGAGTTCGTTTAGCGCCTCACTGAGTAATACGTCAACAACCACGCGACCGTTGACGCTAATTTCTGCTGTGGTGTAGCCGATGAACGACACCTCCAACTTTGAGTCGGCAGGAGCAGAGAGCTCATACTCTCCTTTAATGTTGGTGGTAGTACCAATGTTGGTACCTAGAACTAATACCGATGCTCCAATGATCGGATCACTTGTTGATTCACTTAGAACCACACCTTTTACCTTAATATTATCTGCGTATGTTTCTTGCCAAGCAAGAAGTACAAACAGAAAACATAGATAAAACCTAAAGTTAAATTTAATCATAAGTTAGTTATTTTTGGTTGATAAATAGGTTCTGTGAGTGCGAGTAAAGTATTCTCGTGAGACAATATTGTGGGTGTTATCGTTAAACAAATATAAGTAGTATATGTGTAGTTTGGTTCTCCAGATGATCGATTTAGGACGTTTAGATAATGTTTTGGACGAATAGTTAAAGTAAAATGTGAGTCTAGATTAGGGTTTATCTATTTGTGTTATAGATTGGATCAGTGGTATGCACAAAAAAAACTCGAAGAATTAATTTCCTTCGAGTTTTTTTGTGCAAGCAGCTAGTTTTGCAGTGTGCTGCTTGGGGTTTTTATACGGTCATTATTTCGGCCTCTTTCTTTTCGATTGAGGTGTCGACTTGTTTGCTGTATTTTTCTAGGATTTTTTGGCATCTTGTTTCGCCATCTTTAGCTTCGTCTTCGGGCATGCCCTCTTTTTGGGCTTTCTTGAATGACTCTACTGCGTCGCGGCGGGCGTTGCGGAAGCTGATGCGTGCGCTTTCGCCCTCTGAGCGAACTTGTTTCACTAGCTCCTTACGGCGCTCCTCTGTGACGGGAGGCAACGAAAGGCGGATTTGCTCGCCGTTGTTCGATGGTGTGAGTCCGATGTTCGAGTCGATGATAGCCTTCTCTACGGGGCGGATCATGTTCTTGTCCCAAGGTTGGATGATGATTGTTTTGGCATCGGGTACAGTGACACTCGCTACGCCCGAAACGGGGGTTTGCGAGCCGTAGTAGTCTACAAAAACGCTATTGAGAACGTTGGTCGAGGCTTTGCCTGCGCGAATGTTGAGTAGCTCCTCTTCGAAGTGGTCGAAGCTCTTCTGGATGCGTGCTGTTAAATCGTTGAGAATTGTATTGGTATCCATAATTATATTGTTTGTTTTTGAATCATCGTGCGTTGAGTGTCATGTCGATTTTCTGTAGCAACGCATCGAACTCCTCTGCCTGGTAGCCAATTGTAGCCTCAACGACAACTCCGTGGCGGTTTATAAGGTAGTTGCGAGGGATGTAGTTGCTAGCGAATAATTTGTAGATCGATTGGTCGGTGTCGAGTCCTGCGGCAAAGGTGTAGTTGTTCTCTTCGAGGAACTTAACCACAGCCTCGCGCTCTTCGCCTCGCGAGATTGGTAGGAATACAAAGTCTCTGCCTGCGTAACGTTCGATGATGTCGGCCTCAACGCGTTTGAGTTCTTCGCGGCATGGAGGGCACCACGTAGCCCAGAAATTAACCAAAACAACTTTTCCGCGCAATGATTCGAGCGAGATGGACTCGCCGCTAGTCATCTCGACGGTGAAGAGGGGTGCATCGTCGTCGACTTGGATTATGTTCGATGCTTCGATGGTTGCATCTTGTTTCTCGGTCGTTGTAGCTTCGCTACTCGCAGGCTCCACTGAGTCGGGAAGAAGCAATATAGCTGCGATAACAGCCACGATTAGCGCTAGGAGTATCAACAATCTTTTGTTTCCGTTTTTCATTTTTCTTTTTTTAATTTGTTACTAATGTTCCGATGCTCTCTCCTTCGACAAGGCGCTCCAAGTTGCCTGGTGTATCCATATCGAAGACGATGATATTTAGGTTATTCTCCTTACAAAGGGTGAATGCCGTGAGATCCATAATTTTTAATTTGCGCTCGTAGACCTGGTCAAATGTTATCGTGTCGAACTTCACCGCCGAGCTATCCTTTTCGGGGTCAGCCGAGTAGATGCCATCTACGCGAGTCCCTTTGAACATCACTTCGGCCTCGATCTCGATTCCGCGAAGTGCCGATGCGGTATCGGTCGAGAAGTAGGGGTTCGATGTGCCTCCGCCGATGATGACGATCTGTCCTGCCTGCATATACTCTATAGCTTTGGCTTTAGAGTAGTATTCGCCGATGGGCTCCATGCGTATCGATGTGAGCACCTTGCACTTAACGTCGTTCGATTCGAGTGCCGACTGCAAGGCAAGCGAGTTGATAATTGTGGCAAGCATACCCATCTGGTCGCCTTTCACGCGGTCGAACCCGCGCTTGGAACCCGATAGGCCGCGAAAGATATTTCCGCCACCGATAACGATTCCGATTTGGACTCCTGTGGCAGCAATAGCCTTTATTTGCTCGGCATAAGATTGCAGCATATCGGTGCAGAGGCCATACTTCTGGCTGCCCTGCAACGACTCTCCGCTGAGTTTGAGTAGTATTCTGTTGTACTTCATAGCACTTTTATTTGTTTTATGTTGGCGAAGATAGCGATTTTTTTGCAGAAATGTCACACATTTTTTATATATTTGTGCTAGAAATTGTAAATATGGAGTATAAGATATTAAATTCTATAAATTCACCAGATGATTTAAAATTGTTAACTCATAAGGAGTTAGTAGATTACGCGGGCGAGCTTCGCCATTACATCATCGAGCAATGTGCCGTCAATCCTGGCCACGTCGCTTCGGGCCTGGGTGTGGTGGAACTCACCGTGGCGCTCCATTACGTATATAATACCCCCTTCGATAAATTAGTTTGGGACGTGGGCCACCAAACCTACCCTCATAAAATTATCACCGAGCGCCGCGAAGCTTTCTGCACCAAGCGCCAGCAAGGCGGAATCAGTGGTTTTCCACGCATGAGCGAGAGCCAGTACGACTCGTTTGGCGCGGGCCACTCGTCTGTCTCTATATCGGCCGCGTTTGGCATGGCTAAAGCTGCGGAGTTGTTGGGTGCGGAGCGCAAGGTGGTGGCGGTGATTGGCGATGGGTCGATGACTGGGGGTCTTGCTTTCGAGGGGCTAAACAACGCTGGCGCAAGCGAAAATACCGACCTTTTGGTGATCCTCAACGACAACGACATGGCAATCGACCAGGCTACGGGGGCTCTGAAAGGATACCTGCTCAGGATCGCGACATCGCGAAAATATAATCGATTTAAGCAGTGGCTGTGGCAAATTCTCTCGCACGTGCCACCGCTACTGAGGATGTTGCAGATCGCAGGGTCGGCCGTAAAGCAGGGTATCTTGCGCAATAGCAACCTCTTCGAGAGCCTTAACTTCCGTTACTTCGGGCCTGTCGATGGCCACGATATAGAGAAATTGATTCGTGTTTTGCGCTCGATGCGCTCGATCGAAGGGCCAAAGTTGCTTCATGTGCGCACGGTGAAAGGCAAGGGCTTTAGCCCCGCGGAGTCGGATATGCGAAGCTGGCACGCGCCAGGGCAATACAACCCCGAAACGGGCGAGCGGATTCACTCCGCGCAAAGCTTCGATCGCTACCAAGATGTCTTTGGTCACACCTTGGTCGAATTGGCAAAGGAGGATAAACGTATAATTGGCGTTACTCCCGCGATGCTTTCGGGCTCTTCGATGGATCTGTTGCAAGAGGCACTGCCCGAGCGCTGTTTCGACGTGGGAATCGCCGAAGGACACGCGGTGACCTACTCGGCAGGTGCTGCGGCTGCGGGCCTCATACCATTTTGCAATATCTATTCGACATTCGTGCAGCGCGCCTACGACAATATCATCCACGATGTAGCTATCCAAAACCTCCACGTGGTGATCTGTCTCGACCGCGGCGGCTTGGTGGGCGAGGATGGAGCCACGCATCATGGCTTCTTTGATATGACTTCGCTCTCGTCGATCCCCAACTTAGTTGTTGCCGCGCCTGCCGACGAGCTCGAACTGCGCAACTTGATGTATACGGCATATTGTGCTGAAAAACCATTCGTTATTCGCTACCCACGTGGTACGGGCCAAGGTGCGCAGTGGCGCGGTGAGCGCTTCGAGCAACTTCCGCTTGGGGTGGGGCGCAAGCTCAAAGATGGCGACAGGGTGGCGGTGCTGAGCATCGGTACGACAGCTGCTTTGGCGCGTGAGGCGATAGAGATGTGTGGCGCAAAAGAGGCAGTGGCGCACTACGACATGCGCTTTGTGAAACCTCTCGACGAGGCGATACTTCGCGAAGTGGCAGAGAGTTACGATGCCGTGATCACCATCGAAGATGGAGTGGTTGCGGGCGGCGCGGGCGAGCGGATCGGTGCATATTTTGCAAAGAATAACCACTCTCTCAAGATCGAAAACCTCGGTATCCCCGACCGTTTTGTCGAACATGCAACACAGCGCCAACTCTACGCCGAATGTGGCTACGACCCCAAATCAATTTCTTCGGCAATCGCGCGAATGTTACTAAAGTAAGTCTCCCCCCCCCCCCCAACGGTTTGGGGGAGATTTAGAGGGGCTATCGAATATTAATCGGCTTTTTTTAAAGCCGATAACCTGAGTTTTGGATATGGGGAATTAATAAAACTGGTAGGTAAATAATAAATTCCCCCTTATCCAAAACTCGGGTTATCAATAGAAATGGTATGAATTCTGCATGACTTAAAGGTAAAATTTAACCTTTATATGTTATGCTTAAAACTTTTCTTTCTACGCTTCTTTTATCTCTATTTTCTTCGTGCTCGTGCTCTGCACAGTGCATAGACACCACAACTGTGCAACATCTCGACCTAGAGCGCTACTTGGGCAGTTGGCACGAGGTGGCACGCTACGATAGTCGCTACGAGCGCAACCTGGTGAATGTCACAGCCCACTATTCACTCAATTCCGACGGCTCGATCAAGGTTGTTAATCGCGGGTTCAACACCAAGAAAGCTCAATGGGGCGAGAGCCAGGGCAAGGCGTTAGTAACCGCCACGCCAGGGAGGTTTCGAGTCTCGTTCTTCCCGATGATCTACTCGGACTATAACATCTTGTCGATTGGTGAAGATTACCAGTGGGCCCTTGTGGGCTCCTCGTCGCCCGATTATCTATGGATCCTCTCGCGCACCGCAAAGATTAGCCCCGCCACACTCGACCATATCTTATCTCTGGCCGAGCGGCGGGGCTATGATACCTCGAAATTGTTGTTCTTGTGAATTGGCAGTGCGATTAACAAGGCGATTTTTGGCACTTCCCTCGCATCTAAATAATTGGATTTATTACAGGTTGTTTAAAACGTAGTCAACCATCTTGTTGCGGATGTTGGTCATGTCGTTAGGGAACATCGAGTGGTTTTGGTCGGGGTAGATCATCATGTCGTATTGTTTGCCTTTGGCGTTGAGCGCGCGAGCCATCTCTACGCTATTTTGGAAGTGGACATTGTCGTCGGCCGTGCCGTGGATTATCAGGAGCTTGGTTCTTGGGCTAAGGCCATCGGCAAAGTTGATTGGTGAGTTGTTGTCGTAGCCCTCGGGGTTGTCTTGTGGTAGTCCGTTGTAGACCTCGGTGTAGATGGTGTCGTAGTAGCGCCACGATGTCACTGGGGCTACGGCGATCGACATAGCGTAGAGTCCCTCGGATTTGAGGGCGCAGTTAAGAGCCATGAAGCCGCCGTACGACCACCCATAGATGCCGATGCGTTCGGGGTCGACATAGGGCAAAGTTGCCGCATATTTGGCAGCAGAGATCTGATCCTCAACTTCCAATCCGCCTAAGTTGCCGTAGGTCATCTTCTTGAACTCCTCGCCGCGGTAGCCAGTTCCTCGGCCATCGACGCACATTATGATGTAGTTGTTGTCGACCAAAACATCTTCCCACCCGAGCGACCACGAGTCGGCAACGCTCTGCGAACCTGGGCCCGAGTATTGGGTGAAGAATACGGGGTAGCGCTTGCTGGGGTCGAAGTCACGAGGGCGGATCATGTAGGCGTTGAGTAGGTCGCCGCGCTCGGTTTCGATCTCGAAGAACTCCTTTGTTGGGCGACCATCCGCCGCGAGAGCCTCGGCGAGTTCCTTGTTGTCGACAAGGGTTCGGATCACCTCTCCTTTTTTATTGTATATTGCCGTTTGAGGCACCTGTGTGGCTGTGCTATATGTGGCGATAAAGTACTCCATCGAGCGCGCTGGGCGAACCGAGTAGAAGCCTTCGGGGCCACTAATCTCGCGTTTGTTGCGGCCATTGAGCCCAATTGTGTAGATCCTGCGGCGCAGGGGCGAACCCTCGGTTGAGATATAATACAACTCTTTGGTCTCGGCAGTGAGCAGGTCGGTGACCTCCCAATTGCCGCTCGTTATTGCTCCGATTCGTCCTTTCTTAGTCGAGTGGAGGTAGAGGTGCATAAAGCCTGTGGTGCTCTCCTCGCGAATGATAAAGCGCTCATTGTCGATAAAGCGCAAGGTTGTGGCTCCCACGCGCTCGATATATTGTGGAGTCTGCTCGCAATAGATCATGCGTTGCTCTCCACTTGGCTCAACGAGCATCACTTCGAGGTGATTTTGCAGGCGGTTCAATCGGAAATAGTAGAGCTCGCCATTGGGGGTGTAGCCCACGTGGGGGAGGTATTGATCATCCCAGCGTCGAGTTTCAACCTTGTGGCTCTTGTTTGTTGCTATGTCGTAGAGCCAAAGCTCAACTGTCGAGTTGGTGTCGCCAGCTTTTGGATATTTAAATGAGTATGCGTTGTTGTAGAGTTTGTTGTCGTAGCGCATCATCTCGAAGAGCGGAACCTCGCTCTCGTCGAACTTCAAAAAGGCGATCTGCTCACCATCGGGCGAGAACCAATAAGCTTTTGTGAAACCAAGTTCCTCCTCGTAGACCCAATCGGTGGTGCCGTTGATGATCTTGTTCCACTCTCCGTCGCGCGTGATCTGCACGGTTTCTTGATTCTCTACGCTGTAAAGGTATAGGTCGTTGAGACTTGAAAATGCTATGTGCTTGCCATCGGGCGAGAACGAAGCATCGCGCACCGCCTCCCTATCTTGGAGAATCGCTTGAGCTGCTCCCTCTCCAATTTTTTGGAGGTGGTAATCTGTGGTGTATGAGTGGCGATAGATGGGCTGTGAGCCTTGCGCGATCAGCATCATCGACTCGTCGTCGGATAATTTGTAGTTTGCGATGCGAAAATCGCCCGCTGGGGCCAGGAAAAGCACCTCCTCGAATTCGGGGTCGAGGAACGAGCATTTTACAACTTTGCCCGAACGAAGTGCTGTGAAGTGCTCCGCATCGTTCATCTGGCGTGCTTCGGCAACACCTTTGGCGTGAGAGCGCAAAGAGTTGATATGTGCGTAGTCGCCTTGGGCTACAGAAACAAGGGTAGAGCAGAGCAAAGCAATGGTTGCTAATGCTTTAAGTGGGTATTTGAGCATGTGTAGGTTGTTAAATATTTTTAGTGTTGTATTCAAATCCAAGGCGTTTACCTGTTTCGAATTTCGAGTTGTCCATCTTCGAGTTGAATTGGTCGATCTTGACTCTGTGGTTCAATTCGAATGGAGGCACGAGTAGGTCGAACTTGATGGAGTAGGCAACAGCAGACTCCAACACTTCGATCAGTGCCAGGCGATCGAGCTGAGCCGAGCCAAATTTGTCGGCCTTGATTCCGTGTTGCTCCTTGCCCTCGACGAAGTAGTAGCGGTCGGCATTGATAAAGAGGCGACCAATGAGGTAGCCCTCGTCGGCATTGCGGTTAAATTTGAATGAGTCGGCAAGGAAGTTGTAAATGTTGACCACTCCACAGTAGCACCTTGTGCGGTCGGTCGAGGCAAACTCATTTTTCCAAATTGGGTGGTCCAAGTCAAATTGGAATACGTCGGTGTGCATTTGAAAGATCAAAGTGTCGTCGGCGACTTGAAGCTGAGCTTCGAACTTGCCGCGGTCGCGATATTCCAACCTAACGCGTCTGTCTAACTTGCCCTCCAATTGGTCGTCGATCTCCGAAGCCATCTCGAAGAGGGTGTCTTTTAGGAGGTTGAACGAGGTGAATGTAGTATCAAAAACCTTCTGTTTGAGGTTCGATTTAAGTGTAATTGTGTTGAGAATTTTTGCTCTTAATTCTTCCATAATTAATATCGTTTATATTAAGTCTCTGCTTTTGTTGCGCGCTTAACCGTTGCTGATGATGACGATCTGACTCACCTTAACCGAAGCCTCTTTGTCCATTTTGTTGAGGCGGCGAAGGCGACGAAGTCGAATACCATGCTTTTGCGAAATCGAGTATAAGGTCTCGCCAGCCGATGTCTGGTGGGTGCGTTTGTCGTCGCCCTCCCACTTTGCTTTTTTGCGTTCTATGAAGATTATGTCGCCCGATGCTATCTGAGCATCTTTCTTCAAATCGTTGAAGCGGCTTAGATTGCCTTTGCTGATCTCGAATGTTGCCGAAAGCGACTCGATGGAATCCCCCGCCTTGGCACGTGTGAAGTAGAGTCCATTGCTACGGTGGATGTTGTAGCCCTTGTGGGCATTGATCGTCACACCGAAGTTGTTGGGGTCGATGGTGCCCGCTTGTGGCTGCTCTCTTTTTGGCTCTTGGGCGTTGCGCGAGGCGTATAACTGGGCTCCATTGTCGCTGTCGAGTAGGTATAACTTCTCCTCCTCGATGATTTTTATAAGCATATTGGCGTAGTGCGGAGCTGTGGCATATCCCGCAGCTTTGAGTCCGCGGGCCCAACTCTTGTAATCCGACGACGAGTATGCAAACAGAGAGTCGTAGCGTGGCGAAGTGTCGAGAAAAATCGCATGATCCTCGTACGACTCCTCGACAGTGGGGTAGGCCCTGAAACATTCGTCGGGGGCATCGTCGGTGTATGTCACGGTGCGGCCAGTCCAATTAGATTTGCACTTTATGCCAAAGTGGTTGTTCGACGAGATCGAGAGTCGACTGTTGCCGCTGTCCGACTCTAAAATTCCTTGCGCCATGGTGATGCTCGCAGGTATTCCATATTTCTCCATGTGGGCGATGGCGATCTGCTTGTATCGCTCGACATACTCTTGTCGGGTCTGCCTGGTTTGTGCCGTAATGCTACCCACCACCACTATCGTGGCTGCGGCTATCATTATGAGTCTCTTGCTGTGGATCATTTGTTAAAAATTGAGTTTATGGCAAAGATATAAAATCTTTTGCAAATTATCCACTCGCTATTCAGCAATAGGTGCAGTTTCGCGCTGAGTGGTGATGGTGCAGGTAGCTCCTCGGCAGACGAACCAGGGGTTGTCGAGGAGTTCTTTGTTGTAGGCCAAGGGCTGGTCGGTGTCGAGTGAACGGGTGGAGCCGCCAGCCTCGGCAAGGATCAATTCGCCTGCTGCTGTGTCCCACTCGTAGGTGCCCGAGGTGCGGACGTAGTAGTCGACGCTGCCTTCGGCAAGCAGGCAGAACTTGTAGGAGCTGCCTTGCTCGATCACCTCGATTTGGTTGTTTGCTGCGCGTAGTAGCTCGATATGGTCGAAGGTCTCGGGGGTGTTGTGCGAGCGCGATATTGCGACTATTTGAGTCGAGCGCGTTTGTGGGTTGAGTGGTAATTGTGTGAGACTGTCGTTGATCTTAGAGTAGCTAAAATTGGCCTCTTTGTCGGGCTTTACGCCCTCCCAAACAAACGAGCCGAAGCTGCGAGCGGCGAAGAATAGTCGTTGAAGCGATGGGGTGTATACCACAGCGGCGATAGGTTTGTTCTCCGACATTAGAGCTATGTTAACTGTAAATTCGTCGCTTCGATTGATGAATTCTACGGTGCCGTCGAGTGGGTCGACAAGCCAGAATAGCTCCCAATTGCAACGCTCGTCGTAGTGCATTTCGCGCCCCTCTTCGCTTAGGATGGGGATTCGAGTCTTGCCCAACGACTCTTTGATTGTGTCGTGGGCCTTGCGATCGGCCTCGGTGATTGGAGATTGGTCGCTCTTTAGCGAAATATTGAACATCTCGGGGTGCGAGTAAATTTCCATTATTGCTGCGCCTCCGTGGATTGCGGCATTGATAACACTCGTTACCAAAAAATCGCGAATCTCGTTATCTACCATCTGTTGTATATTTTAAAAATCATGTATATTTCTGCTGAGTGTAAAGATACGAAAAAAAATGAGAATAGTTAAGAATCTGTCGAAGTTTTTATCGTTATTTTAATATTCTGTAATTGACTTTTATTCTTCGATTTGGTTTCACTTCGATCTTGCCCGCATTTTTGTGTAGCGCAGCTTCGCGGCAGATCAATTTAAATCGTTCGCCCAGGGCCGAGGTGATCTGCTCGACACTCTCTTCGGGGCGTGTGGCAAGTTCGAGCAGCATGTTCTCGATGGCTTGCGGTTGCAATCCTCGGCGCGAATGGATCTGTAGGTTGTAGTTGTAGCTACTGATTGCTGCGCCAACCTCGAAAGGGGTGTATGAGCTGCTATGGGGGCTATCCACCACGATCAGTTTGGCGAAGAGTCTGCGGTGCGAACGCAATAAATTTCGGATGGCACCCTCCTCGATCTCGCCATTGGGGGCCAATGAAGTTTTGAAGAGCCCGAAATACTCTATTGCCTGGCGCAGGAGCGAGGCTTGTTTCTCGAAGTCGGCAACGATAATCACTTGATAAGCTGTAGATTCCGACTTTAGCAGCGAGGCGATGTAGTTCACGCTTTGAGGCTTGCACGCAACCACGCTGATGCGCAGTCGCGGCGAATTGTCGTCGATAAAGCGCAACGAACTGCGAAGCTTGGCGCGGTGTATTTGGGCCGACCAAAAGTATATGATGGCCACTAGAAGTGCTATCGGCAGGATTATGAACATTCGATTTTAATTTTATATGAGTTGATCAGAGAGTCGAAATATTTGCGATCGGTCGTTGGGCTGAAAAAGCTAATTGTGCCGAGCGAATACCCCTCCGAGGCGATATATCGTAAGAAGCGTAGTCGCTCTATTTTGCTCATCTGGGTAACGGTTCTCAGGATGGAGGGCGTGGTGAGCGTGAGCTCTATCGAAGAGAGGGTGTAGAGCGCCTCGCGGCGTAGCGAGTAGAGGTGGCTGTGAGCAATGATGTCGCGAAGTTGTCGCTCGGCACCCTCGATTGAGAAGTGTCGCACAACGGCAAGCCCCAACATTTTGAGATTTTCGTTGTTGGCACTCAGCATCGGTTGGTAGGCTACCGTGATAGAGCCTTGGCGAAGCATGCCCAGAAGTTGCGAGATCTCGAAAGGGGTGAGCGGCGACGGGTAGGCGGCGATATGTTTGAGTATATTTTTTTGGTCGGCATTGATCGAAGTGAGTAGCGCGAAGAAGCGCACCATCCGATTTTTCGAATTGGTGTATGGCGCAATCTCCTTCAGGTCGAGATCCGAGAGTGGAATTCGCGAAAATAAGGAGAGCGAGAGTATGAGTTGCGCCCCACGACTTTTGCGTGTTCGATGCAACATAAACTCGGTGAGGTGCAGCGAGCGGGCGATGCTGTCGAGCCATTGCGATTCGAGCCTATATATTATAGGTGAGAGGTTGGCAATAGATTCTACCGCAGCTATCTTCACTCGGGTGTTGGCCAAAAGAGCAACCTCTTCAGTGTAGCGTTCGCTGTGTGAGTCGCCCAAAAGGAGCATTTGTAGGTAGTGGTGCTCGATTTCGGTTTTTCTGAGGCTCGTTACTCTTTGTCGGATTATTACAGCCACTATGCTCAGCGCGATCAAAAGTGTTATAGTCATAACGCGAGAGGTTAATGTGCAAGCGAGTAGACCTTGTTGCGCAATCGGTGGAGATTGAGCGGGAAGGTCATGTATTGATCGACACCACATTCGAGCAACGTGAGGATTGTGGATTGACTGTGAGATTGCGCAATGACATATATCTGGGGCACTCTGTCGATCTTTTTGCGCATCTCGTCGACGATGTTCATAGATGCAAAATAGGGGGTGAGGGTGAGGAATATCACCAAATCGACCTGCCAATTTTGGCACTCTTGGATCACGCATCGAGCAGGATCGATGCAGCGGACGGCTAGCGAGGGGTTGCGAAGTGCCAAAGCGATCACCTTTGCACGAAGCGGATCTGCCGAGACAATAAGTATGTGTATCATATTCTACGGATATTAAATTGTGTAGAATATAGCGTAGTTAAAATTGTGCCAAATAAAAAATATTTACTTTTTTTAGTGGAAAAGTTTGTGGTTTGTGATTTTCTCACTATATTTGCAGGCAAATTTATGCATAATTACATAACTAAAATTATTTAATGTACGTTATAGTAGAGATTGCAGGTCAGCAATTTAAAGCTGAAAAAGGTCGTAAACTTTATGTTCACCGTCTCGCAGGCGAAGAAAATTCGTCTGTAAGTTTCGACAAAGTCCTGCTCACAGACAACGACGGTCAGGTTAAAGTAGGTGCACCTGTAGTAGAAGGCGCCTCAGTTAAGTGTAAGATTCTTCGCCACTTGAAAGATGACAAAGTTATCGTGTTCAAGAAGAAGCGTAGAACTGGGTATCAAAAACAAAACGGTCACCGCCAATGTTTGACTCAGATTCTCATCGAAGAGATCGTAGCGTAACCTTTTAAAATTAGTAGAAAATGGCACACAAAAAAGGCGTTGGTAGTTCAAAGAACGGCCGCGAGTCTGAAAGCAAACGACTCGGCGTAAAATTGTTTGGTGGTCAGGAAGCTAAGGCGGGCAACATCATCGTTCGTCAAAGAGGTACTGTTCACAACCCAGGTGCAAACGTGGGTATCGGTAAGGATCACACTCTTTTTGCTTTGGTACACGGAACTGTATCATTCTGCAAAAAGTCTGGCGGTAAGTCATTCGTAAGTGTAACACCACTTTCGGAGTAATTACCCCACTTAGCAGTTGTTTGGCCCTCGTGGCTTAATAATTAAAATTTAGAGTCCGACTCGCTTCTAGCAGTCGGACTCTTTAAGTAAAATCGCTGCTGCATTTAGAGCGAATTGTAAAAAATAAAGAATAACCATAAGTTATAACAGAGCCATGAGAACACCCCAAGAAATAGTTCAATATGTCAACAAAAGTGCAATCGTAAAGGAGTCGACACCTCTGAGAAAATTAATCCTTCTGGGCATCATCGGAGGAGTTTACATCTCGATGGGAGCATTGCTCTCGCTGATGATTGGTTATGGATTTCCTGGCGTGGCGGCAACAAACCCCGCGATCGTGAAACTCTTTATGGGTATCACCTTCCCCGTTGGTTTGATCATGATTGTGTTGGCTGGTGGCGAACTATTCACAGGCTGTTGCGCCTATTTTGTGCCAAATGTCAACAACGGTAGGCAGCATTGGGGTGTGATGGTGAAGTATTGCACTATCGTGTGGCTCGCAAATTTTGTGGGTGCGCTGATCTTCGGCTACTTCATCGTCTATTTGCCACACCTTTCACACTATGAGCCAACCCTCGATGGATTTCTCTCGATTGCCCAAGCTAAAACCTCGAACCCATTCTATGTCACAATGTTAAAGGGTATCGGTGCCAACTGGCTCGTCTGCCTGGCGATGTGGCTTGGTATGTCGTCGAAGAGCGTTGCGGGCAAGATCCTCGGAATCTGGTTCCCCGTGATGACCTTTGTGGCGATCGGCTACGAGCACTCGGTGGCAAATATGTTCTTCCTGCCAGTTGCAATGTTCGAAGGGTTCGACTTGTCGCTGTGCCAACTTTTCACCGCTAATCTAATACCCGCAACTCTGGGTAACATCATCGGCGGCGGACTCTTTGTCGGTGGGGTATATTGGTACCTCTACGATCGAGAGTAACCTCCGCTAAGGTAAACGCATATAAATATATAGTTTCTCACTGTCTCCGACGGGCGCAGATAGCACCTGCGCGGGTGCGTATTTTTCTTTGCGTTATTGGGCTTAGAACTTTGCAGTTCTAAGATTTAGAGATGTGATATGTTGCCACAAATAAATTTGCGCAACATATCACATCTCTAAATTTATTAAATGCCCGAAGGCATTTAAACCCAATACCGAAGTCTGACCACTTCTTTACTCTACCTTATAACCGTCATTGCGGCCTACGAGCCGCAATCTCGAAAATGACTGATAGTCAAGGTGATATAGATTGCGGCTCGTAGGCCGCAATGACGAAAAGAGGAGTTTCTAATATCTAGTTTCACCTCACAGATGTGTGATGACAACCGTAGGTTGGCATAGATGTGTATACTATAATGAGCATTGAAAGTTCACTTTCAAAAGATCATTATAGTATACATATCTCCCAGGCGAAGCCTCACACATAAGCGCAATAAAATACGCACCCGCGCAGGTGCTATCTGCGCCCGTCGGAGACAGTAAGAAACAGTAAGAGGCTGTCTTATATGTGTTTACAGTTTAATTTTGCACTTGTCCATATCGAGCAAAGAAGTTGATATATTGCTCGATTTGGTCGGGCGAGAGGTAGTGACTTCTTTTAAACTCTTTATACTCTTAGGTGGAGCTGCTTTGGGATGAAAGTGAATACTCTGCCCAATCGTAGAGCTGCCAGCCTAGGCCTCGTTCGATTGTAGCTCGGTCGATCTCGTGCTCGAAGAGGGGTTTGCGCTTTTTGTTCGAGTAGCGAAAGAGAATTCCCATGACCCCAAAGAAATTGTGGTTTTGATAATCGGCAATATGTGCTAGTTCGTGTCCAATAATGCCAATCTGGGCATTGAAGGGGACCTCTTCGAGCTTTATACCTTCGAAATCCTCGCAATTATTTATCGCGACAATGTACCTGCGACCCCATAGCATCGAGGTGGGCTTTGGTCGAGCGGCCATGGTTGTGGCCTCGTTGGAGTACTTAAACTCAATTTGCGTTTGGGCAAGTTCGGGGTAGAAAGAGAGTGCTATGAGCGTGGGGTGGAGGAACTCCTCGACAAAGATCTTATTGGCTCCCACAGCAGTTAGCAGGCTGTCGACCTCGTTCGCCGTGAGCTCTGGGTGTGTGCGGTGAATCTCGCGAAGTGAAAAGTGTGGCAACTGAGCCGAGCGAGTTACCCCGCAACTTGCGAGTGTGCCACACGTTATAAGGCAGATAGTTGTCAGCCATAAGTAACCCCAATATCTTGCCGCAGTGTTCATTATATCTCTTTACATCATGCCTCTGCGCATGCGAGCGAATTGCATTACCCAGGCTGGCGATTGTTGATTTTTTAGTTGTTTTTGCATATACTCCATATATGGTGCCGTATGTTTGAAAAACATGAAGAAACCTTCGCAAAGTGAGTTTCGGCGGTAGCCATCTTTGTCGACGATGAATCTATGTTTGGGGCACTCGCCGTGGCAGCAGAAGTAGTAGTCGCAACGCATACACTCGTTGCTCAGGCCGTTACGCTTATTCAGGCCGAAGTCGATGCGCTTGCGCGATGTGAAGATCTGCGTGAGGTGTGTCTCGGTGATATTCCCCAATTTATATTCGGGGTAAACAAAGTGGTCGCAGTTGTAAACGTCGCCATTATGCTCGACAACAAGTGCATCGCCGCAGGTCTCGTTCATCGAGCAGACGCCAGGTCGCACACCGCACCAATTGGCAAGTGTGGCGTCGAAGATCTGCACGAAGTAGCTTCCAACGTCCGAGATAACCCACTCGTCGAAGATGTCGCAAAGGAACTTGCCATAGCCCTTCGCCGAGACCGACCATGGAGCCAAGTGCGCCCCTTGGGTTTCGGGGCTAACTATTAGTGGGCGGTGGAGACCCTCCTTTTCGATGACGTGCTCGACAGCGGGGAGGAATTGCATATATCTGCTGCCTAGCGATTTGAAGAAGCGATAGATCTCCGAGCCTCGGCCCTCGCACATCGAATTTACCACGCTTAAGGTGTTGAATTCGACACCGTGCATCTTGAGCATCGCTACCCCCTCCATCACCTTGTCGAATGTTGGCTTCTGCGATTTGGTGAGGCGGAAAGCATCGTGAATATCCTTGGGTCCATCGAGCGAGATTCCGATTAGGAATTTGTGGTGAGCGAAGAGTTGGCACCACTCCTCGTTGAGAAGTGTTCCGTTGGTTTGCAGGGTGTTGACAATTGCTTTTTCGCCGCGATACTTCGCCTGGTACACCATAGCTTTGCGGTAGAAGTCGACCCCCAAAAGAAGAGGTTCGCCACCGTGCCAGCAGAATGTGACCTCGGGGATGTCGTTTGCTTCGATATATTGTTTGACGTACTGCTCCAATAGCTCGTCACTCATCACGGCTTGTTTTCCACCATATTGCTGCGCCTTGTCCAGGTAGTAGCAATAGTGACAATCCAAGTTGCAACTCGAACCCGCGGGTTTGAGCATCGTGGAAAAAGCTACGGGCGAGGCCTCGTTGACGGCATCTTGGAATGTAAATAGATCTTTTTTCTTCATGTTACAAGTTTTTCAACTGTAAAGATAACTATAAAATTTCGAAATGTTAGAAATTGTTAATTTTTTTTTGACACTCTTAAGTAAATAATATCAATAAAAAAGTTTCCAATAGAGAATCGTATGAGAAGCTCTATTGGAAACTTGAGAGTTAATAATCATGTATCTTTCGCTAGAGAGTTACATGATTATTTATTGCAATGTCGTGATGTTACGCCTCGATAGCAGCGTCGATCACTTGGCTGATGCGGTCGAAGACCTCTTCCATTGTGCCTAGGCCGTTGATTGCGGCATATTTGTTTTGCTTTGAGTAGTACTCGGCAACAACTGCTGTTTGTGCGTTGTAGACTGAGATTCGGTTGCGGATAACATCCTCCGAAGCATCGTCTGCGCGGCCTGAGTCTTTACCGCGAAGCAGGATGCGCTTTACGAGCTCCTCCTCGGGTACCTCCATGTAGATCATAATATCTACCGAGTCGTTGTTCTCTGCGAGGATCTTGTCGAAAGCCTCGGCTTGTGCTGTTGTGCGAGGGAAGCCGTCGAAGATATTTCCTTTATCCTCTTTGTGTTCAACCACGTAGTTTGCGATCATGTCGATCACGATTTGGTCTGGAGCCAATTTACCAGCTTCGATATATTCGGTCATGCTCTTGCCGAGCTCTGTTCCACGTTTGATCTCGCCGCGAATTACGTCGCCAGTCGATACGTGATTTACACCATATTTTTCTTTAAGCTTTGCTGCTTGTGTTCCTTTGCCGCAACCTGGTGCGCCAAATAGTACGATATTCAACATTTTTTATATAAAATTAAGTTTGTGCAAAAATATACTTTTTTTCGCTTTTTTTCGCACTTTTTCTTAAAAAATATTAAAATCAGTTTAACTTATTTTATGCCATACTTTTTTAGAATCTTCAACAACTTGGGTTGCAGGGCATTAGCCCAACGCATATATCCCAAATCCGAAGGGTGGACACCATCGGCCGACGAGATGTGATCATCGCCAGTGAAGCCCTTCGAGTCGATAAAATAGAGGTCGTCGAATTGAGCCATCGCCACCTTCATCATCTCGACTGCTGCCGCCTGCTTTTGAGCCTCGTCCTTGGCTTTGGCTTGATCGAAATTGCAGATCTCGCGATTGATCGTCTGCACAAAAATTAGTGGTGTGTGGGGGTGGCTAGATCTAAGTGTCTCGATGAAGGGGTTCAAACGCTCGCGGATCATATCGGCCGAAGGGTTGGAAAAAGCATCGAAGACAAAGGCGTCGACCTCTTGAATATCTGCTAGATAGGCAGCGAAATAGGGCTGCATCTTGCAATTGCCGCTACACGCAATGCTGCAAAACTCCAACCCTGTGTTGCGAGCAATCTGCATCGGGTAGCTCATGCCCGAGCGCGATGTGCCAATGCCGTGGGTGAAGCTCGAACCGAAGATCACAATCTTGTGGCGGAATGGATTTTCGAGCGGCTCGATTGTCGACGATTCGTCCACGCCAATCTGTAGGTCGAGGATTTCGCTGTAATTGGGTAGGTACAAAAGGCACTCCTTGGGCTCGGAGTTCATATTGTTGACCAGTGTTAAATTCGTGCCGCGCGCTTTTGGTGCAAGCGACGAGGCGTAGACCCACTCGCCACCCCTGCGGATGTAGAGGTCGAAGCCCTCGTGTGCAATTCGGGTCGTCCCTGCACCATTATATACAAAGGGGCCATACTCTGCCTTAACGTCAATTCGAGTCGACGAGGTGGTGAACGCTATCGCAAGGCCTGCGGGGCAGCGCACCTGGATATTCTCGTACTTACTAAATCCTTTATAGTCGGCGGTATCTATTCGATGATAGTGGTGCGATGTGGGCAGGTTCTTACCCGTTAGAGTTAACTCTTGGGCATCGATGTATCTTACTTGAGCATGACAAAACGAGGAGCCAAGAATAGAGAAAAGTGCAATGAGTAGCGTTGTGCGTAGGATTAGAGTCTTCATGTACGTATTAGTTTGGTAATATATGCAAAGTTACCAATAATATGTTGTTTTGCAACAATACATTTATTTGGCACTTTAGTTTTTTTATTGTATATTTGGAATCGTTAAGCGTTTATTTCTAGGCTCTTTCTCTTGCCTAGATCTTGCTTTTAAAGATTAAAGTTGTATTCACTACTAGGGGTTAACGGGCTCTTCGTTCTGGTGTGTTTAATGTGTGATTTTGTAAGGGCTCAAAGTTTTAGGTATGAAGTTTTTTTTACAAAGGTTTATCTTTTTTATCGCAGCGTGCTTGTTTGCAGTTAGTTGCGAGGCTTTAACAGATCTTGAAGGAGATGGTACGGAGGAGAATCAGGTAGATGCAGTCCTCAATTTCGACGAGATCTGCGCACCCAGTTGCCGCTCAACGATCAAACTGATCTACGAAGGGGAGCAAGAGCAAGATTGGACTGGTACCCTCGGCTTCGAATTGGAAGAGGGCGTAGAGTGGATCGAGGATTATTACGATTCGCGCGAGTCTATGACAGGTGATGCCCAGCCAACCCTATGTATCACCTTTAAGGAGAACACCTCGTCGAGTGTGCGTACTGCAACCTGTACGATAAATAGCGAGACAAACCCCCGAACTATAAGCATCAAACAGTCGGGAACAAGCGAATATGCGGGTGTGGAGGTCTCTGTAGATAACTTTGAACTCACCTCGGAGCTCGAAAGATCGAATAGTTGGATCTTGACAGGCAGCATGAGTAGCGATGGTGACACCTCGTATGTCAATATCTCAAATGCAATAAACGAGCAGCAGCAAAATCGTTCCATAACGCTGCTCGATTCGGAGGTGATCCCCTCTAATTTTATCGAGGGCAACGAGTATGTGCAGTATCTAGTAGCTCCTTGCGCAGTCGCGATTCAAACCATAAGGGCCTGCCCAGCCCTCGAAGAGCTCCTTGCGCCTAAAACAAAGGTAATTAGTGCAGATGCTTTTTATGATTGCGCAAGCATAGAGGAACTTTACTTCCCTTTGGCTATCTATGTGGGCTCCGATGCTTTTAGCTATTGTCCCTCTTTGCGCTCGTTGACTATCGCTTCCGATGCCTCGATCGATGCTAGCATAGTGTTCCTGGGTGACGATTTTGTGGATTCTCCACTCTCGATAGACCTTGTGATAACCGAAGACCTTGTCAATGGTTCTTACCTTACCACGCAGCGTTCCGTGGGAGTCGACTCGGGTATAGTTGGGCCATTTAAAACTATCAATGGCGAGGTGAAGCTCGCGTCGGGCCCATTCACTCTAACTACGATTCCTGCCGATGGCCGCTATATCGAAGGCGATGATTGGGTCATAGAGTATAACTCGGAGGTGATGACAGTGGATGTGAGCAACCTTATTAGTGCGCTTAACACAGCTGCCAAACCACTTGATAGCGATGTAGATGAATTTGGTGAAAGTACCAATCTCGATGCGTATGATAGGCGAATATCGCTCACCCTCGATGGCTTCACTTGGATGCCAAGTGGCTTAAAGTCGAGTGTCGACATTGATAATCTCGAAGAGCTAATCATGCCTCAAGTCGCATCGATAACCTCGGGCTGCTTCCAAGTTTGCCCCGATTTAAAGGTTGTGAGCGCCGCTGAGTGTACGATGGCGAGCTCGGAAACTTTCAAGGGGTGCGAAGGCATCGAATCAATCTCGCTACCATCTCTTGAAATTGTTAATGAGAGCTGTTTTAGTGGCTGCAAGAGCCTTGTTTCTTGTAATGTCGCGGGTGCTAGCGAGATAGGGCTAAGTGCATTTTATAGCTGCAACGCCTTGGAGGATGTCACCATGGATAATGTTAGCTCAATATCGACTTCGGCATTTTATAAATGTAGTTCGCTTGCGACAATCTACGCTCCAAAGGCAACAGCAGTCTCTTCGCGTGCCTTCAGCTCGTGTTCGTCACTCACCACACTTACACTTGGCACCGAGGGTGTGGCAGAGGTGTCGTCACTTCTTAGTGATGCCTTCACCGATGCCGATGTCACAAAGATCGACCTTACTATCGCCGATAACGGCAACTATGTGTCGGGACTCGCGCTCCTTACAGACTCCTCGTCGGGTTTTACCTTTAATAGATTCTATATCGGAGACTTTAAATCTATAAATGGAGTGACGGCAGCCGACAAGGTGTCGGAGGATACCGAGATGACACTTGCGACAATGCCAATGGCAGCCTCTTTGATCGAGGGTGACACCTGGATCATCACCGATACCCAAGCCGCAACGGGCGTTTACTCCGAGGTGGATGGCGATGATGATGGCGATTTTGCACGTCTGTTCGTGGCATTGCAAACCTCAAACAGAAATATCACCGTTTCGTTCCCCAATATAGTGAGCTTCCCAGAGTATGCGCTCTACAACTCCAAGGAACTTGGCTCGTCTTTACAAACGGATTACTGCTACACAAACCACCTTGTGACACTTGGCGGGACACGTGGGCCAGAGTACCTATATAAGGTCATAGCCCCCAAGGCCGAGGAGATTGGAACGAGAGCCTTTTCATCTTCGGGTATCAGCTATGTCGACATGCCAAATGTCGTCACAATCGGTACGCAAGCGTTCTATTCCACCGACGTTAGCGTCGATACCGACACCTTCCCATCGTACGCGAATTAGGTTGTTCGTGTGTGTTACCTATGTATATATAGAGGGTATCGAGTCTCATAATACTCAGCAATGCTCAGCAATTCTCAGAAGCCCCTAATACGAAGCCTAACACACTCAGAGCAATAAAGGTTTTTCGCTCCAGGCTTGCCTGGCGCCCGCCCGCTACAAGGGTAGTAAGCGAAAAACAAAGCGAAATAAGTTTACCTTGTATATATGCGGAGTTTGTGAAAGAGTAAATTATTATGTACTTTTGTGTTGTTTATAAGCATAATTGATAATGGAAAAGAAGAGAGAGAGAACCGAAATAGCGGAATTGGGCGAATTTAAGTTGATAGATCGATTGACATCGCAGTTTCATGCGAATAGAGAGTCGACGCTCAAAGGGGTTGGCGACGATGCCGCCGTTATAGATATAGGTGGTGGCGAGGTTATTTTAACTTCGAGCGACATGTTGTTGGAGGGGGTAGATTTTGATTTGACATATTTCCCCTTGAAGCACCTCGGGTACAAAGCTGTAGTTGTGGGCATCAACGATATTTTGGCGATGAATGGTCGCCCCGAGCAGATCATGTTTTCGATTGGTGTTTCGTCGAAGTTGCCTGTGGAGGCGCTCGACGATCTCTATGAGGGGGCGCGCATTGCGTGCGAGGAGTATAATGTCGATCTTGTCGGTGGTGATACACGTGCCTCGATGACAGGCCTTGTGATCTCCACCTCGACCATTGGGCGCGCTGCCAAGGTGAGTGTGACTTACCGCAGTGGCGCACAAGTTAACGATCTAATCTGTATCACGGGTAGCCTTGGTGCGGCATATATGGGGCTCCACCTTCTGGAGCGCGAGAAACGAGTTTTGCAAAATGTTGAAAATCCCCAACCTCAATTCGGGGGTTACGAGTACCTACTTCAAAGTTACCTTAAGCCTGAGGCAAGGGTGAATATTGTGGAATCTTTAGCCGAGGAGTCGATTGTCCCCACCTCGATGATCGATCTTTCCGATGGACTTGCCAGCGATCTTTTGCAAATTTGCAGAGCTTCGGCGTGTGGTGCGCGAATTTATTTGGAGCGAATTCCTATCGCAAAGCAGACTTCGGCATTGGCCGCAGAGATAAATTCTGACCAAGTTGTGGCGGCATTGAACGGTGGCGAGGACCACGAATTGATGTTTACACTGCCTTTATCAATGCAGGAGTCTGTCGCAAAATTGGGGTGCATCGATATTATTGGTCACATCACAGAACAAAAAACAGGTGTTTTTATGGTTACTCCCGACGGTTCGGAGATCCTTCTCAAATCTCAGGGTTTCCCCGAAGGATTGCAGTTTTAACCCTATACCTATATATTATATATAGCGAAGATTCCACGCCCCGAAAGCGTGGAATTTTTTTTACGGCGTAAGTTATTGGAAGGTAGGGCTGTAAGCTTATTGTTGTTAAAAAAGTTTAAAAATAGTTTCGAAAAGGTTTGGTAGAATGAAATAAAGGGTCTATATTTGCACCCGCAACAAGGGAATAACGGCGTTGCGAAGTTCTTTGGGTTTTAATTTTTTTAAAGAATCTGCACAAAAGATTTGGTAGTTTAAAATAAAGTATCTATCTTTGCAGTCCTTTTCCGCCTCACTTTAGGGGAGCTGCCCAAGGGTAGTTTGATTAGAGCGGTTGAGAGGGGAGAAAGTTCTTTAGAAAATATTTTTTCAAAAACATTTGGAAGTTACCAAAAAAGGTTTTACCTTTGCAGTCCCTTTCGCTTTGAAAAAAGATGACCGAGAGGGCAAGAAATAGAAACAGTTCTTATTTAATATATGAACAACGTTCTTTGAAGTATTTGAGCAGCTATAATAGTTTTCATTCACAGTTAGAGATAACGGTGAATATTCAAACAAAAAATTCTTTTGAGATATACAGAGCTAAGATTTAATTAACAAAACATTTTTACAATGGAGAGTTTGATCCTGGCTCAGGATGAACGCTAGCGGCAGGCCTAACACATGCAAGTC
>JBCQWE010000009.1:0-60724 GCA_047172505.1 Rikenellaceae bacterium | reverse complement strand
TCAACTTGACCTACAATCTGTGTCGTTTTGAGCAGATTGTAAGATTGAAAATCATTTAGAATTAAACCACTGATAGATAGATAGATAGATAGATAGATAGATAGATAGATAGATTTCAAAAAAAAGTTTGATTTATTGAACTTTTTTATATAACTTTGACATTAAATAGATGCTTTAATTTAGGACGTTACGGGTTCTTGTCCTAAATTTTGAAGTAAAAAAGAAAAATTAGAACCCACCTAAAATTCTAGGGTTGCTATTACTGGGTAATGGTCGGAAATGTAGGGTACGTTGTCGTAAGTTTGGTCGATAACCTCGAATGTTAGCGGCGTAAACTTCGACGTTAAGATGATGTCGACTTTGTGCTCCGCAGAGCGGCCCCAACCGTTGAAGGTGTACATGTCGTCGGTCGCGGCGGCATGTTCGCGAGCATCGAGCAAGTAGTCGCGCACTGGGTCAAAGATAGGGGTGTCGTATTGGCGGTTGAAATCGGCAATCACAACTACGGGCAACTCCTCGCCGTTGAGCTCCTTGATCTTCGAGTCGATGAGCCTCATCGATTCTGCCTGCGCCACGGCGCCTTTGTGGTCGAGGTGGGTGTTGATCATGAAGAACTTCTTGCCGCCCTCCGCGAGGGTGAACTTAGCCCACGTTGCAGTGCGGAAACAGTCGGCATCCCAACCTTTCGACACTTGGTCGGGGGTCTCCGACAACCAGAAAGTGCCCCAGTCGTCGAGCGACACCACATCTTCGGCGTAGTAGATCGCCATGAACTCACCGCCCAAAAGGCCATCGTCGCGACCGATGCCAATGCTTTTGTAGCCTGCGCAATTCTCGTCCATGTATTGCTTTTGGCCATGGACACACTCTTGAACACCCCAAATAGTTGGCTTCTGGTCGGCGATCATCGTTGGAACGGCACCTTTGCGCATGTCCCATCTGTTGTCGCCATCGACCTGGGTGTCGAACCTTACGTTGAACGACATGATCGAGATCAAGCTCTTCGCTGCCTCTTGCTTGCACGAGGTGGCCGAGGTCAAGGCTGCTACTGCTAGGATTATACTAATTAATCTTTTCATAATCTCATTTTATTAAAATTCAAGATCTGCGATAACTGGGTAGTGGTCCGAAACATAGGTTACGTTGTTGTACTGCTCGGTGATAACGTCGTAGGTCAAAACATCGAAACCGCACACCATAATGATGTCGACGATATAACCCGACGATGCACCCCAACCGTTGTAGGTCGCCGTGTAGAGATCGTTGTTATTATCTGTGGCCTCTTGGCGCGAGTCGAGCAAGTAATCGCGTACTGCATCGAACATCGAAGCTGCGTAGGCTCTGTTGAAGTCGGCCATCACGATAACAGGTAGATCTTCGGTGTTGAGCTCCTCGATCTTCGAGTCGATAAGTATCATCGATTGGGTTTGAGCGGTGCTACCTTCGTGGTCGACGTGGGTGTTGATCATGAAGAACTTTTCGCCTGTTTCGATAAGTTCGAAAATCGCCCATGTGGCTGTGCGATAGGTGCTTGCATCCCATCCTTTCGACGGAGTGTCGGGAGTCTCCGACAACCAGAAAGTATCCCAGTCGTGGAGTTTCACTAGTTCCGTGTCGTAGTAGATTGCCATAAACTCACCTTTGATGCCTCCGTCGGTGCGACCTACGCCAATGCTGCTATAGCCCGCGCAGTAGGTGTCGAGGTAGACCTTTTGGTCGTACTCGCACTCCTGAACGCCCCAAACAGTTGGTTTCTTGTCGGCAACCACAGCTACTGCGGCACCTCTGCGGTTTACCCAGTTGTTCGCCTCGTCCTCTTCGTCGGTCTCGTACCTGATGTTGAAGGTCATGGCCGAGATTTGACTTACGACATCAGTATCGACATCAGTATCAGTATCAGTATCAGTATCAGTGTCTGTATCAGTGTCTGTATCTGTATCAGTGTCTGTATCTGTATCTGTATCTGTATTTGTATCAGTATCAGTGTCAGGTTCCTCGTCTTCGGTTTGGTAGAAGTTTGAGTAGTCCATCTCCGTGTCGCCGCAACTTGCAAAATTAAATGCAAGTAGTACGGCAAGTAGCACAGATAAGATATTAAAATTCTTTTTCATTGTATCTTTTGTATAAGTGTATCAAATTACCAGTTTGCGTTCTGGCTCAAGGTGTAACCCTCAGCCTCGTAAGATCTGATTACAGAAGCTGGAATAGGGTAGAGGTATTGGCGACCGTCGGTGTACCAATATCTATCGTTGCTTGGCCACTTGTAGGTAAGTGTATAGGTGTTAGTGCCAGCTGCTATAACGCCAAGACCAGTGTCCGATTGGTCGACTTGGATAGCGATCGATTTGTAGGTCGAAGCAACGTTGTCGAGCGAACTATCTTGAGTGAAGTAATAGTCGTAGGTGCCATCGTTGTTAACGTCGATGGGTTGGTCGAGCGCTCCGATGTAGATACCGTCCCAAGGAAGATCTTGCATCGACTCGCCACACTTCCAACGGCGAAGGTCGTCGAAACGGAAGCCTTCGGCAACCAACTCGATTGTACGCTCGCGACGGATCTCCAAGATGGTAGGATCGGTAACGTTGGGGTAGAATGTAGATTGTAGGTAACTGTCGATTGTGGTTGGTACCATATCTAAACCGCCAGTGATACCTGCGCGACTTCTAATTGCTCCGATAGTTGTTTTCCACTCGCTATCGGTCAAAGTTCCCAACTCGGCCTTAGCCTCGGCATAGTTGAGCAACACCTCGGCGTAGCGGATAAGTGGAATAGAGTTGTTGTTGTTCGATGTGCCATCGTATGCCGACTCGTCGAGCGTGTACTTGATCACTTGGTAACCTGTGAGCGACACCGATTTGACATTAGCCACGGTAAGTGCGCCATCCATTGTGAACTCAGCACCACGAATAGTCTGCTCGATACGCTCGTCGCGACCTGCAACCTCTTGGTAGAGTAGTTTTTGGTCGTAGGCTGTCTGCGATGTGAAGAACGAACCGTCGAGCATGAGGTAGGTGTTCATAAATGCCTTTGAAAGGCTCCAACGGTGACCATACGAGCTAGAGTTGTACCACCAGTTTGCACTGCCAGTGATTCCCGAATCTGCATTTGCGCAGACAGCCAAGATCACCTCCGACTCGATAGGGTTCTCCAAGTAGAAGAGGTCGCGATAAGCTCCTTTGGTGCCCGAGCTAGTGTTGAGCGCGAGGCCGCTGTTATCCATCACCAATTTTGCAGCTGAGGCAGCTTCGGCGTAAAGATCGGCAGCGCTATAGGTCATACCAGTTAACTCGTGATATTTGCGATATGAAGCCTCGAACAAACAAACGCGTGATTTGAGTGCTGCGGCTGCCCACTTGGTCACCATCGAGCTACCAGTCGACGATTTTGCCGAGATGTTCTCGTAAGCGTAGTCGAGGTCGGAGATCATATTTGCGATGATCACGTCGCGGCTATCGCGATCCTTATACATAAGGTCGGTCTCGTATGATTGGATCTCGTTTTCGAACCAAGGCACCTCGCCATAGGTAGTCAACTTGTCGTAGTAGAACCATGCGCGGAACCACCTTGCGATAGCGATAGCGTTGCTCTTCACGTCGTCGTCGACGGTGCAATAGTCGGGGTCGTTGCAACTATCGATAAAGTAGTTGATGTTGCGTAGTGTAGTCCAACTCCACGAAGTCGAAGTCTCCGAAGTGTAGGCTCCCTCGCGGATAAATGAATTTACGTCGGATACCGCCGCAATGTCGCACATGTCGTCTAACATGTAACCAGTGCCAAGCGTTGGTAGAGCCTTGTAGAATGAATTTATATATAGGTCAAGTCCCGACTCCGAGCCGAAAATCATAGCTTTGTCTGCTTGAACTTGCATACTCTCCGTGAGGTCGCAACTAGACAACATGCCCAGAGATAGCAGTGCGAATAATATTCTCTTTTTCATCTTTAAAAATATTAATATGTAATTGAAATACCGAAACTTACACTCTTCATAGTTGGGTAGTTGTGACCATCGCCCTTGCTACTAGAAATATCGGTGTCAGATGATTGAATTGCATTTACAACGTCGAAGTCCTTGGTGATGCGATAAAGTGGAGACCAGTTCCAAATATTTTCGCACGACATGTAGACATTCACGCCAGCCAATGAGATTTTACGTACTAGATCCTTTGGTAGGTCGTAGCCAATTTGCAAATTCTTCAAACGGATGTATGCCACGTTTTGAAGGTAGCGCGAGTTGACGTTGACTGTACCTGCGTTGAATGGGCCGTAGTAACCTACGTAACGAGGCAAGTAAGCATCGGGGTTATCCTCGGTCCAGTAGTTGCCCCCGTGCCATGTTGGAACTTGGTTGTAAGGACGGTTGTATTGACCCCAGAAAAGACTCTCGTCACTTGGGAACCAATCTTGCTTACCCACTCCGTCGAATGTGATCGAGAAGTTGAAGTTGTTCCAATCGGCGTTGAACGAGAACGAGAAGATGTAGCGTGGTTCGCTGTTACCGATGATCTCCATATCACCTGGATCGTCGACAGTCTCGCTACCACGGTCGATAGCGTTGTTGCCGTTGAGATCCTCGAAACGCATATCACCAGGGTAGGTGACGTAAGCCTCGGAAGTCTGCATAATTGAGTTGGTGTAACCCTTACCGTCGAATGCGTTGTCGATCTCGTCTTGAGTTTGGAAAAGACCATTACAAACAAAGCCCCAGATCTCACCCACGGTTTGACCAGCGTAGTAGTCGCTAAGTTTCTTGTTGTCGTTGTTGTAACTGTCGATAGTCGAAACGTAGTCGGCTAGAGTTGCTCTAAACGAGTAGTTGAAAGGTTTGTTGTTTAGCTTAAATGAGTCGGCATACGAAATTGCGATCTCGTAACCTTTGGTTGTCATCGAAGCGTAGTTTCCGTAAGGAGCATCGGCACCGTAAGTGTCGGGCAATGTTGCTCCAACGGTATACATGTCGTTTGTCTTGCGCTCGTAGTAGTCGCTCGTTAGGTTCAAACGGCCGTTGAGGAACGATGCGTCGAGACCAAAGTCAAGAGTTGTTGAACTCTCCCATGTGATGTTGTCGGGCACTTGCGATGGGTTCGACGTGTACTTCGAAGCTGCGCTACCGTTGAGGTAGCGATACGAAGAGCCGATACCGCCAGTTGAGAATGTCGATAGAGTGAACTTCTCAAGGTAAGAGTATGTCGAAACGTTGCTGTTTCCTAGTGTACCGTACGATGTGCGGAACTTAACGTCGGAAACAGCTTTTGGGTTGACGTTCCAGAAATTCTCTTGCGAGATTCTCCACGCTGCCGAAGCCGATGGGAAGAATCCCCACTGTGAGTTGCTTGGGAACTTCGAGCTACCGTCGTAGCGACCATTAACCTCCACGAGGTAACGATCGTCGAAACCGTAGTTTAAGCGGAAGAACGCACCAGCATAGCGCCAACGGCTACCACCCGACGAGATCGACATCACGTCGCCCATTGCGAAGTTGATATTGTCGAGATCCGACATAAGTAGACCATTGCGTTGTGCATACAAAGCCTCGTAGTCTTGTTGTTCGTAGTTGTAACCCAAAAGGGCTTTGAAACTATGTTTTTCGTTGAATACTTGCTCGAATTGAGTATAGGCATTGGTTGCCACGTAGGTTGTGAGTTGAAGCGTCTCCTTGATATAATCGTCGGTCTCGGGAGTACCCAAGTACAAGATCTCGCCCTCGTAGGCGCTATAAGGAATAGCAGTGTGTTTCTCGGTCTCGGTGAACTCTTTGGTGCGGAACGAGAAATCTCCCATCAACTTCAACTTATTCTTGATGATGTCGGCCTCGACAGAGGTGGTGTTCTTAAGGGTTTTAGTTAGGTCGTCGATGTAGTTTTCGCCAGTCACCAAACCACCAATTGCACGTGCTGCCGAATAGGTTAGCGTTCCGTCGGGGTTGAAGATTGGAGAACTAGGGTGACCTTGGTCGTTGATAGAACGTGAAAGGACTCCACCGCCCTCTTCTTCGCTACCCGTTGGGTTGAAGTAGGTGTCGTAGGTGTATTCGAAGTTATTCGAAATCTTCAACCAGGGTCTAACCTGAGCCGAAGTTTTCGAACGGATATTCATTGTTCTATATGTGTCGGGAGTAAAGTTGTAGAGACCATCGTAGTCGTATAGACGAGC
Organism: Rikenellaceae bacterium; assembly: GCA_047172505.1. Taxonomy (GTDB): domain Bacteria; phylum Bacteroidota; class Bacteroidia; order Bacteroidales; family Rikenellaceae; genus Alistipes. The sequence continues at coordinate 54,574 of JBCQWE010000009.1, read as the reverse complement.
AGAAAGGTAGTAGTTAATGTCGCCACTTGTGCCGCTAAGCGAAACATTGTGTGTCTGTGTGGTGGTTACATCCTTGTATATAGCATCGAAGTAATCTTCGTTACCGTAGTAAACATACTTACCATCCGAGCCGATCTCCACCTCCGAAGCGTTACCCGATACCTTGCGCTCGTAGAAGTCGTTGAGCCACGAAGTTGAGAAATCTTGGGTGTTGTTGATTTGGGTAGGATCCGAGAAACGGTAGTTGTACCACGAGTCGTAGAAGAGCGACGACCATACGTAACCATCGTCCACAACGTCGGGAACAGCCGTTGGCGACTGAATAGCGAAGTTACCAGTGTAGTTAAGTGTGAACTTTCCACCTTTGTTTGCTTCGGGATCTTTTGTTGTGATAAGTACCACACCATAAGCTGCGCGCGAACCGTAGATAGCCGAAGATGAGGCATCTTTCAATACCGATACGCTCTCCACGTCGTTGGGGTTAAGCATCGCTGGGTCACCCTCCACACCATCGATCAAGATAAGGGCGCTACCACCAGCTCCGATCGAGGTTGTACCACGAATGTTGTAGTCGGCACTACGGTTAGGCTTACCATCGGCAAGTGTGATGTTAAGGTTGGGGATAGCACCTTGTAACAATTGAGTAATGTTGGCCGCAGGTCTCTTCTCCAAGACATCTTTACCAACTTGGTCGACAGCACCAGTAAGGTTGACTTTTTTCTGAGTACCATAACCTACAACCACCAACTCGTCGATCATCATAACCTCGTCGTCGAGAGTGATCTTCATGAAGGTTTGGTTGCTTACGTATACATCTTTAGGCTGGTAGCCAAGCGACGAAACGTTGAGCGTGCAGCCCGATGAAATGCCGTTTAGTTGGAACGAACCATCGCCCGAGGTGACAGTACCCACAGCTTGGTTTTCCGACATCACGATAGATGCACCAATAATTGGAATACCCTCGCCATCGACTACAACTCCTTGGAGCGACTGCTTTGTGCTACTTTGTGTAGCTTTCGCCTCTTTTTTGAAGATTTGAATTGTTTTAGCTTTTACGCTAAAGTCAATTTCCCCCCCCCCTTAGAATCGAGGTTAGAAGCTCTTCTATAGGCATATTGTTGGCATCGACACTAACTCTTTTTTGTGTGTCGAGGTCCTCGTTTTTAAAAATGAAAGAGTAGTTATACTCGTTTCTGAGTGTGTTTAACACCGATTCGATAGTCTGATTTTTTACCGATAGTGTTATATTTTCACCGCTATTTTGCGCATTAATTGTCTGTATCGAGAGCGAAAGTAATAGAGCGATGACCAAGCTCTTCGCAGTTGTAGCGAGAGCTAAATGTTTGAAAATTAATATTTTTTTCATACTTTTGTGGCAATTTACTTGACAGGTAAGTTAATCTATTTTTAAATCTGATCTGAGGGGTTTGCAGACCCCTTGGGTCAGTACTTTTTAAAAATAACATTCATTGGTTAAGTGGGTAGTTGGTTTTACTTCATAGGCGCTATTTTTTCTTTGTTATAATTTTTACTCCATTGTGATCTTGAATGTCGATGGCCAAAGCCTCCGATATATCGATGAGAATCTTATCTAAAGATTCGTTGTTAACAAAAGCCAGTGACAAGTGGGTTTTGCTAAGTTCGTTGTCGAGGATCAATATCTCTTGGTTGAAGAGTCGTTCGAGCTGCATGGCGATCTGGCCAAAAGGCTGATCTTTGAAGTAGATGTCGCCTCGCTTCCACAAGCTGTAAACGTCGACCGAGGCGTTGCTGTGGCTCAAATGGCCCGTTGTTTTGTTGTAGCTCACCACGTCGCCTGGATCCAATACTACGCTTTCGGTGATCTGGTTGCTGTCGTTGGTGCCGACAACACCCATCTCCACCGAACCCTCTATTAGGCTCACCACGTAATTTTGCATCTCTTCGTAGGCCTGCACGTTGAAACGGGTACCCAGAACCGTAACTTTGACATTGCCAAACGAGAGTGAGAATGGGCGCTCGGGGTCTTTCTCAACTTCGAAATAGCCCTCTCCCGAGATAAATACTTGGCGCGATGTTTTGCCAAACTCGGTGGGGTAGATCACCTTAGAGCCCGAATTGAGCACCACTAGCGAGTTGTCGGGGAGTCGTAGCGAGTCGATTTTACCATTTGCTACGGCATACTCTACGTAGTTGAGTTCCACAGGCTCGTGTTCTGTCGAGACGTGGAATATGCTGTATAGCAATAGAGGGATAGCCAATATTGCAGCAATATTGCGGAAGTGACTAAATGCTCGCGAGAGTCTCTCGGCTCTTCTGTTCTTGGCCTCATGAAGTGAGACCTCGTGGATATTTGTGGTTTTGCAGAAGTTCTTAAACGCCTGATGACCCTCATCATTCATGGGGTCAACGTCGAGGTCGCTCCAGTGAGAGCGGAGAAGAGCTGTAAGCTCTTCATCACGGAAATTGTCGCCTAAGTAGCTCTCAATTTCCGAGACTTCCGCCTCGTGGAGTTCGCCTTTTATATACTCCTCTACCTTTTTATATTTTGTTTCGCTCATAATTCTATAGTGTCGTTATAATAGATAGACGATCAAAAGGGGATTAATACCCAATCGTTGAGATAAAAAAAGTAGAAAAAGTTTGTAAATATCTCTTTGGCTAAAGTTTTAGCTTCTTGACTTTCGTGTCGGCAGCCGATGCCTCGATGATCGAGATTGCGAATCCGCCACTGCGAGCCAGGTCAATCGAGAGCCGAGTTTTGCTGTCGACCTTACCTTTAACAATGCGATATGCTGTTGGATTGTCTTGGTAATCGGTGTCAGCGGTGTCGGCATAGACTGTTGCTACGTACTCTTTGCCTGCATCGAGGAAGTCGAGCGTGAAGCTGCTTGTGCGCTTATTCTCGTCGGTGAGGCCTCCCACAAACCAATTGCTCGCGCCTTTTTCCTTGCGTGCGATAGTTAGGTAATCGCCAGGCTCAGCTTCGAGGTATACTGTTTGGTCCCAATCGATGGCAACATCCTTGATAAATTGGAAAGCATCCATCTGCTTCTGGTAGTTCGACGGAAGGTCGGCTGCCATCTGCAAGGGGCTATACATGGTTACGTATAGTGCAAGTTGCTTCGAAATAGTTGTTTGCGCTGCGCTATACTTCTCTTCGATTCTGTCGGTGTAGATACTCTTAATACCAGAATTCTTGTCGAGGAATGTTAGTTGAAGGTCGAAGATACCTGGGGTGTAATCCATTGGGCCACCAATTAGGCGAGTGAATGGAAGTAGGGTAGTGTGCGCAGGGTTCACGCCCTCGATCGATTCGTACTCCGTTCCGCGAGCCGACTCATTACCAATAAGGTTGGGGTATGTGCGACAAAGACCCGTTGGGCGAACCGCCTCGTGAGCGTTGACACAAATTTTGTATTTCGCCGCCTCGGTAACTGCATAGAGGTAGTGGTTGATCATCCACTGGCCACTGTGGTGTTCGCCGCGAGGAATGATGTTACCCACGTAGCCGCTCTTTACAGCGTTGTAGCCGTTGTCGACCATAAACTTGTAGGCTTTATCCATGTGGCGCTCGTAGTTGCGTGCCGAAGCCGATGTCTCGTGGTGCATCATAATGCGGACCCCCTTGCTCTTGGCATAGGCGTTGAGCATCTTCACATCGAAGTCGGGGTAGGGAGTGACGAAATCAAAGACGTAATCTTTCGACTTGTCGAACCAATCCTCCCAGCCTTCGTACCAGCCCTCGACCAAAACTTGGTCGAAACCGTGCTCCGCGGCAAAATCGATATACTCCTTCACGGTTGTGTTGTTGGCTGCGTGGCGACCATTATCTTTAGTCTTGCTGTAGTCTGTCTGGCCCAATTTTACCGATGGGAGGTCGTCGGTGTATGCCCAAGAGCTATTCTCGGTGATCATCTCCCACCAAACGCCAATGTATTTCACTGGTTTGATCCACGATGTATCTTCCAAAGCGCAAGGCTCGTTGAGGTTGAGTGTGATGCGCGAACTAAGGATGTCGCGAGCGTCGTCGCTCACTATCACCGTGCGCCAAGGTGACTGAGTTGGTGCCTGCATATAAGCTTTGTTGCCAAGAGCATCGGGGGTGAGCCACGATGTGAAGACCATATTCTTGTCGTCGAGGTTGAGGTGCATGCACGAATAGTCGATAAGAGCCGCCTCGTGGATATTGATATAGAGTCCATCGTCGCTCTTCATCTGCAACGAGGTTTGAACTCCCGTTTTCGAAAATTGGGTTTGCGAAACATTGTAGCTGACAGCACCCTCGAAGCGAGAACTAATTTCCGAGAGGCGCGACTCAACGTAATTATACTCTTGAGTGTCGTAGTCGCCAGGGATCCAGAACGCTTTGTGGTCGCCCGTCATTGCAAATTGGCTCTTCTCTTCTGCGATCACAAAGTAGTTGAGATCTTTTTGCAGCGGGAACTCGTAGCGGAAACCAAGCGCATTGTCGTAGAGGCGGAAGCGGATGGCCATTGTTCTATCGGTTGAACTTTGGTTGATTGTGACAAGGAGTTCGTTGTAGTTGTCGCGGATCTCACTCTCCTCGCCCCACACTGGGGCCCACGTTGAGTCCGAAGAGGCGGTTGTGTTGCCAACTAAGGTAAAGCCCGCTTTGAGGTCCTCGGCTTTGTGTAGTTCGACTCCGAGTGTCGAAGGCAAGATCACATCTTTGTCTTTATATGTTAGCGAGTAGGTGGGTTCACCTTTTTGGCTCAACGAGAAGCTTAGTTTCATATCACCATCGGGCGAGGTGAGATCTTGTGCCATCGATACACTTGATGCTCCTAGCAGGCCTGCAAATAGCAACGCTAGTGCTTTTTTAGTTGTTTTTAGTTTCATAGTTAAGTAGTTAGGTTAGTGGTTGGTGGCTCTAAGCAATGAATGGTTACACAGTTCTCCGACTCAGAGCCATTAAATAATTTTTCTGTTTACTTAAATAGACGACCCAAAAGGTCGTGATACTCAATCGAGAGAAGAAAAAACTAAGAAATTGTCGATACTTTGCTTAGCGCGGTGCGGATGTCTTTCAGGGCAATAGATAGGTGGCGGTCAACGGTGCGCTTCGAGATGTTCATCAATTCGGCAATTTCCTCGTTCGAAAACTTCTCTTCGCGACTCAACTTATACGCAGTTTTGCGTTGTAGAGGCATTGTGTCGATGCAGCTTATGATTGTCTGCTCCATTACTTGGGTGTCGTAATCGATCTGGATATTTGCGTAGTTTGAACTCTTTTCCGCAATTGTCGCAGCCTGGAATTTACGTTCGCGGCACTTGACACGCAGGTAATCGCAGGCGCTGTTGCGCGCAATTGTGAAGATGTAGTTGTTGAGCGAACTAATATGTTCTAACCTATCGCGGTTGAGCCAAAGTTTGACAAAGCAATTTTGTGCTAAATCTTTTGCCTCTTGCTGGTCGTGGATAATCGAGGTTGTAAATTTGAATACGCGCGAATAATAAAAGGTCAAAGAGCTCCCTGTAGGCACTTTCGTCGCCTACTACAAGAGCTTTGATTAGTTTATTTTCTTGGTATTTATGCCACATCTTACTGAGTCTGTTTAGCTTTGCTATGACAAATATAGTAAAAAATGTGACAAAAAGCGTCAACTTGTAGATTTTTTTAATAATTATTTAACAGATATGATAATTCTGTAAAAATGCAGTAGATATTTTTGTGCAGTCGGTGTAACGCATGAAATTACAGTCTCTTACAGACTCTTGGGCTCTTGGGCTCTTGGGCTTAGAACTTTACAGTTCTAAGATTTAGAGATCTGACATGTTGCCACAAATGAATTTGCGCAACATGTCAGATCTCTAAATTTATTAAATGCCAAAGGCATTTAAACCCAAAATCGAGCAGCAGGGGTTTCCTTAGGCTTTTAACTCTTACTCAGTACGAGTCTCAGAAATTCTCAGAAATTCCCAGTTCAAAATTAGCTTTTGGCACCCTGCTTTGGTCGGTGCGAAGAGCTACCTTTGCCCCCTCTGTTTTGCGATTTGCTGCCAGAGCCGCGATGTTTGCTGCCTTGCGATTTACCGCCGCCCGAGCGTGGTTTGCCGCCTCGTGCGCCACGACCACCTCTGCCTCTGTCGGGGTGTGCTTTGGGGTTGTACACAGGTGCTTTGCCCAACGATTCGGGTATCTCCAACTGTTTTACGTCGCGCTCGATGAACTCTTCGATACGGTGGAATTTGCCCTGCTCGGCCTCGCTAACAAAGGTTATTGCGCGACCTGTGGCACTTGCGCGACCCGTACGCCCAATGCGGTGGATGTAATCTTCGGGGTCGTGTGGCACGTCGAAGTTGATCACAAGTCCAATCTCGTCGATGTCGATACCGCGAGCCACGATGTCGGTAGCTACCAGGATGTCGATCTTGCCATTTTTATAGTTTAGCATAACCTCCTCGCGGCGCTCTTGGTCGAGGTCGGAGTGCATGGCTCCAACGTTGAGTTTCATGCGTTTGAGTTGATAGCTCAGCTCCTTGACCTTGAGTTTCGACGATGAGAAGATTAACGACTTGCCCTCTTGCGGTTGGCTGAAAAGGTGGTCGACGATGCCCAATTTTTGGTTTTCGTAGCAGACGTAGATTCCTTGGTCGATCGACTCGCTAGGTTTCGAGATTGCTATGTTAATCTCCTTGGGCTCGATGAGTAGCTCCTTTGCCATCTTGCGGATTTTGGGGGGTAGCGTTGCCGAAAACATTATAGTTTGGCGCTTTTTGGGCAATTGCGCAACTACACGCATGATGTCGTCGAAGAAGCCCATATCGAGCATGCGGTCCGCTTCGTCGAGGATGAAGTGTTTAACACCCGAGAAGTCGATCACACCACTCTCGATGTGAGCCAAAAGCCTGCCTGGTGTGGCGATAACTATATCTGCACCACTGCACATACCGCGGCGCTGAACGTCCCACGTTTTGCCGTCGCCACCGCCATAAACGACCGTGGTCGAGATGGGGAGGTAGTACGAGAAACCTTGGAATTGGGTGTCGATCTGCATCGCAAGCTCGCGCGTGGGAACCATGATGATAGCTTTGATCTTACTATCGTCGTAATTGGGTTGGTCGCGCGCCACGATAAGTTCGTTGAGTAGTGGCAGCGCAAAGGCTGCGGTTTTACCTGTTCCAGTTTGTGCGCAACCTATAAGGTCGTGGCCTTCGAGTATAATGGGTATTGTCTGCTCTTGCACAGGGGTCATCTCCTCGAAACCCATCTCTTCGATGGCATCGAGCAGGTCGTAATCTAAATCTAATTGGTCGAAATACATGTTCTTAAATGATTGTTCCAAAGAGAGTGGCCGATGAGCAAGATGTAATCTTAACCCTAACGTAGTCACTCACTTGGATGTTATGGCGGTCGAAAATGACCACCTTGTTTTGCGATGTGCGACCAAACATCTGCTCGTCGCTACGCTTTGATACTCCTTCGACTAGCACCTCGAACTCTTTGCCTACATCCTCGGCGTTGCGCTTGGCCGAAAGAGAGTTTTGTAGGTTGATGATCTCGGTGAGGCGCTCGGTCTTGGTCTGCTCGTCGATGTTGTCGGGCAGATTCTTTGCTGCTGCTGTGCCTGGGCGTTCCGAATATTTGAACATGTAGGCAAAGTCGTAGCCCACCTCTCGCATAAGCGATAGGGTCTCTTGGTGCTCTTCGAGGCTCTCCGACGAGAAACCTGCGATGATGTCGGTGGTGATGGCGCAATCGGGAATTAAGCGGCGGATTGCTGCAACGCGGTCGAGGTACCACTCGCGAGTGTAGCTGCGATTCATCCGTTTGAGCATCGCCGTCGAGCCCGATTGAGCAGGCAGGTGGATCGCACGGCAGATGTTGGGCACGGCAGCGATCACCTCTAAGAGTTCGTCGCTCATATCCTTGGGGTGCGATGTCGCGAAGCGAACGCGCAGAAGTGGCGAGATGGCTGCCACGCGGCGCATAAGCTCGGGGAAGTTAACCTCGTCGCTGCAATACGAATTGACATTTTGACCCAAAAGAGTCACCTCGCGATAGCCGTTTTCGAAGAGCGAACGAGCCTCGTCGACGATGGTTTGAGCATCGCGACTACGTTCGCGACCACGAGTGTAGGGCACTACGCAGTAGGTGCAGAAGTTGTTGCAGCCGCGCATAATTGCGATAAAGGCACTCACACCCGCCTTGTCGAGGCGTACAGGGGCGATCTCGGCGTAGGTCTCTTCGCTCGATAGGATCGTGTTGACCCCTTTGCCTCCCGCCTCGGCGCTGCGCAGAAGTTGTGGAAGGTCGCGGTAGGAGTCGGGTCCTGCAACGATGTCGACACCTTTGTCACCCTCCAATAGACTCTCTTTGAGTCGCTCGGCCATGCATCCGATGATGCCCACAATGAGCGATTTGTTTTTGCGGCGCAGGTGGCGCATCTCATTCAGTCGACCCCAGATTCTCTGTTCGGCATTGTCGCGGATCGAGCAGGTGTTGATGAGGATAACCTCGGCATCTTCGATCTTGTCGCAGTAGGTGTAGCCCTCTTTTTGAAGTATCGAGACTACGATCTCGCTATCTCCGACATTCATTTGACAGCCGTATGTCTCCACAAAGAGACGTTTTCCCATGCCTGTTAGTGGGCGTAGCCCATTGGTATCTATTTTCAAAGTGTTATTTTCAATTAAAATTGTTTTGAAATTATTCGGCTTGAACAACATCTTTGTCGGGAAAAGCCTTAAATCCTTCGCCGTAGGTGTTGTAAGCATCTGTTACCACGCAAAATGCAGATGGGTCGAACTTCTTGATGGCGTACTGCACCGAGTTGACCTCCTTGCGACTCACCACCAGAAAGATCATCTCTTTGTCGTCGTTCGAATACATTCCCTTTGCCTTGATGTATGTTGCGCTGCGCTCGAGGTCGTTGATGATAAAGTCGCGGAATTCGCTACTGTCGCGGCTGGTGATCACGTAGAGTAGCTTGTCGTACGATGCTCCATCGATCACGTAATCGATCACTCGCGAACCGATGTAGATTGTAACAAGAGAATATAGCGAAAGCTTCCAGCCCGCTGTCATGCCCATCTCCAAAGCTTTTTCGGGTGATTGCAAGAAGCCAAAACCGATGACAAAAAGACCCATCAATACAACAGCGCTGTCGGCCAGCAGCATGCCGTTCGAGAATTTGAAACCTGCGAAACGTTGAAGATACATGGCGATGATGTCGGTTCCGCCCGTAGTTGCGCGGTTGCGAAGCACCAATCCTTGACCTACGCCGATAAGCACCGAGCCCATGATGGTGGCAAGTATCAAATCGTTCGATAGGTCGATGCTACCACCCAGTAGTTGTGTTGGGTCGAGCAGGCGCATAGCTTCGGCATTGGGGTAGATCAGACGGTCGAAGATATTCATAAATCCAGGTGTGATGAGTGCCGCGAAGAGGGTGCGGCCGGCAAACTGACGGCCAAGGATGATGATAGCACTCAACAGAAGTGGGATATCGAACATGTAACCAAATGTTCCCACTTGAATAGATGGAAAAATATTGTGCATCACGATACCCATTCCGTAGACTCCGCCAGGGACGATGTTGTAGGGCGAGATGAAACAGTTGTAGCCGAAAGCTAAAAGCGCAGAGCCCAAAACGATAAGGGCGATCGAGCGCCACCATTCGAATGAGAATATTGGTTCGACTAAACTTTTAATAACGTTATTCATAATTGTACATTTTAACCTCACAAAGGTAGGTAATTAATAGGTAATTGGCAATTTTTTTAAACAAATAGAGCGCGATTTAGAGATATATTGCCTATATTTGCGCTGCAAACATAAAAATTGAAGAGATGATTTATCTATATATATTAGTTGCTTTGGTCGTCGCATACCTGTGTGGTTCAATACCAAATGCAGTGTGGATCGGTAAAAGATTTTGGGGTGTCGACGTTCGCGAGCATGGTAGCAAAAATGCTGGCACAACCAACGTATTGCGTGTTTTGGGTCGCAAGGCGGCTCTGCCAGTTTTTATTCTCGACATTCTCAAAGGTTTTGTTGCTGTGTCGGTGATGGGGCTATTGCCACACTTTGCATCGGTGAGTGAGAATACCTTGATTTCGTTGAAAATCGTTGCTGTGTTTGCCGCTGTTGTGGGTCATATTCTCCCTATTTTCGCAGGTTTTAAGGGCGGCAAGGGTGTCGCCACTCTGGTAGGTTCTATCGCTGCGGTGCATCCTCCTTTGGTTTTGTTGTGCTTTGCGGCGTGGCTCCTTGTTTTGGCAATTTCGCACTACGTGTCTCTCTCGTCGATGGTAGCGGGTTGTCTTTTCCCAATTTTCACCATTGCTCTACCCGCTACGCGCCACATTACGCCGTTGGTTATTTTTTCGGTGGTGACAGCTATTTTGTTGATTGTAACGCATCGCAAAAACATCGGTCGTTTGTTGGATGGCACAGAGTCGAAGATCTATTTGAAACGCCCTAAAAACACAGATGGAGATAATTAAGTAGTGCAAGGTTTTGATTTTTACATATTTTTATATATATTTGTAGAACTAATCAAACCTATAACTTTATAAATTATATGTTAAAAGAGAACTTAATCAAGTTGTACGAGCAGAGTTTTCGTGACAATAGAGAGATCCCAGCTCTCACGGATTACTTCAGTAAAGAGGTTGTTTCGTACTATGAATTAGCTAAACAGATAGCAAAGATTCATCTACTTTTCAAAAAAGCAGGAGTAAAAAAAGGTGATAAGATTTCACTGGTAGGTCGCAACGATACACGATGGTGTATAAGTTACCTTTCGACAATTACCTATGGCGCGGTGATAGTGCCTATTCTTCAAGACTTTAATACCAATGATATAATCCACATCGTTAATCACTCGGAGAGTAAACTTCTCTTCGCGGGCGATAGCTATTGGGATGCAATCGAGGAGGATCAGATCAAAAATGTCGATGCGGTGATCTCGCTCACAGATTTTAGTGTTTCTTACGAGCGCAACGGAAAATCAATTACTCGTTTCCAACGCGATATTGTGAAAAATTATCGCTCGAAGTATCCTCGTGGCTTTAGTACAGCCGACATTAAATATGCCGAACTGCCCAACGACCATGTTTGCCTTTTGAACTACACCTCGGGCACCACGGGTTACTCGAAGGGTGTGATCTTGACGATCAATAACCTTACGGGAAACATCATCACGGCGCTTAATTTCAAGAATCCAGTAACCGATGTTTTGTATTTCCAACGCGGCGGTCGTGTTCTTTCGTTCTTGCCGTTGGCTCACGCCTACGGATGTGCTTTTGACTTCCTGACGCAGATGGCCGTTGGCGGACACGTGACACTCTTAGGTAAGATTCCTGCTGCCAAGATCCTTTTGGGTGCGATGGCCGAGGTGAAACCTACGGTTATATGTTGTGTTCCGCTGATCTTGGAGAAGGTCTATCGCAAACAAGTGTTACCTTTGCTCGAAAAGGGTCCTATGAGTTTTGCGGTGAAGATTCCTCTTCTAAATACAGCAATCTATGCAACGATCCGCAATAAATTGTTGGAGGCCTTTGGTGGTCAGGTGGGAATTTTCATCGTTGGAGGTGCGCCGATGAATCAAGAGTCGGAGGCCTTCCTTATGAAGATAGGTTTCCCACTAACGATTGGTTATGGAATGACCGAGTGTGCGCCGCTCATTAGTTTTACCCCCGACACTGAATTTAAAGCAGGTTCGTGTGGTAAGGCCATCACCGAGCACCTCGAAGTTATGATCGATTCGCCCGAACCAGCAACCGTCCCAGGCGAGATTCTAGTGCGCGGAGAGCACGTAATGAAGGGCTACTACAAAAACGAGAAAGATACAAATGCTATCTTCGACGAAGATGGTTGGCTCCACACGGGCGATATGGGTGTGATGGATCCCGACAATACGATCTATATTCGTGGTCGTTGCAAGACTATGATCTTGGGCTCGAATGGTCAAAATATCTACCCCGAACAGATCGAGGATAAGCTAAATAATATGTATATGGTGAGCGAATCGCTCATTATGGATAGTAACGGAAAGTTAGCGGCGTTGGTTGTGCCCGACTACGAGGCTGCGCGCAACGAGCATATCTCTAACGAGCAATTGGAGGGTATCATGCAAGCGAACCTCAAAGAACTCAACGCTGCGGTCTCGGCATTTGAGCGAGTCGCTTCGATCACGATTTTCCCCAAAGAGTTCGAAAAGACGCCTAAGCGTAGTATTAAGAGATTCTTGTACAACACCTCTTTGCTTACAAAATTAAGTAACAACGAATAATATAGATGCCTAAGTTCCTGATAATTAGACTAAGTTCTATCGGTGATATAATTCAGTGTATGAGTATCATCGGTGGTATCCGCCAACACTTTCCCGATGCAGAGATCCACTGGTTGACACGATCTGATATGGCAGATACGGTGTCGATCGATCGACGTATTGATAAGATCTGGAGCTTTGACAAAAAAGAAGGTTTCGACGGATTGCGTCAAATTAGTAGGCAATTGAAGGCCGAGGACTTCGACTATGTTTACGATGCTCACTGCAACCTTCGTTCAAAGGTTGTAAAGTCGATACTGCGATGCAGAGTGTGTCACCGACCAAAGATCGTGGTGCGTCGCAAAAACAGATTTAGGCGACAACTACTTTTTCGCTTCGGTGTAAACTGTTTTCAGTGGCCCTTTATTGGTGTGGACTCATACCGCAAACCACTTAAGCGATGGGGTATAACACAATTTGATGATAGTTTCGACGAGCTCCATTTTCCCGCTGCGATATGCTCTAAAACAAGTGGTTACATTGGTGAGGGGACGATAACTATCGTGCCATCGGCCAACTGGGAGATGAAGCGTTGGCCCGTGAGTCATTGGTGTCGACTCGTTGAATTATTGCCCGATTATCGTTTTGTTATTTTGGCTGGGCCGACCGACACTTTCTGCGAGGATATTCGAGCTGTGGCACCCGATCGGGTGGTTAACTTGGCGGGTCGGTGCTCGATTATGGAGTCTAGCTGCATAGTGTCGCAATCGAAAATTGTGATAAGTGGCGACACAGGCTTTTTGCACTCGGCCGACCAATTTAAGGTTCCTGCGCTAGCTTTGATGGGGCCGACGGCTTTTGGCTTTCCTGCCCGCGAATCTTCGGAGGTTATTGCCTTAGATATGAAATGTCGCCCTTGCACCAAGGATGGTCGCGGCGAATGTAAAGACTCGGTTTATCGGCGATGTATGGTCGATATAACTCCCGAGTGTGTTGCTCAAAGAGTTCAAAGTATACTACCTCTGGTTTAGGGGTAGTATTTTTCAATTTTATTGCTTACCTTTGTGGGGAAATATAATATTTCCCTTGTGTCGCGCGTTTTGAAAAATATGGCAATAATTGTTTTACACTACTTAATTGGTTGCGACAAAGGAGAATAAGTTAAGGCTCGCTTTATGATACAATTTATTACACAATCAATCAAAGATAGTATTGCTCTCAAAGAGCAACTGCTCGGCTCGTCGTCGGATTTGATGACTCTTCAAAGAGTAGGATCTGTTATTGCGGAGGCCTTTGAGCGGGGCGGGAAATTGTTGCTTGCTGGTAACGGAGGCAGCGCTTCGGATGCTCAACATATTGCAGCTGAGTTTGTTGGCAGGTTTGTGGCGGTTCGCAGAGCTCTCCCCGCAGTGGCACTAACCACCGACACCTCGATCCTTACTGCCGTAGGTAACGACTTTGGATTCGACACGATATTTGAGCGTCAAGTCGAGGCTTTGGGCTGCGGGGGCGATATATTTATTGGGATCTCGACTAGTGGTAACTCGGCGAATGTAGTTAAAGCTTTGCAGAGAGCCAAAGATCGTGGCTTGGTGACAGTTGGTCTCTTGGGTGGCGATGGCGGAGCTTGCCTAGAATTGTGCGACTATTCGATTGTCGCTAAGACCAAAGAGGCAGCGCGAGCGCAAGAGGTTCATATTTTGGCAGGTCATATCTTGTGTGGCGTGGCAGAAAAACATATTGTAGGCAATGAGTAAAGCGGTGCTTCTCGATCGAGATGGTACGATCAACGTAGATCATGGATACCTACACGATCCAGCTCTTTTGGAGCTTTTGCCAGGTGTGGAGGAGGCGTTGACGAAGCTTACGGAGTTGGGCTACCTTCTCATCCTGATAACAAACCAATCGGGTATTGGGCGAGGTTATTTCACCGAAGATAAATATCTGGAGTTCAACCAAGCTCTCATCTCGGCCCTGGAGCAGCGAGGAATTAAGATCGCGGCGACCTACATGTGCCCGCATGCCCCCGAGGAAGATTGTACGTGCCGAAAACCCAATCCATATATGGCGCTTAGGGCAATCGAGGATTTTGGAATCGAGGCAGCCAAGTCGTATATGTTTGGCGACAAAACCTCGGATGTGGAGTGCGGAGAGGCTGCGGGATTAACCTCGCGCCTTATAAAAGGGGAGCAGGATTTGTTGTGTTGGACTAACGAGATAATAGATAAGCGTTTATGAGTGGAGGAATAAATAAATTAAAAGGCTGTCGAGTAGTGGTCGTTGGCGATTTGATGCTCGATACGTACCATATTGGTAATGTTAAGCGCATTTCGCCCGAGGCCCCTGTGCCTGTGGTTCGTGTCACTCGCAGCTATAGTGTTTTGGGTGGCGCGGCCAACGTTGCTCGTAACCTTATTGGTCTGGGCGCTATTCCATCGGTTGTGGGCGTTGTGGGCGACGATGTTAATGGCGGTGTTGTGCGCGATATGTTCGCCGAACTCAACGTCGATTGCGCTTTGAGTCTCTCCTCGTCGCCAACCATCACCAAAACTCGCATTATTGGCAACGACCAGCAAGTTGTGCGTATCGACTTCGAGCATGATCAATGCAGGTTAGGAGCGACAACAGAGGCTGAATTGATAAAGGCTATCGTTAGTCGTATTCCTCTTTGCGATATTGTCGTGATCTCGGACTATAATAAAGGTGTTTGCACCGAGACCCTTTGTCAGGAGGTTATCGAGGCGGCCAGAGCAGCTAATAAACCAACAGTTATCGACCCCAAAGGTACTCACTGGACCAAGTATTGCAATGCAACAATCGTCACCCCCAATCTTAAGGAACTCTCGGATGTGGTGGGCGGCGAACTTGGCAACGACGACGAGCAGATCAGGCAGGCGGCAGGTGCAATTTTGGATTGCTACAACATAGATTCACTTCTGGTTACTCGCTCCGAGAAGGGTATGTCGTATGTTTCGCCCGTTCAAAATATCGTTATTCCAACCGAAGCTCGCGAGGTTTTCGATGTTTCGGGTGCAGGAGATACCGTTGTTGCGACACTTGCTGCGGCTATGGCGGCGGGATTCTCGATTAATGAAGCGATCTACCTTTCGAATAAAGCTGCGGGAGTTGTTGTCGCTAAGATGGGTACTTCGCCGATCTTGTTCCAAGAGCTTAAAGAGGAGTTGATGATACAGGGCGGTTCGAACGATAAGGTTCTTAGCCGCGAACGCCTCTCCGACTTGATGAATCTTTTGCGCGAGCAGAAGAGCCGAGTGGTCTTTACCAACGGCTGCTTCGATATTCTTCACCGTGGCCATGTTGCTTACCTGGAAAAGGCGAAGAGTTTGGGCGATATTTTGATCTTGGGTCTCAACTCCGACTCTTCGGTGCGCAGACTCAAAGGTGATGGCAGACCCATCAACGACCAAGAGTCGAGGGCAGCTGTGATGGCGGCACTCAAGAGTGTCGACTACGTGGTAATCTTCGACGAGGATACCCCTCTCGAACTAATAAAGCTGATCCGCCCCGACCACTTGGTCAAAGGTGGCGACTACAAAATCGAGGATATTGTGGGCCGCGAGTATGCAGTTCAAACCTCAACCATCGCTTTTGTCGACGGTTTTTCCACAACAAAAACCCTTGAGAAAATTGCTGATAAGTAGCAGTTTAGAATTTAAGATGATAAAATCTTGAATAAAGATTTGGAGGAAACAAAAAAAACACATATATTTGCACTCCCATAAGGCACCGTAGCTTAATTGAATAGAGCATCTGACTACGGATCAGAAGGTTCCAGGTTTGAGTCCTGGCGGTGTCACAAAAAGGTCCCCATCGAGATGGGGACCTTTTTGTGTTTTGGGGACCTTTTGTGATTGGTCTTTATGATTTTGTATTATAAACGTCAGTTTTGGATAAGAATTTCTTATCCAAAACACCGCTAAAGCAAGTCTCCCCAAACGGTTTGGGGAGAGGCAAGATGGGTTATCGAAAATAAATCGGCTTTTTAAAGCCGATAACCTGAGTTTTAGATATGGAGAATTAATAAAACTGACAGATAAACAATAAATTTTCCTTATCCAAAACTCAGGTTATAACACGGTAACCATGTCGGCGGCAGCCTTTACTTTGTCGCGCAGCTCGTCGAGCGAGGAGCCGTTGGGGGCATAGCCAACGACAACGCCCATGCGGCGGTTAACTCGGGTTGTGGGCTTGCCAAAAATGCGCACTTGCATATTCTCTTGCGCGGCAACATCTTCTAATCCTGAATATTGTGGAGCTTGCTCCGAGGCCTTTGTTGCTAAGATCACAGCCGATGCACCGATCTTCTCTTGGGTAATTCTGGGGACTGGGAGCCCCAAGGCAGCCCGCAGGTGTAATTCGAACTCATTGAGGTTCTGTGTGCCAGCTAGCGTCACCATGCCTGTGTCGTGTGGTCGAGGTGAGAGTTCCGAGAAGTAGACACCATCTTTCTCGCTTAAGAAAAATTCGACACCCCAGAGCCCTGCTCCGCCAAGTGCCTCGGTGACTTTGGCCGCCATATCTTGTGCCTGCGCCAAGTGGTGTGCCGAGATGGGTGCAGGTTGGAAACTTTCGCGGTAATCGCCGCCCTTTTGCACGTGGCCGATAGGTGGGCAGAAGAGTGTGTTGCCGTTTTTCTGAGTTACCGTAAGCAGGGTTATCTCGCTATCGAATTGGATAAACTCTTCGACTATAAGCTCCTTGATATCACCCCTGCTGCCGCTACATCCGTACTCCCACGCTTGGGCGATTTGTTCTGCCGATTTGACCATCGACTGACCTTTGCCCGACGACGACATTAGGGGTTTTACGATACATGGGAAGCCGATCTTCTCGGCAGCTGCTCTGAGCTCTTCGAGTGATGTGGCGTAGAAATATTTTGCTGTTTTGATCCCAAGGTCGATTGCCGCGAGGTCGCGTATAGCTTTGCGGTTCATTGTGAAATTTACAGCTTTGGCCGATGGGATAACATCGATGCCCATCTCTTCACACTTGTAGAGCTGCTCGGTGCGTATCGCCTCGATCTCCGAGATTATCACATCGGGCTTATGGCGCGCAACAACATCCATTAACGCCTCAGCGTCGAGCATGTTAAATACTTCGAACTGGTGGGCAACTTGCATTGCGGGGGCTCCTGCGTAGGAGTCGCACGCAACAACGTGTTGACCTTTGCGTTGTGCCGCAATTACGAACTCTTTGCCAAGTTCTCCCGACCCTAGTAGTAATATCTTCTTTTGCATCGCTTTAATGTTTTGAGTTTATGAGTGCAAAGATAACAATATTTTTAACTAACTTTGCAAAGTCGCAATAGATAATCTCTTTGCGGCTAATTCTTGAATAAAATAAAAATTATGATAAAACAATTTTTCTCTCGCACCGAACGCACCCCCTCACTGGTGGCTTCGCTCACACCATTGGTGATATTAACTATTTTGCTATACCTTGTGATCGCGGCTTTTGGAGCCGACTCGATTAGTGGAGGAAGTCAAATCGCACTGCTTACAGCAACGGCAGTGTGTGCCATAGTCTCGATTTTTGGCTGTGGCGGCAGGTGGGAGAAACTCGAAGCTGCGATCACCGATAATATCCGCGCCTCGGGCACGGCAATCGTCATCTTGTTGCTTATTGGTGCAATCTCGGGCTCGTGGATGCTCAGTGGCGTGGTGCCAACGATGATCTATTATGGGCTCGATCTGCTACACCCCAAAATATTTTTGGTGGCAACCTGTGTGATATGTGCTATTGTCTCGCTGCTTACGGGTAGTTCGTGGACAACCGTGGCGACTATAGGTGTGGCATTTATGGGCATTGGAACCGCCTTAGGTTTCGACGAGGGTTGGATTGCGGGAGCTATAATCTCGGGGGCCTACTTCGGCGATAAGATCTCGGTTCTCTCCGACACCACGGTGCTCGCTTCGTCGACTGTGGGGGTGCCCATCTTCAAACATATTCAATATATGTTGTACACCAGCCTGCCCGCCTTTATCGTTGCGCTCATCGTCTTTGCTTTTGTCGGGTTGTGGGGCGTGCAAGGCTCCGATGCCGACGTTAGTCTCTACACACAAACGATACTCTCCAAGTTCAATATCTCGCCATGGCTGCTTGCAGTTCCTGTGTTGACCGCAGTGTTGATAGCTATGCGCCTGCCCGCAATCATTACGCTGTTTATCTCTACATTTATGGCTTCGCTTGTGATGCTATTCGTGCAACCCGACGTTATGGCCGAGATCGTTGGTGCGACTCAGATGGACGGCATGGCGAAGTTTAAAGCAGTATTTATGGGTTGCTATGGTCCCACCTCGCTCCAAACGTCTGTCGATGCGGTGACCGATTTGATCTCGACACGCGGAATGTCGGGCATGCTCAGCACCATCTGGCTTATTATCTGCGCCATGTGTTTCGGTGGAGCTATGGCAGGTAGCGGCATGTTGGAGACCATCACCCGCTTCTTTCTGCGTATCGTGCGCGGTGCGGGGTCGACCGTGGCTTCGACGTTGGGCTCGGGTATATTCTTTAACCTTTGTACGGGCGATCAATACATCTCGATAATCCTCACAGGTCGCCTCTTCAAGCGCCTCTACGAAGAGCAAGGGCTCGAAGAGCGCCTACTGAGTCGCTCGGTCGAAGATTCCGCCACCGCCACTTCTGTTTTGGTGCCGTGGAACTCGTGCGGAATGACCCAAGCTACAGTGCTCGGCGTGGCCACATTTACCTACCTGCCCTATTGTATTTTCAACATTGCAAGTCCTCTGATCTCGTTGTTGGTGGCGATGCTAGGCATAGGTGTTAAACGCCATAAAGGTATTTAAACTCAATATCGAGTAGCAGGGGGCTCAGAAAGTCTCAGAAAGTCTCAGGGCGAAGCCTTACACAAACTTATTAGTCACTTCTTCTATAACAAAGCAAGGATCTCAGCGGCCTTATCGACAATATTCTTCGCACCTGCCTCTTCCAACTCTTCGCGAGTGCGGAAGCCCCATGTGACACCTACCGAATCGACCCCTGCAGCCCCTGCTGTGAGCATGTCGACACCCGAGTCGCCCACGAAAAGAATCTTGTCGGGGGTGTACGAAGTGCGCTGTATTATCTCGCGAATGATGTATGGGTCGGGTTTGAGTGCGATGTTGGGGCGTTGACCCAAGATTGCCGCAAATTTGATATTGGGGAAGTAGTGTTTTGCTAACTTTTCGCATCCCGCCTGAAACTTATTCGAGGCGATAGCTATGGCGATGCCCTTCTCTTGCAGAGTCTCTAATAGCTCGCTCGTGCCAGGGTATGGCTTAGTGTGGATTGCAATATTTTCGGTGTAGAGATTAACAAAATCTTTGCGCACAGCGGCGATTAGCTCCTCGGTGCGAAGAGCCTCGGGAATTGCACGCTCTACGAGTCGGAGTATGCCGTTGCCCACAAAAGAGTTATAATCCTCATCTGAGTGGGTTGGTAGTTTGTGCATCTCTAATGTCTGGTTGCAGCATGCTGCCAAATCGCCAATGGTGTTAAGGAGTGTGCCATCGAGGTCGAAGATGATAAGTTGTTTCATATATAGTTGATAATTATACAATTGTTGGTATGTAATATATCGCAATGCCAGCTATGGCCGAGAGGATAATTAACATGATGGGGTTGACCCTGCGCAACGATGCTCCAAAGGCGGCAGCGAATAGCGCCCAGCTCCAGATGTCGATCATGCTTGCGCCCTGCTCATCCTCGGGGAAGATGAGTTGAATCGATGCGGCGATAATCATACCTATGACGGCGGGTCGCATGGCGGTCATAACATACTCCATGTACTTATTATCCTTTAATTTGAGGAAAAATCGAGTGATGAGCACCATAATCGTAAGCGAGGGTAGGCAGACAGCCGTTGTGGCGATGATCGAGCCCCAGAAGCCCGCAATTGTGTAGCCAATGTAGGTTGCCGAATTTATCGCAATTGGCCCAGGGGTCATCTGCGATATGGCGATAATGTCGCTCAGGGCTGCATTTGTGATCCAGCCGTGATTGGCAACAACCTCGTGTTGGATGAGTGAGAGCATCGTGTAGCCGCCTCCGAAGCCAAAAAAACCTATTTTGAGATAGCAATAAAAGAGTTCTAAGTAGATCATTGTGCCTGTTTTTTTGTTAATATGTATGCCCACACTACGCCCACTACGGCCGAGATGAAGAGTAGGTAAACAGGTGAGAATGCAAAGTACCACAATGCACCAGCCGCAACGATCGCCAGAGCGATATGGGATGGCTTCATGGGGCGCGTAAGTGAGATTATTGGAGCCAGGATCAGAGCAATCACCGCAGGGCGCATCCCCTTGAATGCTGCATCGACGATTTTGTTGTCGCGAATATGTGAAAAGTATAGAGCGACAAGAAGCAAGATCGTGAACGAGGGCAGAACCACCCCCGCCAGTGCGGCAAAGGCTCCTTTGTAGCCACGACTTTTATAACCAATAAAGACTGCGGTGTTGAGCGCAATGGGGCCTGGGGCCGACTGCGCGATGGTCAATAGGTCGAGAAATTCCTTCTTTGGGAGCCAAGCTCGCTTTTCGATTATCTCACCTTCGATGAGCGGAATCATAGCGTAGCCGCCACCAAAGGTGAAGATGCCAATTTTGAGAAATGTCGAGAAAAGATCTCGGAGTCGGATGTATGTCATCGTGTAAGTAAACTCTTGGTTGCTACTATCGAGACCGCAACAACTGCTGCTGTTTCGGTTCTAAGGCGTTGGTTGCCAAGCGATATTTCGCGATAGCCAGCCGCCAAAGCTGCCTCCACCTCGGCGGGCGAGAAGTCTCCTTCGGGGCCAATCATGATCTCGATCTCGCAGCCACACTTAACTACATCGCCAAGAAATAGTCGTCCTTCGGCGCTGAGTGGAACGCCGCAATGAGCGATGAAGCGTTGACCCGCGAAGGGGCGAGAGATCACATCTTTGAAGCTTGTGGTGTCGTGCAGGGTGGGGTGGTAGGCTTTGAGTGATTGTTTCATCGCCGAAGTGATCACTTTGGTCTCCCTCTCCAATTTAATTGTTTTGCGCTCGCTGTGTGCTGTGAGCAGCGTGTAGATCTCGCTTACTCCAATCTCGGTGGCCTTTTCCAAGAACCATTCGAAGCGCTCGATATTCTTGGTGGGGGCGACGCACATGGTCAGTGAATAGGGTAGTGGTTCAAACTCCTCGATTGTCTCTACCACCTCGACCGTGCAGCGTTTGGGGTTAGCGTCGACGATTTGGCACGAAAATAAATTACCCGCTCCGTCCGTTATTGAGAGTGTGTCGCCTTGAGAGAGGCGAAGAACACGTATAGCGTGCTTCGATTCTTCCTCGCTTAGGGTGTAGTTTGGAGGGCAGATATTTGGGGCAAAAAATAGTTGCATTAGACTTATATTATATATACCTTTGCAAAGATAAATAAAATTGCTTAATAATTTAAATAATTATAATTTATGAGACGTTTTCCTATTTTAATTTCAGCCTTTGCTATGATTTCACTATTCGTATCATGTGGCTCCTCGGCAAGCGAAGGAGCGAATCCACTGCTTAGCGAGTGGAATACTCCATTTGGTGCACCGCCCTTCGAAGATATTAAACCTCAGCACTATATGCCCGCCCTTGAGGTAGCTATAGCGGAGCACAGCGCTCAGATCGATGCAATATTGTCAAGCGAAGAGCAGCCAACATTCGAGAATGTAATTTTGGCTTTCGATAATTCGGGCGAGTTGATCTCGAAAGTTGGGCGAGTTTATGGGATGATCTCGTCGGCCGAGACTAACGACGCTCTACTGGGGATCCAGGAAGATCTATACTCGATGCTTACGGCCCACCAGAGCAAAATAGGACTCAACGAAGAGCTATTCGCCAAGATCAAGGCAGTTTACGACAATGGCCAAGAGGCGGGTCTCGATGCCGAGCAGTTGCGTTTGACCGAGAAGATCTACAACTCATTTGTGCGTGGTGGAGCTTTGCTAGAGGGCGACGATAAAGTGCGCATGAAGGAGATCAACGAGGAACTTTCGCTCTTAGGTATCCGCTTTGGTCAGAACCTTTTGGCCGAAAATAACAAGTTTAGACTGGAACTAACTGGCGAACAACTCGAAGGTTTGCCAAACTCTGTTCGTGCAGCAGCAAAAGAGACAGCCGAAGGGTTGGGGCTTAAAAACAAATGGGTCTTTACACTTAAGGCTCCAAGTTGGATTCCTTTTTTGACCTATTCTAAGGAGCGCGATTTGCGTGAGGCGTTGTACAAAGGATATATTTCGCGCGGCAACAACAACGACGAGTTAGATAATAAGCAAATTATCAACGATATGGTTCGTTTGCGTGCCGAGCAAGCCAAATTATTGGGCTTTGAGAGCTATGCCGATTATGTAATCTCAAACGAGATGGCGGGCAAAGTATCTAAGGTTTACGACCTGCTCGACGAGATTTGGGATCCAGCGTTGGAGAGTTCGAAAGCAGAGCTCGAAGAGATGACAAAACTCTTTAAGAAAGATGTTCCCGATGGTCAATTCGAATCGTGGGATTGGTGGTACTACGCCGAGGCAGTGCGCAAAGATAAGTACGATTTGGACGAGGAGATGATACGCCCATATCTATCGCTTGCAAATGTTCAGAGTGGTATCTTCACGTTGGCTAACCGCCTCTACGGCATCACGTTCCGCCCAGTTGTGGTTCCTCACTACCACGAGGAGTGTTCTGCCTTCGAGGTCTTAGATGTCGACAATTCGCACGTGGGTATCCTCTACTTCGACTTCCACCCTCGCGCAGGTAAGGGTCAAGGCGCATGGTGCGGCAGCTTCCGCGATCAAGGTTACGATGAGAATGGCGAGCGCATAGCTCCAATTATCTCTATCGTCTGCAACTTTACTCGCCCATCGGGCAACACCCCAGCCTTGCTTTCGGTCGACGAAACCGAGACTCTTTTCCACGAATTTGGTCACGCGCTACACTTCCTTTTCCCCAAAGTTAAGTATCGCGGATTGGGCGATGTGGAGGGTGACTTCGTAGAGCTTCCATCGCAGATTATGGAGAATTGGGCATTCGAGCCACAGATGTTGGAACAATATGCGTTCCACCACCGCACAAACAAGGTTATACCCGCTGACCTTGTGGCTAAACTGCGCCGCAGCTCGCTCTTCAACCAAGGTTTCGCAACTACCGAATTGGTTGCCGCAGCACTTTCGGATCTCGATATTCACGCAATCTCGGATTACGAGCCTTTCAACGTCGAGGCCTTCGAGACCGATGCCCTCGTGACGCGTCGTGGTCTGATCTCGCAGATCGAGCCACGTTACCACTACACATACTTCAGTCACATCTTCGATGGTGGTTACTCGGCTGGTTACTACTTCTACCTTTGGGCCGAAGTGCTCGACAAAGATGCTTTTAGTGCATTTAAGGAGAGTGGCGACCTATTTAACAAGAAGTTGGCCGACAAATTCCGTCGCAACATCTTGGAGCGAGGCGGTTCGGAAGATGGAATGACGATGTACACCAAATTCCGCGGTGCTGAGCCTAGCAAAGATGCAATGCTCGTGGGTCGCGGTCTAAAGCAGGAGCCTGAGCAGGAGCCTGAGGAGGTAGTCGAGCTACAAGAGCAGATAGAGGAATAATACCAAGGTAATATATGTCAAATCCGTTATTGAATAGGTGGGAGACTGCGCATCAGACTCCCCCTTTTTTGCAAATAAAATTGGAGCACTACGCGCCTGCTTTCGATGCTGCAATCGCAGAGTCGCGAGCAGAATTGGAGGCAATTGTCTCGAGAGCAGAAACTCCAACATTCGAGAATACAATCGTTGCTCTGGAGCACCAAGGCGAACTTCTGGGTCGTGTTTGTGGAGTTTTTTATCCGCTTCTCAGTGCATGCACCTCGCGCGAGATGGAGGCTATAGCCCAGCAGATCCAACCCAAACTCACCGAGCTAGCTAACGACATTTCGCTAAATGGGATACTCTTCGAGCGTGTGAAGAGTGTCTACGACAACCCACCGAGCGATATGTCACGCGAGGATAGGATGTTGCTCGACACCACATACAAAGGCTTTGCGCGTGGCGGAGCTGCGCTCTCGGAGTCCGATAAGAAGCTCTATCGAGAATATTCGACTCAGTTGGCGGGTGCGACCTTGAAATTTGGTCAGAACTCGCTCTCTGCGACCAATGCGTTTTCGATCAATATAACCGATGCGGCCGATGTCGAGGGATTGTCACAGGTTGTGAAAGAGGCGATGGCCATGGAGGCAAAATCGCGTGGCGAAGAGGGGTGGACCGTGACTCTGCAACATCCGAGCTACATTCCTTTTATGACCTATTCGACCTCGCGCGCAATAAAAGAGAGGTTGTGGCGCGCTAATAGCACTACGGCACTAGGTGGCGAGTTCGACAACTCGGAAAATATCGCGACCATAGTTACTCTGCGCCTAAAGATCGCAAACCTCCTTGGGTTTGAAACCTACGCCGACTTTGCTCTGGATAATCGTATGGCCGAGAGTGCCGAGCGCGTAAATAGCTTTTTGAGCGAATTGTTGGATCCAACCTTGGAGAGTGCTCGCGCCGACTATGAGGCAGTTGTTGCCTATGCGCGAACAACGGGTTTCGAGGGTGAATTCATGCCCTGGGACTTTCCGTATTATGCCGAGAAGTATAAGAGTGAGAAATTTTCGGTTAGTGACGAATTGGTGAAGCCATACCTCAAATTGGAAAATGTGATTGGCGGAGTCTTTCTTCTGGCCACAAAACTCTACGGCGTGAGTTTCACGCAGGTCTTCGATGTCGACACCTTCGATTCGCAGATGTCAACATACGAGGTTCGCGATGCCGATGGGTCGTTCCTGTCGCTTCTCTACCTCGACTTCTTTCCGCGAAGCAGCAAACGTGCGGGTGCTTGGATGACCGAGTTTCGTGGTGCATCGGTTCGAAATGGCGAAGTGGTGCGACCATTGGTAACTCTCACGATGAACTTCACCAAGCCCACAGAGTCGACACCTTCGCTACTTACGTTTAGCGAATTTGAGACATTCCTCCACGAGTTTGGCCACGCCCTTCACGGAATGTTCGCACAAGGCAAGTACGAATCACTCAATGGCACCAACGTCTATCGCGATTTTGTTGAACTTCCCTCGCAGCTACTCGAAAACTGGGCTACGGAGCGCGAATTTCTCGAAGAGTGGGCTGCCCACTACCAAACGGGCGAGCCTATCGGGCAGGAGCTGATCGACAAAATTGTTGCGGCGAAGAACTATAATGTCGCCTATGCGCATGTTCGTCAATTGCAATTTGGACTTTTAGATATGGCTTGGCACTCGCTTAAAACTCCCTACTCGGGCGATGTTGAGGCCTTCGAGCGTAAGGCAACAAACCGAACGCAGATCCTCACCAGGGTCGAGGGCGTGGCTATGAGCCCCTCTTTTGGCCACATCTTTAGCGGTGGCTACGCTGCGGGCTACTATAGCTATAAATGGGCCGAAGTGTTAGAGGCCGATGCCTTCGCACTCTTCAAGGAACGAGGTATCTTCAACCTAGAATTAGCTCAGTCGTTCCGTGACAAGATATTAAGTCGAGGTGGTCAACAGCATCCCATGACACTCTACACCGACTTCGCAGGTCGCGAGCCGCAGCCGCGAGCACTTGTGGATCGGGTGTTGAGGTAGAGATAAAGTCGTCTATCAAGGTCATTTTCGGCACTTTCCTCCGCTTTTTAATCCTCACGTACATCTGTACGCTGCGGTTAAAAATGCTCGCAATGCCCCAAAACTAACCATGCTATACGACTTTGTTGAGAGAGAAGAGTCACCATCAAGGTCATTTTCGGCACTTTCCTCCGCTTTTTAATCCTCACGTGCCTTTAAATATGCCCCCAAAAAAGTTAGACAAAAAACTTTTTTGGGGCATTTATGTATAATAAATACACATTTGCCACCTAGTCGATGTATTGCAATATGAAAACCACCTATACCTGCGAAAAGGTCTATAAATGTAAATTTACCCATTTTGGTTCATGCACTCCAAGATGGTGGTGTTCAGTGCATTGATTATAGAGTTTTTAACGTAGGTGCGGCGCACTGCCACGGCGATCTTGCGCGACGTGGCACCTTTGGCCAACATCTTCACTCGGTCTTGGTGTTCTTTCGGGATATACTCGATTGCTAGTTCGGGGATTATCGTCATGCAGTGCGTGCAGTCGACAATGCGCATAAGGGTGTCGATCGAGCCCGATACAAACGAGTAGTGCGAGGGGACATCGCGCTTCGCTACGCACAATTCAATCACTTGGTCGCGCATGCAGTTACCACTACTAAGTAGCACTAAATCTTTGAGGTTGACATCCTCGATTCGGATATTTGAACGTTCGTAGAGTGCATTTTCGGGCGACACGTAGGCAAAGAAGCGATCGTTGAAGAGCTCATGTTCGATGATGCCCTCGCCACAAGTTCCACCTGCAACCAACGCAGCATCTATCTTGTCGCGTTTGAGCGCCTCGATAATATCGGCGGTGACCATGTCGCAGACCTCCAATTCGATTTTGGGGAATCGGCTAACAAAGGTGGGGATAAAACGGTGTAGCAAATATGGCGAGATGGTGGGTATAACCCCCAAGCGCAACTTTCCCGAGATTTCGGATTTATGTTCGTGGACCGACTCGCGGATATTATTGTAGGCCATGAGCGTTTGGCGAGCTTGCTCGATCACCACTTCACCCACTTCGGTAGGTATAACTGGTTTCTTGGTGCGGTCGAGCAAGACCACACCCAACTCCTCCTCCAGAGTCTTTATCTGCATGCTCAACGATGGTTGAGTGACAAAACAGATGTCGGCAGCACGCGAAAAACTACCACAATTCGCCACGGCCAAAAGGTATTCAAGTTGTACTATTGTCATATCTAATTCCTATTACACAAGCGAAAGATATAAATAATTTTTATAACGCGCAACTAAATTGCACAAAATTTCGCCTATTTAACACAATTGTATATAGATCACAAGGCAAACGGATGAAATTATACTTTCTTTCTGTTTCTTACTTGTCTCCGACGGGCGGCGATAGTACCATCGCGGGTGCAGTTACCCATATCGTCATCCTGAACTTGATTCAGGATCTCAAATTATTACTGATAATCAAAGAGGTAGAGATTGCGGATCAAGTCCGCAATGACGAAAAAAAGTGGTCCGCAATGACAAAATGGAAAGTGCCGATAGACCCACTCCATATCGTCATCTTGAACTTGATTCAGGATCTCAAATTATTACTGATAATCAAAGAGGTAGAGATTGCGGATCAAGTCCGCAATGACGGGTGGGGTATTAAACCCAACAACGAATTGCAACCTGGCAGATGTGTGATGACAACCGCAGGTTGGCATAGGTATGTACACTATGATGAACGTTGAAAATTTATTTTCATAAGGTCATTATAGCGTGCATATCGCCCAGGCGAAGCCTCACACATCAGCGCAACACAGAGGTCAAAAACCAAAGGTTTTTGGGTCCAGGCTTGCCTGGCGGCCGCCCGCTGCAAGGGCAAGAAAGCAAAATGTTTAATGCAAAATAGGTTACTCGCAGATAAAGTCGATCATATCCGAGATGCCCTGCCTGCAAACTGGGCAAAAGCCGCCATCGTTCAAGGTGCGCATCATGCAATTGACCCATGGGCGATAGATCCCCTCGGAGGCATATCCGCCTCCTTGATAGACCCCCACAAGCGAAGAGTTCTCCTCGGTGGCAACGGTAGGCACAGGAGTTGAGTCGTCGAGCAGTGATCGCCAAATGGGCTTTGTCGCCAAGTCGAGATCGCGTGCAATATTTATCTCCCACGGTTCGACACCTGCGGGGTAAAAATCTTCGACGCTGGCATCGCTCTCATATTCGTCGGCAAGACCCAATAGGAGGTGTCCAAATTCATGAACAAAGACACGTCCCGCCTGTGTGGGGTGGCTCGACGAGCTGATGCCGTAGAAGTTGTAGATTCCGCCGCCACCATATTTATCGGTGTTGGAGATGATGTAAATAAGGTCGTAGGGGACATTGGCCGCTATGTCGCGCACCCGCTGGAAATCGTCGACCATCTGGTAGCGCTCCGACTCGAAGGTGTAGAACTTAGCATTGAGCGCCGTTGAGCGCCAACTGTTCTCGCCTGGGTTAGTCACGCCACTTTGGATAGAAGTGGACCACACGCCGCGAATATTGAATTTGTGGGACTTCTCTTTGAGTGGCGAGAAGGTGAAAATCTGGGCTCTAAAGTTCTCGCAGTCGGCCTTGAACTTCTCCTGCTCATCGGCTCCATACCCTTCGGCAATAAAGACAATGTCGATGCAGGTGGCAGGCTCGCCACTCTTATGCACATCGAACCAGGGTAGCGAGGGTGTTCGCTTCTCGATGTAGATCGACGACGGGTCGACTTGGTGTTCAAATTTCTTCTCGAAGAGCCCCTGCTTGTTGCGCGAGTGGATCTCGATCCTGACGGGTTTCTTGGGGTAGGGCATCACCATCGACTCGCGATAAGCCTTCGAGGTCACCTTCGCCTCGGGGGTTGCTTGCCACTCGGTGAACAAGACGCAGAAGCCACGAGAGTAGATGAGCTCCTGGGTTTCGATGTCGTAGACCTTTAAATATTGCAACCCAAGATTATTGTCGTCGATCAAATTTATGCGACTCCCCGCGAAGTGGGGCTCCTCTTTGAGCGATTCGAAATAGTAGCTTTCGCTTTCGGCGTTACCAGCGTGGATATAGTCGATGCGAAGTGTCTTATTTTCGAAAAGTTCGTCGAAGTCACGAGAAAACCCCAAGGTCGAAAAAGTAATTAATATCAGAGTGAAGAGAAGCTTTTTCATTGATTTGTCTGTAGATTAGTTAATTTTAGTTACGATAGGTTTGCTGTAATTTGCTACGCCTGATCCACCAACAAAGGTACTATTATTTCGCTTATTAGAACACTTTTACTTCATTTTTATATGCAAATCAACATTTTTATCGTACATTTGCCTCGAAAATACAATATTACAAAAAAATAGATATGGAAACAGTACTCAGCGGTATTCGCCCCACAGGGCAATTGCACCTAGGCAACTACTTCGGTGCGCTTAAGAATTTCACAAAGATGCAACACGACGCATCGTGCTTCTTTTTTATAGCTGACTATCACGCACTTACAACGCATCCCGACCCAAAATCACTACACACCAACATCCGTGGTGTGTTATCAGAATATCTCGCGGCAGGTCTCGACCCAAACGTTGCATCGATCTACGTTCAAAGCGACGTTCCCCAAGTGACCGAACTTTCGACCTTGCTCTCGATGCACGCCTACCTCGGCGAGCTCGAACGCACCGTGTCGTTCAAAGACAAGGCTCGTAAGAACCCAAACAATGTCAACGCGGGACTACTATGTTACCCAGTTTTGATGGCTGCTGACATCTTGTTGCACCGTGCAGCAAAGGTTCCTGTGGGTAAAGACCAAGAGCAACACTTAGAGATCACCAGAGTTTTGGCGCGCCGTTTCAACTCGATCTACGGAGTTGACTTCTTCCCCGAGTGCCAAGCCTATAACTTTGGCGAGCAGACCGTAAAGATCCCAGGGCTCGATGGCTCGGGTAAGATGGGTAAGAGCGAGGGCAACTGCCTCTATCTTTCGGATAGCGATGCTGTGATCCGCAAAAAGGTGATGAAGGCAATGACCGATGCAGGTCCTACAGAGCCAAATTCTCCAATATCGGAGCCTGTGCAAAACATCTTCACCATCATGGAGTCTGTCTCTGAGGCTTCGACGGTCGAATTTTTCAAAGATGCCTATGCTGCTTGTTCGATCCGCTACGGCGACTTGAAGAAGCAACTTGCCGAAGATATTATCACAACAATATCACCAATCCGCGAAAGGATTGAAGATATATACAACAACGAAAAATACCTACACGAGGTGACTGCAAGTGGTGCGGAACGTGCTCGCAAGAGTGCCGACGAGACTCTTCGCCAAGTGCGCGAGATCATGGGTATCCACTCATTCTAGAGCCGATGTTTTACCGTTACGAACGCATATATTCCTGGTTTATAAGGGTTTCTCGTAGACTTTCTGAAAGGCAGATGATGATAGTTTTGGCTGTCATAGTTGGTCTTTTGGCTGGATTTGCCACATATATTTTCGAGTGGTTGCTACACGTAATTAAAGAGGCCCTTGTAAACTGGTTTCCCAACAACGAATCACATATCCTCTACCTCTTCTACCCAATCGTCGGTATTATTCTGGTGACACTCTTTGTGAAACATTTTGTCCGTGACAACATCTCCGAGGGTGTCACGCGCGTGCTCTACGCAATATCGCGCAAGGGGTCGAATATTAAAAGTCACAATAATTGGACGAGCATCGCAGCCTCGGCCACAACTCTCGGTTTTGGTGGTTCGGTAGGTCCCGAGGCACCAATTGTGCTGACGGGTGCTTCGATAGGTTCCAATGTGGGAAAACTCGCCCGATTGAACTACAAAAACACCACTCTGCTGCTCTGCTGCGGTGCGGGTGCTGCTCTTTCGGCGATATTCAAAGCTCCGATTACGGGCGTGCTGTTTGTTCTGGAGATCCTGATGTTAGACATCACAGTAAGCTCGGTGATTCCGCTGCTAATTGCCTCGGTTACAGCAACAACGATCGCCATTATGCTTCGTGGTTTTGCCCCCATTTTGGCGGTGACACTAACCCAAGCCGACCGCTTCCACCTCAACGAGATACCTCTGTTTATCCTGTTGGGAATCCTGTGCGGATTGATGGGTTACTACCTCACCAATGTCAACGAGAAAGTTGGGGCGCTATACAAAAAACTCGACAAGCAGTATAAAAAATGGATTGTCGGAGGTGTGATCATCGGTCTTTTGATCTATATCTTCCCGCCTCTCTACGGCGAGGGATACGAAGGTATCACTGCGCTGATGAAGGGTGAACCGCAAAAGCTGTTCGACAATTCGCTCTTCTACGCCTTCAAAGATATTGATTGGGTAGTGATCCTTTTCCTTCTGGCCACAATGCTCTTTAAGGTTATCGCGATGGCATCGACAACCGCCGCAGGTGGAGTGGGAGGAACCTTCGCCCCATCACTTTTCTTGGGAGCCTTCTCGGGAGCCTTCATCGCGCTGACCTTCAACTTCGTTTTTGGTTGGGAACTTTCGGTGGTTTCGTTCACGCTGGTCGGCATGGCAGGCGTGATGTCGGGGGTGATGAATGCACCGCTCACGTCGATCTTCCTTATCGCCGAACTTTCGGGCGGTTACGAGCTCTTCATCCCGCTGATGATCGTTGCATCGATCTCATTTGCAATTAATTACTACTTCGAACCCGAATCGATCTACACAAAGCCTCTAAGCAAATCGGGAGAACTACTCACGCACAACAAAGACCGTTCGACATTGGTCTTTTTGAGTCTCGACAAGTTGATGGAGACCGACTTTGTGGTGATAAAACGTTTCTACACCCTGGGTGACCTAGTGAAGATTATCTCGACTGGCAAGCGCAATATATTCCCTGTGGTTGACGACTTCGGAAAACTCTTGGGCGTGGTGCAGCTCGACGACATCCGCGAAGATATGTTCAAGGCTTCGAGCTACAACGAATCGGTGCTTAAGTACATGATTCAACCACCCGACAAAATCATCGAACACGAACAGATAAATAGCATCCTTTCGCGCTTCGAGCAGAATAAAACGTGGATGTTGCCAGTGATTAAGAGCGACAACACATATCTTGGATTCATCTCGAAGTCGAGAATTCTGGCCTCTTACCGCGAACACCTAATCAAGATCTCGCAGTAAGCGAGAAAATTAAAGCGAAAAAAAAGTTTTTTCGTTGGTTTACTCTGCTTTAGGGGTGAAAGAGTATCTAAATCACAATTTTTTATTTATCTTTGTGAGATTAAAATTTATATAAATTAAGAAGTACTATATGGAAAACATGATTGAGACTATCGTTGAGGCTATTCAAGATAAAAAAGGTAAGGATATTGTATCGTTAAATTTGGAGGGTTTCGACGGAGCTATCACATCACATTTTATTGTTTGTAACGCCGAGTCAACAACCCAGGTCGAAGCGATCTCGAACGGAATTGAGGAGGCGATGATCGAGAAGTTGGGTCAAAAGGTGTGGCGTGTTGAGGGTCGTCAGACTGCCCTTTGGATTGCAATGGACTACGTTGATGTTATTGTGCACATATTCCAGAGCGAATTGCGCGATTTTTATCAACTAGAAGAGTTGTGGTCGGATGCTCCGCTTACAAAATATGAATACGAATTGTAGAATTTATGGCAAGTATAAAAAATAATAACAATCCTAGCATGAAGATGCCCAAGCCATCGTGGACTTGGTTCTTCTTGGCGATTGGATTCTTCATGGTGATCTACTATTTCTTTACAAATGAGAGTAGTAGCCCCGTTAAGAGCGACTGGACAGCTGTAGAAAGCATGATCGAACGTGGCGAGGTCGACAAGATCGTTATTGTTAACCGCGACGTTGCAGAGGTCTATCTCACACAAGTTGCTATCGAGGAGTATAAAGACGAGGAGTCGGGCGATGCGAAATATAAGAACATCCCCAAAACGGGCATGCAGCTCTACTTCAACATCGGTTCGGTAGACTCATTCCGCGAAGATATTAAACTCGTGGAGCAGATGTCAGATCATTCGGTGCCAGTGAGTTACGAGACCCGTTCTGGTGGTTGGGAAGATATTCTACTCAACCTACTGCCTTGGGTGTTGATCATTGGCGTGTGGATCTTCATCATGAGTCGTATGTCTCGTGGTGGTGGCGCAGGCGGTGGCAACATCATGAGTGTCGGAAAGGCCAAAGCGCAGGTTTTCGACAAGGGAAACACCAAAAAGATCACCTTCAAGGATGTCGCTGGACTCGAAGAGGCTAAGGTGGAGATCATGGAGATTGTCGACTTCTTGAAGAAGGCCGACAAATATATCGAACTAGGTGCTAAGATCCCCAAAGGTGCACTTTTGGCAGGCCCTCCAGGTACAGGTAAAACCTTGCTAGCGAAGGCTGTAGCGGGTGAGGCCGACGTTCCATTCCTTTCGATTTCGGGTTCCGATTTTGTCGAAATGTTCGTCGGTGTTGGAGCTTCGCGTGTTCGCGACCTTTTCGAGCAGGCTAAGCAAAAAGCTCCGTGTATCCTCTTCATCGACGAGATCGATGCTATTGGTCGTGCACGTGGTAAGAATGCTGGTTTCTCGGGTAATGATGAGCGCGAAAACACCCTAAACCAATTACTTACCGAGATGGACGGTTTCCAAACAAACACTGGAGTGATCGTCTTGGCAGCAACCAATCGTTCGGATATTCTCGATAAAGCATTGATGCGCGCGGGACGTTTCGACCGTCAAATCGAAGTGGGTTTGCCCGACGTTAAGGAGCGCGAAGAGATCTTTAACGTGCACCTGCGTTCGTTGAAGCTCGATCCAAATATCGATCGCGAATTTTTAGCTAAGCAGACACCTGGTTTCTCGGGGGCCGACATCGCAAACGTATGTAACGAGGCGGCACTTATCGCTGCTCGTCACGATAAGCCTTTTGTGGGCAAGGAGGATTTCTTGGCTGCTGTCGATCGTATAATCGGAGGCTTGGAGCGCAAAAATAAGATTATGACCCCCCAGGAGAAGCGCCGCATTGCATATCACGAAGCGGGCCACGCTACCGTAAGTTGGTTGTTGGAGCACGCAAGTCCACTAATCAAAGTCACCATTATTCCTCGCGGCAAGGCGTTGGGTGCTGCATGGTACCTGCCCGAGGAGCGCCAGATCACAACTACCGAGCAGATGATGGACGAGATGGCTTCGTTGTTGGCGGGTCGTGTTTCCGAGCAATTTACCTTTGGTGAGATCTCGACTGGTGCGCTCAACGACTTGGAGCGCGCAACCAAACAAGCTTACGCCATGGTGGCATACTATGGCATGGGTAGCAAGGTTGGAAATATCAGCTTCTACGATTCGTCGGGTCAAAGCGACATGAGTTTCGTGAAGCCCTACTCCGAGCTTACAGCCCAAGAGATCGACTACGAGGCCAAAGCGATTTTGGAGCGTGCATACACCATGGCAAAGGATGTTCTCGACACTCATGCCGAGGGGCTCAAAGAGTTGGCCGAATTGCTTTTGGAGCGCGAAGTTGTATTCACAGAAGATGTAGAGCGCATTTTCGGCAAGCGCAAGAAAGACCTTCTAAAAGAGGCGGAGCAGGCCGAGGTGGTAACTGCGACGGAACAATCAGAAGCTGTAGAGGCTTAAAAAGAGAGTATTTTGGCGATGTGGCCAAATCCAAATAAAGAGTGATGAAGATACGAGATAGTCGCACAAATCTAGTTGTGCGAGGGGTTTATGGGCTACTATTTATGGCCTCGGTTATAGGTGCGATTTTACTTGGCACCTATGGCTTTGCTCTATTGTTGTTGGCCATAATCGTCGGTGGAAGTTTCGAACTACATCGAATGACCAAGATCAGGGGCTACAAACCGCACTGCATTTTGGGCGTTTTGAGCGGTGTGGCTCTTTTTGCCATCAACTTTGATTATCTGTTTCTTGCGGGAAATCATATCGGAATCTTCGAATTGTGGTTTGTGCTGACAATTCCTGCGATGTTTGTCGCCGAGCTCTTTTCGGGTTCTAAAACGCCAATTGCGAACTTGGGTTCGACTCTTCTATCGTTGATCTATGTTGCTATCCCCACCACGCTGCTGTGCAATGTTGCGATGTTGCTCGGAGGTGGCGAGTGGAATAGCTTGTTTATGATTGCCTATATCGCAATTATTTGGGCCAACGATACATTTGCCTACATGGTTGGCATAACCCTGGGGCGCAGGATTATGTTCGAGCGCATCTCTCCCAAAAAATCGTGGGAAGGCTTTGCTGGAGGAGTGGTAGGCGCTATGGCAGCAGGGTTGTTGCTGGGGCTGCTGCTCGACCAAAATATCTATGTATGGGGTGGAATGGCTCTTATTGCATCGATCACTGGTGTTGTTGGCGACTTGGTAGAGTCGATGCTTAAACGTTCGGTCGAGATTAAGGATTCGGGTAATATTTTACCTGGCCATGGCGGGTGGTTAGACCGCTTCGATGCGCTACTTATCTCTACGCCAATTGTTTACGTATATTTATATGTGCTCAATTTTTTTAACATAATTTAAGGATTATGAGAATAAATAAAGAAGGATACCGAATTATTGGAATTTCGGGTGTGATATGCTTTCTGCTTTGGCTACTCTTCTATAATATGTTGTTGGAGCCCGAGGAGATTGCTCTTTTATGGTTCGGATCGCTTGTTCTGGCCTTGTTTTGGTTCTTTATTGTAGCGTTTTTCCGCGAGCCAAGGCGAGTGCGTATCCACGACGAGGATCTAGTTTTTGCACCATGTGATGGAACAGTAGTTGTTACCGAAGTGGTCGTGGAAGATGAATATTTGAAGCGCGAGATGATGCAAATATCAATCTTTATGTCGGTCACCAACGTCCACATGAACTGGGTTCCAGTAGCGGGCGAGGTTGAATATTTCAAACACCACCAAGGTCGTTTCTTGTTGGCGTGGCACCCTAAATCGTCGACCGAGAACGAGCGCACAACAACGGTGGTTAAGATGGATAATGGTGTGCAGATTTTGTTTAGACAGGTGGCGGGGTTTGTTGCTCGTCGCATTATCTCCTATATGAAAGAGGGCAACCACGTGGAGCAGAATAGTGTAGCTGGATTTATTAAATTTGGTTCGCGTGTCGATATTCTCATACCCAAAAGCAGCGAGGTCCTTGTCGAGATCGGCATGCGCACTGTGGGTTCGCAAACCCCCATTGCTCGTTTGAAAAAACATAAACATTGATGGTTGTTCGAGGCGAGGTGATCAAGGGTCGCGCCTTGGGTCGCAAGTTAGGCTTTCCCACCGCTAATATCGCGATAGAACAGAGTGTGGATATTGAGAATGGAGTCTATATTTCGAGTATCAGTGTGTCAGGGGTCGAATATCGAGCAATCTCTAACGTGGGGGTCAAGCCAACCCTTGGCGATGGAGGGAGAGTGTTGGAATCGCACCTTTTGGATTTCAGTGGCGAGCTCTATGGTCAAACTATCGAGGTGCGGTTGCTATCGAAATTGCGTGACGAACAGCGTTTCGAGAGTGTGGAGGCTCTCGCCGAGCAGGTTCTGCGAGATATAGAACAGGTGAAAAACTTAAAATAAAATATAAAAAGATGTACGTAGATTTAACAATCCCCTACAAAGTGGCAGATATATCGCTAAGTGATTGGGGTCGTAAAGAGATTGAGATTGCCGAGCACGAGATGCCAGGTTTGATGGCAGTTAGAAAAAAATATGGGGCGCAGAAGCCACTCTCGGATGTGCGCGTGATGGGTTCGTTGCACATGACAATCCAAACGGCGGTCCTTATCGAGACTTTGGTGGAGTTGGGTGCCGATGTTCGTT
Source organism: Rikenellaceae bacterium (assembly GCA_047172505.1). Lineage (GTDB taxonomy): Bacteria > Bacteroidota > Bacteroidia > Bacteroidales > Rikenellaceae > Alistipes. The sequence continues at coordinate 17,915 of JBCQWE010000009.1, read as the reverse complement.
GGTGCTCGTGTAATATCTTCTCTACGCAAGACCACGCGGCAGCAGCTATTGCAGCTAGCGGTGTGCCTGTATTTGCGTGGAAAGGCGAATCATTGCCCGAATATTGGTGGTGTACAGCTATGGCGCTTTCGTTCCCTGGGGGCAAAGGCCCAAACTTGATCGTCGACGATGGTGGCGATGCAACACTCCTTATCCACAAAGGTTACAAAGCCGAGGGCGATGCTTCGAGCTTGGACTATGAGCCTTCGTCGCACGAGGAGAGTGTTATTTTAGATACATTGCGCACACTTTTGGCCGAAGATAATACCAAGTGGCACCGTACAGTTGCTGAGTGTAAGGGTGTTAGCGAGGAGACTACAACGGGTGTTCACCGCTTGTACCAGATGTTGGAGGCAGGCGAATTGTTGTTCCCCGCAATCAACGTCAACGACTCGTGCACCAAGTCGAAGTTCGATAACCTCTACGGATGTCGCGAATCTTTGGCCGATGGAATCAAGCGCGCGACAGATGTTATGATCGCGGGCAAAGTGGTTGTGGTTTGTGGCTACGGCGATGTGGGTAAGGGCTGTGCGCACTCTATGCGTTCGTATGGCGCACGCGTGATTGTCACCGAGATCGACCCAATTTGTGCTCTTCAAGCAGCAATGGAAGGCTTCGAGGTTAAGAGTGTGGAGAGTGCACTCGCGGAGGCTAATATCTTTGTCACATGTACTGGAAACAAAGATATTATCACTTATGACCACATGCTCAAAATGCGCGATCAGGCTATAGTTTGTAACATTGGCCACTTCGACAACGAGATCCAAATGGCTCAACTCGATGCTTCGGCTGCCGTAAAGACAACCGTGAAGCCACAGGTCGATAAATATACATTTGCCGACGGCCGTTCGATCTTCATCTTGGCCGAGGGTCGTTTGGTGAACTTGGGCTGCGCTACGGGACACCCCTCGTTTGTGATGAGTAACTCATTTACAAACCAAACTTTGGCTCAGATTGAACTTTGGCTCAAAGATTTCGAAGTGGGTGTTTATCGTTTGCCAAAGGCGCTCGACGAGGAGGTTGCACGTCTGCACCTCGAAAACTTGGGCGTGGAGCTAACGGTGCTTTCCGACGATCAAGCCGACTATTTAGGCGTGGCGAAAGAGGGCCCTTATAAGGCAGAACACTACCGCTACTAGGCGGATTTCTTTAGTAGGTATTACGCAATTGAATTGTAGAATAATGGAAAGAATTAAAGGCCTTATCAACGCTCCTTTTACGCCGTTCAAAGAGAATGGAGATGTTAATTTGGAGCCTATTGAAAGTTATGCTAAGATGCTCATTGACAATGGGGTGAAGGGTGTTTTTATCAATGGTTCCTCGGGCGAGGGTTACATGCTAACAACCCAAGAGAGGATGTTGTTGGCCGAGAAGTGGATCTCGGTGTCGCCCAAAGATTTCAAAGTTATCGTACACGTGGGTAGCTGCTGCGTGCGCGACAGCATCGTTTTGGCTTCTCACGCCGAAAAGATTGGCGCGTGGGGCATTGGAGCCATGGCACCTCCCTTTCCAAAGATTGGCCGTGTTGAGGAGCTTGCGCAATATTGCCAGCAGATCGCCGCTGCGGCTCCATCATCTCCGTTCTACTACTACCATATCCCAGTTTTCAATGGGGCTTACCTTTCGATGATCGACCTGTTGAAGAGCGTAGAGGGGCGTATCGAGAACTTCGCAGGTATCAAGTATACCTTCGAGAGCCTTTACGAATACAACCAGTGTCGTTTGTACAAGGATGGCAAATTCGATATGTTGCATGGTCAAGACGAAACGATTCTTTCGAGTTTGGTTATGGGCGGTGCTCAAGGTGGCATTTGCGGCACGACCAACTATAATGCGCGCGAGCTAAACCAGATCTTGGAGTGCTACGCCAAAGGCGATATTGCGGCAGCTGTCGAGCACCAAAACTACTCGCAGGCAGTGATCAACGTTATTTGCAACTATCGCGGCAACATCGTTGGCGGCAAACGAATTATGAAACTTCTGGGGCTCGACTTGGGCGGCAACAGAACCCCATTTAGAAATATGACCGACGGCGAGGAGCAATCGATGAAGGCGGAATTAGAAGCGATAAACTTCTTTGAGCGCTGCAATAAACTTTAAGGACTAGTCGATTATGATTGTCTCAGATCTAAAATATAGCGATAGGGTAGAGGGGCAACACCCTCTATTCAAGCGAGCGTTTGCCTATGTTAAATCTTGCGATCTGCTCGATGCACCCCTGGGTCGCATTGAGTTAGAGGGTGAGGATCTTTTTATCAACAATGTCGAATTGCAGGGTGTCGAAGCTGCTGCGCAGCCCCTGGAGATGCACCGCAAATATATCGATATTCATATCTTGCTCCGCGGCGAGGAGAGTGTTGGTTGGCGAATGGTCGATACCATCACCACAATCACCAAGGAGTATGACGCAGAGTCGGATTGCGCACTTGCTGCCGACCGCCCCGCCTCGCAGGTCACACTGCGCCCAGGTGAATTCGTGATTGTCTATCCCGAAGATGCGCACGCGCCTGCTATTGGCCAGGGCGCGATCCGTAAATTGATCGTCAAGGTTAAATTGTAGCGCTGCGCGATGAGTAAAACGTTGATAGGGCTGGCTATAATCTTCGCCATGCAGCTGGTGGGGACTCTTCTGTCTCACTTTTTGGTACCGATCCTGCCTGGCAGCGTTGTGGGCATGATCCTACTTTTCCTCTCGTTGCAACTAGGTATTGTCAAGGAGGAGCCCCTGGAGGGTGTTGTGGCGTTCTTTATGCGCAATATGATGATCTTCTTTTTGCCCTCCGCTGTGGGTATCATGACGGTTTTGCCGCTGATCAAGAGCAGCTTGTTTGCCGTTGTATTGACGGTTGTTTTAACTACGATTTTGGTGCTGTTGGCCGTTGGGCTGACTCAGCAATATTTCGATGATAAAAATGGAGGGAGCCGCGATGATGTTTCAAAATAATGAACTGCCGATGCTCTGTCTCAACCTATGCGCTTTTGTTATTGGTGCATGGGTGATCAAAGTGAGCAAAATTAAGTTCCTGAACACTTTTGTTGTGGCGTTATTGCTTGTTGTCGGGGCTCTTCAACTTCTTCGAATCGATTACCAGAGCTACTTCGAGGGGAGTCGCATCATTTCGTTTTTATTGGGCCCCTCGGTGGTGGCACTCGGATATATGCTCCACAAGCAGGTGGCCGTGATTCGCCGAAGCATAGTGCCGATCGTTATTTCTGTCACCTTGGGTGCTGCCCTTAATATATTGTTAGTCAACCTTATACTTCTTTATTTTGGTGTCGATAAAGCTATTATCTATTCTGTTCAACCCAAAAGTGTAACCACGGCTATAGCTGTGACACTCAGCGAGCAGAATGGAGGCGTGGTCTCGCTTACGGCGATAGTTACCGCCTTCACAGGTATCCTCGGAAGTATCGTCGGGCCAACCTTTCTTCGCCTATTTAGAATCACATCGCCCGTTGCTCGTGGCTTAGCTATGGGTACCGCGGCTCACGGCATTGGCACAGCTAGAGCCTTGGAGATGGGCGCAAAAGAGGGTGCCGTAGCGGGATTAGCTATAGGACTTATGGGAACTATAACCTCTATTGTGCTACTGCTGTTAAAAGACTTTATGCTAGTGGCTTAGGTTTTACTGCTCTTTGCCAATAATCATCTTCAAGAACCACTCGGGAACGCGAGTTGGGCGGCGCGTGTCGGAGTACATGAAGCCGAGGGTCGTGGAGCCCGTGTTGGCAACTTTGCCTTGCGAATTTATGATCTGGTAGTGGAATGTGATTCTTACTTTGGGCTCCTCGTAGAGCGAGATCTTAACGGTGATCTCCTCGTCGAAGTAGAGCGGCGAGATGTAGTGAGATGCCACATCGAGAATAGGCATCATAATGCCACGCGCCTCAACTTCGGCGTATGATAGACCTAAAGATCGCATGAAGTCGCAGCGTGCAGCCTCGAAGTATTTGATATAATTCGAATGGTGAATGATACCCATCTGGTCGGTCTCGCTGTACCATGTTCGCATTTTGTAGTCGTGGCTTGTGATTGCCTCCTTGTCTAAAATTTCGTTATTTTTCATCTTTCACCTTTTTTTTGCCTATTTCAAGGCCGATATAAAGTTAATTTCAACTCTTGCCGAGCGTTGCTCGCACCACACTCTGCGCTGCGAGTCGATGGCGACAACCGACTCCTTTTCGCCGATCGTGCATCGATACTTACCCGCAGGTGGGATCAATTTCAGAGGCTCGTCGATCTGTACCAACCCCTCGGAATTGGTAGTGCCAATTATAAGGTAGGGGTGCGAGAGTAGTCTGTTGGCTGTTGCAATATCGCCCGCGGCAAGGCGCTCTCGGATCGTCGTGGAGCTTATTTTCGCCTGCGAGTCGATCTGTTCTTGGGTTTGTGTTACCTCGAAATTGTAGCGCTTAGCCATCTCTTTGAGCTTGTTGTGCCCCGCAGCATCGTGCCCTAGTCGATGGTTGAACCCGACGATGAGTTGCTGCATCTTTAAGGGCGCGAGAAGGTAGTCGCACAAAAATCTCTCGTAGCTCAGGCGGCTAAACTCCTCGGTGAACTCCAAAAGCAGAAGTGCATCGATCCCTTGTTGCTCCAAGAGGAGTATCTTCTCCTCGTCACAAGTTAGAAGCTCCAACCCTTCGGCGCGCGACAATATCACTCGTGGGTGAGGCGTGAGGCTTACAACAACACTCTTGCACCCGCTACTCTGTGCACTTTGGCGCAGAGTTGTCAAAAGTGCCGAGTGCCCACTGTGCACGCCGTCGAACGACCCGACGGTAGCGACCGTGTGACCAAGGTCAATTAGCGTTTCTACACCTTTGAAAACAAGCATCGTAGCTCTCCTTTCTATGAATTTGAATTCTCCTCACCCTCTTTGACAAAGTAGGCGATTTTTTCGAGGAGCGTTGTGATGTCGTAGTTCTCGACGATGATGCCTTGCGGGAAATTGAGTGGTGCCGATGTGAAATTCAGCACCCCTTTGATACCTGCATTGACGATAGGGATAACCAACTCCGTGGCGATTTTCGTGGGGCACGAGATAATCGCTAGGCTAATATCCTGCTCCTCGGCAATAGTCGAGAAATCGTTCATGTGGTAACACGGAATGTTGTCTATTGTTGTGCCAACCTTCTCAGGGTCAATGTCAAACGAGGCGGTGATGTTGAGGTTAAAACCCTTGCCGTTGAAATACTTTGTTACAGCCTGACCCAAGTTACCCATGCCGAGGATTGCAATTTTGATCATCGAGTCACTGTCGAGTATATCGCTAATAAAATCTATTAACTCCTTCACGTCGTAGCCCTTCTTGTTGTCGCTCGAAAAGCCGATGAGCATCAAATCGCGACGCACCTGCACCGCTGTGATTCCGTGAATACCTGCGATGATATGCGAGAAGATATGGGTAATGCCCATCTTGTGACTTGCCATAAGCGAGCGACGATACTCACTTAGTCGTTCGATCGTTTTTTCGGGTATAAGTGTGGGGTTATTAGCCATAATCTGTTACTCAATGGTGATTGTATAGTCGTTTTTATAGTTTACGCGAATCCACTCGGTGTTTGTGTGGATGCCATTATCGTGATTGACAACGAAGCGGTAGTGGCTTTGTAGCGGCGTGAATGTTCTGCCTTCGAGGTTGTAGTCGATCTCGGAATACATCGCCTCGCCAAAGATCATTGCCGTGTCGTAGCCGCGGTATGAATACAACGAGGGGATAGCTCCGTTCTTGTCGATGTAGCGACTATCGAAATTCTTCACCTGGAGGTTGTCGCGCTTTGCGTGGTACGACGAGAGCAAAACGACACTGTTTTTGAAGAATATAGTGCGGTCGATATTCTTATATTTGCTCCACTCCGAATTGCCCAACACCTCATATTTGGCAGCTTTGCCACCGCGTGCAACAATGTTAATTTGTGCCGACGAGAGCGCCGAGAGGATCCTATCGACATCGGTCTCGCTCGACGAGGCGATGATGATGGTGTTATCCTTGCCGTTGTTGATAAATCGCGAAAGGTCGCCCGCAGACTCTTTGTCGTTGGCGAGTTTTTCGGCAACGGTGTTGGGGTGCTCGTACTCGTAGACGTGGGTGTCGTAGGGGCGCTCACCAATCAAATCTAGGATCTGACTCTCGAAAGCCGAATCGGTCTGCTGCGTATAGATAATGGTTACATGTTTGGTGTTGTCGACCATCGCGCGCACCTTGTCGAACTTGTTTTGCGTTGGTGGGGCGAGCTGAAATAGTAGCGAACTCTGCGTAGATTTAAGTGTTGCTAGGGGCGAGATGACAGGCGTGTGGTTCTTCTGCGCGTATTCGAGAACGGGGGCGAGTAGCTCCTCGTAGATTGGCCCCACGATGAGGTTTGTGCCTGCAAATTCATCGCTTTGGGTGATCTGCTCCACAGTCTTGATGTCTCGCTCGGTGTTGTATAGCGTCACTTCAACCTCGTGACCCCACTTTTTGGTCACCTCCTCGGCACCTGCGAGGAACCCTTTGTAGAAGTCGGCAAATTGGCGATTCACCTTCTCGCCACTGCTTAATGGTAGCAATAGTGCGATCTTTAGTGTCTCGCTGCGGCGGAGTGAATACATCCTAATCTGATCTACTTCAATTACTTCCTCGCTTTGGTCATACTCCTCTAGCTCGGCTTCGCTTTGCGGGGTAGGTATCTTCACCATCGATCCACTTTTGAGCCCATCGCGAAGATTGTTGAGCTCGATGAACTCCTCTTGGCTTAGGCCACACGCTTTGGAGAGAGAGTAGATTGTCTCACCTTTTTCGACGATGTGGTAGGTGTAACCGTCGTTTTGCGACACCAGGTTAAGGTCCTCGCGGTAATCGGTCCACTCGGCGTGAATATCCTCACCTGAGCTCTTGCCCTTCATCTTTTTGCGGATGAGTAGCTTTTCGCCTATTGGTAGCGATATTGGATCGATCGAAGGGTTGTCCTCCATTATTGTCTCAATCGAGATCTCGTAGAGTCGCGAGATCGAGTAGAGGGTTTCACCCGCTTCGACCTTGTGCTTCGAGAAAGTTCGCATTGTTTGCCATGCGCTCATCTCCTTTTCGGGGGTGGCGGGTGCATCGAATGGGATTTTGATGTTCTCGCCCTCTTTTATCTCTTGCGAATTCAGGTCGATAATCACTTGTTGTTCAACACCATAGGCTTTGGCAATGTCGGTAATGCTCTCTTGGCTCTCGACTGTGTGAATATAGTATCGCTGGCCATTGATATAGACAACAACCTGCGATTTGGTTACAGCCAACGCTGCAACTACAGAGTATAGTGCAAGTAGACAAGTTAGGGTAAACCTCCTCATAGAGTTCTAAATTTATTTATTTTTGCTACGCAGACGAATCTCGGTAATCACCTTCTTGGTGTAGAGCGGAAAATCACCGTTCATCATCCACGAGTAGTAGCTTGGTTCGCGCGAGAATACCTCTTCAACACTCTCGCCGCGATATTTGCCGAAGCTAAAGACCTCGACACCCTTATCGTTAAATATAATGCGCCCTGCAAAGTCGGCACTTTCGTTGTGGGTCGAGAACTTTGCTAGGAACTCGATGTCGTTCTCCAGGTCATCGTACTTGTCGAGTTGTGACTTTAAAACCTCGTAAGTGGCCAAAGTGTCAGCCTCTGCCGAGTGGGCATTGGTGAGATCCTTCTGGCAATAGAACTTATACGCGGCAACCAACGTGCGCTGTTCCATCTTGTGGAAGATGTTCTGCACATCGATAAATTTACACTTTTTAAAGTCGATGTCGACCCCCGCGCGCATAAACTCTTCGACCAACACAGGCAAGTCGAAGCGGTTGGAGTTGAATCCTCCAAAGTCGCACCCTGCGATAAATTGTTCCAGCGAACGAGCAATTTGCGAGAACGACGGACAATCCTTGACATCTTCGTCGGTGATGCCGTGTATGGCGGTCGAAGATGGGGGAATAGGCATCTGTGGGTTGATCTTGCGGGTCTTGATGATCTCTTCGCCGTCGGGCATTATCTTTACCATCGAGATCTCGACGATCCTATCTTTGCTTGTGTCGACACCTGTAGTTTCTAGGTCGAAAAATATTATTGGACGCTTAAGGTTTAGCTTCATCTCTCTGTTTTCTAAATGTTTATGCGTTAATCATCATTGGCATAAGCAACATGAGTGACTCGGCTCCGCCTGGTTCGTCGTATACGGGTTTGAACACTCCTGCACGTGTAGAGTCCGCCAGCTCGATGATCACCGTTGGGGTTTCGGTGTTCGAAAGGATCTCAACGAGGAACGTCGATTTGAAGCCGATGTACATAGGTTGCCCATCGTAGCTGCAACATACAGTCTCGTTAGCCGAAACCGAGAAGTCGAGGTCTTGCGCCGTAAGGTTGATTTTATCGTCGCCGATCTCCAAACGAATAAGGTTTGTGGTCGGGTTCGAACAAACTGCCACGCGCTTGATTGAGTTCAAAAGCTCGATTCTGTCGACTAGTACCTTGTTGGGGTTGTTGCTTGGGATAACTGCGTTGTAGTTGGGGTAGTTGCCCTCGATCAAACGGCAGATCATCGTGTAGGTCGACAATTCTAGCTTCACGCTCTTCGAGTCGAAGGTGAGTGTCACGCTGTCCGACTCCTTTAACAAAAGGTTTTTAAGGAGGTTCGCAGGGCGTTTAGGCAAGATAAACGACGAGGTGAATGGACACTCAGCCGCCGCCGCATACTTAACCAATTTGTGGGCATCGGTTGCCACGAAGGTGATCATCTCTTCTTCGAAGTTGATGAAGATACCGTTCATCGCTGGACGAAGCTCATCGTCGGCAGTTGCATATATAGTTTTGTTTACGCCGCTAAGAAGAAGCATCGGGTCGAGATCTAGCGTGTGGCTCTCCTCGCCAATGGTGTGCAGTTGTGGATAGCTCACAGGGTTGGCTCCAGGGATCGACAACGAACCGCTTTTCCAACTTAGTTTGATCTCCCAATCGGTGGTGTTAACCTCGATCACAAGTGGCATCTCGGCGAACTCCTTAAGTGTGTCGAGCATCAACTTTGCAGGTGCTGCGAACAGTCCCGAGTCGCCTTGGTTTTCCACTTCGATCGAACCGATGAGTGTAGTTTCAAGGTCTGAAGTTGTAGCTTTGAGCAGGTCGTCGCTAATCTCCAACAAGAAATAGTCGAGGATAGGGAGGGTATTTTTACTGCTAATAACCTTACCTGTTGATGATAGTAGCGATTGAAGCGCTGAACTTGATACAGAAAATTTCATAACTGTTTTATCTTATTATTTTTAAATTGTAGCTAATTTATCGAGTGCCATTTGAATCATATCCTTAACAAATGGTTTGTAGTCGGTGTTAACATCTTGCGCTATGCGTTGAGCAATAATTGTGCATATTGTTGTGGCTTTGTGGCCCATAAGTGCCGAAAGACCTGCCAAAACCGAACTCTCCATCTCGTAGTTGGTCACAACGCGACCTTGGTAGTTGAACGATTCGATCTTCTCGTTGAGATGCACGTCGTCGGGAGCCATGCGAACGTAGCGACCTTGGGGCGCATAGAAGCCTGGCGATGCGATTGTTATACCCTCGCGAGTAGAGTCTTTGAACAATTCGAATAGCGAATCGTCCGAATCGACAAAGTAGGGGTTGGGGAGTTTGGTGTTCCATCCTGTGTGCTCCATAAACTTCTCCTCCATATCTAACTGGCAAACCTTGTCGCGGTCGGCATAAAACGAGAGAAGGCCATCGAAACCAATCGAGGTGCGCGCAAAGACAAAGTCACCCACCTTGACGTCGGCTTGCAGGCCGCCCGAGGTGCCTAAACGAACTAAGGTGAGTTGCTTAAATTCCTCTTTCACTTGACGAGTCTCAAAGTCGATGTTAGCCAATGCGTCGAGCTCGGTAACCGAGATGTCGATGTTGCCAATTCCAATACCTGTCGACATCACCGACATGCGACGACCCTTGTAGCTACCAGTGACGGTTTTGAATTCGCGGTTCGAAACCTCGCACTCTACAGTGTCGAAAAATGATGCAACCATAGCTACACGGCCTGGATCACCGACCAAAATTACGATGTCGGCCAACTGTTCGGGGCGCAAGTGAAGATGGAATATTGTACCGTCTTCGTTGATGATAAGTTCGGAGGTGGGAATTGTTCTCATTTTTTATTCAATTAATTTCCATAATTGGCATAAAAGTAGTATATTTACATCGAAATACAAAATAATTGTTAATAAATTATCCTAATAAACCTAACAAAATGGCACTAATTAAGTCAATATCAGGTATTCGAGGTACTATCGGTGGTCAGATCGCCGACAACCTAACCCCAATCGATGTGGTGAAATTTACAACCGCATACGCTCGCCTGCTCACAGAACGCAATCCTGGCAAACGTTTGACCGTTGTCGTAGGTCGCGATGCTCGCATCTCGGGCACCATGGTTAACAACCTTATCGAAGGTACGCTCCTTGGTTGTGGGGTCGATGTAATTAACTTGGGCATGTGTACAACCCCAGGAACCGAGATGGCCGTAATTACTTACGGTGCTGATGGTGGTATCATCATCACCGCTTCACACAATCCAAAGCAGTGGAACGCACTTAAACTACTCAACGCTAGTGGCGAATTCCTCAACGCTGTGGAGGGTGGTCAGATATTAGAGTATGCCGATGATGAGGCGTATCAATACCCAACAATTGATGCAATTGGCAAGGTTAAAGGCTACGTAGATTTCAACCCAACACACATCGCTCAGGTGCTCTCGATGCCTGCGGTCGACGTGAAAGCGGTGGCTGAGCGCAAGCTTAAAGTTGTCGTGGATGCAGTGAACTCTATCGGAGGTGTAGTGATCCCCGAACTGCTCGAAGCAATGGGTTGCGAGGTGATCAAAATTAATTGCGACCCAACTGGCGAATTTGCACACAACCCCGAACCACTTGCTGAGAACCTTACCGAGATTTCGGAAGTTGTTCGCCGCGAAGGTGCCGACTTGGGCGTTGTTGTCGATCCCGATGTTGACCGCCTAGCGCTAGTGTGCGAAGATGGCGAGATGTTTGGCGAGGAGTATACTCTGGTTGCTGTTGCCGACTACATCTTGACACTCAAAAAGGGTGCGACGGTCTCTAATCTAAGCTCTTCGCGCGCGCTACGCGATGTGACTGAGGCTCACGGCTGCACCTACTCGGCATCGGCCGTTGGCGAGGTGAACGTGGTTGCTCAGATGAAAGCTACAGGTGCCGTGATTGGTGGCGAGGGTAACGGAGGCATCATCTACCCCGAACTTCACTACGGTCGCGACTCGTTGGTGGGTGTAGCTCTATTTCTTACCTACTTTGTGAAGCGCCAGATGACTATGAGCCAATTGCGTGCTATATTCCCTGCCTACTTCGCATCGAAAAACAAGGTTGAACTAACCCCCGAGATCGACGTTGACGCTCTACTTGCAGAGATGAAAAACCGCTACAGTGGCGAGCAAGTGACAGATATTGATGGCGTGAAGATCGACTTCGCCGAATCGTGGGTGCACCTGCGTAAATCTAACACCGAACCAATCGTTCGTATCTACACCGAGGCTGGCACGCAAGAAGAGGCCGATGCCTTGGGTGAGAAGTTTATCGGCGAGATGAAAGATATTTGTGGAATAAAATAACGAAAATGGATAACGCGTATAAATATATTGCCCTCAATCGCGAACGTTCGCTCTGTGAACTCTTCGAATTGTTGCGCATTCCCTCAATTAGCGCTCTCTCGGAGCACAAGCCCGACATGGTGGCTTGTGCCGAGTGGCTAGCAGCAGGGCTGCTTAAAGCTGGTGCAGACAAAGCCGAGGTGATGCCCACCGAGGGTAACCCCGTGGTTTATGCCGAGAAGATCATCGATCCCGCAGCTCGCACAGTCTTGGTCTATGGCCACTACGATGTGATGCCAGTTGATCCTCGCGCAGAGTGGACGACAGACCCTTTCGAGCCTGTTGTAAAGGGTGATAGGATCTATGCACGCGGCGCAGACGACGATAAGGGTCAGCTATTTATGCACCTTAAAGCATTCGAGGCGATGTGCGCCACCGACTCGCTCCCCTGCAACGTAAAGTTCATGTTGGAGGGCGAAGAGGAGATCGGTTCGCCGAGCCTATATGGCTTCTGTCGCGAGAACAAAGAGTTGCTCAAAGCCGACATAATTTTGGTCTCAGACACCTCGATGATCTCGATGGAGACCCCCTCGATAACGTGTGGATTGCGCGGACTTGCATATATGGAGGTCGAGGTAACGGGCCCAAACAAGGACCTTCACTCAGGCCTTTTTGGTGGTGCTGTGGCTAATCCTGCAAATGTGCTAACTCGCTTAGTGTCACAACTTATCGATGAGAATGGTCGCATCACAATCGAAGGCTTCTACGACGATGTTGCTGAGCTCACACCCGCCGAGCGAGATGCATTCAACCAAGCCCCATTCTCGCTTGTCGACTACCAAAAAGCGCTCGACATCAATGAGGTTGAGGGCGAAGCGGGATACACAACCATCGAACGCACCGGTATCCGCCCATCGCTCGACGTTAACGGTATTTGGGGCGGCTACACCGAGGAGGGTACAAAGACTGTGATCCCATCGAAGGCCTCGGCGAAGATCTCGATGCGCCTGGTGCCAAACCAAGATTATCACAAGATTAGCGAATTATTCGAGCGCCACTTCCGCAAGATCGCCCCCGCAAGCGTAAAGGTCGAGGTGAAAGCCCTGCACGGCGGCATGCCCTACGTTGCCCCCACAGACATGGTGGCATATAAAGCGGCCGAGAAAGCTATCATCGACACATTCGGCAAAGCGCCACTGCCATACTATTCGGGCGGCTCGATTCCTATCGTTAGCGGATTCGAGGAGATTTTGGGTATAAAATCACTGCTTATAGGCTTCGGCCTCGCCGAGGATGCAATCCACTCTCCCAACGAGAGTTATGGACTCTGCCAATACGATAAAGGGGTGGAGACAATACCTCTGTTCTATAAATATTTTGCTGAGGAGTAGGACTGAGAATTTTCTGAGAATTTTCTCAAAAAAAAGAGACCCGCCGCAGATTTTTCTGGGCGGGTCTCATAAACCCTGGTTATCTTCGAATGCTTTGGGGCACCTACCAATCTCTGGGTTTTATAGGCACGATGATGGTTTTTAGGAGTATGCAATAGAATTGCACCGCGCGGAGATTAGTGCAATTAACTCGTCTACGTCGGCATGCTGTGCCTTGATGACGCAGAATACTCCTTGGCATCAACTGCGGATGATATATTCCATCTTAAATAACTGTGTGCCAACAGGTTTTGTAATCTTTAAGCGGCGACAAAACTTATTGATCCGCCTAATGTCATCGTCGTTATAGTATGAAAAGCTCCACTTCGCACGGCGACCTACCACCTTGATGATCTTCTCGAAGTATGCCATGTCAACCTCACTTAATGAGTGCCCAAGAACTGTAATCTCCTCTACCTCAGCGAGTGAGGCAAAGAAGCTGCTATGTTTCTCGATTAGATTATTGGAGTGTTTGGCGCTTAGGTCGTAGTAGCTCTCGAGATATCCTAAGACGCGATCTATTGCATAGTAGCGAATATTCAGACGAGAATTTCTCATTATTACATCCTCATCTTCAACGAAATAGGCGAGGTAGACCAACTTGTCATTTGGAAAATAGCGCCCATTTTTATCCTTGAGATTGGGGCGATAGCGTCGTCGGTTCTTGTGTTTGTGAATCCATCTATCTAACGCCTCGTCGCTATCATCGATGTTGTGCCCAAGGATAAGATCCCCTCCTTGTCGCGCCTGTCGCCGTGGATATAGAGTATATGTTCGCGTGAAATACGATACTCATTTTCGAGGTGTGGGGTGTAGTTAAAATTCAGAAATAGAGCATCTTGATCCAAGGGTAGCATTTTGTGTTTAAAACCATGTTTATAGTGCAAGGTGTTGACCCACTTGTGGAAATGGCTCTGCATCTGCGTGATGAATCGCGTGATCCTCTCACACACCATATCGACAGCCATGTAGTAGTCAGCAACAGAAAAACTCTCGTGATCTTCATCCATCTCTGGCAACAGCATATCGACAAAATCAAAGACCTTTTCGCGATCCAGTTGACTCAAACTCTGCTCAAAGTTCGCCCACAGTGCCTCATGCGATCGCTCCCCAAACAGCACACCCTCCCCAAAAAACATCTCAAAATCAGAGACACTCTCGGGACTCATCCGCACAAAATACCGCCTAAAATCAGAGTAATTTGACTCCGCATCGTGGTGACGATCGAAACCGTTACCTATTATGTATAGGTGTTTTTTAGGTTTTGCAGTATTGGGCAAGGTATTTATTTATAGAGGTTTATCACCTTTTGGGCATGCTCCTCAATTGAGTGTTGCCAGGTTTGTTGCATGATTGCCTGGTTGAAATTTTGCAGCGTGCTGCGATCTGTGAGGATTGTTTTGAGTCTCTCTTTGAGCTGAGCCTTGTCGGAGAAGATGAACCAGGGGTCGTATTGAGCTACGATGTCCTTGGCTCCGACGGTTGATGAGACGATGGCGGGAATGCCGTATGATAGGGCCTCGAGTGTAATGAGACTAAAAGTCTCATTACACACCGATGGTGCGACAAGCACACCATCGGTGTGGAATATTTTTGATAATTCGTCGGATTTATAAAAGCCGTTAAAATTAATGTTTTCGCAATCTGACGAGCCTGTTGCGCCTGTTGCACCTGTTGCGCCCCAAACATCGAGCTGCCAATTTTTATAGCCCTCGTGGAGCAGCTCTTGCAATACCTCTTTTAAAAGTGGGAAACCTTTGTAAATAGTTGTACTCCCGATGAAAATGAGCTTTAGCGTTTGCGATTCAAAGCTGCGAGCTATGCGATTATCTCCGATTTGCGAGTGAGTTATCGAGATCACCTCGGAGCTTTTTACATCGAGGTGCTGCTTATAAACCCCTTCAGTCACTGAGCTATTGAAATGGATCTCATCGAAGAACTCGAACATATTTCGGTAGTGGTCAAGCAGTTGACCATGCTCTTTTGTTGACATAGCTTATTTGAGGATTTTTCTTAGCACAGGGTTATTTTTCAGATTCAGCGCAAATTGAGAGTTGCGAAGTCGTAGATATAGGGTTGACTTTGAACCTTGGTTGCATCTGCTGCATCTCTCTGCTGAGGGGTTATTGCAAAGTTTGCCGTCGTAATCAATCAAATTCACCTTAGGGCAAATTCCGAAGTAATCGTGCGAGGTGTAGATTAACTTAACACCTTTATTTTTAAGGAATTGCAGTAGTTCTATCGGTAGCCCCATCAGCGTATGAACGTGGAACGCGTCGGGCTTAATATCGTTATAAAGGCTCTCCATCGCTTTTTCGCTCATTCTGCGAGATGCTATGAAATCTTTTGGGGATTTGGTGCCGTATAGTAGTGGGATGGGGAGTGTGTTTTTTAGTTCGTATAATTGGATGTTTTCAGCTTTTTGTCCTATCTTGCAATAAGTTGTATCACTCCACCAACGATAGCCGCAAGGAAACAGCAATGCCACATCATGCCCTTGCCGAGCCTGCTCTACCATCAAGTCAGTCGCATACTTGGTCATTCCACCACTTCGCTGCGGGGCGAGCCCTAAGGTGTAGTGTAGGATTTTCATAGGCTCTTTAAAATATCTATCCAGAATGTGATGTTATCCAGCGTGTTACTGCGTAGTTGACCCTTTTCACGATGAACATATTTCGAAATCATATCCAGCAAATAAGCGACATACCCAACCTGAGAATCCAATCGTTCGGGGCATTTGAACTCCGCGATGATCTGCTCGGGGGTTAGGTGACGTTCAAAATTTGCAGTTTGGGTGTAGTAATGAAACCAATCGAGGTGAGGCGGATAGGTCATGGCAGCATATTCGAAGTCGAAGACGAATAATTTACCCTTCTCGAAGAACATGTTCCATGGTGTGAAGTCGGCATGGTATGCTGAGAATTCGACCTCTTTGCCGCCATAATATTCGCGTACTTGCTTTATTGCGTTATATATAATATCCTTATTTTCAATTGGTAGGCTTGCCAGATAACCCTCGAGCATAGCCAAAGATTTTGCAAAATCACTCTCTATAAATGGAAGTTTCACCTTTGTTTTTTCGTGCAGATCTTCCAAGAATTTCCAATGCTCATCACCCCACGAGTGAATAATTTTCGAGCGATTTGTTTTGATTGTCGATTGAACAAATAGGAGCGTTTTGCTGCCTTCGCTCAGCTCTCCGCAATACAAACATTTGGGAATATTGCCGATGCCTTTGCTCTGTAACTGGTTCAGGATCTGCTCCTCATGCCTAAAAAGTGGTTTCACTTCTTCACTTTCGGTGAGCTTGCAGTAGGCAAGAATCTGACTGCCTTTCGATATTTGGATCGTCACCTTTTGGTGAACTGAGGGCGTACCCTCGAAAATGGAAAATTCAAAATATTCAATCTTTAACACTCTACATAATAGCTTCTTAAGCGGCTCATCAAGAGTTACCTGCCTATTCTCAGCCTTGATAAGGGCTCGCACTTGCGGCACCCAATGCAGATAAGGAAGCAGCGATTTCACCGCCTTGCCCTTAGCTCCGCTCGGTTGATAGAGGTTCAGCGCCGTTCTCATGTTCCGTATCGGCACAACCCACGCCTTGCCCTCGGAGTTCGAGAAGCGGATAAATTTGTCGTTTGAATTTTCTGACAGCTTGGTGTAGCTATTCATTGATTGTCTTTAGTATGATGTCGCGAATCTCTTCGCCCTTGCGCTCCCAGATGAAATTATCTCGAACAGCGACTATTTTTTTCGACATCTCCTCGCGTAGGGAGCTATCGGTGAGCTTCAACATCGAGGTCGTAAGGTTCTCTATGGTTGTAGCTCGGCTCTTAATTTGCAGAATTTCAGCATATTCGTGGGTGAAATATCGAGTGTAGCCCCCTGTGTCGATGCAGATCATCGGCGTTGCGAACGACATCGAGTCGAATGCGGTAGTTACAGCACCCTCTTTCAGAGTTGGGTTTACAACAACGTCACAGTCAGCCATATATTGGTAGTACTCCTCCATTGTCACATGACCTCTTAGCACAACTTTTTCTTCGAGGTTGAGCTTTGATATTAATGTTTGCAGACGCTCTCTGTCGGAGCCTTTGCCTAAGATGTCAAGGTGGAGGTTTTCATTCTGTTTCAGCGCTTTAGCGAAAGCCTCAATCATCAAGTCGAAACCACGCCACGAGTCTAAACGCCCTACTGCGAGGTAGCGAACTGTGTCATCTTTGCGCTTCGAGACGTATTTCGAGGTGTCGAAAAGGTCGATTGCCACGTCGGTAAAAAGAACCGCCTTGGATCTATATTCTTCGGGGATGCTTTGTCGGGTCTGCTCGGTTTTGCAGAGGATGAGTTTAGCGCATTTGCACCGTTTTTTAAATCCGCAATTCAGGGTTAATGTCTTAGCCATAAGGCGTTGAGCAGCCTCCTTGGCACGATTCTTAAATCCGTAGTGTTTCGTAAAGTCTGCATCTACGTAGGTTCCTGCGCTCGTTGGGCCCCAAATAAAAGCCTGCCGTTGACCGTAGCTACTTGCAGGCCACAAGGCATTTCCATATGTTAGTAGGTGGTAGATCTCGATGCCGTTCTCCTGCATTGTCTGCTTCACAAGGCGATTGGTCAAGCTTTGCCAAAGCATATAATATGTCCTCACACCACGAAGCCCTTTCTTCCAGAACCTCAGCTTTTTAGGCAGGTCAAAATAGATGAAAGTAGGTTTGTTATCTATTGAATTCTCAGCAAACCACCCCTCGATACTCTCACGATTACTCTCCCGCGTCAAGACCCAAAGGTCAAAATATTTCGACATCTCCAACACCCAATGCCACCCAACACCA